>NZ_ADKM02000110.1 GCF_000178155.2 Hominimerdicola alba 8
CTCCTAAGGACGATAAACGGCATGATACCACATGCTGCCGATGATGAATTTTCGGGCAGTCCGAAATTTCTTTCGCAAAATGCTTTCATAATATATCCCCGAAAGGCGGCGGTGGCATGATAAGAATTCAAGGGCTGAAATTCAGCTACCCCGAACAGGGAGAAGCGGTGCTGAAAGATATCACGCTTGAAATCGGGCAGGGCGAAACAGTGTTGCTGTGCGGTGTAAGCGGGTGCGGAAAATCAACGCTCCTAAGGACGATAAACGGCATGATACCACATGTAACAGACGGCAAGATCTCGGGCGTGGTCACTGTCGGGGGAGCTGCTGTTGATGACACGCCGATGTACGAACTATCAAGGCGGACAGGCAGTGTTTTCCAGAATCCTAAGTCGCAGTTTTTCAACCTTGACTCGGACAGCGAACTGGCATTCGCTATGGAGAACGCAGGTCGCCCGTCAGCTGAGATACGTGCGCGCATGGAACAACTGACCGAACTTTTCGGGATAGAACATTTGCGCGGGCGAAGCATTTACGAAATGTCGGGCGGTGAAAAGCAGATACTTGCCATAGCATCTGCCTGCATGAATGACCCCGATGTTCTGGTTTTGGACGAACCCACCGCGAACCTTGACCCTGCTGCGATAGTCACCATGCAGAAGATACTTGCTGTACTAAGATCACAGGGCAAGACCATTGTCATTGCAGAACACCGACTGTCTTTCCTGCGGGAACTTGCGGACACAGTATGTATAATGCAAAGCGGCAGGATAGTACAGCGAATGTCGGGAAAAGATTTCTTCGCGATGAATGAAGATACTCGCATATCACTGGGACTGCGTCAGCTTGCAAGCAGACCTCTGACGGCATCACAGAAGCCTGCGCGGGGCGAAGAACTGCTATGCGCGAAAAATATATCAGCCGCTTACGGAAAACACAAGGTACTCAGCGGGCTGTTTTTCAGGGCATATGCGGGTGACATCATCGGCGTAACAGGCAGGAACGGTGCGGGAAAATCGACACTGTTCAGGCTGATATGCGGGCTGCAAAGACCATCGGGCGGGAGATTTCTGACAGGCGGTAAGAACTGTTCTGACAAGCAGCTGCGGCAGCATTCGTGCATAGTCATGCAGGATGTGAATTTTCAGCTTTTTGGCGAGAGCGTGATCGATGAATGTATGATATCATCCGATGATGCAGATGAAGCAAAAGCCGAAAAGGTGCTTGCTGATATGCAGCTGACAAAGTGGCGTGAAAGTCACCCGATGGCGCTTTCGGGCGGGCAGAAGCAGCGGTTGGCGATCGCGGCGGGGCTGATGCAGGATAAGTCGGTGTATTTATTTGATGAACCCACCAGCGGGCTTGACTATCAGTCGATGATACAGGTGCGCGACAGGATACGCGAACTTTCACAGCGGGGCAAGGCGGTATTCGTCATCACACACGATATGGAACTGCTTGATATGCTGTGCAGCAGATGTTTTTTCGTGCATGATGGGGGTATCAGCGAGATATACGCCGATGACGGTTACAGCAGGGTAGTCACAAAACTGCTTTGCGGGTGAAACGGAAATATAGTGGTGACGTTATCTTTCGGCGCTTTATGCGCGGGAAGATGAGCGCCGCCTGTTTTTATACCTTTTTTAGCCTATACAGGGTGGAAATAACCATTTTCAGGAAGTAAAATATGTAAAATGAGAGGAAATTATCCGTATGACTATGCGGGCTGAATATCTGTTTGGAACATTGATATGAAGTACCGTTCACGGCAGATGTCGGAACGGTCGGGAAGTGCCCGTACAGGGTCTTGCGCTTTTAAACTTCGTCATTACACCGCGTTTCGGCGTCTGTCCCTCTTATGCACTTTGGCGTGGGCGGAGGCGGTGGGGTGCGAGAGTTCTTCGTCTGATGTGGCAGGTACGTTTTCAAGCTGCTGCGGGGAGTACAGGAGTATTCCCGCAGATAGTCGTACCGTAGTTCCGATAAGGGCGGTGAACAGCGTGCATACTCTCCTACAAACAGTCAAAAGCGGGCAAAAGTTGTACGTTTTTGTACAACTTTTAATAAAATATGTCTAAATCAAAATAAAAATCATATGATTGTACGAACGGTGGAGGTGATATTTGGTCGATGTGACGATGTGCTGAGGTCGGTTCAAGTGATGGTATCGTTTTCAGAAGTGATTTTCAGTGCGGCGTTCACGGAAGATAAACACTAGAAAAATTTGGAATATACTAATGTTACGTATATTGGTTAGCATACACTAACTATGACATATTATCAATTAAGTCAAATGAGGAGGTAAAAGAATTATGGGATATAACAAGAATGCAGGTACGGCGCTGAATACGCGGTGGATACAGTATCAGAAGACATCAGACACGCCGTCGATGAGGCTGTTTTGTTTTCCGTATGCGGGAGGAAGTGCGCTGTTTTATTCGAGGTGGTTCAAATATCTTGAAGAAGATGCGGAGGTATTCCCTATACAGCTTCCGGGACGCGAAAGCAGGATAGATGAGCCTTTACAGCGTGTTATGAGCGTTGTGATAGACAAGATAGTTGAAGAGATAGCACCTCTGCTGACTGAGAACACGGCGTTCATCGGGCACAGCATGGGCAGTATGATAGCCTACGAGGTCGCAAAAAAGCTGGCAGAGAAAAACATGCAGATGCCGAAGCACATCTTTTTGTGCGGTGCTGTTCCGCCCGATATGATAGGCGAGTGCGAGAAGATACACATGCTTTCGGACGATGAATTCTGTGAGAAGCTGAAAGGATATGAGAGCATAACATCTGAACTGATGAAGTATCCCGAATTCTACAAATTCTTCCTGCCAGTAATAAAGGCGGATTTTGAACTTATAGAAACTTACCGTTTCGGCGGTGACTGGAAGATGCCCTGCCCTGTTACGATATTTTCGGGGACGGAAGACCCGTATGTACCCGCAGCGGCGCTGGGACAGTGGGGGCGTTTCTGTGAGAAAGAGCCGCAGATAATCACATACAGCGGCAATCATTTCTTCCTGAAAGAGCATATCGAAGAGATATGCGAGATAATAAACAACTGCATGAAAGTAGAGGATAATTAACATGTCAGGTATTTACGAAGCTATACGTTTGTCAGCAGAAAAGCACAGGGAAAAGACTGCTGTCATCGCAGAGGGGCGAAGCTATACTTACGGTGAACTGATAGCCGCCGCAGAGGGATATGCAGCCGAACTGGCAGAACAGGGCATATCCGATAAGGACACGGTGGCGGTATACCGTGAGCGCAGTGACAGGCTTATAATAACTCTGCTGGCACTGCTGAAAACAGGTGCGGTCTATGTGCCGCAGAGTGCATCATACCCGCGCGAAAGGGTAGACAGCATCATAAAGACTGCGGGGTGCAGTTATCTTATAACAGACAGCGGTGTTGAAAAAACGGGCATAGAAGCCGGCGAACACAAAGATGCGGCTTATATGCTGTTCACATCGGGTTCAACCGGGACACCTAAGGGCGTGGTGACAAGCGGGAACGCTTTGCTGGCAGAACTTGAGAGCTGTCAGCATAAGATAGCCTACCGTGAAAATGACAGGGTGCTTTTCAAGGCGGCGGTAAACTTTGCGTTCTCGATATACGAGATATACATGCCTTTGCTGAACGGCGGCACTGTGGTGGCAGTCGGTGAAGATGAAAGCCGCGACATCGCAAGTCTGGCGGGATATATGAAGCGTTACGGTATCACGGTACTGCCTGCTGTGCCATCGGTGCTGGAAGCACTTATGAAAAGAAGAGATGCAGACGAAGTTTTTGCGGCTGTGCGCGTGGTGATGTGCGGCGGTGAGGTGCTGAGCAGAAAGCTGTCAGACAGTTTTATTTCGCGGTATAAGGCACAGATCTGGAACATTTACGGCATGACTGAAACAACGGGATACATCACAGCGCATCTGTGCGGGACTGAGGACAGGAGCGAAGTGAACTCTGTCGGCACGCCGATAGACGGTATCGAGTATGTTATTCTGGACGAGGATATGGCTGAAGTGAATGACGGTACGGCAGGTATGCTGTATCTGTTTGAAGCGCCGATGATAAATGAATATCAGGACATATCGCAGTCAAGGAGAGTGGTGCTGGCAGACGGGCGCATAGCGTTCTGCACAGGGGATATCGTAAAGCGCGTGGATGGTGAGTTATGGTTCTGCGGGCGCAATGACAACATGGTGAAGATACACGGCAACCGTGTGGAACTGGAAGAGATAGAAAATCAGGCTGAAAAACTGGAAGAGGTCAGTGCCGCCATAGCGGGGCTGTACAAGCAAAATTCCATAATGCTGTTTGCGGAAAGCAGCGGTGCGCCCGAAGAAGTCGCTGAGGTACTGAGGGGGCATCTGAAAAAGCATCTGCCTGCGTACATGGTGCCTGCGGTCATATGTGTTGTGGAAGAACTCCACCG
Organism: Hominimerdicola alba 8; assembly: GCF_000178155.2. Lineage (GTDB taxonomy): Bacteria > Bacillota > Clostridia > Oscillospirales > Ruminococcaceae > Hominimerdicola > Hominimerdicola alba_C. The sequence goes on from NZ_ADKM02000110.1 coordinate 4,437, forward strand.
ACTGCCGAACGGCAAGAAAGACCGTCCCACGCAGATAAGAGAATATCAGGAAATGACAAGTACAAAAGAACAGCAGGAAGACAGCTATGGTCTGGACGCACTTGAAAAGTGCATATTGAATATCATGTCGGAACAGCTGGGGCAGTCTGCCGAACCTGATGCTGATTTTTACGATCAGGGCGGCGACTCATTCGGTATGACTATGATGATACAGCAGATAGCTGAGATATGCGGTATACAGCTTTCGGCGGCGGAATTTATTTCGGCATCTACCGTAAGAGGGCTTGCAATGGCTGTGGAAGAAAAGCGAGGGAACAGTACTTCTGTGCTGATCGAGGAAACTAATGACAAGCACTATGAAATGACCGAGATGCAGCTTTCATATTTCTTTGACAGGAAGTATGCTGAGGACGGTTCTATACTGCCTACGGCGGGTTATGTTGAACTGGAATGCGGCGGATATGACAGCGCGAAGTTCGCATCGGCGGTGAAGGAGATAGTAAGGTATCACGATATACTGCGCACAGTTTTCAATGAGGACGGCACGCAGACTGTCATGGACAGTGCGGAGGTGGTCGTGGACGAAGAAGTTCTTGAAGATGAAAGCGGGATAGAAACATCAAGAAAGAAAATGCTGGCAGAACAGTTCGACCCCAATTGTCCGCCGCAGCTGAAAGTGCGTGCGCTGTTGCGCGGTGACGGTTCAGCGAGGATACAGCTGTATTTCGATGCCATGACAGCGGACGGACACAGCATAGCGCTGATGCTGGGTGAGCTTGATGATATCTACAGCGGCAGGCGCACACTGCCTGACGAAGAAAAGGCGCATTTTGGCAGTTATGTGAAATATCTGCAAAAGCTGACCGATACTGAGGCATATGCGGAAGATGCGGCTTACTGGGAGAAAGAGCGCAAGGCGCTCCCGAACGTGCTGGAACTTCCGCTGAAAGATTACAGCGGAAGAGTTACGGCTGAACAGCGACGCGCCGCTTTCACGGAAGAAGAGTGGCACAGGCTGGAAGAACGCGCAAAGAGAAACGGTGTGACAGCATTTACGGTCATGCTGACGGTCGTTGGGCTGGCGCTGAAACGACTGACTAGGAACAGCAGATATCTGCTTTGTCTGCCTGAGTCGATACGGCCTGAAAGCGGTGAGTTTGCACAGACTGCGGGAGTGTTCTCAAACTTTATCTATTTTGCATTTGACGGCACGCCGCGTCCGTTTTTGCAGATGCTTCGCGAAAATCAGAAACAGCTTCTCGAAAAGAAGAGCCATTCGCTTTACAAGGGAACTGAGATACTGCATGATTCTGCAAAAGAGAGCAGTACGCTGGGAAGCGGAGTGGTATCGGTGGTGATGACATCACTGCTGGGCAGTGAAACACAGCTTACCGCCTTTAAGAAAGTTTATATGGAGTCACATTCGAGCAATATACCGCTTGAACTGGTACTTGACCGTGTGGGCGGCGAAGTCAGCCTGCTGGTAAACTACATAAGCGAACTGTTCGATGCTGAGATGATCGACGGGCTGACCGAAACTGTCGGGGCGTTTGTGAGGAAGCTGACAGAAGAAAACTGCGGCTGGGAGGAAGTGCAGTACGCTCCCGTACCTGTAAGGGAGCAGGAATTTTTCAGAAAAGTTTCCGATACAGGAGCGCCGCAGGAGTACTGTGACACTGCGACTCTGCTGAGGGACAGCATGCTGAAAAATGCGGAGCGCACAGCTGTTGCGCAGGAGGACAGAAGCATCACTTATGCTGAACTGATGAAGAAGATGTATTCTTACTGTGCCGCGTTGAAGTCGGCGGGTGCTGATGGCGAAAGACCTGTCTGCATACTTATGCGCAAGAGCATCGAGCAGATAACAGCAGTCGTCGCGTGCGTATACAGCGGGATACCCTACATGCCGCTGGAGGAGGACATACCCGCAGAAAGGCTTCGCAGATGCCTTGAGAACAGCGGTGCGAAGATAGTTTTCTGTGACACCGATGCGCAGATACCTGCGGGCATTACGGTCATACGCCCTGCTGAGACAGCTGACAGCGCGGAAGTTTTCGAGCCTGTCAGACGCGGTGAACACGACCGCATAGCAGTGATACACACATCGGGTTCAACAGGCATGCCGAAAGCTGTGTGCATAGAACACGGCTCTTTACAGAATGCTGTGATGTTCACGGTGAAGAGGTATGATGTAACAGCGGCAGATGCGGCGATGGCTGTTACAAATCTGGCACATGATATGTCGATGTTCGATGTATTCGGAATGCTGTTCACAGGCGGCAAGATAGTCATGCCCACCCATGAGAAGCGCAAAGACCCCATGCACTGGCTGGCGCTTATGGAACAGGAGAGAGTGACTGTATGGAACTCTGTACCTGCGCTGATGGAGATGTTCATGATATATGTTCAGCAGAGGGGGATAAAGCCCGAACTTCCGCTGAGGCTGTTCTTTCACGGCGGTGACTATGTGCGCCCGACGCTGGTGAAGTTCCTGTTTGGCACTTTCAGCGGGTGCAGGGCTGTCAGCGTGGGCGGACCTACCGAAACGACACTCTGGAACATATACCACGACATCACCGAAGAAGATATCGAAGCGGGCTTTATACCCTACGGAAAGCCTATCGACGGAAACAGGTACTATATATTTGACAAGGACAGACAGTCTGTAGCTGTGGGTGTGACGGGATATCTGTACGCGGGCGGCATCGGTGTATCGCAGGGGTATCTTGGTGATGAAGCGCTGACGGCTGAGAAATTTGCGGCTGACCCGATAACAGGCGAAAGGCTTTACAACACGGGTGACTTGGGCTGTTATCTGCCTGACGGAAGCATTAAGTTCATGGGCAGAGATGATGCGCAGATAAAGATAAACGGCAAGCGCATAGAAACTGAGGAGATAGCCGCAGTTATACAGCGCTGTGAGAAAGTGACCGCCTGCGAAGTGATAGGTGACATTCAGGAGAAGAGGATAACTGCATTTTACTGTGCATCGGGCGAGGTATCGAGAGAGGTCATGCGCGATGCGATACTGCGTGAATTGCCCGAATACATGATGCCTGCGGCATTCGTGAAGATGGACAGACTTCCGCTGACAGCAAACGGCAAGACCGACCGCCGCGCACTGCTTGAAAAGGCACGCGAGATGCGTGAGGAGAGCGGTGTGCAGTCGGCAGGGCTGACGGCTGAGGAGAGAAAGCTGAAAGAGTTATACGATCAGTATACTTCAAACAGCAGTTACGACCCCGATGATCCGTTCCTGATAGCGGGCGGAAATTCGCTGAAAGCGATACAGTTCACATTTGCGCTGAAAGAACAGTATGGTGTTGACATTGGGCTGGCGGAGTTCTTCAAACATTCATCGCTCAGGGAACTGGCAGAGTATCTGAAAGGTCAGGGCGGTACAGCGGCGGCTGAGGAAGATGGGGACGGATTTGTTCTGCCATCGAAAAACGGTGCGGACGAGAGCGAACCTTTCCCGCTGACAGAATTACAGCAGGCGTACCTTGTGGGCAGAAAGAACACGATGTCGCTGAACGTTGTGACACACGGCTATATCGAAGCGGAGTGCAGGGATTACGACCATGAAAAACTGCTTAGAGTGGTACGCAGACTGATAAAGCGTCATGGAGTGCTGAGAGATGTGATATCTTACGACAACACACAGCATATAGAACCTGATGTGCCTGATTTCGAGATACCCGTCATTGACCTGCGGGGGAGGTCGGAGAAATTCAGACAGCGCTATCTGAGTTATGTCAGGAGGACGATGATGCTGTGGAAACTCGACCTTGACGAGATACCGCTGGTGAGGATACATGTTGACCTGCTGGGCGACAGCCATGCGCTTTTGCAGATATATTTTGACACGCTGATAATCGACGGCGCGGGATACACTCTGCTTTATAATGAACTGGAAGCGCTGTATGAGGACGAGGACACTGTTCTGCCTGAGATAGATGTGACATTCAGAGATTATGTGATGTACAAGGTGCATCAGAAGACAACATCAGAATATGAAAAGGCAAAGCGTTACTGGCAGAAGAGGATAGAGAACATGCCTGATGCGGTCGAACTGCCGCTGAAACAGGATCCCGACAAACTGGGGCTTGCGCAGGGCGTGGTAAAACCCTGCAAAATAAGCATGGAAAGCTGGTACCGCATCAAGGCGGAGGCTGAGCGCAGGGGCGTCACGGGATTTGCAGTGCTGTTCACGGTATTCTCGGAGGTCATAGCACGCTGGGACCGCAAAAAGCGCTTCCTGCTGAGCATACCGCAGACTGACAGACCTGCCGGACTGAAAGGCATAGAGAAAACGCTGGGCGAATGCGCGACTTTCATGCTGGTAGAGGTGGAGAGCCGTCCCGAAGAAACATTCATACAGACCTGCATGAGAAATTATGAACAGATAATAGAAGCCAGCGAGAACAGTGCGTTCAGCGGTGTGGAGGTGCTGAGAGAGGTCTACAAGTCGAAGAACAATTACGGAAGTGCGCTGGTGCCTGTGGTATTCTCGACACTGACAGACTATGAGCAGACTGAGCGAAAGCATTTTGTGACACTGTTTGATGAAACGCTGACCAGTCAGATATGGATAGACATAGATGTGCGTATACTCAACGGTGAGATGACCATGAACTGGAACATACCCAAAGGCTTGTTCGATGAGGATATGATAGACGACATGACAAGTATCGAGAGTGAGATGCTTGAAAGACTGGCGGCTGACTATTCGGTATGGGACAAGCGTCAGGAGATAGAACTTCCTGAGAGGGACAGAAAGATAATGTCGCGGGCAGTCATCGATGAGATGCCCATAGCTTCAAAGAGCATTCAGGCGAGGATAGCTGAGTCGTTCACCAAAAACAAAGAACGCGAACTGCTTGCCGCAGACGGTGAGCATTTCACATACTCTCAGACAGCGGCTATGGTGCGGGCTAAGATGGACATGATGTGCAAAGCGGGCGTTAAAGCAGGTGACCGCATCGCGGTGGCGCTGGGCAAGTCGGCTGAACAGGTGATATGCACACTGGCGGCTGTGATGCTGGGTGCAGTATATGTGCCTTTTGAAGCTGAGGTGCCTGCGCAAAGGCTGGCATACTGCATGAAGAACACAGGATGCAGGTTCATATTTGCTGAGAGCGGGCGCGGAGATGTGTATGAAGATGCAGTGGAATTGCCGTCAGAACTTGACAGAGAAGCAGATGACAGTGAGATAACATACTGTGACTTTGCGGGTGATGACCTGCTGACCATCATACACACATCGGGTTCAACGGGGCAGCCTAAGGCAGTGATGGTGCCGCAGAGAGGTGTGCGCAACGCCATCGACTACACGCTGAAAAAGTTTGAGATAGGCAGTGATGATGCGGTGCTGGCGCTGACAAATCTGGCGCATGACATGTCGATGTTCGACCTGTTCGGCATGATACTGGCAGGCGGCAGGATAGTGATGCCTGCGGAGAAGAATATAAAAGACCCTGTTTGCTGGCTGGACTGCATAAAGCGTGAGAAGGTGACGGTATGGAATTCGGTGCCTGCAATGCTGCAAATGCTGGACAAGGTGATGGAACAGGAGAAAGTCGATAAAATAAGCAGTATACGCAGGCTGTTCACGGGCGGTGATTATCTGCCTGTGCCGCTGATGCAGAAATTATCCGAGAAGATGCCGAAAGCGATGCCGGTATCGGTGGGAGGTCCTACAGAAACTACTCTGTGGAACATATACCACATCATCAAGCCTGAGGACTTTTCAAAGGGCAAGATACCTTACGGCAGACCGATCGCGAACAACAGGTACACTATCCGTGACGAGAATATGCGGATAGTTCCTGCGGGTGTTACGGGCATGATGTACTGCACAGGTGTGGGCGTGACAGCAGGTTACTGCAACGATATGAAAGCAACTTCACAGAAATACACTTATGACGAACAGGGCAGGCGCATGTACTGCACAGGCGATCTGGGACGGTATATGCCCGACGGCGAGATCGAATTCATGGGCAGAGATGACTTGCAGATAAAGATAAACGGCAAGCGAATAGAACTGGCGGAGATAGAACGCGCTCTCTGTGAGATGGAGGGTGTTACGGCGGCAGCGGCGGCAGTATCGCCCGACAGGACACAGATATGGGGCTACTATGTTTGTGACAGGGAATATGATGATGCCGAACTGCGTGCAGTGCTGGCAGACTCACTGCCCGTTTACATGATACCGAAGGCGTTCATGCGGCTGGAAGCACTGCCCCTCAGCAGGACGGGCAAGATAGACCGAAAACAGCTGCCCGAACCTGAACGTAACAGGGAGAGCAAAAACAGGGTGCTGACCCCGCAGGCGCGTAAACTGCTTAGTCTGGCGGGCGAGGTGCTGGGGCATGATGACATAACGATGGAGGACAGTTTCTTTTTGGCGGGCGGCGATTCGCTGTCTGCGATAGTGTTCTGCAAGCGTGTTGAAGCGGAGTTCGGCTGTGCGTTCAGTCTGACGGATATATTTGAAGCGCCCGAATTCTTGGCTATACTGCAAAAGCTGGGTAACGGCGGAGAAAAGGTTTCCGCAATGCCGCAGATAGAACGTCAGCATCAGGAGGGTCTGCCGGAAGGCACTGAGTATACAGGCAGGATATCCTGTGCGCAGGAGGGCATCTGGCTGCACGAGATGTTTGAGAAAGACAACCTGTTCACGCTGACGGGCATGTGTGAGATAACAGGAAAGCTGAACACTGAAATGTTTGGTGAAGCGGTACAGCGTGCGGTGAAGCGCTATGATGTACTGAGGACAGAGTTCGGTGAGGACGACAATTTTGACCCTGTGATGAATGTGAGGACTGATGGAAGTATACCGCTGATGACGCAGGTGGTGGCAGAGGAACAGCTTGGAAACGAACTTGAAAAGCTGAAAGCACTGCACATCACGCTGGAGGACAAGCATTTAGCGCAGTTCAGGCTGTGGGTGACAGGTGAGGACAGGTATCTGTTCATCATCTCGATGCACCACATAATATGCGACCAGGCAACGTTCAGGCTGATACTGCATACGGTGCGTGAAGAATATTTCAGGCTGACAGCAGGCGAAAAGGCAGAGGAGGCAAATCCGATACGCTTCTGCGACTATGCGGCTTGGGAGAGCAGTCACGAACTGCCCGAAGAGAGCGAAAAGTTCTGGAGAGATGCACTTGAGGGTGTGACGGAAACTGCGATGCCGGGTTCTGTGAAGGCAGACACACATTCGGAAGTGGGCATGACGGCAGATGTCAGGCTTGACAGCGAAGAGTTCGGACGGTTGATGCGCAGTTTTGACAAGCACCATGTAACGAGGTATGTGGGCTTCTTTACACTGCTGACGCAGTTCTTGCACAAGATAACGGGCAAACAGCGGATAGCGGTAGGCAGTCCTGTGTCGGTGCGCAATTTCATGGGCATGGACGACACGGCGGGTCTGCTGGTACACGAAACGGTATTTGTCAGTGAAAAGGCGGAGGATATAAGCGAGGCATTCGCTCATGACAAGCACATGATACCCGAAACGATGACACATTCGGTACTGCCCTTTGAACTGATAACGGAGAAGGTAGACAGCACGAAAAAGCATCTGCCGTTTGACCTGCATTTCAATTACATTGAAGAGAACGAGGAAGAGGCGCAGGAGGACAAGGAGCCGAAATTCGGTGCGCTTGATTATGTCAAGAACAGGATGCAGCACAACTTCGGACTTTATGCCGAACTTATAAACTCAAAGCCGTTGTTGCAGCTTACTTACAAGAGTTCGTACATGACAGCTGAGAGTGCAGAGAAACTTGCAGAAGAGTTCAGGAGTTATCTGCTTGGCTTTATTGATAACGAAACAGAGGGATAATATGAAAATAACAGAAAATTCGACCGTTGGCGCACACTGGCAGGAAGCTGTCAGCCGATACAGCACAAGCTGTGCTGTATCGGACGAGGTGTGCAGTCTGACATATCAGCAGGCAGATGTCCGCATGGGCAGGCTGCGTGCTTATCTGAAAGCTGAGGGGATAAAGGCGGGGCAGGTCGTCGGGATAGATACCTTCAACTGCGCCGACTTCTGGGTGGCTGTGATGGCGATAGTCACAAGCGGCTGTGCTTATCTGCCGCTGCCGCCGCAGTACCCCGAAGAGAGAAAAAACTTCATGCTGAGTGACAGCAAGGCTGTGTATCGCTTTACGCGGGAAGAGATAGAAAGGATATGCGGCGATGAGAACGCCGCATACAGCGGTGAAGTTTCAGACGATCCCGAAAGCCCCTGTTATGTCATATACACATCGGGCACGACAGGCAAGCCTAAGGGCGTGATGATACGTCAGAAGTGGCTGATGAACCTCTGCCGCTGGAACATTGAGGTAACGGGGCTTACAGCGGACAGCAGAGTGCTTTCGCTGAACGCGCTGTGCTTTGATGCGTCGGTGAAGAACATCTTTTCACCGATGATGGTGGGTGCGGGGCTGCTTATGAACATTGAGCGCCCGATGGATATAGCTGCGCTTTACAGCTATATCTCAAAGCATCAGCCGACACATATAAACGCGACACCCGCTCTGCTTGAACTGCTTGCAGAAGAAGCCGCCGCTGATAATTACAGCGGGATGAAAACTTTGCGCTGTATCATGTCGGGCGGTGAGGCATTCCGCAAAAAGCCGCTGGCTGCGCTTTGCGGTGCGGTGAAGGGCATACGTGTGCTGAACGTATACGGTCCGACAGAATGCACCAGTGTGACCACCTGCCATCAGGTCACGGCTGATGAACTGGCAGACAGCGCGGCGGCTGTGCCCATTGGCAGACCCATCGGCGGCAAAAAGGTGCTGACTGTGGGCAACGATGGCAGAAGATGTGCGGCAGGCGAACAAGGTGAACTGTACATCGGCGGTATCGGCACAGCTGAGGGGTATCTTGACCGCCCCGAACTTACGGCGGAAAAATTCGTGATGTATGAGAATGAAAGATACTACCGAAGCGGTGATCTGTGCAGCATAGATGCTGACGGTGCGGTACACTATTTCGGCAGGATAGACACGCAGATAAAGCTGAACGGCTACCGCATCGAAACAGGTGAGATAGCGGCGGCGGCAGAAGCTGTCAGCGGCATAAAGTCGGCGGCGGTGATATTTGAAGATGAAAAGCTGACACTCTGCTACACCGCAGAGGGCGAAACTGAGGTATCGAAGATAAAGGAAGTACTTGCGGGAACTCTGCCGACATACATGCTTCCCGCGCAGTATCTTGAACTTGAAAAACTGCCTGTTACCGAGAGGGGCAAGACCGATCTTGCAAAGCTGAAAGAGATATGCCGCGAGCATTTCGGCAAAGCTGAGGGCGGTGTGCAGGAAAGACCTCAGCAGGAAAATGCGGCGCAGGACATGACTTCACAGGTCATCGGGATATGGGCGCGTCTGCTGGGGCGGCAGGATATAAAGCCTGCGGACAATTTCTTTGATGTTGGCGGTAATTCGCTGAAACTTTACAAGATGGGAAAGCTGATGGAGAGAGAATTCGGTGTGCCAATAGACCCGATGGATCTTATGGAACTATCCAGTGCGAAAAAGACGGCTGAGTACATCTCAGGGCTGAAAGGAGCGGTAAAATGAATATTGCTATCGTAGGTATGGCGGGTGTTTTTCCGGGTGCGGACAGCGTGGAAAAATACTGGGAGAATCTCTGTGCGGGCAAAGATACTATCACAAGGACAGGAGGACCTGTGCAGTGTGAGGGATACATGAAGATAAACGCATTCGGCAGTATTGACGGCATGTATCGGTTCGATGCGGAATTTTTCGGCATGGGTGAGCGCGATGCTATGGAAACCGACCCTCAGGAGAGATACATGATGATGATGGCGCACCATGCGATGGAGGACGCGGGCATCACGGTGGGTGAGAATGATGACCGGATAGGACTGGTGTGCGGTGCTAAGGAAAACGAGTATGCTTATCGCCGCTATTATCAGACGGGGCTTACGGGCATAGAGAGGGAAACGGCAAAGATGTATCTCGGTGCATCACTTGCCACCAGAACGGCTTACAAGCTGAACTTTCAGGGACCTGTCGTACAGCTTCGCGCCACATGTGCAACGGGTCTGGCGGCGGCGCATCTGGCTTGCGGTTTCCTTGAAAGCGGCGAAGCTGATGTGATGCTGGCGGGGGCGGTGAATCTTTCGCCGCAGAACAGGTATTACGCTTACATGGACGGCGGCATAACATCTGCTGACGGTCGCGGCAGGGCTTTTTCGGAGGACGCGAGCGGCTGTATACCCGGTGACGGAGCGGCTGTGGTGGTGCTGAAACGCTATGAAGATGCGGTGCGCGACCATGACCGCATATATGCTGTAATAAAGGGCAGTGCGCTTAGGAATGACGGCAGTGTGAAGATGGGATTTTCAGCACCGAGCCGCACAGCAGAGTTCAGAACGGTAAGCGATGCTTTGCAGTCAGCCGAGATAAAGCCCGAACAGGTAGACATGGTGGAAACACACGGCACTGCCACAAAGCTGGGCGACATGGTGGAACTTGGTGCTTTGCGGCGCATTTTCAAGCCTGAACAAAAGCTGATACTGGGGGCGGTGAAGAACAACATCGGACACCTGAACTATGCGGCAGGCATTGCGGGGCTGGTAAAGACGGCACTGGTGCTGAAAAACAGGACAGTTCCGCCTGTGGTGAACAGTGAACATGTCAGCAAAGCGGCTGAAGAAGGCGGATTTGTGCTTAACCGCGAGTGCATATCACTTGAGGGCAGACACCCTGAATATCCTCTGACGGCGGGGGTAAGCAGTTTCGGCATCGGCGGGAACAATGTACACATGGTATTGCAGGCTTGCCCAAAAGAAGAAAAAGTCGGTGAACCGCAGGAGAAGATGCTGTTCTTCCTGTCAGCGATGACTGAAAATTCGCTTAAAACGTATGAAGAAAAGTTTGCAGAATGGGCAGGCGGACACCCCGAACAGTGGCAGAATGCGGCGTACACCCTTTGTGCGGGCAGGAGAGCGATGGCTTGCAGGAGCATACTTGTTGCTGAAAACAAGGGCGGCAGTATAACGGTCAAGCCGTATGAGGCTGTCGGAGAGGCAGATGAAAAGGAGTACACGCTCACGGCTTTCACGGCTGACGAACTTGAAAAGGCGGCAGACACGTTCCTTGCGGGGGGCGTGATAACGGCTGAGAGGGCGACCGATGCTGATGTGCACATCATATCTCTGCCGAAATACTGTTTTGCAGACACCGAATACGACCTGTTTGCAGGCGAAGAGGAAACTTCCGAAACGGCGCAGGCTTCATCGGAGAGTGCGGAAAATGTAACGCCGATGCAGGCTGTGACGGACATCATCACAGAGGTGACGGGATGCAGTTTCTCACCCGAAGATGACATTGAGGCAACAGGGCTTGACTCGCTGACATTTGTGATAGTTTGCTCGAAGATAGAAGCAAGGTACGGTGTCAGCTGTGCATCTATCGACCTGTTTGCCTACGACACCACAGGCGAACTTTTGAATGATATCACCGAACGCATCGGAGAAGTGAAGTCTGATACGGTCGGTGAAGATAACGGACCAAAGCAGGATATGACTGTAGAAGATCTGTTGGATCTTATATCGTAAAAGACGATAAGGAGGTTGTTGACTATGAATGAGATCCTTGATAAAATAAAAGATCTGACACCCGAAAAGCGTCAGAGGTTCATGGCATTGATAGAGCAGGACGCGGAGAAGTATCAGATATATCCGCTGTCGGAAGAGCAGGAGAGAATGTATTTTCTCTACCGCAGTTCACCGAATGACCCTTATTACAATATCGTATTTGCTATGGGATTTGGCGAAAAGTACAGCGATGAGGTCATTATAAAAGCGTTAAGACAGCTTTACAGCGAGCAGACTATGCTGCGTGCGGTGGTAATGGAAGCAGGGGACAGGATATATCAGTGCATAATGAAGCAGGACGAACTTCCGCTGACGACTGTTGAAACGGACGGTGCCATCTGGGAGAAAAGCTGTGCTGAACAGCTGGCGCATCAGCAGGTGACACCATTTGACCTGAACCGCGCGGTGCCTGTGCGCTTTACGCTGATAAGCGATGGCAAACGCAAAAAGCTGATAACAGCTGTACACCATATGTTTGCGGATAACTGGTCGGTGGGACTGATATGCGGCAGGCTGAGGACGCTGTGTGCCGAGATATGTGAGCGCGGCAGTTTCACGGAACAGAGCGGCGGCAGTTATTATGATTTTATCCGCTGGCAGAAAGCGGCAGTCTTTTCGGCTGACCGCGATTACTGGAAAGAACAGCTGAACGGCTGTGTACAGCGCATACATCTGCCAAAGGACGGCAAAGATGCGAAAAACGGTTCTAACGACAGCGCGACTGCTGTGGCTGATCTGGGGGCTGAGCGCAGTGAGAAGATACGCAATGCTGCAAAGCAGGCGCAGGTATCGGTGTTCAGCTATCTGCTGACTGCTTTCGGGCTGGCGATGTCTGCGGCGAGCGGTCAGAGTGAAGTAGTGGTAGGCACGCCTGTTTTCAACCGTGTAAAGGAAGAATTCCAGAGGACGGTAGGCTGTTTTGCCAACACCATAGCGGTGCGCATGTCGTTTAATGACGAGTATATGCTGACACATCTGCGCGGTACACACAAGACTGTCAGGGAGGGGCTGGCGCATCAGTCATTGCCGTTCAACCGCGTGGTGGACATGGTGTGCGAAGACAGAGATCCCCGCATAACGCCGCTTTATCAGGTGATGTTCAACCTTGAGAGCGAGAGCGTATTCGGCAATCAGGCGCAGTATGCGGGCGATGATATAAGCATGGAGATACCTGATGAGAGCAGGAAGGTACAGTTTGACCTGATATGCGGTGTAATGGAAAGGGAGCATATATATCAGGCGGGATTTGTATACAGGAAAGAACTGTTCTCGGAAGAAACTGCAAATGCTGTCAGGGACACATTCTTAGATGTGATAGATGCGATGCTGGCTGATGTGCAGATGTCTGCTGAAAGCGCCGCCGCAGAACATAAGGCATGGTTCGCGGAGAGGTCTTCGGCTTATGCGAAGAAAATTTCCAAAAAGCTGGAAGAACGGTTCAGTCATGCTTGTTTTGATGCTGATATCGAAGATAACTGCCTGATGATATCATATGTGAGCAGTGACAGCATACCGACTGAGGATATGCTCGAAACAGTGAGTGCGTACACTGACAGCCCTGTGATATTCATACATGCGTTCTCAGTGGGATTTATAGATGATGCGCAGGTGCGCAGACAGTTTGCTGTGATGGCACAGCAGGAAGAAGCATTCCGCAAAAACGGCGCTGTACAGTTTGCAAGAAGCGAGGAACACCGTCAGAAATGGATATGGCAGGACACTGAAAAGAAGAGTTCGGCAGAGAAGAGCGAAGCGGTCGATAACGATGCGCCGCCTTCATACATGGAGGGTGCGCCGCTGGCGGAAATACCATATCACACCCTTGCTGACATTCTGCTGAAAGCGCCTGCTGAACTGATGAAGAACACGATACGCACAGTGCAGTACGGCGGTGCTGAGCGCGAGATGACATATGCACAGCTGCTTGAAAATGCGCGTACTGCCGCCGCATCTCTCAATGCGATGGGCTTGAAAAAGGGCAGTTTTGCGGTGTTGCAGATGTCAGACCTGTATGACTGCATCACGATATTCTGGGGTTGTCAGCTGGCAGGAATAGTGGCGATACCGCTGGGACTTCCTCAGGGGCTTGAATACCGTCTGAACGATGCCGCAACCAACAAGGTATGGAACGTTTGCAGACTGCTGGAAGATGCTTACATCATCGCGGGCGACAAGGAAACAGCAGGCATGGAGAAGTTTGCGGCACAGACCGAACCGCTGTGCGTGAGAAAGATGCTCAGACCCTCTGAACTTTACGGCGGCGGCAAAAAGGGTTCGTACATATGTGAAGATGTGGACGAACATGACATTGCGGTGATGCTGTTCACATCGGGCAGTACGGGTGTACCTAAGGGAGTAATGCTGGATCACCACAATATCATCAAGCGTTCACAGGGAACTTCACAGCGATACGGTTTTGATGATAAGGAAGTTTCACTCAACTGGATGCCCCTTGACCATGTGGGCGGACTGGTAATGTACCACATACTTGATGTATACGACCACGCATCGCAGATACAGGTGGAAACTGCCGAGATACTGACCGACCCGCTGAAATGGCTGAAACTCATCGACCGCTACCGCGTGAGCCGCACATGGGCACCTAACTTCGCATACGGTCTGGTGATGGAAGAACAGGATAAGATACCCGCACTTGATGTTGACCTGAGCTGCTGCAAATTCATACTCAACGGCGGCGAGGCTATAAACTTCACAGCCTGCGACCTTTTCCTGAAAACGCTGGAACAGAAAGGTCTTGCATACAGTGCCATGAAGCCTTCGTGGGGCATGACCGAAACAAGTTCGGGCATACTTTTCTCAGACCGTTTCGGGCAGATAGTCTACCGAAATTCTGTAACTGTGGGTACGCCGAATGACGGCGTGAAAGCCATCATAGCCGATGAAAAGGGAAACGCTGTGCCGCAGGGAGCGATAGGCAGGCTGTTAGTTGCGGGTGAAACTATAAATCGAGGATATTTCCGAAACGAGGAAGAGAACCGCAAATGCTTTGTTGATGGCGGCTGGTTCGATACGGGCGACTTTGCATCTGTCATTGACGGCGAGATAGTCATTACAGGACGAAACAAGGATATCGTCATAGTAAACGGTGTGAACATAACCTGCCTTGAGGTCGAAAAAGCGCTTGAGGAGCTGGACGGCATAATGTCGGGCGGTGTTGCGTGCTGTGGTGTGCGTGACGAAGAGAATGTCAACGACAGAGTGCTGATATGCTTTACAAAAACTGATGCCGTCAGAGATGACCTTGACGGGATAACAAAGCAGATGCAGAACGTGCTGATGCGTCAGTTCAGCATATTTGCAGATGAATATGTGGCGCTGGAAGAAGAGCAGATGCCGCGTACCGCCATCGGAAAGATAGACAAGAAACTGCTGGTCAAGAAGTATCAGGCGCATGAGATATCGGGTCAGCGTTCGGTATCGGGGGCAGGTATCAAGGCTTGCATGTTCACGCTGGAACGAAAGTCTGCGCCTGCGGGAATATCGGGAGCGGAGTCGTATCTTAAGTTCACACAGAGCGGCGAACTGCCCGAAGAACTGCCTGAAAAGCTGTATTTCGTGCCGTCTGATGACGTTTCCGCAGAGGATATTATGGCAGAGATCTCAGCCATAGCAAAGAAACTCTGCGATGACCGCAGGGACACAGTGCTGTTGGTGAGAATGCCCTCATATGATACCGAAAAGTGGGCGCTTGTCAAAGGATATCTGGCGGCACTGCCGCTGGAGGAAGCGTGGGTACATACTGTGCTGGCTGTGGCAGATGAGAAAACTGCGGAAGAACAGATAGTATCCGAGTTCAGCGCACGCGAGAACCGCTATCAGCAGAACAGGACGGTATTTTTTGACGGCGGTGTGCGTAAGACAGAACAGCTTTCGGCATACATGCCCGATACTCAGAGCGACTGGAAAAAGACATGGGAGGGAAAGACCACTGTTATTTTGGGCGCACTGGGCGGTGTCGGCTCGCTGTTCTGCGAATATCTGATGAAAAACTGCGGCGGTGATTACTATCTGCTGGGAAGGGGAGAACTTTCGGCAAACAGCGCTAAAGCGGCTGTCTATGAAAAGCTGACGGCGATACGCCCTGCAAAATATCTCAGCTGTGATATATCTGTCAGCGGCAGGCTGACGGAGGTGCTTGATGCGATAGAAGCCGAGTCGGGCACGATAGACAATATCGTGAACTTTACTGGCGATGCAGGTGCGGTATCACACTGGGAAAGCCCCGAAAAGCATCTGATACGCAATCAGAACAAAGAGAGCATAAAGCAGTCGATGACGGTGCGCCGCAACGCTGTTGATGAACTGGCGGGATATGCTTCGCACAGCAAGGAAACGCATATTTTCATACTTTCCAGCATAACAGCGGTGTTCGGCGGATATTCATTCGGAGGTTACAGCGCGGTATCATCGGCACAGTTCTACCGATTTGCAAGCGACCCGCAGTTCACGGTCGCGGCAAGCAGCAAGTGGCATGACATCGGCATGAGCAGCGGCGAACCCGAAGAGAACTACCTGCTCAGTGAAAGGCTGGGATTTGACACACTGAGGGGCGAAAAGAGCGCGGAATATCTGGTGAAGCTGTTTTCTGTCAAACCATCGGCGGTGATGTACGGACTTAACGACCACAACTATCAGATACTAAAGTCGGTAAATGTACACACAGGCACGAGCGGTTTCCGCGCAGACAGCAAGGGCGCTGTTCTGTCGGGAAAGGTAGATGCAGCGGCAGTTTCGGGCGGCAGAGCGTCGGCTGCGGAGAAAATGCGCAATATATGGATAAAGACGCTGAAGATAGATGCGCTTGCAGACGATGACAGGTTCTTTGAGGTCGGCGGAAATTCGCTTAAGAGCATAAACCTTGTCAGCCGCATAAATGAGGAGTTCGGCACAGACCTGACAGTTGTTGACCTGTTCGAGAACCCCACAGTTCGTCAGCTGACTGACAAAGCCATCGAGAAAGGTGCGGCAGTCGGCGGCGGTGATGCGGACGATATGTCGGGTATATGTGAAGAACTGAAACACATATGGATAAAGACGCTGAAGATCGACAAGCTGTCTGACGATGACAGGTTCTTTGAGGTTGGCGGCAACTCGCTCAAGAGCATAAACCTTGTAAGCCGAATAAATGAGAAATTCAAGACAGAACTGACGGTCGTTGACCTGTTCGAGAACCCGACAGTTCGTCAGCTGTCAAGAATAATAAGCGAGAACAGCGCGGCGGCAAGACCCGCTGTTTCGGCAAAGACATTCGACATTTGATCTTTTCGGACGAACGTAAACGCTGTGGCTCGGTATTTCTTCTGCCGTAAAAGCGGGAAGAGATCTATAGCGATCCGCCTTAAAATTCAGACAAGATCCGGTCACAAAACCCATAGATCCGAGCTTTAGCGACCGGATCTTGTGAATTTAAATAGTTGGATCGCTATAAGATGCACACATGTGTGCCCGACATGGTGGTTACGTTCGACTGTATATTATTTGTAAAGGAGTTAGTAGATGAATTATAAAGATATTGCTGTAATCGGAATGAGCATGCGTTTACCGCAGGCGAAAAATGCTGATGAACTGCATCGTAATCTCAGTGAAAAAAGGGACTGCATACGCAAAGTTCCGCAGAGCCGTATGGAACTGCTCAAACTCGACCCTGACACCAATTACCTTGAGGTCGGTTATATAGACGATATTGAGTATTTTGACCACCGCTTCTTCAACATATCTTCGATGGAAGCTGATGTAATGTGCATAGAACAGCGCATGAGCCTTGAAATGGCGGCAGAAGCCATACTCGATGCAGGTTATTCGCTGGAGAGTTTTCGCGGCAAGAACTGCTGTGTTTATTATTCAAGCAGTGAAAACGAGTACAAACTGCTGTGCGGTCAGGAGTCGGCGGCGGCATACACAGGAAATCTGAAATCGCTGACTGCGGGCAAGATATGTTATTATCTCGACCTGCGCGGTCCGAATGTTACGGTGGACTCGGCTTGCTCGTCATCGCTGGTGGGCATGCACGAAGCCTGCATGAAGATAGTATCGGGCGAGTGCGAACTTGCGCTGATAGGCGGACTTACTGTAAACATCTATATTCCTTGCTTTGATGACAAGGATTTCAACAATCTCGGTGTAATATCGGGCGGCGGCAGGAGTTATTCATTTGATGCGAGGGCACAGGGCACAGGCATGGGTGAAGGCGGCGGTTTTGTACTGCTCAAATCGCTGGACGCGGCACGCAGAGATCACGACCACATATACGGTATCGTGCGCGGCAGTGCCATTAACTGTGACGGCTCGCGCGGAAGCAGTCTGACAGCGCCCAGTGTGGCGGGTCAGCAGGACGCTATACTTGAAGCGTGGCGCAGAGGTAATGTGAGCGGCAGTGATATAACAGAGTTTGAAGCACACGGCACAGGTACGCTGATAGGTGACCCGATAGAGGCGGAGAGCATTGAGAACAGTCTGAAAACATCGGCTGACGGCGGCGAAAAGGTATGGCTTTCGGCAATGAAATCCAGCACAGGACATCTGGCGGCTTCGGCAGGCATCGCGGCGGTGCTGAAATGCGCTGTGCAGTTCGACAAGGGCGTTACATATCCGCTGGCGAATTTTGAAACACCAAATCCCTACATAGATTTTGAGCACATGCGCTTACAGCCTTTGCAGGAGGTACATCACTGGGAGAAAGGCAAGCGCCGTATCGTCGGCATAAATTCATTCGGTTTCAGCGGCACTAATGCGCATGTCGTTATGGAAAATGACAGAGAAGAACATATTCTGGGAGAAAAGGGAGAAATGGTGCTGAAACTCAGCGCTAAGGACGAAAATTCGCTGAAAGAGATGGCGGCGCAGACAGCGGCATTCATTCGCCGGCACAGTGACAATATCGGCAACATTGTTTATACTATGGACACAGGGCGCGACGACTATGTATACCGTATCTGTGTCAGCGGAAACTCGGCTGATGAGATAGCTTCCTCACTGGAAAAAGCCGCTGTGAAGCAGACTGATGAACGTAAGACTGCCCTTGTGCTGATGCAGCCTGAGGGTCTTACAGCTGAGATGCTGGCAGAAAAGACAGAGGCACTGTGGAGGCTTTTGAAGGCGGGATTCAGCTATGATTACCTTATCGCAGATGACTTCGGCAAATTTGTGGCGGCACAGGCGCAGAATGACAGCGGCGCAGACTTCGCTGAAACTGCTGAAAAATTTGCATCTGCGTATGCAGACAAGTCAGCCGCAGCGGTAAACAAGCTGACTGAACTGAGCGGCAGCGAAAAGCTGACAGCGGTATTTATGGGGGAGATACCCGCAGGAATGCCCGAAAATGATGCTTGTATCGCGCTTGGATATGTATCAAAGAGCGCTGAGAGTTTTATCTGCGAATACTACGCTGCAGGCGGCAATGTAAAATGGGATATGCTGTTTGATGCGAATGAATACTACAAGACCAGTGCGCCCACATATGTTTTCAGCAAGGTAAAGCACTGGATATATCCTAAGCACAAGTTCTCTATGCTGGGCATAGTTGACAATATAGAAGAGGAAGAAGCACAGCAGAAAGAAGCGACAGGCAGCATAGAGGAATTCCGTGAGAAGATGCTGGCGCTGTGGACAGAAGTGCTGGAAGAGGAGATAACTGCGCAGGACGATTTCTTTGACTGCGGAGGTAATTCTCTGACAGGCATGATGATGATAGAAGAGGTAAAGAACAGATGGGGTATAGAAGTTGACTTTGATGATGTTTACGACCATGCTACCGTTGAGGAATTCTGCGAATACCTTATGGAGATAGCCGCAGAAGCACAGCCTTCTGCCGCAGACGAAGCATCGGAAGAGGCTGAAAAGGTCGAGATACAGGACATACCCGAAGATGCGCCGTTTGAAACAAACCAAACCCAGCGCATGATATTTGATGGCATAAAGGAATATCCGAACAATTCAGGCTGGAATCTCTGCATGGCGATAGGCTTGGAGGGCGATGTGGATATAAGCCGTCTTGAAAAGGCGCTGGATATGCTGATACGCACCAACGACAGTCTGAGGACTGTCATAAGCGATGACGGTCTTACACAGAGAGTTCTGCCGCACACAGACTATAAACTGCCTGTGATAGAAGCGGAAGGGGAGTCTGACGAGGAACGGCTTGCATACTGCCGCGAACTGGTGAACAAGGCGGCTAATGTTACAGTGCCGATAAAGGATAAGCCCGCTGTTGACTTCCGTCTGCTGCGTGTGACCGATAAGTATTCGATACTGTATCTGGCGCTCAACCACATAAATTCCGATGGTTCATCGCTGGGTGTGATGCTGGGGCAGATAAACCACTATTATCGCGGCGGCGAACTGATAAAGATGCCGCACGATTTCCGTGAGAACTCGCTTTATCAGGCGGCTTTTCCGACTTCGGAAAAGGGCTTGCAGCAGCGTGCTTTCTGGGAGAGATACCTTAAGGGCATCGACTTCACCCCTCGCTATTTCCCTGACGGCGACACAGGTGTGACGACTGAAAAGGCTGTCGGTAAAAATCTGGTGTTCCCCATAAGCGAAGAACTGGCACAGAAGATCCGCACAGTCAGCCGTCAGTTCAAGGTAACGCCGTACATCTTTACTCTTTACGCATTCCAGGTGATGGTGGCAAAGCTGATACAGCGCGATGACCTGTTCAGTCTGTCGGTGCTTGCCAACAGGCGAGAACCTGCATATCAGCAGATAATGGGCTGCCTTGCAAAGCTGGTGATAGTGCGCACAAAACTCGACAGAGGTGCAAAGCTGGGTGACGAGATGCACAGGCTGAATGAAGATATCCGAAATATACAGGATAATCAGGAATACCACCTTACCCCGCTGCTGGAAGAGATACGCGGTGAAGCACCGAGAAGCATGAACGACTGGGGCGAATTCTTCATGGCATTCCAGAATTACAAGAGCGAGGAACTGTCATTTGAAGATCTGAAACTTTCGCTTGAACCCATAAGCAAGGACGGCTGCATGACGAAGTTGCAGCTGGCTGTCAGCGAGAATGCACGCGGCATGTACGGCATCTTCCAGTACAACGAGAGCGTGATAACAGATGCGACGGCACTTAAGGTACGTGACCTGTATGTGGCTCTGCTGGAGAGAATGGCTGAAAAGCCTGATATGACGGTAGAAGAACTGCTGGCTGAGTGATGCTGTTGTTTTACAGCGTTAAGCATTAAAATTCAGACAGGATCAGGTCACACAGACCAGATATCAAAGGTTTAACGACCTGATCTTGTGAATTTAAAGAGTTGGAGCGCTGTAAAAAGATTTCCATAGACGAAAAGGCGGTCATCCTGACGGGTGACCGCTTTTTCTTATATATATATATCGGTTTTCAGCGCTCTATCTCACGGATAAGGTCTATCATCTCGATAGCGCCCTCAGCACACTCGCTGCCCTTGTTGCCTGCTTTTGAGCCTGCGCGTTCTATCGCCTGCTCGATATTCTCGGTGGTTATCACGCCGAACATGACAGGCACGCCTGTTTCAAGGGATACCTGCGCTATGCCTTTTGCGGCTTCGTTACATACAAGGTCGTAATGGGAGGTGCTTCCCCTTATGACAGCGCCCAGACATATAACGGCATCGTACTTGCCCGACTGTGCCATTTTCTTTGCGATGAGAGGTATCTCAAAAGCACCCGGTACCCATGCAACATCTATCATATCGGGCGATACTCCGTGACGGATAAGCGTATCTTCAGCGCCGCCCAGCAGTTTTGATGTGATGAACTCGTTAAATCGCGCGACTGTTATGCCGATGCGCACATTTTTCGGTGTCAGTTTTCCTACAAAAGTATTCATTATAAACTCTCCTTTTTATATATCAAGCAGGTGACCCATTCTGTCACGCTTGGTTTTCAGATATTTCATATCGTATGCGGTAGCGGATACCTGTATCGGTACACGCTCTTTTATCTCAAGACCGAAACCGCTCAGACCGTACACTTTGTCGGGATTGTTGGTCAGCAGGCGGAGGGTCTTACAGCCGAGTTCGCGGAGTATCTGTGCGCCGATGTAGTATTCACGCATATCGGCAGGGAAACCCAGTGCGATATTTGCATCGAGCGTATCCATGCCGCCGTCCTGCAATTCGTAGGCGCGGAGTTTGTTTATCAGACCGATGCCTCTGCCCTCCTGCCGCATGTAGAGCAGTATGCCCCTGCCCTCTTTTTCTATGGCGGTCATGGCGGCGGCAAGCTGCTGACCGCAGTCGCATTTAAGCGAGCCGAAAGCATCTCCTGTCAGGCATTCCGAGTGTACGCGGCAGAGAATGTCCTCGCCGTCACCGATATCGCCCTTTACCAGCGCCACATGATGTTCGCCGTTCAGTATATTTATAAATCCGACTGCGCGGAAATCGCCGTACTTTGTGGGGAGTTTCGTGTCTGCCACACGCTTTGTCAGCCTGTCATGCACCTTGCGGTATTCTTTCAGCTGTGAGATGGTTATGAACTTCATGCCCCATTCTTCGGCTTTTTGGTGGAGTTCTTCCGAGCGCATCATAGTGCCGTCCTCGCGCATTATCTCACAGCACAGTCCGCACTGTTCAAGACCTGCAAGGCGCATGAGGTCTACCGTTGCTTCGGTGTGACCCTCGCGTTCAAGAACGCCGTTCTTTTTGGCGGTCAGCGGGAACATGTGACCCGGACGGCGGAAATCCTGCGGCTGTGACTCGGGGTCTGCCGCCGCCCTTGCGGTGAAGCCCCTCTCCTGTGCGGAGATGCCTGTGGTGGTGCTTACGTGGTCTACCGACACGGTGAACGCCGTTGAGTGATTATCGGTGTTCAGTTCGGTCATTTGCGGAAGTTTCAGCCTTTTGCATATCTCCTCAGTCATGGGCATACATATAAGACCTTTTGCCTGACTTGCCATGAAGTTAACATTTTCGGTAGTCGCGAACTGTGCGGCGCATATCATATCGCCCTCGTTTTCGCGGTCTTCATCATCTGTGACGATTATTATCCCGCCGTTTCTCAGCGCTTCGAGAGCATCGTCTATACTATCATATCTGTACATTTTTACCGCCTTTCTCAGATAAACCCGTTTTTTGCAAGCTGTTCCATCGTGACACCGCTGTTCTTTTGCGGCGCGGGACGGAGCAGTTTTTCTATGTACTTTGCTATGACATCAGTTTCGATATTGACAGTGTCACCGACTTTTCTCAGCGGGAGCACTGTGTTTTCGGCAGTGTGGGGAATGACCGACACGCTGAAACTGCTGTCATTTACCGATGCCACCGTAAGGCTGATGCCGTCTATTGCCACCGAACCTTTTTCCGCGATATATCTAAGCAGTCTGCTTTCGGCGGAAAATGTGTATCTCACAGCTATGCCGTCCTTTTGTATGGCAGAGATCACGCCTGTGCCGTCTATGTGCCCCGAAACTATGTGTCCGCCGAAACGACCGTCTGCGGGCAGGGCGCGTTCAAGGTCGGTTTTACTGCCCGCTTTCAGCGAACCGAGTGATGAGCGCATCAGCGTTTCGTTCATGACATCTGCGCGGAAAACACTGCCATCATGTTCGGTCACCGTAAGGCAGACACCGTTTACGGCGATGCTGTCACCGACTTTTGTACCCTCCAGCACTTTTTTTGCCGCTATGCGTATGAACGACTGACTGCCGCTTTTGTGTACCTCGCATACAGTGCCGACTTCTTCTATCAGTCCCGTGAACATTTTTTCACCCGCCCCTCTATGAGTATATCGCCGTCAAGTGCTGTAACGGTGGTGTCCTCCAGCATGAACGCCTTAGCAGGCGACTTTGCGCCCTTTCCGCCGACAGGTGTGAACGGCGACTTGCCGCCGAATATCTTTGGTGCGGTGTAAGCCATGACCTTATCGACTATGCTGCATTCCAGTGCTGACCATGCAAGAGTGCCGCCGCCCTCGATAAGCACGCTGTCGATCTTTTTTTCGCCCAGCATTTTCATCAGCGCCGAAAGATCGGTGCCGCCGTTACCGTTTGGCAGGCAGACGATCTGACAGCCTGCATTTTTCAGCGCATCGGCTTTTTGGGCATCTTCTTCGCCGCAGACTATCATAGTCGGCACTTTTTCTGCGGTGCGCACGATATTGCTGTCAAGCGGTATACGCAGATGAGTGTCGCATATCATCCGCAGAGGGTCGCGACCGTTTTCGATGCGGCAGGTAAGCAGAGGGTCGTCGGCAAGGACAGTGCCTATACCTGCCATTATCGCGGCATGTCTCAGTCTTTCGCGGTGGACATGTCTGCGGGCAGTTTCGCCTGTTATCCATTTTGACTCGCCTGTATAGCAGGCGGTCTTTCCGTCCAGGGTCATGGCGTATTTCAGTGTGACGAACGGCAGACCTGTTGTGATGAACTTGAAAAATATCTCGTTGAGTTTATCGCACTTCTCTTTGAGTACACCCTCAGTCACCCCGATGCCGCGACTGCGCAGGAAAGCCGCGCCTTTACCCGAAACGAGGGGGTTAGGATCACTTGAACCTATATACACATGCCTTATACCGTGTGCGGCTATCGCCTCAGTGCAGGGGGGCTGTTTGCCGTGATGACAGCAGGGTTCAAGGGTGACATACATATCAGCGCCCGCGCAGTTTATGCCTTTTTTATTGCATTGTGCGAAAGCACTGCGCTCGGCGTGCAAACTTCCGTATCTCTCATGAAAGCCTGATGCAATTATCTTTCCGTCACGGACTATCACAGCCCCGACCATCGGGTTAGGATTTACAAACCCCATGCCGTTCTCCGCACTGTCAAGCGCCGCCTGCATGAAGTCTTCGCGGTCCATACCATCAACTCCTTATTAAGGGCATAAAAAAGCCCCCGATATAAACACTTCGGGGGCAAAAATATTCATGATGCGCGATGATATGCCAACATTACAAAAATGTCAGCCAATATATCTTCTCTCATCCGGACTATACCGTCGGTCCCGTAATTTCAACGGGTCAACCGCCAAAAGCGGCTCGCAGACTTTAACTGCCGGTCAGGAATCACACCCTGCCCTGAAGATGGATATATTATATCACAGTGCTGTCCGTTTGTCAATAGGGCAGATGGGATATTTTTCAATATCCTGAAAAAGCCCCCTCATGCGCTGAGGGGGGTGATAGTTTTATTTACTGTGCGTTTTTATATTTCTGAACGATGGGCTTGATGTTCTTTACATGACCTGCTATCATAGAAACATCAGTAACAGTGATGGTTTCGCTGTAATCAGCATCGGGCTGAGTCTGTGTGGTCACGCCTATCAGCGCATCGGGGGTCAGTTCGCCTGCCACAGCACCGTCACCGCCGTTGCAGCTTACCGCGCCGCCATTCATGGTGAATATTCCGTTGCTAAATAAGTTAAAAAGTTTTACAGGCTATCCTGCCCGAATAGCTTACATTTTACCCCGTAAGCCCACGGATACTGTTCCATATACTGGCAAAGTCTTGCGGCGGGGACTCTTATACCGTTAAGATGGTCGTAATAATCGCACCTGAGAAGCGATTTGTCAACGCTGTAAGCGCCGCGCGAATTGGCTATGAATTCCTTTGGAACGCCGTATTTGCTGAGGGTCTTGCGAATGTCATAAATAATGTTCCTGACATATGTGCGCTTCTCATCGCCGTCCTCTTCTTCTTTGAAGACAAGGCATCTCAATTCCTCTTCAGTGACCTCAGCACCCAGCTTGTCTATAAGGTAGGCGAGTACTTCCTTGCTGTCCTTGCGCTCGAACCTGACGGGTGAAGTGCCGTAGAACACTTCAAAATAGCCGAAGCACTGCACACGCAGTTCTCTTATGGGCAGGCGCACATGGGATATAGCCTGTCTGAGTTCTTCTTCAGATACGGGCTTGACCAGATATCCGCAGACATACTGGTCGAGGGCGCTTGCCTTATATTCGGGGTCTGAGTGACCTGTGTAGATTATGATATTCATATCGCCGTACTTTTCGTAAAGGTGCTTTGTCAGGTCAATGCCGTTGAGAGTACCGCCGAGATCAATATCGATAAAGACGATGTCTATTCGGTTGTTATCGGCAAAATCCATCATATCTGCCATTTTTACGAAGCCTTCGTGTATGCCGTTGGGGTCTATTTTTTTCAATTTACGTATCAGTGCATTGACTGCCAGCTGTTCATCATCGAGTGTAACTGTTACCATTTTACTGCCTCCTGTCTTTTGGTATCATGATCTCTGCCACTGTCCAGTTATCGCGGCGTTTGATCTCAAGTCTGCCGCCGCACATCTGTTTCAGTCGGAATTCTGTGTTTTTAAGACCTATCCCGCCCTTGCCGAGTGTTTCGGAATTCATATCGAATCCCTCGCCGTTATCGCGTATCTCAACGAAGAAAGCGTCATCTGTTTCATATGAAGACAGCACTACCTTTCCGTTGGGTGAATACCTGTCGATGCCGTGTTTTACTGCATTTTCTGCCAGCGGTTCGATGCTGAGTGCGGGCACTGTGAAGCCTGTGCAGTTAAGTTCAAACTCAAAGCTGAACTTTTTGCTGGTATCGGCATGTTCTATGGCTAGGTATTCCCTCACTGCCTGCACTTCTTCTTCAAAGGGTATGGGTTCGGTGCTTTCGGTGGCATCTATGTTATTGCGCAGGTATCTTGCGAAATGGTCAAGCAGTTCTGCCGCACGTTCGGGGTCGGTATAGCAGACCTCCTGCACAGCTATCATGGCATTGTTGATAAAATGGGGCTTTATCTGTGCCTGCATGAGGTTCAGCTTGGTTTCTGCGAGTTCGGTCTTGGCTTTTTCGAGGTCATAGCCGTATTTCAGTGTGACTTCGGTCTTGTTTTTTTCGTACTGTAAGAACATCACCAGTGCCGCGACAGCTATCATCTCGTTGTTCATCGACCTGCCTGAATTTGACAATCCGCTGACAAAGCCAAGCATCGGGAAGAATGAAGCGGTCAGTATTATTTTTTTGATAAACGCATCGGTCTGTTTCCAGTGGAAAGCTATCTCGGCGGCGATGAAAACAAATGTCAGTATAGTAACGCCCTGCCATACATAGAAGCCCCATTTGCGGGAGTAACCGCCGCATTCGTCTATGCGGTAGATGGCATCTGTAAAGGGTGTGACCGCAAGCATCACAGCCATTGGTATCTGCAAAAGCTGGAAAGCGGTAAGCGCTCTTTTCATACGGTCTATCTTATGTTTGACAGCTATGTTGTCCTTTATGACCTGTAAAAAGAAAAACGTCTGGAAGCCGCCGATAAGATAATAAAAGAACATCGCCGCCGTGATATGAGGGCGCGAAAATCTTATAAAAAGAATTATCGTTATCTCGCATAAGTTATACAGGAAAGATGCACAGTAAAAGATAAGCAGTTCTTTTGAGAGGGGGATCTTGACTTTGTTGATAAGTTCATCGCTTTTGTCGCGTTGAATGCTTAACTGCATATTGAATATCAGAAACAGCAGGAACAATTCGTTCCAGCATTCTATCATAAGGCGAATGAATGTCTGCAAGCCTATCCGCTGTAAGATCTCGTTCATGGGTACACTCCTGTCTTATAGTAAACGACATTAATTTCATGACATTCAGCGCTCACAGCCACAATAATAACAGCGTCAGTGAGCGCTGAATGTAGAAATAAATATGTCGTTTACTATAATATATAGTTCATCTTATGATATTATATACTTTATTTTTTTCGTTGTCAAGGCGGAGCACCTTTTTGACAGACGGATACAGATGTACTTTAAAACTATAGCGATCCAACTTTTTAAATTCACAAAATCCAGTCGCAAAAGCTGGGATCTATGGGTTTTGTGACCGGATCTTGTCTGAATTTTAAGGCGGATTGCTATATTGACTTTTTGAGCGAGCGGGTGTATAATGGTATTCGGTTAGATAACACTAACTGAATACAGGAAAACAGGTGCGGGGCAGGCTGAGAATACTCAGGACTGCATTCGCAGACAGATGCGGGAGGGTAAAAATGAAAAAATTGCGCGGGCTGTCTGAACGTGAGGTAGAGGATATCTCCCGCCAGATAGCGGATTCTTTCTATGATTACAGATACAATGAAGCGGACAGGGGACTGCTGAAATATATCCACGACCGCGAAGCCATGTACACATATATCGGTGCGATAGTCAGGGCGGCTTACAAAAGCGGTCTGCTGTATGCAACTTCTGACAGGCGTGAGGGATATCTGATACTGTCGGGCGAGGGAGTCGGCAGTATCGGCGTGGTTGACGGGATAAAGATGATATTCGCTGAAAAAAAGGCGCTGGGCGGCTGGGGAAAGCTGAAAGACTTTGTATCTGCCTGCTTTAGCAATGGCGGCAGCATCGAAACGAGGATGAAAAAGGCGAAGCGAAAATTCATAAGGATAGAAGTGCTTGTGGTGCGCCCCGAATTTCAGCGGCAGGGGTATATGCGGAAAATGCTGGAAAGTGTCTGCGCGCTTGCAGACAAGAAACATCTGCCGATAATACTTGATACTGACGACATGGATAAAAGTCAGCGCTACCGACATCTCGGCATGAAGCTGGACAGAATGCGTGACTGCGGCGAAAAGTTCCATATGTACGACCTTATACGCGAATGCCGCACAGCGGTATGAAAAACTGTGCTGTGACAAACAAGGCAGGTGCTTCACTATAAACTGATGAAGCACCTGTTTTTTGATTATTTTAAATATCTGCAAGAACGTTTTGTGGCTGTTATGACTTTTTCTTTGTTACAACAGCGATCGCTGACAGCAGTGACATTGCCGCAAATGCCGCAGGTGCATTGCCTGTGCTTGGGTTTGCGGTGGTGTTGGCGGTCGCACGACTTGAAGGATCAGCCTGTGAACTGCCTGCCTGACTTTCGCTCTCAGATCTGTTTTCGCCTGCGGAAGAGGAACTTATCGCGGGTGCTGAACTTTCGGGGGATTTGGCGGCATAGAATTCCCTGACCATTTCGCCCAGCGATGCGATATCGTACAGTTTGCTGTAATCTGTCACCTCAGTGCCATCGACCATAGTTTTTTCGGCAAGTTCATGATCGACAGCCGCGCCGAAGTCGGCATCGGTATTGTCGGCAGATACCAGCTTTTTACTGCCTGACATGCAGTAAAATCCGCCGAGAGGGTCTGAAAAGATAGCCAGCGTGCATGAACCGCCGCCGCTCTGCTCGCCCAGCAGACAAATACCCATGTCTTTAGCCATCACTGCCATGAGGTTTGCACAGGAGAAGGACATTTTTGAAGTGACCACGCCAAAGTTGAAGTCGTAGACTACGTTTTTGTCATCATCATCGAAATCGCCGTCAAGGTCGAGGTCGATGTCTATATCCTGAGTGACATATGAGCCTGTGACTGTGCTGAGCATGCGGATATTTGTGCGGTCATCGGGTGTGCCGACGCTGTTTTCGAGTATCGCAGTCATGTAGCTGAGGACTGCTGTTGAGCCGCCTGTGTTTGCTGAGATGTCGATGATAAAGTTTTTGACACCATGCTCTTTTGCGTGGTCAAGCGACCATTTGAACGGCTCGATGACATCATTGAAAAACTGAACAAAGCTGAACACTGCTGTGTCGCCCTCGACAGCGTAGCAGATCTGACCGTCATTCCAGCTGTTTACGAGTTCAATATTCTGAAAAGCATTATTTTTCTGCTCGTTTGTTTCCATCATTTTTTCGTTTTTAAGCAGAGTATTTATCACCGAATCGCGAGCCATATTTTCGGCATCTGTCTGCGGTGCGGTGAGTCTGATGAGCCAGTCGTTAAGAAGTTCGCATTCGGGGTAGAGCATACCGCTGTTATTGTAATCGATATACATGACGGTATGACCGCCGTCATCAAACTCGTCACTGAGCATGCTCATACCGATCGCCTGGTCTGACCTGCTGGTGGAAAGCAGAAGTTCTTTTGCAAGTCGGCTCTCATCGCTGTAGGTGTCGAGGGTCTTGTCAAGCCCCTGTTCTTCTATCAGCGGGGCAAACTCAGCTTTCAGCGGTGCGCCGTACAGCTTATCAGTGACAAAGCAGAGTTCACGGTAAGTGAAATCTGCGATAGCCTGCGAACGCTCCATCTGCTGATAAACAGGTGACCTGTCAAAGTAGCCGCTGCCCGTCGCCATCGAGAAAGAATGCTCGAAATACAGTTCACCGTCCTGATAGGCGGCGTAGTTGTAGGTATTGTTTTCGAGGTCGTTCATGGTGGTCAGCGGCAGGTAGACCTCGCCGTCAGCTTCTATGATGTCGATGCCGTATTCGGAAAAATCAAGCGTAACGGGCTTTGGGTCATCGACGGTGAGGGGCAGTTCGACCAGATAATCGCTTTCAAGCTCAGAGCCTTCATTGAAAGGGTCTTCAAACATAAAATGCTCAAAATTATCAAAAAAAATAGTATCAGCCGATGGGTCTATGACCATTGAACCGTTCTCGTTTGAAACGGTATAAGTGCCGTCATCATTGCGGATACACTGCGCCGCCACTGTATGCGCCCTGCTCATGAAATCGGCAGGTCTGATATAAGGCAGTTCCGGCATTTCATCGGTAAAAAGGCATTTGGTTTCGGCAGTGTTGTCCATACTGTACAGATGTGTTTTCAGCATTTTTACAGTGTAGGGACTATCAGCCTTTGCACACAGCACGCTGCCTGAAGGCAGCGAAGCACCCATCACAGCCGCAGCAGCAAGGGTTGTCAGCCTTTTCAACGCATTATACATCATAAAACCACCCTTTCAGATATTGATATTGCACACAGCACTCGGGATATACAGAACCGCATGCAGTTTTGTAGGATATTGACATCTTGATATATCATATTGTAACATATTATATAAAAAAAGTCAACCTTTACGCAATATTAAATACAATATCTATAAAAACTTTCGCGTGAGGACAACATCAGCGCCTAGCAACGGTGGAAAGTTATTTTTAGCGAAGTTTACAAAAAATTCACAAATCCACCCCGAAAAGAGGTGCTCTGCGTAACTCTTTTGTGACTGAGATATGTTATAATATATACAGTGAAATCAATATACTTTATCGTTATTATTTCATCTAACCCCACCGTCGGGCGCGAAGCGAACTGTTTCTCAATTATTCCAACCCCATTTTGCAGCGTCCGACAAGATAACAGTGCCGAACTCTTCAGCATACTGACATGCTGTGGTGTTCGGCTTTTTTGTTTGGTGTGGGAAATGACAGCCGTTATAAAAAGGAAAAACTCACGCCCGCGAAACAGATGGGGTGTGAGTTTTTTTTGTGGGTTATACTATTATAATAGTATAGATGTTTTGGTCAGCGGCGGGCGGTGGCTGAGTTACAGACAATGCAGTGCTTGCTTATGCCGCCGAAGTTTACTGTGCGTGCTTTCATGCGAAGCATGTCGAAGACGAACAGTTTGTTTGTCAGCATATCGCCCGATGAAGTTATGTATTTTATCGCTTCGAGTGCCTGCATACAGCCTATCATGCCTGCCGATGCACCGATGATGCCTGCGCTTTCGCAGGTTTCGCAGACTGAGGGCGGTACTTCAAAGATACATCTCAGGCAGGCTGTTTTGCGGGGAATGACTGTCATGACCTGTCCTTCAAAACCGATGACACCGCCGTAGCAGTAGGGTATGCCGTACTGCACGCAGAGGTCGTTTATCATGAACTTAGTTTCGGCGCTGTCGGTGCAGTCTGCCACATAATCGTAGCCTTTCAGGATATCTGCGGCGTTTTCGTTGGTGAATGGGAAAGGATATGCGGTCACATCTATTTTATCATTAATGCCGACCAGGGTGTTTTTCAGTGACAGCGCTTTGTTTATGCCGACCTCTCGGTGGGCGACCTGCCTGTTAAGGTTGGAAAGGGATACTTCGTCATGGTCGATGATGCCTATTTTGCCGACACCTGCGGCGGCGAGGTACATTCCGCAGGGACAGCCCAGACCGCCTGCACCTATTATGAGGACGGCGGCATTTTTCAGCTTTTGCTGACCTGTCAGACCTATCTGCGGGAGAGTTATCTGCCTGTCATAGCGTTCAAGTTCTTGGGTATCGAAAGCGGTATCCTGCGTTTTGAGCCACTGTGCATAGCCGCCTTTCAGACTGTACGCATTAAAGCCGCACTTTCTGAAATACGCCGCAGTTTCTATGCTCTCGACCCCGTACTGACAGTAGAATATCAGCTTTTTACTGCCTGCCGACCTGATATCTTTGTGGGTGAGGACAGCACCGTCGATATGACCTTGCCGATATGATGCTTCACTGCGCAGATCTATGAGGATATGACTGTCTTTGGGGAGTTTCAGGAGTTCTTCGGCGCTTATTCCGATATCATCGTTCATATGTTTTTTTCTCCTTATTTTTCGGGGAAGATATCAGGTCTTTTACGACCTCTCCCGCTATCAGCAGACCCGCGACAGACGGGACGAATGCGACACTGCCCGGAATATCTCTTCGCTCGGTGCATTTGTGCTTTGTACCGGGCTGGCAGATGCAGTGCGTGCGGCAGCTTATCGACATATCTTCCAGCGGGCGAGTGGGCTTTTCTTCGGAATAGACGACTTTCAGCGACTTTACGCCGCGCTTGCGGCACTCATAGCGCATCACACGCGCGAGGGGGCAGACCTTGGTATCATAAATATCAGCCACGCGGAACTGACTGCCGTCCAGCTTGTTGCCTGCGCCCATACAGCTTATTACAGGCACGCCCATCGACTGACATTTTGTGACAAGTGCCAGTTTTGCCGAAACGGTATCTACCGTATCGACCACATGATCGTATTCGGCAAACGGGAAATCATCGATGTTTTCGGGCAGGACAAAGCATTTGTGGATATTTACCACAGCATCGGGGTTTATCTCCAGTATGCGGTCGCGCATGACTTCTGCTTTGTATTTGCCGACTGTTTTGCGGGTCGCGATTATCTGACGGTTGAGATTTGTCAGGCAGACTTTGTCATCGTCTATCAGGTCAAATCTGCTGACACCACTGCGCACCAGTGCTTCGCAGACATATCCGCCGACACCGCCGATGCCGAAAACCGCCACGCGGGCGCTTTGCAGGCGCTCGATGCCGTCTTTGCCGAGCAATAACTGTGTTCTTGAAAATTGGTTCAACATATTACACCACCATAAAATAGTAATTCTATCAAAATACTATGCTTTATTATACATGATTTTTCGGCAGAAGTCAAGGGGGGGAGTGCTGTTTCGGGTGAGATCGGCGGGAGGGGCGGTGTAAGTGTGAGGGGGCTGAGGTGTGGGTTCGGGAGGGGAGAGTTTTGGGGAGGAAAATAGTGAAGCGGCATTTATCAAGTCACAAATTATTGACAAATTCGTGACAATGGGGTTATTCGGACGGTTACAGAAAGTTGCGGAGAAACGACAAAAAAACAGATACTTAATAATTTAAGTTCTTTTTAACATGTATTGAGATATGGTTTTATACAAGATGTACAACATGTAATTAATTAAAATAAAAAAATAATGAAATTTGCTTGACTTTCACAATAGAGTGTGCTATAATGTCAACATAAAAGAAAGTTCACAAAGTTGTGGATTTATTTAAAATCTTTTAACAAGAAAGGGGCGCAGTACCATGTATAAGTTTGAGGGTAGCATGCACATATCTGATATACGTACATGGGGTGACTGCGCGCTTTGTGTGGGCTTTATTGGGGTAAATGCGTGTCGGCGGGGGTGAAACGGCACCCCCTGCGGGCGCGCTTTAGTTGTGCAAAATAAAAAAAAGACAAGGGAGGATAATTTATGAACAGTAAATGGAAAAAGACCACATCATTGCTATGCGCACTGACTGTTGCGGCTGTGCCGATGGCGCTTAATGTAGGTGCAGGTGCTCCTGAAAATAGTGACAAAGGCGTTTTAGTTAATGAAGCTGTGCAAATCGGTGAAGCATATGTTGAGGGCTACATACTCACCATTCCTGCAAGGTTTGACATTCAGAACGAGGGCTGGAACGAGATAGGCGATATCTCGGCGGTAGGTCATCTGGCTGAGGGCAAGAAGCTGGTGGTTTCAGCTGACTCGGCAAATCACTGGGGTATGAAAAACGAAGAGTCAGGTAAATATGTCAACTACGAATTAAAGAACAGTGCAGAGGGTGAAGAAACGACTTCGTGGGAGTTCACCTCACTCAGCGAAACACCCGCTACACAGACTATCGGCATTGACGTTGAACCGTTTAAGGGCAAGGACTTGCCCGCAGGTGAGTATACCGATGTGCTTACGTTTACGGCTGGTGTGGAAGATGTGGTAACCGGAAGCAGGCTCTCACCTATACTTAAAAATGGCGGTGAGCTGAAGATAGCATGCACATATAGGGCAAATGATTATAATTCTTCTGCCGATGCAGGCGGCACAACTGGTGCTTTTGAAACAATAAACTTCATTGTAAAGAACAATAACGGTGAATATAATGTGACATGTAAGGGTGACAATGTAACTGAGACATACTTTGATGGTTATGCAGATGTTTATGATAATAGAGATCTTTCTTTGCATGTACTGAATCCTCTGGATGAGATAGATTATATGTTCCACTTCGGTATCGAAGAAGATTTTTGCTTTTACCGAGTTTACGATCACTTAAAAAATTCAGAAGTTGATAGCACATGTAAATTCTTTGTAAACGGTGTTGATGTAAGTGATTATCTGCATATCGATCAGCCATAAACCGCTGAACTGAGAAAGTCCGTGAGTGACTGCATAATATAATGAAACTTTTTAATATAATAAAACTTTTTAAGGAGGCTTAATGCTATGAAAAACAAACTTAAGAGAACGACTTCGATGTTATGTGCGCTGACTGTTGCGGCTGTGCCGATGACTATGAGTGCTTTTACAGCAAGTGCGACCGAGATCACAAACACTGTGAGCGACTACACGCTGACGATACCCTCGTCATTCACAGTTGCGAATGCAGGCTGGAACGAGATAGAGGGCGGCGTAACGGCAAGCGGTACTCTTGCAGACGGCAAGAAGCTGGTAGTTACAGCACAGTCTGACAACGGCTGGGCGCTTAAATCGGGCGATAACAGCATTGGCTACAATCTGGCGAAAGAAGATGCTGACTACAACGCAAATGCAGAAGCCCCCACATGGGAGTTTGATACCCTCACCGCTGACGGAGTTTCACAGACAGCGGGCTTGATAGTTGAGAACTACGATGAAGCCCCCGCAGGAAATTATTCGGATAATGTGGTGTTTACGGCTAGTGTGGAAGAGGGCGGCTCAGGCGATAATGGCAGTGGTACAGTGCAGGCAAGCAATCTCTCACCGATACTTGAAAATGGCGGTGAGCTGAAGATAGCATGCACATATAAGGCAAATGATTATGATGCTTCTTACGATGCAGGCGGCACAAATGGTGCTTTTGAAACAATAAACATCATTGTAAAGAACAATAACGGTGAATATGATGTGACATTTGAGGGTGACAATGTAACTGAGGCATACTTTGATGGTCGTGCAAAAGTTTATGAGAATAGAGAACTTTCTTTGCATGTAATAAAACCTCGGGATGAAATAGAGTATATTTTCGAGTTCGGTATCGAAGATGATTTTTGCCATTACCAAGTTTACGATCACTTAAATAATTCAGAAGTTGATTGCACATGTAAATTCTTTGTAAACGGTGTTGATGTAAGTGATTATCTGCTTATCCCACAGCCATAAACCACTGAACTGAGAAAGGTCGTGAACAAATGCACAAACTGAATAGGGTGTTTGCGGCTTTTCTGGCGGCGGCACTCAGCGCTTGTATATTGAGCGGGTGCGGCGGCACAGCTGAGAACAGTTCGGCTGAACAGCCCGCAACTACAACAACTGCTCCCGCAGGACAGTCCGCTGTGCAGGACAGCGGCAACATAAATATTCCCGGCTTTGAGTCACTCGAATTTAAGGCAGGCGAAACAAAGCAGACTTCGAGGTTACACAACCCCGCAGAGAACAGCTGTTATTTCCGCATGACCCTCACCATAGACGGTGAAGCCATCTGGCAGAGCGATGATATAGCGCCGGGCGAACAGGTCGGTGAGATGGAACTCACCCGCGCGTTAGATGCAGGCGAGTACGCCGCAAAATTAAAGTACGAATGTTTTACGATGCAGGATAAAACTCCCCTTAACGGCGCGGAGATAGACCTTGCGATAAATGTTAAGTAAGAGAGGTGCAAATTATGACATATAAAAGAATTATAAGCGGTCTGCTGGCACTGTCACTGACAGCGAGCATGATGCCTACCGCAATAGCTGATACCAACGATGACAGCAACACCAATAACGAGAACACCAACACTGTCACCATAAACAATGAGAACACCAGCGGTCAGATGATACTTACGCTGAACGTTAAGGGTACACTTGATCTGAGTCTGGAGATGGCAGACTGGGCGTATAAGAGCGAAGCAAGCGAACCTGTTCTGACAGGCAACACGGGTAACGGCGATGTTACTTATTACTACAAGCCGCAGGGCGCAGAGGATTCCGCTTACACTACCGAAAAGCCTACCGCAGAGGGCGCATATACCGTCAAGGCGGAAGTCGCTGAAACTGAGGGTTATTACGGCGGAACAGCTTACGCAGACTTTAAGATAACACCCCTCACCGCAGGCATGGAGATAAACCTTAAGGTCAAGAAGACTATTACTCGTGATGATTACGAGTTCATTCTCCCTGACTCGTTAGTATATGACGGTAAGGCTAAGGTCTTCGGCGTGGTAAATAATAATACCGATATGCCCGAAGCCACTGTTGAGTACTACAACGCTGAGGGCGTAAAGCTGGACAGCGCTCCTGTAAATGCAGGCAAGTTTACAATAAAGGTAGTTTACGGTGAGAACGAGGAATACAAGGCAGTAACGTTTGACAATATTGGTACGTTTAATATTGTAAAGGCTGATGCACATGTAACAGAGCCTAAGGCTGTTGAAGATCTGGTATTTGACGGCAATGTGCATGATCTTGTTGAAGCAGGCTCTACCAAGAGTGGCGAGATAAAATATCGTATAGTTGATAAGGAGCAGTCGAATGTTGAAAACGACTGGCAGACTATCATTCCTACTGCAACAAATGCAGGTGAATACGTTGTTGAGTGGAAAGTTTTCGATGCTGACGAGAACAACTGGAACGTAGAACCCGCAGAGGGTAGATTCTTTGTTACCATAGCTGAGGCTAATGCAAAGGTAACAGCACCTAAGGCTATCGATGATCTGGTATTTAACGGCACTGGGCAGGAGCTTGTTGAAGCAGGTTCTACCAGCGACGGCGTAATGGAATATAAGGTTGACGAGGGCGAGTGGTCAGCTGATCTGCCTAAGGCAACAGATGCAGGTAAGCACATTGTTTACTACAGAGTAAACTTTGGTGATGATAAGGATAACTATGTTCCTGTTTCAGGTGATGTTGATGTCGAAATAGCTAAGGCTACCGCAAAGGTAACAGCGCCTAAGGCTATCGAGGGTCTTAAGTACAACCGTGAGGAGCAGACACTTGTTGAAGCAGGTTCTACCAGCGGCGGCGTAATGGAATATAGGGTTGACGAGGGCGAGTGGTCAGCTGATCTGCCTAAGGCAACAGATGCAGGCGATCACTTTGTTTACTGCAGAGTAAACTTCGGTGATGACGCTGAAAACTGGAATGAAGTGGATACGGATCCGATCGTTGTCAACATCGACAACACATTCACAGTTACCTGGAAGAACGGCGATAAGACCATCGAGACCGATGAGCTGGTAGAGTTTGGCACAGTGCCTTCTTATGACGGCGAAGAGCCCACAATGACAGGCGAAGATAACGAAGTATTCGTATTCAGCGGCTGGGATAAGGACATTGATGAAGTTACCGAAGATGTTACCCTCAACGCAACATTCAAGAAGTACACCAGAACTGATGCTAAGGAAGAAACTTGTGATGAAGACGGCAACACCGAGTACTACACAGGCGATGACGGTTTCTATTACACCTACGACGGCACTGACTTCACTAAGATAGATGAGAATTCATGGATAATCGAGGCTAAGGGTCATAACTACAATGTAAGACCTATCTGGGAATGGAACGAAGACTGGTCGGAAGCTACCGCAACATTCGTTTGCGCTAACGACAGTGAGCACACCGTTGTTCTTGAAGGTATTATCACCGAGAGCACCACAGCAGGCAAGATCGGTGAAAAGGGTGAGCACATCATCGTTGCAACTGTTGAGTTCAACGGCAGAAAGTACACCAACCACAAGATAACCAAGATGCCCGCAACTACCGTCAAGAAGATAGCCGCTAAGGACGCTACATGCTCCGAAGAAGGCAACATAGAGTATTATGCAGGCTCAGACGGCAAGTTCTATGTTCTTGAGGACGGCAAATATGTTGAGATCGCTATAGAAGACACAGTTATCCCTGTTAACGATGTTCACACATTTGGCGAACCTACATTCGTATGGGGCGAGAATAACACCGTTACAGCAGTTTTCAAATGCAATGACTGCGGTTATGAAGAGTCCCGCGATGCAGAAGTTGAACTGGTCAAGACTGCACCTACTTACACCGAGAACGGCAAGTACGTTTACACCGCTTCTGTTGAGGCTGACGGCGTAGTTTACACCGACAGCAAGGAAGTTACCATTTACAGCCCTGATCCTATAGATGTTACCTACACACCCGGCGACAAGTCTGTAAACTTGACTTGGAATGCAGTTGACGGCGCTGAAAAGTATGGCATTTGCATCATGGAAAACGGTCAGTGGAAGAAGATAGAAGAGGGTTACAAGACCAGATACACTCTGACAGGTCTCCAGCCCGACACCAAGTACACCGTTACCGTTATACCGATGGTACAGAACATCTGGTGCTCAGACTTCACACATGCTATCGAAGTTCAGGCTAATTCGGAAATGCCTGCAGGCTTCCCGAAGGTTGAAACTCAGGTAAGCGGCAGCAAGTTCAAGCTCGACTGGACAGCAGTTGACGGCGCTGAGAAGTACGGCATAGCTGTATATCAGGGCGGCAAGTGGGTAGTAAAGGCTACCGTTAACGGCGATGTAACTTCTTTCACTTCGCCCGAAGTAGCAGCAGGCACCTACAAGATGGTAGTTTGCGCTAAGGTAAACGGCAAGTGGGATACCAGAGCACTGAATTCCAGAGCATTTGGTGTTACTATCGAGTAAGATAATTCCTATTATGTTTTCCATGTGAAAACAGTTCTCCTTAAAACGACCCCGACTGTACCACGACAGTCGGGGCTTGTTTTTGTGATGCGATCTGCGGGTATCAGATACAAATATCTGTGAGAAGATGATGCTGACAGGACAGGCTGAACACTGTCCGAAAGGCATGATATCCTTCGGAAGCGTTGGAAGATGACATTTGTCGCTTTCAATAAATTTGCCGCTTTTGTGTTGTACAATATAATGAATTTAAAAAAGTGCGCTCCAGAGTATTGACACTGTGTCAGAATGGTGCTATAATATCTATAGTGACACAGTGTCAGAATAAATACCAGGAGTGATATCCATGAAAAAAAGCATTGATACAA
This sequence comes from Hominimerdicola alba 8, assembly GCF_000178155.2. Taxonomy (GTDB): domain Bacteria; phylum Bacillota; class Clostridia; order Oscillospirales; family Ruminococcaceae; genus Hominimerdicola; species Hominimerdicola alba_C. The sequence goes on from NZ_ADKM02000110.1 coordinate 43,584, forward strand.
AACTTGCACTTTACCCCACACCTGTGACTATAGTGGGTGCGATGAACGGCGACAAGCCCACATGGACGCTGGTGGCGCACATCGGCATAATCGGGCATGACCGCATTCTGGTGAGTCTGGCTGAACCGCATTTTATCAACCGCCTTATCAAGGAAAGCGGCAGGCTGTCGATAAGCCTTGTGACAGAGGAGATGCTTGCCGAAGTTGATATCGCGGGTTCGCTGAGCGGTGCAAAAGGCGATAAATCCGAACTGTTTGAATATGAGATGGGCGAGGGCGGCACACCTGTCATAAAGGCGGCTAATCTCACGCTGGAATGTTCGGTGGCTGACATTTATAAGACTCCGAATTTTGAGAGTTTCATATGCACCATCGACAACACATATGTTGAGGAAAGCTGTCTGAATGACAAGGGCAAGCCCGACTACACTGCGATAAAGCCTGTGCTTTTTGAGTTCCCGAATTACCAGTATCTCAGGACAGGCGATGTGATAGGCAAGTGCCTTAGCTTTAAAAACAAGACGGAATAAGGAGGATATGACCATGAAAAAGTTTTTTCTTCCGATACTGGCGGCGGTGTGCATGGTAGGCTTGACCGCCTGCGGAAATACTGACAGTGCGGATAATTCGGCGGCTTCTGCATCTGCTGAGAAAAGCGCGGCTGAACAGTCGGTCGGGGAAGAAGAGTCTGCCGAAAAATCCGAAACAGAACAGACCGCCGATGATGCGGCAGCTGCGGGACAGGCTGAGGAAAACTCCCCCGAAACAAATGCTGAAAATGACTCGGATAAAGATACGATAGTGGTGTATTTTTCGGCAACGGGTACAACAAAGGGTGTTGCTGAACGGATAGCATCGGTGACCGATGCGGATATTTTTGAACTGTCAGCCGCCGAACCGTACAGCGATGCTGACCTTGACTGGAACGACAAGAACAGCCGCACCACCCTCGAAATGAACGACCCCGATGTCCGACCCGCCATCGCAAATGATACTGTTGACCTTGATGGCTATGAAACGGTGTATATCGGTTATCCCATATGGTGGGGCGAAGCGCCGCGCATCATGAGTACATTTGTAGAGGCGCATGACTTTGACGGCAAGACGGTCATACCGTTCTGCACATCGGGCGGAAGTTCCATCGGCAGGAGCGGAGAGAACCTTGCTTCACAGGCAGGCGGCGGAAACTGGCTGGCCGGCGGCAGGCTCGATGCGAATATATCTGAGAGCGAATTACAGGATTGGATAAATGACATGAATTAAACAAGGAGGACTGTTATGCAGGCAAAGACGACCAATATCATCAAAAGGATAGTCGATGTGGTGCTGACAGTCCTTTTGCTGTTTATTATGGCTTTTCAGGTGACGGGTGATGTGCTTCATGAATGGCTGGGCATCGGCATGACGGTGGTGCTTATCGTTCACCACATACTCAACCGCAGATGGTACAAGGCGGTGTTCAAGGGTAAGTATTTGCCGTACCGTATTGTCATGACGGCGGTGAACACGCTTCTGCTTTTGTCGATAGCTTTGACGGCGGTCAGCGGAATGTCAATGAGCGGTCATGCAGTGCCGTTCATGTACGGGCTGATAAATGTGATGACTGCGCGGACGCTTCACCTTGCGATGTCCTACTGGTCGTTCATTCTGATGGGTGTGCATATCGGTCTGCATGTGAAAGCTATGACTGCAAAGCTGTCCGACAGGGGCGGGCTGATATTCAAGGCGGTGCTGACAGCATTTGCGGGTGCGGGACTGTGGCAGTTCATTAAGAGCGGTATAGTGAATTACATCACTTTCAGGTCGCACTTTGCGTTTCTCGACTACACGACCGCAGAATGGCTGATAATTCTGCAAAATCTTGCAATGCTTATGTTCTGGGTGCTGGCGGGAAATACTCTTGGTGAACTGACACAGAAAAACAAGGATAAGAAATATTCTCCGAAACCGCTGATATGGCTGATATGCGCTGTGGTCATCAGTGCTGCGCTGAATTTCGCGCTTGGTGACAAAGGTGCTGAGAGTGGTGCGGCATGGCAGAATGCACAGTGCATTGAACGTTTGGTCTGACAATAATGAAAAATATCCCCCAAAGCGATCGGCAGACCGTTTCGGGGGATACTTTATATGAGCAAAATTTTCGCATTATTTAGCTATCGGGAATTCCTGTACACCGCCGACAACGTACTTCTGTATAGCAAGTGCGTCATCTTCGGTAAGACCCGATATGCCGTCAACATTGCCTGCGATCTCGCCATATTTGGTGAGATGGTCGGCGCTTGTGCCGTTGACACCGTATTTGCTTGGATCCTGCACCGCTTTAAGTACCAGTATTGCATCGAGGATATCTATCTTGTTATCGCCGTTTGCATCACCGTACAATACTGTAGGACCTGCGGGAACTTCGGGCTCTGAAGGCTCGGTGTATTCGATGCCGTCAACAATGGACTCGAAGCAGGGCTTTACAGAGTAGTCTGCATTGAAGAGAAGGGGATCGCGGTCGGCTCTCCAGCTGAGGTCATCGGTGGTACCCCAAACGACAACTGCTGAGATATAGTCCTTGTAGTCAACGAGAACGTCCATGATGTCGCTGTAGTACTTAGCCTGAAGATCGAACCTCTTGTCGTTGACAGTGGCATCAAGTTCAGTTACCTGAATGTCAAGACCTGTCTTGCTGAACTTTTCCAGAGCCTTTCTGTAAGTGCTGACACTCGGGAATGGGTCAGAGCCGCCGTTGTTGGTAACGTTGAGGTGTGACTGCATGCCGATGCCGTCGATATAGTGACCGTCGGAATTTATCTCTTCGCAGAGTTTTACGATAGCATCGCTCTTCTGCATATACTCATTGTAGTCATTGTAGTAGAGTTTGCAGCCCTCAGGAGCGTACTTCTTGGCAAACTCGAAAGCGGGCTTTATGAAAGAGTTGTCACCGAAGATCTGTACCCACGGAGATGACTGATAACCGTTGGAAGAATCAGGAACGCCGGGATTTCTGGGCGCACCCGCATCGGTGAAGCACTCGTTGACAACGTCCCACGCATAGAAGTCGATATCGGGATATTCGGTCTTGACTGCGGTGAAGACGTTCTTGATATAGTTCTCCATACGTCTGAGCATTTTCTCCTTAGATACCCACTCGCCGTTGGGGTCATAGTTCTCCTTGAAGAACCAGATAGGTGTCTGCTGGTGCCATACAAGGACGTGACCTCTCATGGGGATATTGTTGTCGCGGGCAAATTCGAGTATGGGCTTTGCAGCGTCGAGAGTTACCTGTGGGTCTTCGTCATTGCCCGATGCCGCAAGTGCGAGGCATGCCTGCTGGTCGAGGACGCTGTCGGGCTTGAGTTCGTTGCCTGCTGTAAGGCTGTTGAAGTGTTTTTTGATAAGTGTTTTAGTAGACTTTGGTGCAAGTTCGGAAACAGTAGTTGCAGTGCCGAACTTGAACATGTCACCATAAACATATTTGAGTGACGGTGCATTCAGATCAAGATTGTTGGGCGACTCGCATATGGTGAGATCGTCTATATACAGATCATTGGCATCGCCTGTTGTTTCAATATAGAGCGAAACATCTTTTTCATCGGAGCCGTAGGAGAAGCTGGCGGTAAGTTCAACATAATCGCCCTGTGAAACGGCTTTTACAAGGTTTGTATACTGGGGCGAGTCTGAGCCTGCGGGCGTATGCTGCATCGAAACGCAGATAGTGTTATACCACTGTGCCTTTACCTTTACAGTGATGTCATACTTGACATAAGGTTCAAGTATCCCCTCCACTGCCAGTGAAGGACCGTTCCAGTTCTTGCTTCTGCCTGTTACGGACATGACCTTGCTGCCGCTTGGCGCAGCGGAGTCCTCAACGACCTTGATGACAGATGTATCGCTGTCACCGCGCTTTGAGAACATAGAAGCATCGCCGTCCTCAAAGTCGGTCGAGAATGCGGCATCACTTGAAGCCGCCAGCTTTACGGTCGTGCTTGTGTCAGCATTGACTGTAAATACAGTACTCGGTACAGCTGAACAGGTCATGGCAGCGCATACTGCAATGAGTGACAGCTTTTTTATAAGATCTGATCTCATGTTTGATAACCTCCCTAAAATGTTGCATTTACGTTCAGTACATCTGCTTATCTGCGATGTACCCGTAATATAACCACGCTTTCATTTTATCATACCTTTAGAATATTTGTCAAGAGTTTTAGCGAAAATGCGCAATTTTTGTTATAAATAACAGAATTTATAGCAAAAATAGAAACGTAATATACTGGATTTCGCATTAATATTTTGATATTTGGTCGGTGTTTTCAAGTTTGTAATGACATGCGGCATTTTTTTACAAAAATATAATAAGTTTCCCAAAGCCTGAATTATCTGCGGAATGTACAAACAAAAAGCTGACAGCTTCGCGCGTGATGCAAAAGCTGTCAGCTTATGATTGAAGTTTAATTTGATTGCATGGTATAAAATCTTAATATCAGAAGGTCGCTTTGCCGACGATAACGTTCATCATAAGGTCGGCATCAGCATTGTTGAGTGCGTAGTCCTTGTTGACATCTGCCGCATCAAAGTTTATGCTGCTGCTGTAGCCTGTCTGCCACTTTTTGAATTCGATAACATCGAGAATATCGAATTTGCCGTCCATGTTGACATCGCCTGTTACAGGTTCGTAGGAATAGGTCTGCATATCGGTGACAAGTACAGAATAGCCTGTGCAGCCGCTTGTCTGTCCGTTGGTGCCGAGAGTGATCCTCTCGCCTGCCTTGAAATCTCTGCTGTAAACATCGTAAGCAACATCCTGAACATTCTTGACAGTCATGCCTGTCTTGCTGTAGCTTGCGAGCCATGCGGGGGTAGAAGCAGTTATTCTGCTGTCATAGATAACATAGACTGTTATATCTCTGCCTGCTGTGAAAACGGCGAGGTCGGAGTCTATCTTTTTAGCATCACAGGGAGTAACTATCGCTTCTGCGCCGACAAGCTGCTGGGGCAGTTCAGTGTAGGTAACGCCATCGCGGTCGGTATAGATAAGGTCGCCTACTCTTATATCGGTGTCTATCTTCCACAGGTCGGGGAGTGCGTTCTCGTTTGCGGCAAGACCCAGTACTCTGCTGCCGCTGATGGGCGCAGGGATATTCTTCTTGACGAATACGGTGTAGCCTGTGCAGCTGCTTGACTGACCGTTTGTGCCGAGTGTTACGTTTTCGCCCGACTTGAATTCCTTGCTGTAGATGTCGTATACGACATCGGTACTGCTGGTGACAGTCTGATAAGTCCTTGTGTAGCCCGAAAGCCATGAGGGTATCGAAGTCACTCTGTTATCGAGTGCTATGTATACAGTGATATTGCCGTTGGCGGTGAAAGAGGCAAGGTCGCCCGTTATTTTCTTGGCATCGCAGGGTGTAACGATCGTTTCAGCGCCCAGCAGAGTATCGGGGATCTGAGTGTAAGTCATGTTATCGCGGTCGGTATAAAGCAGGTCGCCCACTGCCAGAGAAGAATCTATCGCCCAAAGCGAAGAATAGTCATTAGCCTGCGGAGTGAGAGCCTTTATAAGAGTGCCGTTTATTGGGTCAACTGTTACGGGCTGGGAAGGTGTGCCCGAATTGGTATAGTAGTAAGGCACCCAGCCGTTGAGGTATGTATTGACATCAAGTCCGTTCGCAGAACTCTTCACAGTACCCGATACACGACCCGATGTGTTGACAGCCTTGCCGTTTACGGTGGTGTTGTACTCTTTGAACTTTGCGTTTTCGGGTGCGTTGCCGCTCATGCTTGCCCAGCCTGCCGAGTTTATCATGCTTTCGGAGGAGAGTTTGGTATTTACGAATGCAACATCTGCATCAGCGCCCCATGGTCTGCCGAAGTTGCCCGCGCCGACTTTCATGCCGCTCGCGCCGAAGATATTGCAGTCAGCGAAAAGATATTTGCCGTCGCTCTTAGCCGCAGTGATGTAGCCGCCTACAGCCTTGTCGGTGTAGCCTGCCCACACGAGGTCACAGTTCTGGAAGATGCAGGTGCCCTGACCGAAGATGTAGTCGGTGTTGCCCTCTATGCGGCACTCACGGAAATACTCGTGCGCACCTCTTGTGAACAGGGTGTCCTGACTGCCGAGAAATGTACACTTGTAGAATTCGCTGTTGTCGCCCTCGATAGCGATGGCAGCTGCACGCTCGGTAGCGGTCTTGCTCTTGACATCAGCACCTTTTGTACGCTGGAATGTGATAGCTTCACTGCCCGAAGGCTCAACGCCGTCCTTTAACTCTTCATCGGTGACATAGCGGTTGAAGGAGTTCTCGAAAGTGATGTATTCAGCGCGGAAATTAGATGCTTTTGTGTGGAGTGCCACAGCACTGCCCCAGCGTGTCGCCTCGCCCTTTGATGACTTCGAGTTTGCGTTTGAAGAATTGTAGTAGCCGTCACTGCCCATGCTGTAGTACTTGTAGCCGATGCCGTAGTACCATGTTATCTTGACTTCCTTAGTGGGTTCATCATTGATAAAGCTGATATAGGGTGTGTTTATGCGCACCTGTTCGCGGTAAGTACCAGGTGCGATGTGGATATTCACGCGGGTCTGCTCGGAGGTCGGGTTTTTAGCTGCCGCCGCATCTACAGCCGCCTGAATGGTATTGTAGTTGTTCGACTTGTTGCTGTAGCCCACATAGAGGTGTGTGCCCTGTGTCTGTGGCTGTGACGGTGTGCTCGGCTCAGGCAGAGTGCCCAGCTTTATGTTGTTAGCACACCAGTTGCCGTACCACGAATAGCCTGTCCTGCGCTCCTGACTTATCTGGGAAACGTCGGTGTACGCCTTGCCGTCGCGGTCAGAGAACAGCGGTTTGCTGTTCTGGAGATCGTAAAATCTCGCCCAGATGGTAGAACCGTTTGAGGTGGTCAGCACCTTGTCGGTCTTGTCCGAGTTCCAGTCAAACTTTTTGTTTTCTATCTTTACCGCATCGAACCATCTTACAGCCGCATTTATGCTGCGTATGACATCAGCGCTCTGTTTGGACTCAGGCAGTGCGCGCAGAAAATCGACCACGCCCGCACTTTCAGATGTGCATACAGACGGAAGTTCATACGCTCTTGCGCCTGCGGGTGCGAGGGTGTTCTCATCGTGCTGCTGACCCCATGCTGTCAGTGTGCCGTTTATTTTTATCTGGGTGTTGAGTATACATTTGATGCCCTTGTCAACAGCGTTGTTCGCCTTGCTCTGATAATTGCTGTCTACCCATGCAAAAGCGCCTTTCTTCTGGGAAACTTCCAGCATGATGTTAAGCACCTGTACCATAGCGCTGTCATTATAGGTGATGTGAGCATGGTAAGTGCCTGCATCGTTGAACACCTGCGGCCAGCCGCCGTTGGAGTACTGACCGTTTATCAGCAGATCAAGACCTTTAAGGCAGGCAGTCTTGTACTTCTGGGTGCCTGTTGCGTTGTAGACGTTTGCGAGAAAACGTATCTGACCCCATGTGGCGTTGTTGTCGATGGTAGACTTGTTCCACGAACCTGTGGTAGCGGTCTTCATATCCTTGCGCCAGCCGCCGTCAGACAGCTGATAGGCTATCATCTCATCTGCAAGTGCGGCAGCCTCCGAGCCTTTCCACCATGACTGGTCTTTCTTTGAGTAGGAAGACCACTTAAAATCGTTCTCACCTGCAAAAGCTACCATACTGCTCTGCATCTGCGGCAGAACACCTGCGGCTGAGGTGAACACCATACCTGCGGCAAGCATTATACCCGCCGCTCTTGCGCCTGTCTTTTTCATTAAAACTCCTCCTAAAAAATAATTTTTATCAGGTTTGATATTTTATGTGTTATACACAAGTATCACCGTAATAACTACAGAACTTTACAGTCCCCGCAATTTTCAGACATTTCCATACATATTGACATCGTGCGTATATGTATGTGTTGTTCAGCTGAAATGAACGATATCATAAGGATAGTACTGTTCATTTTGCAGGTCACTGTCTTCAAGACCAATTCAAATTGTGGTGTGTCAGCGGGATAACCGGATTTTAAAATACAATATCTTGATATCCGATATCTTGTATTTCTTCATCTACAAGTATAATTCCAAGACCATTTTCAGTATCCCATTCACAATTAAATGCCAGCGCTATACTTCTGCCATCATATATTCCTGAAAGTGGTACAACAATAGAATCCAATGCTATTTTTTCCTTGATTTCCTCAATACTTGATAATTCAGGATAATCCTCATTGCTGTCATCGTCATAGCCAAGTTCCTTTCTCAAGTCAATATAGTAGGAAAGCACACTTTCAAGAATGGATTCTTTTATGTCATTCCAAGCATTTTTAAATTTTTCATATGATTCACATTGGAGAGGATCGATTTCCTCGTCTTCTTCACCTGAAACGACCACATTAACATTTATTATTTTTCCAAACCAATCAATTGTGGTTTCACCATTCCACCCATATTCGTATGTTAACTCACCAAAAACACTATTTATCATTTCAATTCTCCTTTATTTTCTGACTGCCTTTACAGAACTTTACAGCCCCAGCAATTTTCAGACATTTCCATACATATTGACATCGTGCGTATATGTATGTGTTGTTCAGCTGAAATGAACGATATCATAAGGATAGTACTGTTCATTTTGCAGGTCACTGTCTTCAAGACCAAGCCTTTTTGCAACTGCACCTGCATCAAAGCACCAGTAGCCGTAATAAAGGTTGTCGTCTGTGATCTTGTGCGTATCATACCAGGAACTTTCCTGACTGCCTTTATACCAGCCGCGCAGATATTTTAATAACGACTCTTTGTCATTCTCATTTATGCTTTTGACCAGTTTTTTATATGAACGCGGGAAAGATATCTTACTGTTGTCAAACTTGCTTTCAGTACCCGATAGGATAAAATCAATAAGATAGTCATACGTGTCGCTTTCCATCAATTTTTTCCTTATTTTTTCAAGTTTTGCGCTGTCAAGCCCCAGAAGATAAGCCAATGATGCAAACCATAGATTATCTTCATATATACCACCGTCCCATGATTCGCAAAACATATCGATCATGTCTTCAAATCCCGACTTGATATCGTCTATAGGATCGCATCTTGAATATCTCGCAATAATGACACCAAGTTTTATCAGGAGTATCTCGTCTTTTATTGAATCAATTCTATCTTCTTCGATCTCACCATCGGCAAGGCTGTCTTCAAACATCTGAATGTCTTCGATCTCCTCTTCTATGAATGTATCGAAGTATTCTTTTTTTCTTAATTTATCTCTCATTTGCATATACTCTCTTACGTTTTACTTATGACTTAATACATCAGGACACAAGCCTTTCTATCAGTTCCGTCATAAAAACACCTCATAGCAGCATTATAGCTAATCATTATTGTGTGCAACTCTCATTATTTCCCAATATACTTCCATATCACACACTTCAAGATTTTCTACTGTATCCTCCCCGCTCAGGAACAGAGGGACGATATAACCTGCACATTCATTTGCCGACAATTGATATTCGTCAGCATATTTATACCATAATTCAAAAAAATTTGAGGCAAAGCAGTCGTTAGTATACTCTTTTATGGTAATATCAAAAAAATCTTCAAACGTTTCATCGGTATTGTATACTTCTCCTGTTCCCGGCTCAAAAAATACGATCGTATTCGTAAACTTGCTTAATGCGAACACTCGCCCAAGCCAGTCATAACATATTACCTCTATATTATCAAGATAGTCAGAATAATAATCCGACACTATCCCATTCCATTTTTCTGTTTCATCAGACTTAAAAAATCTGAACAATCCGCTGCAAAAAGTTTTTCCCGATACATCTTCTTTGAACTTTTCGATGGAAGATATATCTTTATCGTTTGATACTCCGACAAATCCGTAAAAATTATCAAACATATCTGTCCCTCATTTCTTTTTATCTATCTTATCTCTGATACTTTCTATCAGTTGTGTCATACTTTTCGACCTTTCAGAGTATTTTCATATCCCGCCGACCATGTTGTAGATAAGCTCGATATGTTCTTTCATTTTCACTTTTCTCAAATTATCGACCAACTCTTTGCCGCCCAGTGCAAGGAGCGGAACATAGCCGAAGCATTCATCATATTCGAGTTCGCCGTATTTCTTTACTGCGGCATTGTATTGTTCGATACTCAGATATTCTTCATCTAATTCACCATACTCAATATCCATCATAAGATACTTGAAGCCTGCTTGGATAATATCATCTTCACCATACCTATACATGACTATACCGACATATTCGTCTTTCTCCCATGTTATAATATCGCCAAATGCAGTTACCATTATCGGTATTGAAGCATTTCCTAGAAAATAGGACTTTTCAAGCAGTTCCTGATATTCTTCGGGGTCTATTATTTTAAGATAACCGCCATAGAATGTGCAGTAACCGTGTTCCTGCCAGATGTCAAGATATTCATCGGGCAGTTTACCGCGATATTTTTCTATGGTTTCTTTGTCAACTTCTTTTATTGTTTTGAAATCTTCTATCATATTTATCACCTATTTGACCTGCCGCAAAATGGCAGTCAGTTCCTCAATATCGTTATCGAATTTTTCATCAGAAACAGGGAATTTTCCTGCTTCTCTGTATCTTATTGCAGATTGCAGTTTGCAGAAGCGCCAGCCGTCCGCCAGAGAGCGGGGACGGTTTTTCAGTTCCTCAGCTATGTTTATATCCATGTCAACGACATATGACTCGACCAGATTTTCGTATAATTCGGGGTGGCGGTGCTCATTGATCTTATCTATCAGAACTTGTGACGCTTCGGTTTCTCCGCGCTCCCTGAGAACTCTTGACTTTAAGCACATCACCATATCGGGATTGAACCAGATATCGTAATCCCCCGCAAACTCCATATCTTTAAGCAGATCACACACTTTGAGCATTTCATCGTAATACCCGTATATGTAAAGCCATGTCGCCAGTGCGGATATGTTCTGGAGGTCTTTCCCAGACTTAAAACTGCACTTCTTTAAGATCTTATTGCATAAGCTCGTCACTTTCTTTTTATCTATCTTATCTCTGATATTTTCTATCAGTTCTGTCATACTTATCGACCTTTCAGTGATTTTTCAATGCTTTCCTGCCATGCGAGAAATTCCTCTATGGGGCTTGAATTTGATTTTTTCAGATCATCGTACCCATATTCTGTGTCCAGCTTTTTATTTATGAGATCATATACCAGTTTATACTGATTCGGGGCTTTTTTCTCTCTGCTGTCACAAAGTTCGGTCAGTTCCTGAACATCGTCGATGCCAAGATCAAAGACCTGTTCTACTATGTCATCGGGAACGCCGAGTTCTTCAAACGACAGCACCATTCCTTTACGTACAAAGAACACGTTGAAAAAAGATTGTGATGAACTGTCAAATGCGTAGATATACATGCGTTCCGGAGAAGCCTGATCTGAATCTTCAAGACCTTCCATACATGTTGACACCATACGTATCTGTATATCCATGAATTCGTCTTCAAATTGTTTAGTCATCTTCGTCACCGTCAAAAGTCATTTCGTAAAGTAAATTCAAGAATTCGGTAAAACTATTTGCTATCTTGCTGGCGGCAAGATAGCCTGTTTCTGAATTTTCAAGTTCGTGGTCGCAAAACCATATTGATCCGTATTCTTCTTGTGATAAATTCATACATAACGGATCTCCGCCTGAATCATCACCGATAGGAAAGAAAAACGGCGGGATCAGCTTTTCATTTACCATACTTTTGTATATTCGCATAATATCATCGAAATTGTCATTTTCTTCATCTTCATAAAAGACAAATAATTCTCTCAGATCAGAATCGTTTGTTTTATTTGTTACAACATCAATAAAGCCGTATGCCAGATCTTCTTCGGGAGTTCCGCCATTATTTTTCATCATGAACTCTTTATAGTCATCGGGGAAAGAAAGACCCAGTATATTTTCAAACCGCTTTATAATGTCTTTTGTCAATTTTTGACCTGAATCATATAGATCCATATTCTGTATCCAGCCTTTCATTCAAAAAACTTTTTTCTGTATTCCATATTTACATTTATCAATTCTACAAATGGAACTATATTTTTTGATGCAGTTTCGATTTTTACCTCTTTTGACCACAAAAACGGGTATATCAATATTCCTTGATCGAATTTGGTCATATCTGCATATTGTTCCCAACCATTCCATTTCATTGTATCATAGAATTTATCGGTATCGCCGTTTAATGCCCAATACAGGAACTGCGAATATTTCATGTCTAACGGCTCCCAATCCAATGTATCGGGAGCGAAATAGAATATCTGACCGGCAGGAGCATCAAACGCTTCGACATTCATTGCATACATACCGCCAAATATATCTGTTGCTACGATCAAAGTTCCTCTAATTGTATTTGGTATCCCATTTACAACGTTATTGATTTCGCATATGCTTTGAGACTCACTATTGCCTTGTCCGAGTATCCTTATGAGTTTACCTATTGTAAGACCCGAAAAACAACTAATTACAGCTGCAAGAGTTGTGTTTTCATTAAGTCCCAGTTCTTTGACAACTTTATGACCTTCTGCCTGATCTCCCTCAATTCGTCTTATCTCAAACTTAGAGTTACCGATTATTTCATTCAGTTCATTCCAAAGTTGGTTATTCATTACAGTGCTCCTCGATCAACTATTACTATTGCGGCTTTCGCGCATTTTTTCTATCAAGTGTTAACTCTGACGGCTGACCATCTGCAATTGCTTCTTCAATATGTTTAGCCGATTCAGGATACTTGCTTCGAGACAATTGAACTTCATATTTTACTGCATTATGTACTATAGCAATCCGCCTTAAAATTCAGACAAAATCCAGTCACAAAATCCATAGATCCGAGCTTTTGCGACTGGATTTTGTGAATTTAAATAGTTGGATTGCTATAGTATTCCACTCTTACCAACAAAATAGGTATGATGATCCTCGACCTGGAAGTTATACACCTTGACTGTTTCATCATGCAGTGTTTCACGGAATATCTGTCAGGCAACAAGGGTATTGGCGTTATTATCTGTAAAAGCGGCTAATTTTTAATCAATGAGTATAAACTTCTATTTTATCTATTATCTGCTGAATATCGTTCTCTGTTAACTCGACCACGCTGATCTCTGCATCGTCGAAAATGTGTGTGGAGTTTTCGATATCATACTTTAATTCTGCGCCCATAATGCGAACTTTATCTCTGTTTTTCAATATAAAGATAAAACAATTTTCATCTGTCAGAGCATACGGTGATAATAAATATCTATAGTCATCATCTGCATCATAGTCATCAGGAAACACTCTGTCATAGATAGTTTTAAAACACACTTCCGTTTCCAAGCAAAACATATCCCCATCTTCCGGGATAGCTTTTAAAACACTCAAAACATCATGCAAAGATGTTTCAATTATGGCGTTGATCATATATTTGGGAAAGATCTTTCCGTCCAGACACAGTGCAAAGAAACCATTATTTACATTTTCTATTTCGTTCCATTCTTCTACTCTGTCAAATATTACAGAAAACCTGTAAGGATCTCCAATTATCACAGATTACAATCCTTTCTTTGGTAAATTAAACATATTCCTTATATCAGTTGGCACTTGTTTTCCACCTAACGAATTTTTGCCTTTATTTGTTGAACCACTCCAATGCCACAACGAACCATCGACATTAAATCCCAGCTTTTGCGACTGGATTTTGTGAATTTAAAAAGTTGGATTGCTATAGTATTCCACTCTTACCAACAAAATAGGTATGATGATCCTCTACATGGAAATTATATACCTTTAAAGTGACGTTGTCAAGAGTTTTACGGGGCTGAAAAAGTATTGTCGTTATCGTCCATAAGCCGCAAACCAAAGCGGAAACCGTCACGGACACAGCGGTGTGCTGACATGGAGCGGGTATATATTACGGCGATGGCGGGAGGCGGGGGAGCATCATATTTAAAGCATGGTCGGTAATTTTCAAGCGTTTGCGGGGCGTTTTCGCAGCATCGAAGCGGCGTTTTGCAGTGAGCGCTGTTTTGTTCGGGGGGCATGCCGCTTTTTTTATGACCGCCTGTCATATCAGGATGAATGGGAAGATATAAAAAATAAAATATTAAACAAAAATATCCATTTTTTACGCCAAATGTCCATGCTGTGAGTTGACCCGATCAAATGAATTTAGTATAATATAATAACAAAATGGAATATGTGCTTATTAAGTGAGCACAGTCTTTGAATGTTTTTATGAACATTCATTTAAAAAGGAGGATTTAATATGAAAAACAGATCAGGAGCGAAAAAGCTGACTACCGCAGTTCTGGCGGGTACTATGCTTTTTGCGCAGTCGGCATTCATGTCTGATGCTTCTGTCAAGGCGGATGCGGCATCGTCAGACGGTATCTATTTCCACGATAATTTTGAGGACAGCAGCGGAAACTGGGAGGCAAGAGGTGACGGCGAGATACTTCTCAGCGGCAGACACCCTTTCAAGGGTACTAACGCGCTTCTCGTCAAGGATCGCACAAAGGCATGGCAGGGCATACAGATGGCGCTCGACCCATCTATTTTCCAAGCAGGACAGAGTTACAGCTTCAACGTTTTTGTAGATTACGAAGACGGTGATGATACAGAGTATTTCCTCTTCTCGATGCAGTACACTGACGGGTCGGGGACTACAAAGTATCTGCACATAGCAGAGGGTTCGACTTCACGCGGCAAGTATTTGCAGCTTTCAAACCCAAGTTTCAGGATACCTTCAGATGCCAGCGATGTTTATATCTATGTTGAAACTTCCGAAGTTACAGGCAATTTCTATATAGATGAAGCTATCATCGCGCAGGACGGCGTTAAGATAGGCAGCGACGGTGTTTCCGAATACAAGACCGATCATCGCGGAGATATCGACCTTGACGGCAAGGTGAACATCTACGATCTGGTGCTGGCAAAGCGCGGCATGATGTCGGGATTTGAGAACGAACTTTCACGAAAAGCTGCTGACATCGATGGCAGCGGCGAGGTGGACAATGAAGATATAAGCACACTACAGGACTTTGTTCTCAGAAAGATAGACAAATTCCCTGAAATCAAGATAAAGGTGGATTTCACAGAAATGGCAAACAAATTCGGCAATGTAAATCTTGCGGCAAGCTACAAAAAATCCAACGAGCACAACCCGCTGATCTCCCAGTATTTCGGTGCTGATCCGGGTGTTATGGAGTACAACGGCAGAGTATACATCTTCATGACAGACGACCATCTGCTGTATAAGAACGGTCAGCTGACAGACATAGAGTACGGCTCGATCAACTGCCTGAGGTGCATATCTTCCGATGACCTTGTTAACTGGACAGATCACGGTCTTATCAAGGCGGCGGGTCAGAATGGTCTTTGCAAATGGGGCGGCAACTCCTGGGCACCTACAGCTTGCCACAAGAAGATCAACGGCAAGGAAAAATTCTTCCTCTACTTTGCAAACGGCGGCAACGGCATAGCTGTTCTTGAGGCTGACAGCCCGACAGGTCCCTGGAGAGATCCTATCGGCAAGGCGCTGATATCACGTTCGACCCCGAACTGCGGCAACGTTGAA
Organism: Hominimerdicola alba 8; assembly: GCF_000178155.2. Lineage (GTDB taxonomy): Bacteria > Bacillota > Clostridia > Oscillospirales > Ruminococcaceae > Hominimerdicola > Hominimerdicola alba_C. The sequence goes on from NZ_ADKM02000110.1 coordinate 59,169, forward strand.
TGGCTGTTCGACCCCGCAGTGCTGGTAGATGATGACGGTACAGGCTACCTCTATTTCGGCGGCGGTGTACCAAGCGGTCAGAATTCACACCCGAAGACTGCAAGATGCGTAAAACTCAGCGATGATATGACTTCTATCGTGGGCACTCCCCAGACTATCGATGCGCCATATCTCTTTGAGGACAGCGGCATACACAAGTTTAACGGAAAGTATTACTACAGCTATTGCTCGAACTTCAACACCTACGGCAACCAGTACGGAATGACGAGCGGTGCTATCAACTACATGGTCAGCGACAGCCCTCTCGGACCTTTCACCTACAAGGGAGAAGCATTCAAGGGCATCAGCACATTCTTCGGTACAGGCGGCAACAACCACCACACATTCTTCAAGTTCAATAACCAGTGGTATCTGACATATCATGCGCAGTACTTACAGGACAGCATGGGCTTAAAGGGCGGCTACCGCAGTACCCATATCGACAAGGTGAACATCAATTCCGATGGTACGATACAGGCTGTTACAGGTACTAAGTCGGGCGTTTCGCAGATAAAGTCCTTTGACCCGTACAGGACTAACCGCGCGGCAACATTCTCGCATCAGGGCGGAATCACCATCAGCGGAAGCGGAAATTCTGTCGTACAGGCTAACAAGGGCAGTTGGTTCCGCGTTTCGGGTGTTGACTGCGGCTACAATGCTCAGGAAATGACCATTAAGGCATCTTCGCCCAACGGCTGTATAGTAAAGGTATGCACAGGCAGTGCCAACGGAACGCCTGTGGCTTATGCAGAGATACCCGCAGGTTCTTCCATGCAGGAATTTACTGTTCCCGTAAAGGATCTCAGCGGCAAGAACGACCTCTACTTTGTATTCAACAACACAGTTTCCGTTGACAGCTGGAGCCTCAGCTGACAGCGATATAACTAAAGCTGATAATTCTACATTTCTCCTATCAAAAGGCTGTGCAGACCGAGTTCTGCGCAGTCTTTTTTTTTGGTGCAGGGGCTATTATGCAGATACCGTAGTACTTAACTAAAAAACATGGATCAGTTTACGGGTAGTAAGAATAAGCAGGCAAAAAAAGACAGCCGCTTTAGCGGCTGTCTGTGAAAGTAAATGCGATGCTGAACATTCTAGCCCCCTTTAAGGGGCTGAGGAAACTCAGTTTTTATTTCTTGGCAGGAAGATCGCTCTGCGTATAGATACCTGCGAGCAGCATCTGTACTGCCTTTACATCTGCCGAAGTTATAGCGCCGTCTTCAACGCAGTCTGCATTTTTTAGACCTGCTTCGGTAAGGGGATATTTCTTGGGCGAACTGATATACTGTGACATCAGCACAGCATCATTCATGGTAACAGCGCCGTCACAGTCTGCATCGCCGTAGTTAACAGCTGTCTTGTCGGTGTCAGTACCGAAGTCGGGTACAGTGCCGTCAGGTTCTACGCCGCCGACCAGCTTATCACCGCTGTATACACAGATGTTGTCGTTTCTGACTTCTGTGCCTGTAGCGAAGAAAGCATCGTCCTGCTCGTATATCTTAAGGTTCTGATAACTCCAGTCATCGGCGGGCTGCCACATGTCGCCGTAGTACAGACCAACGGTGAACTGGTACTTCTTGCCCGAATTTGCTATGTTATAGTCGCTCCACTTGATCTCGACATAGTAGACATCGTCCATCTTGTCATACTTGTAGGGACCGCTTATGGTGCCGTTTGCGGGTGCGGCTTCAACTGCCGCCTGATCGTAAAGTTCCGATACCTGTACGTGATTGGGGTCGGACATGCCTTTTGTGCTGAAATAGTAGCGCACAGAGATATCCTCTACCTTTTTGGTGGAAGCAGTCATAACATACAGTGATACCTTAGTGACACCTGCGCCGTCAGCGTGGAGGTCATCGATGCCGCAGGCAGTTACCCAGCAGCCGTTGCTGCCCGCTTCACCGTCTGAGCCTGTGAATGTGGGCTTTGGCGGGAAGTTCTTTGTGGGTGCCATATCGGGTGTGCCGTAGTACTTGTAAAGCGCTGCGCACGCACCTACCATAGCGGCATTGTAGTCGATGGTGACTTCGTTGTATATCCAGTCTTTGGTAACATCTCTGTGACGGTCTGCATTATCGGGACCGCCTGCCAGTGCGCCGAAGAGGACATATCTCTGCGGGTCGGGGTCTTCGCACTTGGTAAGACCCGAACTTGCTCTGTGGTGGGGGTACTTTACGGAATTTTCGTTGTAGCCGACTAAGAAGCATCTGCTGCCGTGAAGTTCGTCCTCGCTCCATACAGCAGGCTCGCCGTTCTTTTCGGCTTCCGTATTTTCATCGATTCGTTCAAGGTAAGTGATATCATTCTTGCCCAGTATGTACTCCATCTGACCCTTAGCCCAGTCGCTGTACTTGCTTGGCGCATCGCCGTTATACTTGGTGTACACCAGTGCCATCAGCTGACCTGCGGTGTTGTAGCGTGCGCTGCCCCAAGTGTCCATCCACCAGTAGCCCTGAGGAGTTATCTCGCCGATGCCGCCTGTCATGTAGGTGTTTATAGCCTTTTCAACAGAAGCCCAGCAGTTCATCTGCTCGTAGGGGCTCTTGTTGGCAGCCACCTTGAATTCGTCTATGAAATTCGGGTAAACGTATTCGCCCTTGTTGAAAGGCTTGTCCTCGCTTATCTCGCCCAGTATGCACTGTACGCCGCCCCACACATCGTTCCAGCAATGAACGTAGCATGGTGCTGCATAGTAGTCATAATTGGGGTAGATCTCTTCGAGATACATGTGGTCGCCTGTTATCTTGTAGAGCCATGCGGCAGCCCAGCAATAATCGTCTTCCCACTTGCTTGACCTGTAATAGCCCTTAGGACCGTCGGCGTTGTCGGAAAGTTCCTTCGGGTGATCCATAGCGAACTTGAACAGTGCCTTAGCATATTTGAGGTTCTTCTCGGCGTATGCTTTGTCGGTGTCCTTGAAATTCAGATAGTTTATCGCCAGTGAAGCGGCTGCGGAAGCCACATAGTCTGTCTGCGGCTTATCCTCTGTCAGGAAGAACGCGGGTCTGCCCATCTCGTCCATCTCGGGCGAATTCCAGAACTTATGGTCCAAGTCACCGTCGCCCACCTGATAGCAGTGAAGCACCACATCGCCGTTCTTATCAAGGAAAGTACACTTCATAAGGTAGTCGTTGAAGTGGCGCAGAATGGTCTCGATATGCTCCTGCTCGCCTATCTTTACATAGGAGTCGCGGAACTCATAGTAGCCCCAGCCCACAGTGGAAGCGGCGTAGTTCTCGGGCATGCCAAATTCAACGTGGTCGCCCGCATCGTGGAAACCGCCTGCCACATCTACACAGCCGTCGCCGTCGGGGTCAAGAATATCCCTGTACTTCTCTATCTGCTCTTCCGTGAGGTTAACGCCCACCCAGTCCTCTATCGGGTGCAGCGGTACTTTCGCATCATAAGCGTGACAGTTGCCGCGCCATTCAAAGCGGTTGTTTCCCTCCACATCATCGCCGCACATATTCGCATCGTAGAAATACATCGAATACTGCAATGCCCTCGCAAAGTCGTAGTCAACTCCCGAAGAATTTGCGATAGCGTCATTGATCTCATCAGCCGCATTGACAGTCGGCACAAGTGTCGATGTCTGGCTGAGTGCGATCGCCACACTCGCGGCGGCTGATACCAGCCTGTGTTTTAACTTCATGATCATACCTCCATAAAATAATTTTTTCTCCCGCGACCGAATGTACCGCCCGTATTGCAAAACGGCATTCTGGCGCAGCGGGATATTTTATCGTCAACAGCAATGACCCGCGCTATGCCGCTTTGATAAACGGCTGTGCGGGTGTATCGCTGTCAATTTCATCAATTGAATTTGCTGATGATGCCTGCCGCATACTTCTGTATCTCGGCGGCATCAAGTTTATCTACACCGTCGCCCCTGTTCTTCACATCGGCATTTTCCAAGCCCTGTGCGGATATGGGGTGCTTTTCGGGGTCTGCGGCATACTGCATCACAAGTACGGCATCGGAGATATCCACTTTGCCGTCACAGTTCGCATCGCCGTAGAAAGGCTTTGCTTCGGTACTGCCCTCAGTTATGGGATATGTTTTCAGGTCGGGCAGTTCGTCCAGCGTTATGCAGTATTCGCTGTTATATACATCTATAAGATTATCGACAGGGTTATTCTGCTCACTGGTGAGATAATTCATGTACCAGGGGCAGAAGTACAGCCAGTAAGCCCTTTCATTTGTCAGGTTCTCTATCGAGGGGATAGAGTCGTTCTCTGACATAGCCACCATCTTCTGACCGTCAGTGCTCTGTACAAGGCTGTAGAAAGTTGAAGAGATGGCGCTGAGGTTCGGCAGACCGTCCTTAGCGTTGTACTTGTCGTAGCCTATCAGGTCTACCACATCATCACCCGGATACCATGCCGCCGATGTGGGGAATGTATAGCCCGTCCATTCCCAGATGAGGTTGTCAAGACCGTACACGTTAGTCAGCTGGTCATACAGCAGGCGGTAGAGTTTCTTGCAAGGTTCTGCACCCTCTGCGCCCCACCAGAACCAGCCGCCCTCAGCTTCATGCAGAGGTCTCCATATAACAGGCACATCAGCATCTTTGAGTTTTTTCAGTTCACCCGCGATAAGCTCGATATCAGCCATCAGCACTTCATGCTCCCAAGTGCCCTCTTCAAGGGCATTGGATATGCTGAAAGTAGTGTATGTAGCGCTTGCGGATTTTACATAGAAAGCAGTTTCGGTACTGCCCTTTTCGGTGGGAACGTTCCAGTGCCATGTCAGGGTAGCGATGCCGTGATATTTGTTCGTCCACTCGATGGCACGTTCGGGGGCGTTGTCACGCCACGATGAGGTGGTGTTGTATGCCAGCAGGTCGATGCCGCGTATGGCAGGCTGTTTGCCTGTCTTATCGAGGATATACTGGAACTCGGCTTCGTTGTCCTTTATGAAAACATCGGGGCTGTTCCAGGAATTATAGTTGTGCGAACCGCAGTATTCCTGCTGACCCGCTATTATATGCTTGCCGTACTGGTCGCGCAGATAGCTGTAAAGGCGCTTTGCCGACTCGGAAGCGTTGGGGTTTGAAAGCTGTGCGGTCGGGCTGAGGTTAGAGATATGTTCCGGCGCGGGAGCGAGTTTCAGGTAGTCAAAATAGGTGTATCCCCAGTAGCCCTCCAGTTCAATAGTGTTCCTGCCATTTTTCAGCAGGACGATGCCGCCCGATGTTTCAGCAAACTTTTCATTGTAGGGGAAGCTGACTTCGCCCTGATTTGCGCCGTTGACATTGAGGTACTGCACCTTTTTATTGCGGTCGCTGGGCTGGCAGTAGCAGAAAGTCAGCTCATACAGACCATCGGCAGGCACTTCGACCTCTATACTGACAGTAGTGCCTTTCTGGTCGAGGTAAGAGAAGCCCTTGCCCGAAAAATTCGACAGGTCGGTAGCATCTGACCAGTCACCTCCGCGCTTAAGACCGTCAGTGCCGTTCGAGAATATCTTGCCGCCCGATGTACTGCCGTTCTCAAATTCGTACACCTGAACACTGCCGCTTGCTTCAGCATCATATGCAACAGTGGGTATCACCGACCCAAACGCCATTATCACCGCTGTGACTGCTGACACTGCATTCAAAACACGTTTCTTCATATCGATAGTCCTTTCATTATATATTCCAAATGATACCAATAAATTAACATTTATAGACAAATTAACCCTTACAAAACTCTACGACAATAATATATCACATTTTTATAGAAAATGCAATAGTTTCAACAAAAAATTTAAATAATTAATGTTACTGATTTAAAATTATGCTATTCACGCAAATTTGCCGCATGTTATGCGTTTTTTTTGTAGTCGGGATCAGTTTGAAGATATAAGTCATCTGATATCTCACAGGCTGACAGTCAGTTGCGGTAGCTATATAACATTGCTAACGCCGCCGTATATTCAATTAGTATAATTATACATTTTACCTATTGACTACAGGCTTAAAATATGATTATAATTATATATAGTAAAACAATATGACAAAAAATTTAGCTATGATGGTAATGTAAACACAAGTATCAGGACAACAATCAGTATAGTTACGAATTGGTGTGGACTGCGAAGACTTGAATACTATATCATATAAAAACGTTGTTATCCCGCTGACACACCACAAAAACGGCGGTTTTACAAAACTTAATGTGGTTGGCGTATGGTGCTCAATTATCCTTTTGTTTACAGCATTTTCAGCTGGTGTGCTAAAGGGATAGTCATATATAAAAATGAAAGTGGTCGATGTTATGAAAAACAAAGTTGCAATAACGATATCTGCATTGTGTGTTTCACTTTATGGTCTGGCTGGTTTTTGGCTCAATCTCGGCAACGAAACGATTGAACCTGTTTTGTTTGCAAGCATTATTGCAGCAAATGTTATCGCACTTATTCTTATAATTATATCAGCTTACAGTTGGTCAAAAGAACAATTGTGTAAAAATACTGTCAGGAACGGTGTTATATGCCTGATACTTTCAGTAATCTGTTTTGCTGTGTTTGCAGTTTTGTCAGCTAATGAGGAATATATCAGGGCGGGAAAAGAATATTCTTTTATTATGGCGGTATTTGTCGCTTTGGGCATAGCATCGGTCTTATATTCTGTTTCATTCATGCTGTTTTCCGCTATCAAAAAAATCGTAAAATGACAATATATAGCGATCCAACTTTTTAAATTCACAAAATCCAGTCGCAAAAGCTGGGATTTATGGGTTTTGTGACTGGATTTTGTCTGAATTTTAAGGCGGATTGCTATAGTTTTCTTTTATCGGCAAAAATTTATGATAAGCAGATGACCTTTTTGAAAAACGACCGCAAACTCTCGAAAACGCTGTACTAGCGTTTCTGAGAGTGTTTTTTCAGCACTTACCGCAGTCATTCGGGAGGCACGCGGTAACTGTTACCGTGAGATAACAGTCCAAAAAATGATACAGCAATACCCGCAGATACTAATAGCATCTGCGGGTATTTTGTTACGGTGATATATGGGTCATTTACATTTCAGATAATTTGAGAGAATGGAGATATCGGTGACATTTATTGCACCGTCAGCGTTTATATCGGCACGTTCAGCAATTTTACCGCTTAGGTGTCTGATGCCTTTCAGGTGGGCACAGATGTGTATGAGGTCGGTCACATCTGTGCGGCGGCTGAGGTCTATGTCATACGGATGATAGTTTTGCTTTATGTATTTGTCATAATCAAAGTCTTCGGCTGAGGTCGGCGGCATATCTGCCTGAAATTTAGCACCTGTGCCATCGGGCGTGTAGGCGGTATGGTCGGCAGAGAATTTATCACTTCCCGATGCCATATAGGTTCTGTCACCTTTTATGTCGTCCCATGTGCAGTCAAAATAATAGTATCTGCCATCGTCAAGCCGCATGATGTTCCACGCATGGGCATCATTACCGCCGATGCCTGCAACAAACAGACATTCTTCACCGATGCAGTTCATTACCAGCTGGAAAGTGCGCGCATAAGATTCGCACACGCCCTTGCCGTTTACTATGACACCAACAGGTGAATGGGCATCTGCATCTGATGACGGTCTTTTGCCGTCGTATGCAAATTCGGCAGATGACACCAGCATTTCTTCAAATGCTGATGCTTTTTCATACGATGTCGGCAGATCTTTCAGCATGTCCGAACATTGTGTGATGTAGTCACATATATCGGTGCGGTGATTTGCGCGGGTCTGACCTTCTGCATACTTTTCGGGGACGAGCATTAAAAGTTTATCGCCCTCCACCGCCACAGTGGGCGAAAGATAAAACAGCAGAGGCATATCGTTGCGCATTGTAAAATAAACTTCCTTAGCTTCATTTTTATCCAGACCGTATCCGCTGTAACTGACAGTGTCAAAAACGTTATAGCCCTTGTAGCTTTCTATGTCGCGGTCATCGCTGAAAAGTTCTTCTGCCGAACTTTTCAGCCTTTGGTAGAATGCCTGTTTCGCTTCACCGTTGGCAGTCTGTGCAAGGAAGTCATATCCGTAAGCTGTACTGCCCGCATCGGCAGAAATATTTTCGGCATGAACAGACACAGCCCCCGAAAAGAAGACCGAAAGAGCCGCAAATACACATACAGTTTTCCTCATCATCATTTTTTACCTCGATCTGTCTGAATGAAATACTGAACTTCCATTCCTATTATAGCATGGACAGTCCGCCGAAGTCAATAAAGCGGCTGACAAAAAACGACCCGAAAGCACT
>NZ_ADKM02000109.1 GCF_000178155.2 Hominimerdicola alba 8
TATCGCGGGCAGGCATTGTGAACTGTGAACCCATGCCGTCAACTATCAGCTTTACTTCAACACCTGCGAAAGCCTTTTCAAGGAGGATATCAAGTATCTCGCCCCACATCTCGCCGTCATCGACTATAAAATATTCCATGAAGATGAATTTCTCAGCTTTTTTCATCTCTCTCACCATAGCTTCAAACTTGTTTTCGCCCAGCGGGAAATAAGTGATATCTTCACAGCCGTAAGCAGGAAAGCCCGCACTGTCATCAAGATAGCGGACTATGCGGTAAAGTTCGGGGTCATTTTTCTTTATATTGTCTGTAAGTTCGGTATCTTCGGGAAGATAGTCGCGGGTGTCAAGGTTCTTCTGGACATAAGCGTTGGAAACTTTGCGCTTGTAGGGCTGATTGCTCAGTATAATATATAGGATAGTAGTGAACACGGGGAATATCAGAAGAGGGACTATCCACGCCAGCTTATAGGCGGGGTTGCGGTCGGTGTTGACTATATATATGGCAACGCCGATACCGAGAGTTGAAAAGAAAACAGAAAGATAGCTGTAGTTCTCACTGAGAAAAGTGAACGCAAGAAAGATCTGTAAAAATTGAAGCAGTAACAGCAGTATTATTGTAGTCTTCTGCGAGAAGATGATATTGATAAGTTTTTTTGGCTTTTTGCGGCGTTTTGCGTATTTTGATCTTGGTTTCTTTGAGTTGATGGCAAAGCCGTCCTCTGAAATATATCGGTTTTTCAAGGAAATGCCCCCTTTCGATGATATTAGTATAATCAAAATCATTATAACATTTGCAAAAATATTATGCAACAGCTTTCTGCATAAATAATATGCTGATTTTAAAGGGGGTGTTATTGATTTTTGACATGCAGAAGGTCGGAAAAGTACAGTAAACAGGGTCAATGGTGTAGATATACAATTTGTTCTAATAATATTAACCATTTATTTAAAATAAAAATTGAAAAAGGGGTTGACATTTGGGTCATTTTGAGTTATAATAATTAAGCTGTCAGCGAGGGAAACACCTCAAAGAAGCCCAAAGAAAGCGGAAAGAAGACCTCAGGCGAGAGTACAGATTTTTGCTGGAAGGGCGAAAAAGCGGACAGTAAAAAATATCACAAAAGGGCTTGACAAAAGCGACAAAATGTGATATACTAAAAAGTACCGCACGAAAGCGAAAACTTAGCAAGAAAAAATTCTTCAAAAAAGTTCTGAAAAGTACTTGACAAAACGAAGAAAATGTGGTATGATAGAAAATGCCGCACGAAAGCTAAGAAAGAGCTTCCGAAAAAAATCTCAAAAAAAGTTTTGAAAAAGACTTGACAAACGAGAAAAGATGTGGTATAATAAAGAAGTTGTCCGGCAAGAACGGATAACAAAAAAACAAAAGGCATCTTGAAAATTGAACAACCAAGAATACGAAAACCCTTGGAAATACTTTGAGTAATTAAAGTATTCAAAAGTCAGAAAAGACTATAAAACATAAACGTTCAGTGAATGTAACTGAGATCACAATACAGCATGAAAATGCTGATGGGATACAACTTTATTAAGAGTTTGATCCTGGCTCAGGACGAACGCTGGCGGCACGCTTAACACATGCAAGTTGAACGAGCGAAACCAGCTTGCTGGTCTAGCTAGTGGCGGACGGGTGAGTAACACGTGAGCAATCTGCCTTTCGGAGAGGGATACCAATTGGAAACGATTGTTAATACCTCATAACATAACGAAGCCGCATGACTTTGTTATCAAATGAATTTCGCCGAAAGATGAGCTCGCGTCTGATTAGGTAGTTGGTGAGGTAAA
>NZ_ADKM02000108.1 GCF_000178155.2 Hominimerdicola alba 8
CCATAAGGAGAATATCGACACGGACACTCCTACGGGCAAATTCATGTTGACCGTGTTCGCTGAACTCTCTCAGCTTGAAAGAGAACAGCTCAAACAGCGACAGCGTGAGGGCATCGAGATCGCCAAAGCACAGGGCAAGTACACAGGCAGAAAGCCCATTGAAATCGACTGGACGAGGTTCGGGCAGCTCTATGGGGAATGGAAGTCCAAGAGCATCACAGGCAGGGACTTTATGCGGAGAATGGGCTTGTCGGCTAATACATTTTACCGCCGTGTCAGGGAGTATGAAGCGGAACACGGAATCGCCGAGCCGACCTCTGCTTAATCATTATTTTTGAGCATCAAGCAGCCGCATATAACTCCTGTCAATTCCAATTGCCCCCAGCGGAGCTGTTATCAGTATCGCAAGCACCGCCACTGACAGCACGATTTTTCCGCAGGGCAGACCGAGCGACAGCGGCACCGAGCCGATAGCCGCCTGCACCGTCGCTTTCGGAAGATAGGCTATCACGCAGAAGATACGCTCCCTTGCGTTCAGCTCCGTACCGAGCAGACACAGACACACGCCCACAGCCCTGAAAGCAAGGGCTATGAATATCATCAGCACCGCCATTCCGCCTGCCGACAAGGTATAACGCACATCTACCGCCGCACCCACAAGTATGAACAGCATGACCTCAGCAGCTATCCACAGCTTGCCGAACTTCTCGGACAGCCGTGATGATACTTTGCTGTCCGTTTTCAGCTTGACAACGCAAGCCATAGCCACAACAGCAAGCAGTCCCGATAATGCAATATAGGGCTTTACAAGCGTTTCAATGCTCATCAGCAGGAACGCTGTGCCAAGCAGGATGATGACCTTCGTGCTGTTCCTGATCTTGTGTTTGTGCTGATATGACCGATCAAACAGCAGATACAGTCCGTTCCCGACCACCGCGCCGAGCAGAACGCCAAGCACAATGGATATGGGGATATTCAGGAAGTCCGTGACCTTTGCCGAGCCGCCCTGCGCCATAGTTACAAATGTGGAGAACAGCACGATCACGAAAATATCATCGCAGGACGCTCCTGCAAGTATCATCTGGGGTATGCTCTTCCCGGTACCCCATTTTTCTTCGATCAGCTTTACCATTCGTGGTACGACCACCGCAGGAGACACCGCACTCAGCACCGCCCCCATGACGGCTGCTTCGATACGATCTACCCCAAGCAAGATAGGTGCAAAATCAACATACCCGACGATCTCACAGCAGGCAGGCACAAATGACATCAACACCGCAGGTCTGCCGACTTTTTTTAGGTCAGACAAATTCAGCGAAAGCCCTGCCTTTATCAGTATGATAATGAGGGCTATCTGCCGAAGCTCCGAGGAGATACCGAGTATTTTCGGGTCAAGCAGATCAAGCACATAGGGACTTGTCACGATACCTACACCGAGCATACCGATGATGCGTGGCAAGCCTATCCGTTCAAAGATAGCGGCGGCAGACAGCCCGACAAGAAAAATGATCGCAAGTGATAACAGCATAAAAATACCTCCATAAAATAAAAAAGCCGACAACTATTGCGTAAAACGCAGAAGTCATCAGCTTATGATAAGCGGTTTCGGTTTCCCGTGGGAGAACATCATTCCCGTATGAAATTTTCTGTTATTATTATAACATTTTGCTGGCAAGTTGTCAATAGTGAATTTAAACCGAGAATTTCAATTTTGTACTTGACATAAGTCGAAAACTATGCTATAATTGACATAAGTCAGAAAGGAGACGCGAAAATGCCGAGACCACAGAAATCACGCCGTATCTGTTGTTATCCCGATTACTGGAGCTTTGCGCCCGATCAGGATACAGCTAACGATACGCTTACAATGTCCCTTGACGAGTTTGAAACGATACGTCTGATAGATTATCAGTCAAAGACACAGGAACAATGTGCTCAGGAGATGAACGTGGCAAGAACGACTGTCACGGCTATCTATGATACCGCAAGAAAAAAACTTGCTCAGGCTCTGGTCGAGGGCAGACGCATAGTAATTTCGGGCGGAAATTATACTCTTGATAACACAGTCTCCGAGGAGATCACACGGAAAGGAAATGGTATTATGAGAATCGCAGTAACCTATGAAAACGGTCAGATCTTTCAGCATTTCGGCAGAACAGAGCAGTTTAAGCTCTATGACGTTGCTGACGGCAAGATCATCAATGAGCAGGTAGTTGGAACAATGGGCGCAGGACACGGCGCACTTGCCGGATTCCTGAAAAATGCTCAGGCTGACGTTCTTATCTGCGGAGGTATCGGCGGAGGCGCACAGATGGCTATGCAGGAGGCTGGCATTACCCTCTACGGAGGAAATATGGGCAGTGCCGATGAAGCGGTGCAGGCTTTCCTTGCACAGACACTTGTACAGAACGATAACCCTACCTGTGATCATCACGATCACGAACACGGCGAAGGTCATTCCTGCGGAGATCATGGCTGCGGCACTCACAGCTGCGGTAACCACTGATGAAATACGATCATACCGAAAAGGCAGCCGCTCTATTCACACAGGGATATAACTGCGCTCAGTCTGTTTTTGTTGCATTTTCTGATGTGACAGGCATGGACGAGGAACTTGCCAAAAGACTTTCATCATCATTCGGCGGTGGAATGGGACGGCTGCGTGAGGTATGCGGCACCTGTTCTGCCATGTTCATGGTGGCAGGCATTCTTTACGGCGAAGGAACGGAAACCGATCACGCTGTTAAAACAGAGCATTACAAGAGGATACAGTATCTTGCAGAGGAATTTCGCAAGGTGCATGAAACTATCGTCTGCCGTGATCTTTTGAAAGGACTTGCCGTCACAAGTGAACCAACTCCCGAAAAACGTACCGAGCAATACTATAAAGTCAGACCTTGCGTGAAGTTTGTAAGAACTGCTGCGGAGATACTTGACCGCTATCTTGAAGAAAATCCGCCAAGAGGTGCTGAATTATGAAGATCGTCACACTTGTAGAAAATTCCTGCGGTAATGAAAACTGTATTGCAGAGCATGGACTCAGCATCTATATTGAGACTAAAAAACATAAACTCCTGCTTGACACAGGGCAGACGGATGCAGTTGTGAAGAATGCGAAAGTCCTCGGAATTGATCTGACTGCTGTTGACACTGTTATCCTGAGCCACGGTCACTACGATCATTCGGGCGGTATCCTGCCGTTTTCAAAGCTCAACCATACTGCACAGATAATTATGCAGAGGTCAGCCGCCGAACCGCATTACAACGGCGAGCGCTATATCGGCATTGATACGGATATCCTCAAACTGCCTGATGTCCGGCTGATTGACGGCGATATGCAGCTTGATGATGAGCTATTCTTGTTCAGCGGCATCACAGGCAGGCGGTGCTATCCGCAGGGAAACAAAAAGCTGTCTTGCATGAAAAATGGTGAAAAGGTCGAGGACGATTTTCGTCACGAGCAGTGCCTTGTCATCACACAGAACGGCAAACGCTGGCTTATGTCAGGCTGCGCTCACAACGGAATACTCAATATCCTCGACAGATACAGGGAACTGTTTGACAGCTATCCCGACTACGTTATCACAGGATTCCACATGATGAAGCTTGAGGGAGAGCACACCGAGGAAGAAAAAGCAGTTATCATTCAGACAGCGCAGGAGCTTTCACAGCTTGATACCGTATTTTACAGCGGTCACTGCACGGGCATTCCTGCATTTGAGCTGATGAAAGAGATCATGGGCGACAAGCTCATTGCTCTGCACAGCGGCGAAACTGTCATATAACATAAATTCCGTGAGCGAAAAACTCACGGAATTTTTTATCACTATAAACCAAGTGCATATCCTGCGATAATGCCGATAACAGCAGAAATACCTATGATCGCTATTGGGTGCAGCTTCTTGAAAGCAAGCACAGCACCGAGGGCGAATATGCCCAGAGAGAGCCAGAAGCCCACGCCCGAAAACACCGCTGTCTGCAAGCCGTTTGGAAAGAAGACCGTCATTCCGACAGACAGAAATGCCGAACCGATCAGTCCTATCACAGCAGGACGCAGACCGTACATCACGCCGTCAACGGCACGGCTCTTGCGAAACTTTTCGTAGAACTTCGCTACGATCAGAATTATCACAAAGGACGGCAGGACAACGCCGAGTGTAGCACAGACAGCCCCGAACACGCTGCCGGTGCGAATGCCGACAAATGTCGCCATATTGATCGCAAGCGGCCCCGGTGTGCTTTCACTGACTGCGATGAAGTCCACCACCTCAGCTTGTGTGAGCCAACCGTGACGCTCGACCTCGCTCTGTATCAGCGGAAGCATTGCATACCCTCCGCCGAACGTAAACGCCCCGATCTTCAAAAAAGTAAGGAAAAGCTCGATCCATATCATAGCTCGTCCCCCTTCCTGAACAGCAGCGACCATACAAGCCCAAACACTGCACAGCCAATGATCACGAACACTGCATCTATTTTCAGAAAAGCCGTCAGCACCAGTGCCGCTGCCATGATAACATAGGAAACAGCGTGCTTCTTCGTTGCCATGAACATGGTATATACCGCTTTGAGTATCAGAGCGAGAACGCCTGCACGGATACCCATAAATGCGTACTGTACAGCTCTTGACTCCTGAAAGGCTTTCAGGACAAAAGAAATAATCGAGATGATTAGGAATGACGGCAGTACCACACCCAGAGTTGCACAAACAGCACCGAGAGTTCCTGCTCTGCGGCTACCCACAAAGGTAGCCGCATTGATCGCCACCGGTCCCGGCGTGGACTCTGCGATCGCCACGACTTTCAGTATATCGTCCTCACTCAGCCATTGTTTATTATCACAGACTTCACGCTGTATCAGCGGTATCATAGCATAACCGCCGCCAAATGTAAACGCTCCGATCTTCATAAAGGTCAGGAACAGATCAAGGTTTTTGTTCATAGGATCACCCCATACATTATACCACATTGCTATGGGGTTTGTCAATTTGTAAAGCTCTATTGACTTTGAACCCAGTTCAAAGTCAGAATTATTTTACAGGCTTTCTTTTACCTGTTATGCTTTCGACCTCAAGGGCATATACAAGCGTTCTCGGTATCGCCGCCGTGCTGAAAGGCATATCCTTTCCGTTATGATAATGCGCCATGAGCAGTTTCAGCGCAGGCAGTTTTTCTTCTTCCGGCAGGATACGGATATGCCCTCTGCCGATCACGCTTTCATATGCCATTGTGCAGTAGCCCTTGTCCTCAAAGTATTGCAGCTCATGTTTGCAGTCCATTTCAAATGAAGCTCTGTTATCCTTTTGGATAAGCCCGACCTTATAGCCCTCCAAAGCACTATGAAAATATAGCGTGATCTTATCTCCGTTTACCGCCATACCGAAATTCAGCGGCAAAATGTACGGAAAGCCGTCATCATTCAGAGCCAGTCTGCATACATCGCAGTTTTTCATGATCTCTATGATCTCGCTGAGATCGGTCACTTCACGGTCTTTTCTTCTCATAAGCCGAAGATCCTCATATCCTCGTCAACGGTTGTAATGCCTGCAATGCCAAAGCTGTCTACAAGAACCTTTGCCACATTCGGAGACAGGAACGCAGGCAGAGTCGGTCCGAGGTGGATATTCTTCACTCCGAGATACAGCAGAGCAAGGAGTACGATGACTGCTTTCTGCTCATACCATGAGATGTTGTAAACGATAGGCAGATCATTTA
>NZ_ADKM02000107.1 GCF_000178155.2 Hominimerdicola alba 8
GGCAGGTGAGCTATGGTCACTCGGCTCTGCCTGCTGAGAACAAAAAATGAAAGGTTGTGATTTTTCTATGGGCATCTATACAGAAAAGAGAGATCAGCTCATTGAGAAGATCAAAGGTTTGGAAAAGCGTATCGCAAGCGATACTGCGAAAAAGAAAACGTTGGAGGACAAGCTGAAAGAAGTTTCTCGTCTGGCTATGGCGGAGGAATACAACTGCAAGCCTCGTGAGCTTGATGAGATCATCACCTCGGAGCATTCGCTGTTGCAGAAACTCCGTGCAAGCGGTCTGTCTGATGACGAGCTGCTGAAGCTTGTTAGTGTCGGAAATGCTGAGAATGAGAAAAGCGATACTGCTGATCTCACTGCTGACTTCGGACAGCAAATGAGCTTTACGGATAAAGCGAATCCCTATGAGGATTAAAACTATCCGGTAACAAAAAGTGTAGCCGTAAAATACTCAGTCGGCTCAAAACACTGAGCCGACCTTACGGCTATTATGAGGGTGAAAGACAGAAAGCGAAGCCCTCAACTCTAAAGCATAGAGACAGAGAAGCTAAAGGAGTAAAATTCGCTATGAATAAAAATGATACTGCCGTAGAAAGAGAGAAGGCAGGAAAGATGTTTGAGCTGAACGAGAAGTACAAGGACTTCCCTGAGCGTGTTTCGGAATATGAGATCGACGGGAAGAAGTACATCGTTCACAGTCGCTTCGTCGGAGAGAAAAAAATCGACGAAGTGATCGGCAGGCTCGCCTTTGAAAGAGCCATAAAAGAAACACTGGCGTAATTTTGTCGGCAAGGCATTGACTATACCGGCATTTTGCGCTATACTGAAGATGTCGGTATGGTACTGCTTTGATTTGAAAGGAGTTACTATGGCAAAGCAGACCATTTACAATGCAGGAATTTACGTTCGCCTCTCACAGGAGGATATGAGAGCTGGCGAATCCCTGTCAATAGAAAACCAGAAACTTATCCTCACCAAGTATGTCAAGGAGCAAGGTTGGAATCTTGTAGATACCTACGTCGATGATGGTTGGAGTGGTACTGATTTCGACAGACCTGCGGTGCAGAGATTGCTGTCTGATGCTCAGTCGGGGAAGATCAATCTTATCATCTGCAAAGACCTCAGCCGTTTCGGAAGAAACTATATCGAAGTCGGCAGATATGTGGATTACATTTTTCCGAGTTACAATATCCGCTTCATCGCTCTCAACGATAATGTGGATACCGCAAGCAAGGATACATCAGCACTTGACATGATGCCGATCGTCAACTTGTTCAACGAATGGCACGCCGCTTCTACTTCCAAGAAAATCAAGGCAGTCATCGAAGCAAACGCAAAGGCAGGCAAGTATCGCACGACCTGCGCTCCGTTCGGGTATACGAAAGGCGATGATCCGAATCATCTGCCTGTGATCGATCCTGATGCAGCACCTATCGTCCGCAATATATTTGAAATGAGAGCAAGCGGTATCAGTCCGCACCACATTGCTGATAAGCTCAATGAGGACGGCGTACCGATCCCCTCAGACTATTACTATGCAAAACTCGGCAAGCCTAATCCTCGCCGCACAAGGCATATGTGGAGTCCCGAAACGGTAAGGCAGATACTTCACAACTACACCTACCTCGGACACCTTGTTCAGCTCCGCACAAGAACTGTCAGTTACAAGAATCACAAGGTCATCAAGAACGATGAGGAGGATATGATCGTTGTAAAAAATACGCACGAGCCTATCGTTTCTCAGGAGCTTTGGGACAGGGTGCGTGAAATGGAGCAGTCGGTGTCGCAGGGCAAGCGTAACAGCAGTGGATATGTTGCAAATCTCAGCGGACTCATTTACTGTCAGGACTGCGGAAACAAAGTCCGCCTTGCGTGGAATAATACCACGAATGGCAGTAAGAAAAAGCCGAGAAAGTATCTTCGCCACAATTACAACTGCACTTCTTACATGAAGTTCGGCAAGCGATATTGTCCCAGCCATTACATCAAAATGCAGGATATGGACGCTATTGTGCTTGAAGATATTCGCAGCCTCGCTCAGCTTGTTGTAGAGGACGAAGAAAAGGCAAAGTCGGAATTCCTCGCTCGCAAAGCGAAACACCACGAGGAGCAGTATTCCGTAGACACCAAGAAGCTCACAGAGGGCAGATACCGCTTGCAGGAGCTTGACACACTGATCCAGAACATCTACGAGGACAAAGTCCTCGGCAAGGTATCAGAGGACGTTGCGATGAAGCTGATAGCAAAATATGAATCTGAGCAGAAAGAGCTGTCCGCAGAAGTTGCTGACCTTGAAGAAAAGTTCTCCATGATCAGGCAGGACGAAGAAGATGTGACTATGTTCATGGAGCGCCTGAGAAAGTACACCGATGTGCAGGAGCTTACCCGTGAGATGTGCTTGGAGCTTATCGAGTATATTACACTCGATGCCTACATTGAGGGGCAGCCCCGTGAGATCTACATCTACTACAAGCTGCTCGATGAACCGCTGAAAGACAAGAGAAGCCTGTTTTAAGGCGTATTTACGTTATTTATCAACCATACGCAAGTGTGTTACTATTTGGCAAGAGGACTACGCTCGGGATATATGCTCATATATTCGCACAGGTCGCTGCGAAGGAATCGACTATTGTGGACAAGGCGGTAGGACTTATAAAAGATAAAAACACCTTTATTCTGCGCGGGGTTTGTAATATAGAGTATTACTTCACTATAAAGAGAGAAAACGGAGCCGTATGACTCCGTTTTTTGTTACTCTATCTCCTGTTCAAGCTCATCAAATTCGGAAGAGCTGAAAAACTCGCCAAGCGATATCTCCAGCCCGTCACAAAGTATCTTGATAGTTTTTATTGATACATTATGCCTGTTTTCATCAAATAGGCTGTATACTGTTGAGGGCGTAACACCCGATATATTTGCAAGCTCATTAGCCGCAATACCACGTTCATTGCATATGCTTTTAAACCGCTTGACAACGGCATTTTTTACTGCTGACAATTGCATCACCTACTGTATAATCCTTAACTAAATTATACAGTTTTATACGTTCATGCGTGTACGCACTTGCGTATATGACAGAAATATGGTAAAATAAAAGCAGGGCTAAATGCTCTGCTTTTGTGTATAGTATCTATTACTCTTCTTTTAATAGCTTGTATGGCTCAACATTAAGCGCATCGGCAATATCGAATAGCGTATCAAGTGATACTGTGCGATTGACATTCGGAGCTTCAACAGCCCCGATGAACGCAAGGTTTTTATCTATCATTTCTGCTAACTGCTCCTGCGTTAAACCGCGGAGCTTTCTGTAGTAGCTGATTTTTAAGCCAATATGCTTATATTTATCGTAGTATTTTTCTTTCATCTGCCATACACCTCTGTAAATATTCTATCACAAAAGGTTGACAATATGAATTTGCTGCTATACAATATATATTGTATAGCAAACAATAGGAGAATCATTATGAATATTTACACAGTAACCTTTTTCGGTCATCGTTACGTTGACAATATGTTTAGGATCGAAGAAAAGCTTGAGCCAATCCTTAAAGAACTGATAAATCAAAAAGAGTACGTCGAGTTCCTTGTTGGTCGTGACGGCGAGTTTGACCAGATCGTTTCCTCGGCTATCAGAAGGAAGATGTCTATGGATAACGATCAAAAAGCATACATCTACATCGACAGCAAGGGTGTGCTGCAAAAAGCAGGAGATATTGAGGGGCTGTTTTCAAAAGCCTATGTAAAAGTAGACTTAAAAGATACCGTACTTAAAATGGAGCCCGTTGATAAGGTTGGTATTATTGATCAGGAAACTGTGTACTTTAAAACTTTTTATGATCCGCAGTTTTTGACATTTATAATCTAACTATATTTATTAACAAGGACGAGCAGATTGAGATCAAAGGCATGATGAGAGATCTGAAAGACGGTGAGCTTATACAGGCAAGGCTGCTGAAATCTAATCTGATGATTATGGTGGACGATAATCCCGAGCTTTTTAATCAGAAGTTTATGTATTTCAGAAGCCTTAATGACCTTGCTTTTAAGAGGCTGATCACAAATTATCTTTACTACAAGCAGACTCCGGGCATTGTACTTACAAACATAAACGGCACTTATTATGACAGCGAGATCGATGAAGCACATCTGTATAAGGAGATAGAAAACTTGGGCAAGCTGGCAACGGCAAATCGCTGCAACAAAAATGTTGAGGTAACAAGCATATCCGATTTGCTCTTTTGCAGCAATGATTATCTTCTGTTTCAATATATACTCTTTCTTCCTCGGTGTACTGGTCAAGCTCCTCGGCAGTTACAAAGTAGCCGACATCAAGCTCATTGAAACTGTCTCCGGCTTTCTTGACTTCATAGAGGTCTTGCTCTGCGATAAATCCACGGTATGACAGCAGTGCTTCATATACTGCGCCCATCTGGTTGATACCAAGATTTGCATAGGAAATACGTCCACGACGGCTTCCTTTTTTGCCCGTAGACTTTGTAAGGCTCATAAGGTCGATGATACGTAGCATAACACTATTGCGTATCTTCGCATTTACAAGCATAGGTGTATATACAGGATCAAAGATGTGGGCTTTCAGTGGCGGGATAACAAAGATGTTATGTACGCTTTCAAGGTTCTTCACCCTGTTGTATACGGCTTCTTTCTGCGGATAACCCGTATAGATAAGCTCATAGAGCTTACTGAGGGTTTCGTAAAGATAGAAGCCCTCTCCGACTTCTTCCGTGTCATTGCGGATAGATTCGGCTATATCACGCAGACTTTCAAGGGAATAACCAGAAGCGTATACCTGTTCATTTATCGGAGCATAGCCAAGCTCAGGTCGTGCTTCAATAAACAGTACAAATAGCATACGATACATATAGCGTAAGCATTCCAATGTGAGCCGTGCAGCATCAACGGGTTCTTCGATAAGGTTCTTTCCCTGACGAGTTTTCAGGTCATAAATGACCTCGTTTCCGAGTATCTCAATACTCTCACGAAGGGCATATTTGAGATCCTGCGATACGCCCGAAGCGTGTTTACGGCTCTGCTCGTCAAGGGTATCAATAAGAGCGTTACCGTCAGCAGGACAGAGAGAGTCCTTATGCAAAAGGACAGACATAGCCTGTAAGGTCGTTGTTTCGTGACGGCTGAATATCTCCTGAAGGTCAAATTCAAGGTAACGCTTCTCGTTCCACTTGTTTCTGTCGATCAGCACGATGGTATCTATGCCGATAACGATAAGGAAACGAGGAGGCTCTGCTGTATGGAACAGGAGCTTCGTTGCAAGAGCTTCAATATTATCATCGGTAAGAGTAAGTACATCATTGTTTACTGCATTGAAATCAAGGATGTTGGTTTCCATGATGCCCCTGTCCTTATCCCTTGAATAAGCAAGGACTGCCCAAAGCATTGGTGCTTTATTTGACTTGACTTCTTCATGGAATACAGATATTTCAAACTCATCGTCTACATTGATGGTGACAGAATTAACCGTGCCATATCCCATTGATTCAAGGTACTGTGCAGCCATACTGATGATATTGTTTGCCGTGGTAAGATGCGGCTGTCCACGGTCGTATCTGTCATGTATCGGATAATACTGTTTAGCATTTTCACGGAGCATTGCCCACGGAGTTTTCGTTTCTTGGTTCTTGGATTCCTCAGTCCACTGTTTTATACGTTCACTTGCTCCATCTTCAAACATAGTGGAGAAATAGTGATTGGTATAATACTCGTTACGGTTTCCAATACCGGTCAGATCTATACTCATATTATTCTACTCCTGTCAGAACTGTTATAATTCTGATATAAGGGTTGTTTCTTATATCAAGAGTTTCCTTCACCCATTTTGTGAAGCTGTCAAATAATTCATCAACTCTGCGTTCTGCTTCACTCTTGCGACGTTCATCGGTAAACAAAGAGAGCTGATAATCCTTGTGCCTTTCTTCAAGCTCTGCCAGCTTGTCTACTTCCGCATCGATCAGCGGATCGGTAGCTTCTTTATACTTACGATAGCTCTCAGCAAGTTTTTCCTTTGCCTTAGCAACAACATCCTCAAGTTGTCCGCTCAATGCTGTAATCATCTCATCGGTGACATTCTTTTCATTTGCAAGAAGCTCAGAATTGATTTTCGTCTTGTTTACTACTGCATTTATATCAAGGAACTCGACAAATTTGCCGTCAACATATCTGACTCCAAAGAGATCATCAACAAGAGCTGCCGATCGTTCATTAGGCATACTGCCTTCAACAATGAAAATGCTTTCCTTCGGCTGCATAAAGTTCTTGACTCCAATTACAGGAGCTTCACCTCTGCCGATAAGCAAACCTGTCTTGTCATTCAGCCAGCTAATAACCGGGTGAATTGCCCATAGATACTGAGCATCGGGCCAGGCAGCATTGTCAATAGAATTCTGCATACTCTTACGCATTTTCTGCATAATGTAGGTCTTATCATCGCTAAGCCTGAGAATTTCACCTGAAGGCATAGCTTCTTCGGGAATAACAGCAGATAATCTGCGACGCATATCCTCTGTAAGCATAACGTCTACACCGGATATTTCACTGAGCTGTCTCAGCGGGTGCTGTTCGTCCTTATTGATGTACGATAATGCTTTGATAAGATACTGCTTATCTGTGAAAAGTGTTTCGTCCTCAACTGTATCGTTCACGGTTGTGGTTGTTTCCTCCATAGACGCTTCATTAAGCAAGAAATCCAGAGGATCGAACTCACTTTCTTCATCATGCAGAGAGTCTTCAAATGCCGCAGCATCAGAACCGTTTTCAATGGTTTCGCTTATAACAAGTTCCTCGTCCTCAATGTTGAATTTGCCAAGCAGGAGTGTAGGATCCCCAATGTTTTTGAATGCCTGTTCTTCCTTCTCAACGAGAATACGGATAATTCGCATATCGCCCTTGATTCGTTCGTTTTTGCTTGAAATCAGCATATATCGAATATCAGGGCGCTTTTCCTGACCGTAACGGTCAATTCTTCCGTTTCTCTGCTGGAACACCATGAGTGACCACGGAATATCAAAATGAATAAGGCGGTGGCTGAGATAATGAAGGTTCAGACCTTCCGACGCAACATCGGAAGCAACAAGAATTCTTACGGGAGCTTCTGTTCTGCCAAACTCCTCAACAACTCGCTGCTGTTCCATATCTGTCATACCGCCTGAGATCTCAACTACTTGCTTGTCACTCATGTGCAAGTCTTCTCTGAGCTGCTTTGCAAGGAACTTCATTGTTTCGATACGCTCGGTAAAGATAACGATACGGTCATCAACCTTTTTCGGATTCCAGTTGTATTCGCTGCTTCTGAGCAGTTCAAGCAACTTAGTATATCTTGAAAAATCACGGGGTTCTACCAATGCAAGAGCATCTCTGAGTTCTTCAAGCAATGCAATGTCCTTTATCTCACCGTCAGGATATTTATGACGGAGCTTCCTAAGTCGTTCTTCAACACTTTTCAGGCAGGCTTTGGGGCTTGAAAACAGGGATTTTTCAAGAGAAGTCTTAAAAAGCTGACCTGTTCCTTTCGGTTTGCTTGTATCCATGTCGAGCTGCATCTGAGCGAAAATATCAAAGACAGCTTCTTCCTTGGGACTTGCTTCGCAGCTTACAAGATTAACGGTTCTTTCAAGATATTTGCCGCCCATCTGATCCTTAACATCTTTTTTGAATCTTCTGATGCACAAACCCTTGATTTCGTCCTTTGTGTATTCTTCGGGGTTGGCAATGGCAGTAGGATCAAGCATATTCATAAGAGAAGCGAAGCTCTTTGCTCGACCGTCATGTGGTGTAGCAGAAAGCATTATCATCGTATCAGAACGGTCTTTTAGGATATTTGCCAGTCTTGAACGCTGAGAATCTCTGCTTCCACGTTCCGCAACACCCTGAGCTTCATCAATAACGATTATGTCCCAATAGGCATTTTCAAGGTGTGTGCGGTATTCTACGTCTCTTTTAATTGTATCAATTGAGACAATAACCTTGTCATAGTAGAAGAAAGGGTTATAGTTAGACGGGAGAGATGCTCTGATCTTCTGTATTTTATGAGAATCCAGACGAACAAGTGGAATTATAAAGCGATTCCACATTTCCTTCTGGAACTGAGTCATCATGCTTTTGGAAGTCACGACCAGTATTCTCTTGCCCTTGCCACGGATAATCAGCTCGGACATAAGTATTCCGGCTTCAAGAGTTTTACCGAGACCGACCGTATCGGCTACAAGTATTCTGCAACGTGTACGGTTCAGGGATATTTTAGTAGGTTCAAGCTGAAATGGCATCAAGTCCATAGCAGCCCTGTGACCAATATGGATATTCTTATCAGTCGGAGCCTTCTGCCGCCACTGGCTTTCAAGGTACAGCAGGGACTTTGTATATTTAGGCGAATTGTCTTTGATAAGTCTGACCTTTGTAGGATCAACCGGATCAATCTTTTCAAGATCATCAAGGAAAATAGCTTCTTTATCCTTTACTAACGGCGAGATTCCTATGCACGTTAAAGCCTTAGCACCTATCTCATTTGTATCTATTTTCTTTATCATCCATTCTTCGTCACGAATGATAAGTCTCATTCCGGGAGCGTATTCAATCATGGTTTTGCCCTCACTCAATAGGAAAATTTGTACGTAATACAAGATTGTGGGTATACATATTATAATTATAGCACATTTCGACAAAATGTTCAAGATGCTTGAGTGTTTTAGATTGACCTTTTTTTAAAATTCTGCTATACTATAAACAGTATGAATCCCTATATGAGGTGAGCAGAATGTATGATTTTAATAAAAAGATAGTAGCTATCACAGGCGGGGCTAACGGAATCGGCAAATGCATAGCAGATGAATTCCGAAAAAACGGGGCGGAGGTCTTTGTTATCGACAAGGCAGAGGGCGAGCATTTTGTCGGGGATATCTCTGACAAGGCTGTGCTTGAAGACTGTGCTAAGCACGTTTTGGAAAAAGCCGGGCACATTGACTATCTGATAAACAACGCCTTGCCGCTGATGAAGGGCATCAACGAGTGCAGCTACGATGAATTTCAATACGCTTTGTCGGTCGGGATAACTGCTCCGTTCTATCTGTCAAAGCTCTTTATGCCGTATTTCAATGAGGGCGGCTCTATCATCAATATTTCGTCCTCACGGGACAGAATGAGCCAGCCGCAGACAGAGAGCTACACCGCTGCAAAGGGCGGTATAGCGGCACTCACCCACGCACTTGCAGTCAGCCTTGCAGGGCGTGTTCGTGTCAATTCAATTTCCCCCGGGTGGATAGATACTAGCTTTAAGGTCTATGATGGAGCAGATGCAGTCCAGCAGCCATGTGGGCGTGTCGGAAATCCAATGGATATTGCGAATATGGTGCTGTTTCTCTGCTCGGACAAGGCAGGCTTTATCACGGGCGAAAATATCTGCATCGACGGCGGCATGACAAGACAGATGATATATCACGGGGATAATGGCTGGAGACTGGAGATATAAGGAGGCACTATGAACACACAAAACTTCAAATGGACAAGACAGCCAAAAGACTTCAAGATCACAGACGGCAAGGTGTACATTACTACCCTACCCCACACCGACCTGTGGCAGAAGACATACTACCATTTCCGCAACGACAATGCGCCCGTTTTTCAGATAGAGACCAATGAAAAGTTTTTCTCGTTTATCGTGAAGACCGATTTTTCGGGCAGTCAGCAGCGGTTTGACCAGTGCGGTGTGGTGCTGTATCTTGATTCTGACAACTGGATAAAGGGCTCGGTGGAGTATGAAAATGACGAGTTCCAGCACTTGGGCAGCGTAGTGACAAATCACGGCTACTCGGACTGGGCGACTACCGAGATACCTGCAAGCGTCAAGGTGATGTGGTATCGCCTCAGCCGCAGAGAGGACGACTATTGCATAGAATGTTCCGAGGACGGCAAACGTTTCAGGCAGATGAGAGTTTGTCATCTTCACGAAGGCGGTGGAAAAATTCGCTTCGGGATATACGCCTGCTCGCCCGAGGAGTCTTCCTTCACGGCAGTTTTCAGCGATATGCAGCTTAGCGAATGTGCATGGCAGGCGCATGACGGTCAGCAGCCCGATGAGGAGTAAAAAATGAATCCAAAAATTGATATAAGCGGTGTTACGCTTAAAACAGAACGTCTGATCCTGCGGCCGTGGAGGAGCAGCGACCTTGATGATTTTTATGCCTATGCGTCGGTTGACGGGGTAGGTCAAATGGCAGGTTGGAACCCCCACGAAAGCAAGGAGGACACACGCACCATACTTGATATGTTCATAGAGAATAAAAAGTGCTTTGCGCTTGAATATCAAGGGAAAGTGGTCGGCTCTGTCGGGATAGAAGGATACAATGAATCACAATACCCCGAATTTGACGATAAAAAATGCCGTGAATTAGGTTTTGTGCTGAGCAGGGAGCTTTGGGGGCAGGGGCTTATGCCCGAGGCTGTAGCTGAGGTGATACGCTTTCTCTTTGAAGAAATCGGGCTTGATGTCATTTTCTGCGGTCATTTTCTCAGCAACGAGCAGTCAAAGAGGGTGCAGGAAAAATGCGGTTTCAGGCATTACGCTTTTGACACCTACAAGACGGCTATGGGCACAGAGGAAGAAAACGAGGTCAGGATTCTTACAAGAGAGGACTGGGAAAACCTACGGCAGCCTCGGGACATAAGTGTGTGAGAAAATAGGGCTGAAAATACAACGACACCCGACGGGAAATATCTCCTGTCGGGTGTTTTGAATATACGGGGATTTGCCGAGTATGAGGACGGTGATCCGTGTTCCCGTGACTTAAACCGATCTCAGATCAGCGATCATTTCCTGCTTTGTTTCTGGAGTCCAGTGGCTTTCAAGACAAACATCTGCATCAAGAGCAGCTATCGTATCAGCAAGCTGCCTGCACAGTTCGGGATACTCTGAAACTGACGAGAGCGTGACGATCACCGTTCATGTGGGTGTCAACCAGAGGTTCTTCCTTTGGGTAATGAGCTACGGTGACGGTATTGAGCTGCTGTCTCCTGCGAAAACTCGCAGTGAGTATCTTGCTGAGGTCAGAAAAATGCTCGGTGCATATCCTGAGTCCTGATATTTGCACTAAAATATTTTTACGCATAACAAGAAACAGGGATCACTATCAAATGATCCCTGTCCGCTTTAATTCATCTTATTATAAACCACTACTTCCTCGGTCGCTTTCTTAGAGGAGCGATGCCCCTCTTTTGCGGGATAGCCGATAGGCGCAACTGCGACCACCACGTAGTCATCGGGGATATTCAGCAAGGCTCTGACCTTTTCGGGTGAGAACCAGCCCAGCCAGCAGGATTGCAAGCCAAGCTCGACAGCTTCAAGTGTCATATACGACATGGCGATAGCACAGTCCATACTCCTTGCACTCTGACCGCATATCATTGTCCTGTCGCCGCTTGCACACTCCACAAGGACAGCAGGTGCAGTCTCTATCCACTTCTGATCCTCGCAGGCACTCACCATTTGTCTGATAAGCTCCTTGTCCGTCACTACGATATGCTTGCAAAGCTGCTGATTGCTTGCGGTCGGTGCAAGCCGTCCTGCCTCCATGGTCTTCTCGATCTTCTCAGCTTCGATAGGCTTATCTGCGTATTGTCTCACGCTGTATCTTGCCTGAATCGCTTCCATTACTGTCATAATAAAACCTCACATTCCATAAATTCGTTTCTCCGCTCCGACGGTTGTCGGTTCGCTGTGTCCCGAATACAAAACCGTATCATCGGGCAGAGTGAAAACCCGTTCCATAATGCTCTGTATCAGCAGGTCTTTGTTTCCGCCGGGAAAAGTATAATTTCCGATGCTCTCCTTGAAGATCGTATCGCCCACAAAAGCGATGCGTTCTTTTTCATTGTACAGCAAAACAGAATCGGGAGTATGCCCGGGCGTATAGATCACACGGAGCGAATGTGCTTCATCAAGTGCGATCGTGTCACCGTCCTTGAATTTGACGGTATCTCTTATGATCATATCGCCCACACACTGCCGTGACAGGTTCATCAGCGGATTCAGCAGAAACAGGTCTGCCTTTTCGTGAGCTAAGACAGGGCAATTCAGCTTTTCACGCAATTCCTCTACTGCGCCGAAGTGGTCAAAATGCCCGTGAGTAAGCAGGATCTTTTCTATCACAAGACCGTTATCCCTGATAATTTCAAGCAGCTGATCTGCCTGAGCGCCCGGATCAATGATAAAGCCATGCCGTGTGCTGTCACTCACATAGAAATAGCAGTATTCCTCAAAATAGCCCTTAACGGGTACTCAATACCATAGCTTCACCTATCAGAAATGGCAGCCGTCGGGGCCGCAGTGCATACCTGGTTCTTCGCTTTCAAGGGGTGCTTCGTCCTTTTTGGCTCTTTCAAGTATCTCTCTGATATGCTCCACGCTGTCTGCACCTGAGATCGCATACACTCCGTTCACAAGGAAATACGGCACTGCATAGATCTGATACCGCTGTGCTTCACGCTCATCAAGCAGAACTTCGTCCTTGTAACGGTCGCTTGCAAGCAGTTCATCAATATCTGCTTCATCAAGACCACACTCCATAGCGATACGCTTCAAAACGCTGTGGTCGGCAAGCTCAAGGTTGTCGGTAAAGTAGGCAGCATAGAGCTTTTCAGCGATCTGCTCGGCAAGAACGGGGCCGCCCTTGTAAAACGCAAACTTGGTAAGGCGGTGTGCATTCATTGTATTGGTGAAAAGTGTTGTAGCATAGCGGAAATCAATGCCCTCGCCTCTGCCCATTTCAGAGATCATATCAATGCGGTGAGCTGCCGATTCCATAGACAGACCGTACTTTTTCGCAAAGCGTGTAACAGTATCTCCTTCAGCGTGAAGTCCTGCGGTGGGATCAAGCTGAAACGCCTTCATTTCAGGAACGATATTCACTCCCGCTTCTTTTGCAGCCTTTTTCAGACGGGCTTCACCGATATAGCAGAACGGACACGAATAATCAGACCAATATACGACTTTCATAAGAACACTCCTTTCATGACAGGTAATAAATAGAACCTGTTCTATATTGACATTATAACACATCTATGCTATAATGTCAATAGGAAATCGAACGAATTCTATTTTCTTTTTTTTGGAGGATAATATGGCTACAAGGGGCAGACCGTGCAAGAGCGAAGTGACCTGCGACAACAAGCAGAAGATCATCGACACAACGATAGAGCTTATTAAAACTCACGGCGCAGACTATCTTACCGTTCGGAATGTGTGCCAGGCGGCAGAGGTCGCAACAGGCACATTCTATCATTACTATAAGAACAAGGACGATCTTCTGATGTATTTCATCAAGGACATTTCCTTTGACAAGTGTGAGCTGCAAACGCCCATCAGCGATATTTCGGGCAGGATATGCGAGCTTTACATGAACCTGATCGGCCGCTATATGGAGCTTGGCAAGGACTTCATGCGAAATTTCTACACGACCTCAAATCAGGCACTCTCTGCATATATGGGCGTGACTGACGGGCAGTTTGCCGAGGGTACTGTTATGGAACGCTGTGAGCGAGAGCTTTTGTTTGCCCAGGAAAGCGGTATCATAGACAAAAATGCAGATGCCCACATTCTTTCTGCGGACATCTGCACGATCGTCAAGGGCTGTGTATTTGAGTGGTGTCTGAATGACGGAGAAATGGAGATCGAACGTATGCTTGGGCGTATTATTGGGAATTATTTATCTTGTTATCAACTTTGAACCCAGGATTCAAAGTTTCGATCATGGCAGGATAATGATTCATTCAAATCACATAAAAACAAACTCCCCGGAACTGCTCATACGAACAGCTCCGGGGAGCATCATTTTGGGATCACAACTTAGCGAGGTATTATCCCGCAATTGCAATATACTTGTGATTCTCCAGCTTCTTAGGCTCTGCCTTCGGAACGCAGATGTCCAGAACACCGTCCTCAAACTTCGCCTTCACATCGGCTTCGGTAACAGTATCTCCGATATAGAAGCTCCTCTGCATTGCGCCTGCGTAACGCTCCTGACGTATCAGCTTGCCCTTCTCAGTTTTCTCGTCCTTGTCAAGTCCCTTTGCGGCACTGACAGTCAGATAACCGTCCTGAAGCTCAAGATTAATCTGGTCTTTCTTGAAGCCCGGCAGGTCGATCACGATCTCATAGTGATCATCATGCTCATGAACATCGGTCTTCATGACCTGGGCGGCGTGTTTACCGTACAGCTTCTTCTCCACGTCTCTGCTAAAATCAAAATCAGGGAATCTGAAGAAATCATCGAATAAGTTTTCACCGAAAATACTTGGATACAACATAGGTCAGTCCTCCTTTTTTACTCGTCACATTGTTTCCATTGCTTCGAGCAAGGGGACGGAGGGTTCAGCACCCGGATCCTTTGGTGCTTCTCTGTTCCTTTGTTCTGATTATATTATAGCACTCTGAATTAGCACTGTCAAGGGGAGAGTGCTAATTTTCACACAAGTTTCATATTTTTTGACAAGAATGTCACATTGGGTTGTGAGCAATAATAATCTGCCAATTGACCTTTTGACCGCAGTATGGTATAATTATCCTATTTCGCTCGTTGATCCCGAAACCCATTTCGATCACTTCAACACACAGCTCACGGGCATAGATGCTGAGAGAGTCAAAGGCGCTCCGAACTTTGCACAGCTTTGGAAGAAGATAGAGCCTATCGTGAATAAGGGTATCCTTGTTGCCGTATAGTGAACCTATTGCGCAAGGGGTTACTCGATCACTGTATGGAATTGAATATGATAGGCTGCACTATGCTGTGATCCCGAATTTGAGATAGTGTTTATAGCGATTATCCTTTTATTCCTCCAGCACCCTCCCGTCACGGGAGATAGTCACTACCTGCCACGGGATAAACTTGCCGCTGTTTTTGAGGGCGTTTTCGGCAGCCCTTTGCAGACCTCCGCAGCAGGGCACCTCCATGCGAACTATGGTCACGCTCCTGATGTTGTTGCCTGCGATTATCTCGGTGAGCTTTTCGGTGTAGTCTATATCGTCAAGCTTGGGGCAGCCGATAAGAGTTATCCTGCCTTTCATGAAATCCTCGTGCATATTGGCGTATGCGTAGGCGGTGCAGTCGGCAGCGATAAGCAGCTTTGCGCCGTCATAAAATGGCGCATTTGTGGGCAGCAGCTTTATCTGGCAAGGCCACTGGTTCAGCCTTGATACGGCTCTGCCGCTCGATACGGGTGAAGTTTCCTCCTGCACATCATCACGATGCAGCTGCATAAACCTCGAACCGGGGCAGCCCTGTCCTGCGGCGTGGTGAGCCATTTCCTTCATCATGTTTTTTTCGTTCTCGGTCATTGCTTTTTCCTCCTCTTTCTTCTGCTGATTTGCC
>NZ_ADKM02000106.1 GCF_000178155.2 Hominimerdicola alba 8
TTTGAAAGTAAAACTCTGGGCTTCTTCACCTGTTGACATATCGGTCATCACAACTCTGGCGCTGTCAAGTGAAGTATATTCTTCACGCGCCTGTTTTATCAGTGCGCCGCCTGCCTTATCCCCGACTTTTCCGCAAGCCGAAAGACCGACAGCAAAAATGACCATCGCCGCCGCAAACAGCTTCTTCATATGCTTTTGCCTATTTTAGCGAATGCTATCAGCGCGATAAGTATTGTGACTATCTGCGAGATAGTAGCATGCACCATCAGCCCAAGACTGAATTTTATAACATAAAGATCCACCGAGAAACTTTCTATACCTAGATCCTTGCCCCAACTCATCCAGTAAACATATGGCTGGTTCTCACAGACTATAGCGAGGAAAGCGCCCAGCACTATACCTGCCAGCATAAAGAATATGAACGCAAACCCTTTCTTGAATTTATCCATATCTCTCCCTCAACTCACTTTCTGCGCGAGGGTGAACGCCTTTTATTATCGGTGATCTTTTTCAGGTCAGAGAACTTCTCA
>NZ_ADKM02000105.1 GCF_000178155.2 Hominimerdicola alba 8
GTTATAAGAATGAAATCTTTTTCTGGAACATTCTATGCTTTTGAATACGAGGATGGTTCTGAAAACTATCATAATCTTGATGATGCTGTAAAAGAATACTTCAGAAAAAAGCTTAAATATGAAACTGATAAAAGTGTTAGTTCAACTGCGAGAAGCGATGAATACTTAAAGGAATTGATAGAATTATCTGATAATAACATATGGATAGAATGGTTTAGTAAAGCCATTATTAAACAAGGCTGGATTGATTTTGAAGCAGAAATATCGAATGTGGTACAACGAGTAGAAGAGTTTTTATGTACCAATGTAAACACCATTTATAGAAGGTTTTGCTTTTATTGAAATGCCCTCGGTTATTCGAGGGCATTATGTTTGTTCGTCAACGGCTTGTCTATGAGCTTGTAAAAGACCTCAATGGTTCTCGGTGCTTTGTGCTTGCCGGGGTGTGCATCGACCTTGACATACTCGATCAGTGTCAGAGCCATTTCACGGGTAAGTGTCTCTGCCCCTGCATAGGACTTCATTCTGCGGATATACTCGTCCACATCACGCTCGTCTTGATCTTCGGCATCGGTGCGCTTGCTAAGCTCCTCATACTCTACTGTCAGGTTATCCTTTTCCTCCTGATATTCACCGAGGAGTCCGGCACACACCTTGTCGGGGATAAGCCCTGCGACCTTGTCCTCATACACGCTCCTGATCAGGCGGTCAAGTTCCTTGATGCAGTTATCAATATCCCGAAGTCTTTTCTTTGCCGCATTGTCACGCTCTGTCTTATCGCCCTTCTTGTAGGCGAGGAGCTTCTCACGAATGTCAGGCTCATTCAGCACCAAGTCGATCTGTCTCTGAATATCCGCAAGCACAAGGCTTTCAAGAAGCTCTCTCCTGATCGTATGCGTGGAGCAATACGCCTTGCCGTACTTTGCATATCGGCTGCACACATACACAGGCGAGGTGCTGTTTCTTTCACAGCCGCCGTGCTGTCGCATCTTGCTCCCGCAGTCAGCACAATAGCACAGACCTGATAACGGCAGCAGTTTGAAATTCTTAGTGTGTCTGCCCGTTGCAACAGATGCATTCACAGCCTGCACCCTATCCCAAAGCTCCTGCGAGATGATCGGCTCGTGATTATTCTCGATCACTACCCAATCCGATTCATCTTTTTTGATGACCTTGTGATTCTTGTAGCTCACGGTTTTTGTGCGGAGTTGCGTCAGCCTGCCGAGATAGATCGGGTTATTCAGGATACGGCTCACCGAAGTGTTATCCCACAGATGACCGCAGTTGCGAATGGGATTCGGCTTGCCGATCAAGCTGTAATAGTGGTCGGACGGAACGGGAATGTGATCCGCATTCAGGATATTTGCGATCGTCCTGATATTGTTTCCCGCCGCCCTCAGCTCGAAGATACGGCGTACTACGGCGGCACCTGTCGGCTCGATCACGGGCGTGTGTTTGCTGTCCGTTCCCTTGAGATAACCATAGGGCGGTACAGTCGTTTTGTATTTTCCTGCTTTTGCGTTCGCTTCAAAAACTGCTCTCAGCTTTTTGGAAGTGTTCGCACTGTGCCATTCATTAAAGACATTCATGATCGGAAGCATATCCATAGATGCACTATCCGTGTTCGCTGTATCGACATTATCTGTCAGAGCGATAAAGCGGATATTGTACATTGGAAAAATGTAATCTATGTAGCGGCCGACCTCGATGTAGTTACGACCGAAACGGCTCAGATCCTTACAAATGATGAGATTGATCCTGCCGTTTTGTGCATCTTCGAGCAATCTCTGCAC
>NZ_ADKM02000104.1 GCF_000178155.2 Hominimerdicola alba 8
TGAAACAAATACTTGTATGCCGCGAGACCGACCCGCGCGAGACCCGCGTGGCGCTGATCCCCGACGACATCAAAAAGCTGGCAAACATGGGCTATTCGGTGAAGGTAGTGCGTGGAGCGGGCGAAAAAAGCGGCTTCAATGACGAGGCTTACGAGAAAGCGGGCGCTGTTCTTGTATCCTCGAATGAAGAGGGCTACAAGGGCAGCGAGATCATTTTGCGCATAATGAAGCCCGCATCTGCTGCGGGGATACCCTCAGGTGCGCTTCATCTCAGCTATCTCGACCCGTTCAATGAGAAGGCTCTCTTAAACGATTTCGCAAACGCAGGCGTTCAGGCAGTGTCGCTGGAAATGATACCCAGAACCACATTAGCCCAGAAAATGGACGTTCAGTCCTCCCAGACCTCTCTGGCAGGCTACACCGCTGTGGTCAACGCAGCAGCGAAACTTCCGAAAATTTTACCGATGATGGTGACTCCATCGGGTACTATCAACCCCGCGAGGGTCTTCATAATCGGTGTCGGCGTGGCAGGTCTTCAGGCTATCGCAACGGCAAAAAGATTGGGTGCAAGGGTCGATGCTTTCGATACCAGACCGGTCGTAGAAGAGCAGGTAAAGTCCTTAGGAGCGAGCTTTGTGAAGATCGATCTCGGTGAGATGGGTCAGACAGATCAGGG
>NZ_ADKM02000103.1 GCF_000178155.2 Hominimerdicola alba 8
AAGAATTGTCTGTTTTATTTCATCTATGGATAATTCTGGTCTTGTTGTTTTTAATGAAGCAAAGTCCCAAAATTGCTTATATCCAATATAAGAACTAAGAACGTAATAAAAGAATTTTGCACAATGATCTCTTGAAACTGAAATTTTACCAACATGGGAAGTAGTGTTTGCTATAGCAACAGATTTAGGGATGATAGCAGTTTTTCCGATTGTTGCTCCTGTTTTGGCGAAAAGAATATCGTCAGGTTTAAGTGTACTGCTTTTAATCAATTCATTCTGTTGTTGTGTAATATATACAACATTAGATAGCTGTAATTCGGTTGCCCAACCAAGATTGTTTACTCGAATATACGGTATTCCATCATCGGTGTAATCATCAGCTTTGATAATTCCGTGATCTCCATCGCCTATTGCATATGGGTGCGTTAAATCCAATATATGTGTAATCTTTGATACAGTCCAATCACTGGGTATTTTGCCAATCCACTCAATCCCACTATCCTTCATTTCACGCATTGCCGTTCACCCCCTAATAAAAGCTAATACCGTAAATAGCGCTGCTATAAAAGCCATTAATGAAGAAAATACCATGTTAATTATATCATTATCTTTCATTTGATCTATCTCGATCTTTATTACACGCATTAAATTGAAAAAGAACAGAAAAAACAAATCCAACAATATAAATATTGGATCAATTTTACCTTTAACCACTAATACTGTAACCGCAATAGCTCCACCTAAAAAGATATACTGGGCGACAGTGAATATAATACTGCATATCAATGCCATAAAACCAAATGTCATTGTTGATTTTTGGGCATAGTCCTTTTTATAGAGTATAAATGCTTTTAAAGCAATTAAGTCATTATATAAGCCTACACCGATCTTTCGATACCATTTATCATTCTTAGCTATATCCTTAAAGCCATAAGTCTTTCGCCAGTTAGCTGTATTTTTTTCTTCTTCAATGGCTTTCTCTTTCTTTTCATTTTCCTTATTCTGAATGAAAGCTTTGGTAATTGATTCGGTTAATTTTTCATAGTCAATTGCTAAATTGCTTTCTTTAGCTATTGCTTTTGCTAATTTATCATAGTCAATTTCATTTTTAACTATTGTTTTTTTCTCGAATAGCGCCATAACTTTACCTCATCCAAACAGCCGTGCGATACGCTCACTCACCGACTTTTCAAGCTCCATGAACCGCTGTTCAAGCTCCTCGCTGGGCTTCGGCTGCTGATACTTATAGAAATATCTTGTAAAAGGAATCTCCGCACCCGTCCTGATAACAGGCGACTTCTTGCTCAGATCTTCCTCAAAGAACCACTGTGCATCGGGAACATGGGGAAGTACCTCACGAGCCATATAGTCCTCGATGCTCTCGTCAAACTTGACGATTTCGGTATCCTTTGTTTCCTTATCGTAGATGATGTTGCCCTTCTTGTCACGCTGAATCTCGGCAGACTTGTCCATGACTGACAGACCGTCAGCAATCTTGTCAAGGAGCTTCTTGTCTGTTGTTGCGGTGCTGAGTATCTTAGTCAGTACGGGCATAAATTCTTTAACAGAAAGATATATCTTATCATCAATACTGTTGTTCAGTGCCTCGATGATAGCATCGTAAACAGGCTTGTTGTTCTGGAAGTTTTCGAGCTTTTTCAGTTCTTTACCCGTCAGCTCCTCAGAGTTTTCAAGTTCTGCCACCTTTGCAGGATCGTACAGCGAGGACAGCGAACCCTTTGACAGCATCGCCTGGATACGCTCCTCAGTCACGGCATAGCTTCTCTGCAACGGCTGCATGACCGTGTACTCACGATAGATGAACTCGGTGTTCGGGTAGATCTTGCAAAGCTCATTCTCTGTGAAGTCAGCATACAGCTTCGTGATAGCGGAACGGTCTTCGGGACTGATCTCGTTTTTCTTATTGCCGAGCGCCTTGCGGAGCTTGTGGAAGATAGAGCCTGCATCAATAAGCTGAATTTGCCCTTGCGTTCCTCACGCTTATTCTTCGACAGCACCCAAATGTATGTAGCGATACC
>NZ_ADKM02000102.1 GCF_000178155.2 Hominimerdicola alba 8
CCTTGATAGT
Organism: Hominimerdicola alba 8; assembly: GCF_000178155.2. Lineage (GTDB taxonomy): Bacteria > Bacillota > Clostridia > Oscillospirales > Ruminococcaceae > Hominimerdicola > Hominimerdicola alba_C. The sequence continues at coordinate 11 of NZ_ADKM02000102.1, forward strand.
TCCATTTGCTTTTTCCCTTTTCAGATGATCTCTTTCAGCCGGGTATTCTTCATTAAGTTTGTAGTAGTCGTTGGAAAATCCGTACCATTCCCAGCACTCCCTTATTACTGTATTTTTCAGATCTCTGGTTTCTTTCTGGAGATCCCAGAGGCATTTATTTAAATCATAATATTCTACTTTGTTTCCGTTTTTATCGGTTACATTGTTTATTAATGCTAATTTTACTACTTTGGTCATTTTAATTACTCCTTATAATTGCTTCTTAAAAGTCTTCTTTTTAATTCAAACCATATATCTTACAGTTTACACCTGTATACAAGTTGTATCAGCAAATTTATACAAATATGCTCACTGTCTGTACGGTCTTTGTGTACAGAATTTCAATTCTCATTGCTGAGATATTACCTTATCGAGTATACGATCGACGCCGTACAGCGGTTTAAGACGTATTGTCTCGATTCTAGGACGTTAAGCCGCCCTCGTTTATGAATATCACAGCTATTCATAGTTGCTGAAAAAAATTATGTAACAATACTTTAGTTCATTATTTTCTCCGTTATCAAATTTTCTGCTACTTACAGTTTACACCTGTATACAAGTTGCATCAGCAGTTTTATACAAATATGCTCACTGTCTGTGCGGATTTTATGCACAGAATTTCAATCTCGTTGCTGAGATATTACCTTATCGAGTATACGTTCGACGCTGTATAGCGGTTTACGACGTATTGTCTCGATTATAGGACGTTAAGCCGCCCTCAAAAATATCACAGCATTTATAGTTGCTGCAAAATATTATATAGTTTTAGTACATTATTTCTTTTGCAATAAATTGTAAATTCACCTCCGATTATCAAAAATTCGATCTGAAATAATTATATAAGAAAATTCAGACAAATAAAAACGCCCCTCGTGAGAGAGACGTTTTATAGTTAATAATATTATTGATGAAATTTATCTTGATCAGCGGTATATGCTGTCCATTCCAGCTGATTTTTTCCGTCAAGCCAGTCTCTGATGTGATCAAGGGGCATTTTCTCTATCCTTTCGATAAAGTCTGCGCCTTTTATCATCATATACCCAAACCCTTCATTTGCGTTCATCGCATCATCTGCGTATTTTCTCAGCCACTCATACTTAGGGTGATCCATGAAAGAGTTTATCTTTTTATTAAAACGTTCGTATCTTTTCTTTCTCCATTCATTATGATCCGGCATTATTACTTTCATAGCAGTACTCCTTATCTTTTTTATACGTTGTAGTATCAAAATGGAGGATAATGAACTCCCTGAAAGCTCTCCCAGGCTCTTTTCTTCAGGTCTGCATCTTTGCAGTCAGGCTTCGGAATAAAACTGTAAGTTGTCCAGTTTATACCTAAGTCGGTTTTCTTGATCTCAAAGTCAAATACCTTTGCGACCTCTTCTACGAACTGCGGTTCTTCCTCAAATATTTGAAAGTACTCCTTGTCGAAATCTGTATACTTCTTATATATATCAGAAATGGTGTCACTGTAGCCGAGATATACCTCATGTCTTCTGCACTCCTCTTCTCTTTCAAATAGCTTGCCGTCTTCAGCTCTGTACATAACAATTTCTTTCATATGTTTATCCTTTCTTCAACTGAACAGGGAATTTTTATTCAAAAAACTGCTCAACTTCTTCAATTATATTATCATTCTGGTCTCGCAAAGTTGTCTTTTCAAGTGTAATGTTAATCTTTTTAGTCTTCAGAAACTCTATAAGTTCAATAGCTGCTTCACGCAGAGTAGATTTGTTTGTTTTATAACTGCCACTATCATATACAAAAAACAGCTCATTTTTCGCCTCGTGTTTATTGAGATCTACCATATCAAAGTCAATTTCAAGATCTTTTTCATGCTGTATAGTTTTCTTAAGTTCGTCTATTGCCTTAAATAGAGTTGTATTCTGAGTTTTAAAATAACCGTAACCTTCAAAATGTAGTGTGTTCATAGATCAATACCTCCCGTATTATTTCTTACTTATTCTTCTTGTATGTCTGATAATATTCCATTATATCATCATCTGTCAGGTCGTTTTCGTTGTATCGTTCAATGAAGTCCAAAAAAACAGCATTTGCCGTTTCGTCTCCGACATCATAGCCCATAAGTTCCAGAGCTATATTTGTAGAGTTGGTTATCGCTTCCCAGATGCAATAACCGATGCTGTCTTCACCTGAGCCTTCGGCCATAAGTCCTATGGACTGAAGCAGTGAAAGCGCCTTTACAAGTTTAGCTGCATTTTTTACAGCGTATATAAAATTGCGTCTATTGATATCCATAATAATTACTCCTTTATTCCTTTTAGAATATAGTACATAGTATCTTCATCAATAATCTGTCTGACCTCCATTTTATCAATTGATCACTACATGATGATTATATAGGAAAATTCAGACAAACAAAAAACGCCCCTCGTGAGAGAGACGTTAAAGCTGAACGTCAATTTCTGACTACCCGAAACTGTCTTATATGGGAAATACTCTTATCTTCAAAACAATCAAAGGTATTTTTATAAAAATCATCCTCTGAAAGTATGTTTTTATCTGCGAATTTTGCTTTATAAGGCTGAAATTCGCTATAGCTTAAAATATCATAAATTGGATCTCGGCTTGAACTTCCGCCAAAATTATAGTCATGACCATGATAAGTCTCGACTACATAGACATTCCTGCCTACCTGATCTATCTCCTGCTCACAAAGAGAAAGATCATCATATCTTCCGTAATAATATCTGTGTTCGTCCTGATAATTTTCCATCTCTTCTTCTGCAGTATCTCTTTTCAGAAATACCTTCTTGAACATGGGAATGATATTCCCGTTTTGATTTTTTGTTATGTAAAAGATCTTCATTATGTTTCCTCCAATAATAAGTTTTTAGGTATATATCAACGATCTGCATAAACTCCGGATCATCAATAAATCACTACATGATGATTATAGAGGAAAATTCAGACAAATAAAAACGTCCCTCGTTAGAGAGACGTTTAAAATACAGGCCAGTCATTTACAAAATACTATCGGAACTATACTGTTCACGGTTCAGGAGATGTTTCTCCAGAAAATATTCTTCTTCGGCATCAAGTATGCAGCCTTCCTTTTTCAGGCTTCTTAATGCCATATCCGTCTTGATGCGGAGCTTGTCGGCTTCCTGAAGCTGTTCAGTTCTGTCAGCACGAACGATACGTTCTTCATCTGCCTTTTCGTCAAAGACTTTTATTTCATAGACTCTCTTGCCGTTTTCAAGCAGAAGAACAAATGCTTCAAAGTTCATAAGTACCTGAGCCGCATCTATCTCTTCAATGATCTCATAACCATCTTTATCATAGATGTCAGCCAGGCTGTCACTATGCTTGTCCTCAGCACCATTAAGAAGGTCTGCAAGAATGTCGTCGTCTTCTATGTTAAGAGCGGCTCTCAAAGCCGGGATATTGCCGTATTCTGTCATTTCCACAGAAGGAATATCTATTCCTCTGCGAAGGTCGGTGATAGTATTATCACCTTTATAGTACTCTTCTCCGTTAACATAGAAATGAGAGTCATTACAGTTTACGCAGTAAGTTACTTCAGCTCCGCTGAGTTCTTTTTCCAAAACGCTTTTTGCGTATTCAAAGAACTTGCTTATAAGAGAGTTTGTAACGTTTTCAAAATCCAGTTCTTTTTCTTTAAAGCTGTCTCTTACGACATCATACATATAGTCGATGTCCGGTAAGGAAGCGCCTGCATCTTCCATAGCAGCTTCTGCCTTTTCAGCGGCATATTCGATAGCATCGGGATAGATCCCTAAAAATTGTAAAACATTCATTGATTTTTCTCCTTTATTCTTCTTCAGTTATTTCTTCTCCGTCTTCATTCCTGAGTTCAACTTTATCAAAGACAAAATCAAACCCTTCGTGCGACAGTATTTTCATAAGTTTATCCATCGCTTTTTCCTTATTGGTTTCATTGGTCTTTAAATAACCCCAACCTTCAAAGTACAGTTCGTTCATAATATACCTCCTGTTAGCTATTTATCTTTTTCTTTATAAAGCAAGCAATATTTCATCGCTTCGCTGACAAAACTGATATTCCTGCTACATACATAACCCGGATAATGACAGCAATAATAAGCCGGATATACAGGGTTATCATCATACAAAAATGACTCAAAGCCCTCACAGTCCTTACATAGACTCTTATCCCATGCTTTTCTTTCTTCATCGGATAATTTTTTTAGTCCTTTGTCAAACGGTACTTTCATCAATCCCATAATTTCCTCCTAAAATAATAGAGTGAGAACAAGGTTTATAACCGACCATATCACAAGGTAGGTTATTGTTGTTATCCTCTGTATAATACACCGTATGCGGACAAGTTTCATTTATCAAAATACATCTGCCATACGCTTTGTGTTTGCATGTATTTTCTTCACAAATAACGTTTTTACTCCAACGTGTAGGTTCTTTAATATTCATTAACCCTTTCCTCCTGCTTTTTATTCGAGTATCTCGCAGCACTCTAATATGTTCTGCTCGTTGAGTTTTTCTTTTATTTCTTCCTTAGTCATCGTATCGTGATGAACTATAGCTGTAACAGTAAAAACATAGTCATCAAACCAATCATCTTCTGTCTTTTCCACTTTGGTATCTGTTACTCCGAGAACCGTTGCGGTAAAACCAAGACTGTTGATCTGAAGTAATGTCTCATCTATTGCAAGCTGCCGGTTATCACCGGTAAATTGAAGATCTGCTTTTACATTAGCCATTATAAGCGCTCCTTTTTCGTTTTTACAGCATCATTAGTCAGAGTTTTAGGATCTACCGGATGGTATTCTCCGTGTTCATCAACTATGATGTGCAGGTCAGTATCATCGGTCTGGTGCAGGCACAGATAGTACCCGCTGACCGTATTGCCGTTATCTTTTCTATTGCCTGTAAAAGTTATCTTGTTCATCATTGATCTCTCCTTATTATGTGTAATCGTCGCAGCAACCGTCTTCATCTACGGGCTGTGCATCTTTTTTCATACAGCGAAGTGTGTCCTTTTGACCTCTCATAGCTCTGATCGCTGCAACTGCGAGGTCAATGTCTTCAGGTTCTATTCCATCTTTTCTCATGTCTTCTGCAAGATCATCATTTCTTGCCGGTTCTGAGAATGAATTAGAGCAGTTCAGGCAGTTTTTACACCCATTATTTTTCTCCTGAGTCACCTTTCTGTGAGATGTATAATAGTTTTTTATCTCTGAGATAGACGGGTCTTTATCCTTATATTGTTTTATAAAGTCCAAAAAGTCCTGATAGGCTGTCAGATCATAGATCTCATAGCCCATCAGCATAAGTACTATATTTGTGACGTTGCCTATCGCAGTCCAAATGTGTGAATTCTTTGTCTTTTCGAGAGAAAGACCGATCGACTTAAACAGTTCCACCGACCTGTAAAGTTCGACTGCTGTTATTACAGCGTATCCGAACTGTCTCAGCTTAAATATTTCTTCCTCTTGTGCTTTTAAAATTGATTCTTTGCTGTTCATTATTTTTACTCCTTTTATGTGTATTTTCCGATATTTTCTTGACCTGTAAAACTCCAAATTATCAAAAAAATCTCTGAATGAATTATAGCAGAAAATAACAGGCAATAAAAAAACACCTCTCCTAAGAGAAGCGTTTGCAAAGAATTATCACAGAATACCATTTTTGCCCTTTGGTTTATTATTTTTATATGTCAGTTTTTTACAGTGAATATCATTTTTGCCTCATTCACAAATCCTTAATTATCAGAAAGACTATTTTTCTTGCCCCAAAACAGGATATTTGGCTTTGCCCTTTGACATACTGTTTTTGGGGCAAATCTAAAATTGCAAAAAAGCGGAAATTGCTGAAACAGATATATACATTGATTTCAGCTTTTTGAAAACAGTATTCAGCTCAAAAAATCTGCAGGTTTTAAAAGTCAAAATCATTTTTTGCAAAATTTACTCCAAAAACTGCAAAAATTACAGCAGTTTTTGAATTTTTGTCCTCGACTCTCTTATTATCTTTCAAAAAAACATCTGTATTTTTGATACTTTAGCCGTCTTTTTTCAAAAAACGCAGATTTAATAGAACTTTTTGAAAATATTCACGCCATTTTCATTTTATTTGCAGCTTTCATACTTGGTAAACAGAACTTTTTGAAATTATTCATATCATTTTCCCTTCAAATGTCAGTCAAGCCAAAGCAAGCCCTTTACACAGCCTTCAAATGTAGAATCATCGTTTCCTCCGACGCTGATTATCCTGTCTGTCAGAGTCCACTGATCCCAGTTGTATACGCTGCCGCCCCAGGGGTCAACTATGTTGTAGTACATTCGATCATCTATACGATATTTTCCGTATATTACAAAATAGTGCAGCGAACCGCTGAATGTCCTGTGACCGCAGATAAGTCTGTGTCCTTCGTCCAGTTTTGAATTTATAGTATTAACTATGTCGTCATTGGAATAATTCCACAGATGGTCAATTACCGCCTCCTGACCGTAATAATTCATAAGGTCCCGTATGTTTTCAAGGGTCACTCCCCTGCCGGAGGTAAAATTCACTCCAACATCATAGTAAAAACCATTATCATAAGCTGTTGTAATAATATCGTCTTTGGAGATTCCAATATTCCTTTCTGAAGATAAGAGCATAGCAGCTGAAGTAGGACCGCAGCCCGATGAAGAATAGATGGAACCGCTTAACTGATCATAGATATAGGTATCAAGGTTTATTATATCATAAATGATCGTATATTCAGGTTCTTGTATTATCTCCGGTTCAATAGTCTGTTCTTCATAGACTGTATCTTCTTGTGAAAGCTCATCGTAAGGTACGCTTTCTGTTTCTTCTTCACTTTTACTCTCATCATCAAATGAATCAGTAATATTTTTATCTTCATCAGGAAGACCGTTTTCGGTTTTGTCTTCCGATGCTGCGATCTCCGTTTGAGAAGAACTGTTATCACAGACAAAAGAACTTTCCGATAAAGATAGAACAGGTTCGCTTGAATTTTCTTGAATGGTTTCATTTTTCTTATAGTTGTGAGAAACAGTCCTTTCGATATTGCTTGCTTTTGGTGCAGGCAAAAAAGAATTACAGAATAATAATACTGATGATACTGAAAATACAATTGCTAACAACCTTTTTAATTTCAAATCCGTCATCTCCTTCTGTATTTATTATATAAGAAAATTGACGCAAAAAGAAAAACATCCCGCCCTAAAGCGAGATGTTCAGTTATTGAAATTACATTTCTTTTACCTTGTACCCGTTGATGCAATATCCGTACTTATCGGAAAGCCAGTCGGTAACATCTTCCATGTTATCCTTTTCGCTGACTATACCAAATTCGGCGGGTATTTCAACCGTTTCGGGAAGGTCCGCTATATCAGATGCACTGATCCTGTTATGGTGTATACGGTCACGAATAAGTTCGTGCTTTTCGTTTATACCCATAGCGGAATACTCTTTTTCAGAGATAGTAAGCACTTCAGCCGCATTATGTGCAGTCATTTTACTGAATATTTCGTATACCTCGTCTATTTCTACATCCCATTCAATGTCATAAGCTGTAAATTTCTTCATTTTTGTCCTCCGTTTTTTCTTACAGATGAGAATAACATCCGCATTTTCTGCATTTCATGTATCTTTTCTGTCCTTCGATTACGTCAGGGTGATCCACAGGAAGCAGAACAAACTCCCCTTCTCCGTAACAGTCACAGTGACCTTTTCCACTTATTCTTTCCTTCATATCGAAAGCGTAGATCTTACCGATATACTTATTTGAATCAAAACCAAGAGCATAGATCAATTTTCTAGGTTCATTGGTTATTTCTGTTTTGCCGTCAGGCAGAAAAATTCTGTTTGGCATATTTTTATCCTCCGTTTTAGTGTTTTATGGCAATCCGCCTTAAAATTCAGACAAGATCCAGTCACAAAACCCATAAGTCCGAGCTTTTGCGACCGGATCTTGTGAATTTAAATAGTTGGATTGCTATAGTAAATAATTTCTTACTTCTTCAAAAGCACCAGCGACCTCTTCCGGTACTGTATACTTTTCAAAAAATTCTTCAGTTGAGATCTCAAGCATTGTACAGGTTCCGCTTATAAAATCAGCACAGTGCATTATTGCTTCTTCGTGGCTCCAGCTATCGATCTCTGCATAATGTCTTGCCAGATGTTTCAAAGATGCGTCATTGAGATTATAATACAAAACGCAGTAGAGATTTTCAGCAGACCATTCCTTTGTATAAGGAAGGAGTTCCTTTTCATCATCTTCTTGAAATATGTGCAGTAATTCTTTCGTATTTTCCATAATAATATCCTTTCCGGGTCATCATGGTAATTTTTTACAACCACTCCAATCTTCCCTTGTTTTTATAAATATCCAACAGAAGATTTTTAAGATCACCCATTGTAGCACAGTCAGCTTTGCCGACATAACCTAATTTTTGATCATCATCTTCATTTTTTAGCAGTTCGTATAGTTTTTTACATGCTCCGTATGTGATTTTGCCTTCACAATCCGACAGAAAAAAGAAATCCAGCAATTTACAGTCACTTGCTGTTTTATCTAGCTTATGATGCTGTATGCAGTCGTTGATGCATTCATCAAATTCTTTCCAATCTTCTTCGTTTCGATTATTTATCATTGACTTGTAAAGATAAAAGAATTCATCGTTAAGATGTTTGGCAGCTATACATCTGAGTCTGAAAAAGCTCCCATAACTCATATCAAGACTTTTTGCAGTTATTCTGCTGTCGGGTTTTCCGCTTAGTGTTACGCCCATTATTCATTATCCTCTTTCGTTTTTATTTAGAATGTTTATTTCAACAACCTGTCTGACCTCCAAGTTGTCAATAAATATCTCTAAAGAGATTATATTTGAAAATCCACTTCAACAAAATGTATGTTTTTTTCGCTAAAACGTTGTGTCACGTGTGACACAAAAAAACGCCCCACCAAAGTGAGACGTTTGATCTATTGAACTTAGTGAATATTTTTCAGTACAGATAAAGACTATACTCAGAAAGAATGTTTTTGTCTGAGAAATCAAGAACTATTCCATTATAGAATTTGCCGGACAAATACAGTTTTTGGAGTTCTGTTGCAAAATAGTCTTCACCATAATATTCCTTCACTGTGCAGCCTGTCCATAATTCTCCGTGGAATATCATTCCCGTCGGAATGATACTTCTTGTATCTTCAGAAGATGGTACTCTTGTTTCTTTGAACTTTTCATGCACCTTTCTATATACATCCGGTGTTATTTTCGCTCTCAGTTTACTGCACCTTTCAGAGCAGATAAAAGCTATGCCGGCTTTTGTATAATCCCATTTATCAAGTTCGGTTATTGATTTTTCGGTAAGAAGTTCGTCCATATCATCGAAAAAATAATCTTTGATATAGATGTCAAGTCGGTCAAGAAGAAGATCAAGATTTGAAAACCTGTCATTTCCTATATCGCCCCAATATGCTCCCAGAAGGTCGATCAATGCAAACTGACCATCTTCTATTTTGATCTTAAAATCCATAAATTCTATTATATCATCCATCATCGCACAGCAAAGCTCTATGTCAGATAATCTATTTGTCATAATCTTTTATACCTCCTTAGATATGACAATCGATAACGTAAACTATTGTATCATCAGAAAAAGGTTCAATGAAATTCTTATAATAATCCTTTCTGAAAATATGCTCTTCATCAGCGCTCGCCGTACTCATCCCAAAACTTACTACTGTGCCGGGTTCAAACCAGCCTTCAGGTAAAAGTACACTATAAGAAGGGCAGAACATATTTCTCTGAAATGAAATATATTCTTCTTTTGTTTTGTAAAGTTCAAGCATTTTTTCCTTTGAAGGAACGTTCCACAGCAGCATAAAATGATTAAGATCCATTTTCTCAGGTTTAGTTCCGTTGACTACGGTATCCCAAATGTATTCATACCTTGATGGATCAAAATTCCGGCGGGCATTTTCAAATTCTTTCTTCAGTTCTCCTATCGTTGTTTCCCTCTCAACACTGTAATAATCCCATTTTGAATTTGGATTGTCATTTGACAGCAGATTGCCGTTTCTGTCAGTCTTCTGTCCGGATACAAACCATTTGTAATAATCTTCAGGATCCTTATAATAATTGAACATGCCGTCTTTATCACGGTTTTCGTAAAGTTCCTTTACATATACCCCGTATTCTTCTATTGTTTTTTCAGGTTCAGTAGAGTAAAATTCAATAAGTCTGCATTTTTCTTTGTACTTCTTTTTGCCGAGTTGAATTATATATTCCTTTGTCTTATAAACATGAGGGATCGTTTTCAGATTTTCGTCATAAAACGACATCATTTCTTCAAGTTCTTCCTCATTTTCAAATCCTATTGCGAATAATGAATAGTGGCTCATAAATATTACCTCCGTAATTATAATATATTATTTTGAGTATATTTTTTGATATTCACTTCATTCAAAGTTTTGAATCCTCCATGTTATCGATCAATATACTCTGATTATATTATATAGAAAAATTCAGGCGAATAAAAAAGCAGCCTCACCGTAGTGAAACTGCTTTGAAGACTAATTGTTTTGTTAAGTAAGTGTCAGACCGGGTCTAAGAACCATCTCTGTGTAATGTCGTCGCTATGTTTGTAAAGACGAACATTAGTACCCTTCGCTGCATTTGAAGCGTATCCGCTCACCTCTAAGCAAACATCATTATTATCTGAGCATACAAGATTATAGCTTCCATCACTGTATGGATAAAGAGTAAATGTCTGTGTAGGATCGTTTTTGGACAGCTTGTAAATATTTACGTTTGTTTTGCTTTTGACTTTTCCTTTATCGGCAAAGCAATTAAGTGCCATATTGGTGTTTCCTAAAGTGAAATACCATGCATCATACTTGCTTGAATAATGTGCAGTCCACACTGACGACGAATCTTTTTTATTTACCAGTTCAACGTTTGTTGTGCCGGAAGTTTTGTTCTTGGATGTTCCTACGTAATATTTTCCTACCATACTTCTTATGCGGTATTTGCCGCCTTCAATAAATTCGCCGCCGAAATTCCCGTTTGCCGATGCAGTAATAACAGCAGAAGTAAGCCCTTCCGAATTATAATTATTACTTACAGGACTTGTAATGATTCCGGCTGTAAGAACAACAGCAAGACAGAGTGATAATGTTTTCTTCATGTTCAGAATTCCTCCTTTTCGTTATAAATTAATTATACCACAAATCTATTTGGATTACAACAGTCGTTCCGAATTTTCCGTAAAGACTTTTTTTACTTCATTTCAACTGGACTTTCCGAAGAAAATAATGTAAAATGAACTCATCAGAATATACGTAACACAAGACAACAAAAAAGCGCCTCACATAAAATGAGACGCTTATACTGTTGTTGATCAGACGCATTTAAGAACATACTTATGCCATCTTTCGATGAATTCTGTCTGGGCTTTGTTCCTAATAGGACAATTGTAAGCCAACAGTTTTTGTCGTATCTGATGAGTCTTTGGCGTAAGTTCGATAGTAATAAGGCTTTTTTCGGGAGCTTTCTTTTCTCTCATTACATAGATAAGACTTCTTCCTTCTGCTATGCTTCTCGCATAGCTTGCAACACAGTTATGCTGCTGCGTTGCCTCATCAAGAAGGTCATCATAGTCTTCGATACCTCTTACAAAAAATACATCTTCCTCATAATTGTACTTCTGTAACTCAGCACATCTGCTTTCCATCTGTTCTGATAATTGTTCGTTTCTTATCTGGCGGCATAATCTTGCCGCAATATCATGTTCTCTTTTTAAACTGTCTCCGTCTATCTTCGGCTTCATTTTAATAAAATCACACATTCTCAGATAGTCTCTCAGATATATTATACCTTCGTAGTTATCTATGGCTTCGTACACATCGAGCCTGTTCAGGTAGTTTACCAGGGTCTCGACTGTAAATAATCTTTTGCCATTCCACTTAGCATTTAATATCGAGTAAACAGAATCTATATCCTTCATCAGCTGTTCATTGGAAAGAATGATCTTTATAGCATCTGTACTCAGGTCGGTCTTTTTTGTAAGTTTTCTTACATTATCCCAGACATTCAGATCATCAATATTTTTCATTTCTTTGTAAAGCCGCTTTGGAATCTGAAAGATCGTCTTAGGCGATGTTCCGTTTTTGAAGTTGCGATTGAACGCATCATCCTTTGATTCCAATCCTTTATGACAAAGTATTTTATCTGCCAGCAAGGTGTATCCGGATTTATAAAGTATTTCCAGTGCCGGGAATGACAGCAGACTCGGTATATTACACTTATTTTCCTGAAGAAACTCAAAACGGCTCGGATTTTCATCTCTTATTTTCTTCATTATATCACCTATACCGACCCACCAGACATTTCTGTGAAGTTTGTCATCTGTGAACCAACCGTTATTGTCGTAAGGGAAAGCCACATCTTGTATAACACCACTGTCATTTTTGAAAGTTATCTCTATCTCACGATAGTAACGGTTATCATTCTTTACTACGCCTGTTAAAAATTTGACTCCTAAATATTCATTCATACCATCGTAATGGTATTGACAGTATTCCCTGTATACAAAATCATTTATTTCGATCGTTATCCTATCGTATTTTAGCCTGTCAGGGAAACCTAATACAGACAAAACCTCAGTAAGTACACCATTAGTTATTTTTTCATTGATCTCCTTGCATATCTCAGGAAGATCTGATTCTTTTACGTTCTTTTTCATTTGAAATTCCTCCGGTTATCATATGTTTAATTCAGAACACATCAACAACAAGTCTGACCTCCATGTTATCAATAGTATCTCTGAGAAAATAATAGCAGAAAATGAAGCAAGATAAAATCAGACAGGACGCAGATCCAAAAAGAGAGCCTCTTATAAAAAACGAACCGATAATTTTTTTACAAGAGGAGAATCATAATGAAAACAAAAAACATAAGAGGACGCTGTATAAAGATCAAATTGGGTAAATGCGAGGAGGTATGCCGCTTTTACGATGAATTACAGAAAACTTATGCTGAAATACTTCAGGATAACGATGATGTTATTTCCATAAGGTGCAATGTTTTACTTAAAGGGTTCAGGGAAGGAAATTACACGACTGATTTTGTATGTGAAAAGAAAAGCGGAGAATTAATGGTCAGGGAAACTATCTACCGGGATAAACTGATGAAACCTAAAAACAGAAGACTGCTGGATGCTTCAAAAGAATATTGGGCAGGACATGGAGTGATCGACTGGGGGATAGTTACAAATGATAATAAGGAATGACCGCAAGGTGTTGAGAGTGCTTAGTTCGGATGGCAGTGAAAATCTGGTCATTGACTGTATCAAACGAACGATGCCTGAATTGATGAATAGTGAAGAGCTTATCGGTTATGAAAAGATAGAATACAGTGAACTGCTGAAAATCTGCGGTCTGGAACTTACTCCCCTTTCAGAACTTGACGCTGATTCCTCAGCCGCTGCCCAACAAAGGTATGCTGTTATCTCTCCTGTACTGAATGTCATTTCGGATACAAAGGAACGGTCTCAGGCAATAAGGACAGCCGCTGAAGCTAATAATATATCTAAACAGACCGTTCGGAAATACCTGTGTCTTTACCTTATATTTCAGGATAAGTCAGTATTGGCACCCAAAAAGACGATAGAAGAGAAAACTTTGACAGGCACAGAAAAAACTATGAGGTGGGCGCTGAACAGTTTCTTCTACAATTCACGAAAAAACAGCCTTAACACTGCCTATACACTGATGCTGAAAGAAAAATACTGTGATGAATACGGCGAACTTGCGGAGAATTATCCGTCGTATTATCAGTTCAGATATTTTTATCGGAAAACTAAAAAAATGAAAAACTACTACATAAGCAGAAACGGACTGACGGATTATGAGAGAAATAAAAGACCGCTTCTGGGGGACGGAACTCAGCAGTATGCTAAAAGTATAGGGATGGGATTTCTGGATTCGACTGTCTGCGATATTTATCTTGTAAATAATGAGGGCAGTCTGGTAGGCAGACCTATCCTGACGGTTTGTGTAGATGCTTATTCAAGTTTATGCAACGGATACATGCTTTCATGGAAAGGCGGAGTTTACAGTTTAAGGGGACTTATGATCAATATCTTAACTGACAAGGTAGAATACTGTAATAAATTCGGTATCTCTATCAGGAAGGAACAGTGGAATTCGGATAAACTTCCGGGAATATTTGTAACAGATAAGGGATCCGAATATGGATCGTTTAATTTTTCTCAGCTGACCGAAATAGGCGTTACAATAGAAAACTTACCTGCTTACCGACCCGATCTCAAAGGCTCGGTCGAAAAATTCTTTGACCTTATACAGAATTATTACAAGCCTATCCTCAAAGGGAAAGGAGTTATAGAGCCTGACTTTCGTGAAAGAGGTGCGCACGATTACAGAAAAGATGCCTGCCTGACATTGGAAGAGTTTGAAAAGATCATTATAAAATGTATAGTGTTTTACAATTCATACAGAACGCTGGAGAAATTCCCTTACACAGAAGAAATGCTCAACGCCGGTGTACAGCCTACGGCTTGTTCTGTCTGGAACTGGGGCATGACAAAAAACAAAGATAATCTTATAGATACAACGACCGAACAGGTCATTACGGTCTTGCTTCCCAGAACAACGGGAAAGTTTGCAAGAAACGGACTTATAGTCAATAAGCTGCGTTACAGAAACAATAACTATACAGAAAAATTTCTCAGCAGCAGTACGGTCACAGTCGCTTATGACCCTGATGATGTTTCTTATGTCTGGCTAATAGAGAACGGGTCTTTTATAAGGTTCGAGTTGATAGAATCACGATTTATGGGTGTTTCACTTGATACAGCAAAACAACTGAAGGATTCCTGCAAGGAGCTTATAAATGATAATAAGGAAGAAAAACTCAAAGCAGAGATCGAACTTGCAAGATTTATTGAAACGATAGCAAATAATTCGTCCGTGAAAAATACTGTATCAGTAAAAGATGTTAACAAGTCCAGAAAAGCCGAAGAAGAGAAAACTCATATTTCTTTTGCAAGTTATATATTCGGAGATGAAGAAGATGAATGAAGAATTAAAAGACAAGCTCGAACCCTTACTGACAGGCAGAACGTTAAGTGAAGCTCTGACGATACTTCCCTTTTATGATGAAGAAATACGGGAGAGAACGGCAGAAGAAAGACTGACAGGACTGGACGATATATATGATATTTATATTTCCTCGGAAATGTCAGCCGAGATCTATAACAAACTCTATCTTGCCATGTATCGGTCTATGGAGAAGAAATATTCCGTTCTTGCCGTAAAGCAGGGTTATCAGAACATGAAAATGATGAGGAAACAAGTATTTGACAGCGTTATAGGCGGTTCAGACTGTTTTACTGTTATCGGAAATGCAGGCATTGGAAAAACAAAGGCTATAAGCAGAGCAGCAGAGCTGATCTCCGGGAACCGAGTGATAGAACTGTCATCGCCTTTTACTTATGTTATCCCTTGTCTGACGCTTCAATGTCCTTTTGACTGTTCGGTAAAAAGTATGCTGCTTGAAATACTCAGAAACATTGACCTTATACTGGGTACAGAACATTACAATTCTGCACTGCGTTCAAGATGTTCCGCAGATGTTCTTATAGGGAACGTTTCACAGCTGTGCATGAATCATGTCGGGCTTCTGGTCATCGACGAGATACAGAACGTTACAAACAACAAAAACGGTACAGTACTTGTTTCAGCACTTACGCAGCTTATAAACAATTCAGGGACAAGTATATGTATGGTCGGAACGCCCGAAGTCAACGTATTTTTAGCTAAAACTGCCTTTCTCGCAAGACGGGCAACAGGTATGCAGTACACTTCTCTAAAATATGATGACTACTTTAAGAAGTTCTGCAAGATAGTTTACGGTTATCAGTATACAAGAGAAAAAACACATATAGATCCCAAAACGACTGAATGGCTGTACGAACACAGCGGCGGGATAATTTCTAATGTTATCTCACTTATCCACGATGCTCAGGAGATCGCCATAATAAAAGGTATGGAACAGCTTAACATCGCTTCTTTGAGAGCCGCTTATGAAGAACGAATGTATATGCTCCATTCTTACATAGCTCCCGGCATCGTTCATAACAGCAGCAGCACTGTTGTTGCACTCAAAAAGTCAGTCATTCCGAAGAATATCCCTATAAACGATGATTTTTCGGCACACAATAAGAAAGGATCGGTAAGCATTCAGGAATTGTATGAAACTTCAAAAGCAAAGGAAGTTGATTATTTTTCGCTTTTAAGAGAGCATTACACGGTAGAGGAGATAAAAATATGATAACATATTTTCCCGACGCTTACCCTGATGAATTGTTTTACAGCGTAATAGCAAGATTTTTTATCCATTCGGGAAAACAAGATCTCAATGAACTGTACAGACATAATATCAATAACAGTATGTTCGATATGGATAGTTCAGCTCCCATTTCCGCTGAATTGGCGGAACTTATAAGCAGAAAAGAACCATTGGAAGATTATTTTCTTTCTCACACGATGATACCTTATTACGGACGATTTAAGGGTAAAGCAAAAGCTGAAACTGTATGCAGAGCCATTTACAGCGATAGCAAAGGCTGTGTTTCTCACAATAAAAGTCCCGTTGGTTATAAAAGAAGTCTTAAATACTGTCCTTTGTGTGTTTCAAATGACCGTAAAATATACGGAGAAACGTACTGGCACAGAATACATCAAATACCCGAGGCGGAGATCTGCCCGGTACATCAATGCAGACTGTTAATAGCAGACATACCTTTTAAATACAAGAACGTATGCGGGCTTTTTACTGCTGAAGAATACTCCTGTAATAATGAAGTTCTTTACATAAAAAATGAACTTGAAATATCTTTTACAAACTATCTGACAGGCAGTTTAACGATACCTCTGACTGATACGAGCAAGGAAGAAGTTTCAAGCCATCTGCATTATCTTCTTTTCAAAAACGGTTATTATACTGCTTATCCCCCGAAACGAAAACTCGGATTGCTTTTAAATGACATAAACAAGCGTTATTCTTCCATGAGAGAAAAGATCATACATAGTACGAAAGTGCTTAATGACACATTATTCGTAAAAAATTCTTACCCCTATACTATTTTTCTTTTATTCCATTACTTCGGCGTTTCGATTAGTGAGTTGAATAAAAATCTGTCCGATCCCGGTTTTGTTCCCATTAATGATCTCGTTCTGAAAATGTTTTGTTCGGGAAAAACATTCAAAGAGATCTCTGAATGTCTGGAAATACCTTATGAATACATTTTTGACCTCTGTTCATACTTTACTGCTCAAGGTCTGTCTGAACCGATAATGTTTGAAAAAGCGGCTTTTCTCTGATATTATCGTCAATGATTTTCTTCTATTATATAGATGAGGATGATTTATTGATGATCGGAGGAAGCAGTTAAGGACTGACATTGCATACATATTCCGATCATAATAACATCCCCGATAATATTTACAACGGAGGAATAAAAAATGTTTGGAAGATATTACAGAGAAAAAGACCCTGATCATAACTATGATGAGCCTGATCTTGATAATTTACAGATGAGATGCTGTTCGTGTTCAAAACGGTTCGGCTTTGAGGAATTCTATCAGGATACAGATACAGGAAGTTACATTTGCAGTCGTTGTGCAAAGGAAATGGCTGAAGACCCCATGCTTGTTTTTGCTGACATCGCCTTTCTAAAGAAGCTAATGGCGGAAAACGGAGCTGATGTTTCCGAAGGCAGCGATAATGAAGTGTTGACCAAGTACAAAGAACTACCCGAAGAAGTCAGATATGACATCTGTTGTCTGACTGATGAACTTGATTTCAGCAGCTGGGCTGACAAGGCTATGGAGGAAAATGCTTATGAAAAAGCAGAAGAACTTCTGGATTACAAAGAGTATCGCTGTGATCGCATATTTGCAGAAATGAGAGATACCGGAAAATCGTATTGTGATGTTGTCTACGGCTAAACAAAACAAAAAGGCCCTGCTTGCGCAGAGCCTTTTTTTGTGCCTTTTCAAAAGGCTTTTGATGGCTGATGACCATTCTTTTTTTATGACGAAAAATTCACATCATAAAACGGGGACCATCACTCCCGGGCAATGCTCACGGTCCATTGCTGTGACCGAAAACAACGTTCTCGTGTTATTTCAGTACGCTTTCCTTTTGCCGGTGTTAGGATAATATATCCTGCAAGGCGAAAGAATTATTCCTTTCGGAGAAAACATAATGTACTCTCCTGCAAGAAATACACACATTTTCTCTTATAGATCCGGGAGGGTTCGAACCTCCCATGCTGCCGTTCCAGCGGATCAGTTTATTTTATGGCTCGGTTCAATAAACCTTTTTACCTTTCCCTTAGTTATACATTTTGCAACTGCATCAAGGAATTTCCTTTTGTCAGGAACAGTAATTTCATACATGGTCCCCGTTTTTACATTCCAGAGGATACCTTTTTCTTTCTCCAAAGCAACAAGATAACAAGCAAGCTGAAGATGGTCTTCATGGGATAGTTCGCTTTTGAACTTCAGTTCGTAGATGATGTTATTCTTCAATACATCATAACGCCCGCATATATTCAGGATATTACCGGGGCTGCCCATAAAACGCATCAGGCAGTTACCCTGTACATCTTCCCTTCCGTCAAAGACTGTCCCCAGGCGATCCAGTATAGTATTTTTCTGTTCGTCATCTATAAACGGAGTTTTTACCTGAGTTATATATCTGTTATAATTGGTCTCGATTGCAGTCAGCAGAAGTATCTTGTCATCCACGGACGAGTCCTCAGGCAGTTTCGGAAAGACTTTTTCCTTATGATGCTCTTTTGCAAATTCGATCTGAGCGTCAATGTCGTAATTGATGAAGTATTCAGCTTCCTGCCAGATACCTATACACGGAGAGAGGTCTATAAGTTCGTCATTTACATTTACGTTTATATCACCAACATTCTCAGGCGTAATGTTTTTCCTCGCTATCAGCTTGTAACACTCTTCTACATCTTCTTTGTATTTAAATTCGAACATTTCAGATATAAGAAATGGGGCGAATTTTGTTTCTCTGAGATCGGGCGTAGATATAGTCTTATCGGATAACGCTTCGGTCTTGCTTGAATTTACAAATATTATATGATCCTTTCCTCTTGAAGCAGCAACAAGAAAAATATTTCTAAGTATCTCATACTTCACCTGCGGTTTTGACATTCTTACTTCCCAGTAATCTTCGGTATAGTCAAAAATCACGCATATTTTTCTTTCAAGTCCTTTGGAAGAATCAAAAGTAGTAAAGATGGCAGATGATGAAGATGGAGCAATAGCTTGTCTGTCTTCATCTTTTATGGAGGCGTAAACTGTCTGCTTATTGAACTTTTCGCTGTAATTTTCTTCAAGATAATTGAGAACATAGGACATAGTGCCATTTCTTGAACCTAAGCACAGAATATCCGATGGTTTTTGTTTTGAAAGAAAATCCATAACAGCGTATCTGCTCATTGTTTCGACTTTACAGTTCTTGTTTACTCCGACGATGTTCTTCTCCCAAATGCGGCCCAACCTTGCAGCATGCGCTTCTGACAGTCTGAAACATTTAGTAAAGCTCATTACCGTATGCTCTTCCAGAAAGTTATCGATGAATTCAGGTACTTCCAGAGTAGTTTTATCATAGATCTTCTGTTTCATATCACCTACTGCAACTATCTGGATACCGGGACATTTCTTCTTGATAAGTTCAAGCATCCCGGCAATTTCCAGTTCTATATCCTGATATTCATCTATAACCAAAAGGTCGTATTTTCTTATGAGATGAGGTTCTTTCTGAAGAAACAGCTGGATAAGGTCGGAAATACCGTCGATCTCTATATTTGAATTCCGCAGGCATGTAAGCGCAAAGCTGTGATAATTTGCAACAGTGACATTTTTCTGTCTTATCTTTTCTCTTGCATCTATTTTCAGAAGAGCATTGTATGTCAGGTACAGTATCTTCCTGTCTGTCATCTCATTACACAGGACCTGGATAGCTGTTGTCTTTCCGCTGCCGATGCAAGCATCTACCAGAATATTTCTTCCGCTTTTAGCCAGCTGTACGAATTCCTGCTGTTCATCTGACAGTTCACTGAAATTTCTGAATATCTTCTCCTGCCAACGAGAAAAAGCATCGATCCTATCAGGATCAGGACAATACCATTTCTTTTCAAAAGCATCCCATCTTGCTCCGAGTTCCTTAGCCTTATCTTTTTCGGAAAAAGGGACTTGCAAATATATTCTGTTTGGTATCATATCATCATCCTTTTTACGATAAAAACCTCGTTGTGATATTATTCTCGCAGGCAAATCTGTCTGCATAACTTCCTTTATTACAAACTATCATTATTTCTTTTCCGCAGCCATCAAAAGCAGTGCGGTCTATTTTTACTACGTTATCAGGGATCTTTATTGTATTCAGATTTTTGCAGTCCCGAAAAGCAAACGAAGGAATAGCTGTTATTTTTTCAGTAAGTTCTATACAAGAGAGAACTGTACAACCACTGAAAACTCCCTCCCCCAGAAACAGAAGAGCCTGAGGTAGCGTTACAGAGATAAGACTATTGCAGTCAGAAAAGGCGTAAGCATCAATTATCTTTACTGTTTCGGAGATCTTGACCGTTTGTATACACTCTTCTGCAAAAGCATGAGCGCTTATTGTTTGTACACCATACGGTATAACAATGTTCTTATCTTTTCCGATGCAGCCTACGACTGTTTTGCCGTACTTTCTTGATTCGATTATTTTTACATTATCGTTCAAAAATATCTCTCCGATACATTTTTTAGTTAGGGTGCCGGGATTCGAACCCGGGATGAAGGAGTCAAAGTCCTTTGCCTTACCGCTTGGCGACACCCTAGTATAAGCCGTATAGGAGAATCGAACTCCCATCTTCTGCTTGGAAGGCAGATGTCATGACCATTAGACCAATACGGCGAACAAAAGGGAGCAAGCGCTCCCTTTATGCTATAAAAGTTTCACGCTGATACCGTTATAGCACAGTATCTCCGTTATCTGTGTTGCGTGAAAAAACACCAATAAGGAGGCCGTCAGGATGACGCAACCAAAGTGCAGACGATGAGTTTTGAACTCATATTTACTTACCATAAAGCATCTGCATACAAGCCTCTTCAGCAGTATCCCACATCAGAGGCTTTAATGAGGAATTTGAAAAACTGAAATATCACTTTTTAGAACGACCGGACTTCTTGTTCTTAGTCTTTACCTTAGGCTTTGATGCTTCTGCAACTGCATCCTTGAAGGCCTTTCCGGCCTTAAATGTCGGTACAGTCTTTTCTTCGATATGTATCTTTTCCTTTGTTGTAGGGTTGATACTTTCTCTTGCGGCTCTTACCTTTGAACTAAAAGTACCGAAGCCGACAAAAGATACACTGTCGCCTGCTGCTACTGTTTCCTGAATGGTGCTGATAACTGAATCAACGACCTCAGTTACAGTTTTCTTCGTCAGAGAGGGGTTTTTCTCTGAAACAGCATTGACAAATTCTGGCTTGTTCATTTTTGAGATCACTTCTTTCTTGAAAATTTTTTCGGACTGAAAGCCCGGGAAATGTGCCATCGGAGATTCGAACTCCGGACCCTTTGATTAAAAGTCAAATGCTCTGCCAACTGAGCTAATGGCACGTATGCAAAAGCAGTATTGTCAAGACTGCTTTTGCGAGTTTAGAAAAGAATAAAGGGGGAATTGTTTAGTCATTACAGCGGTCTGACCACCGCTGCAATGTTCATGGGGAATTAAAATGAAGTACAAAACACTTACATTATTATTATAGCAGATTTTTTTCAAAAAGAAAAATTATATATGGTTCAAAATTATTTTTTTTACTGTATGTAAACTATTCCACGGTACCACGAGTCGTACATTCTGTTTATTGACCCTGCCATAGTCTGTTTCCTGACTATTGTAACGCCTGAGTTTATATCATTGCAGACAAAATTTCCATAAACATCATTCAGTGCTTTCTTGTAAGGATCTGCAACAGCATAATAACCGTCATACTTGCCTGAACCATCGCACTCCCCTGCTATGACAACATAATGGATATATGGAGAATTTGGAAGAAAATTAGCGGCTGCACGTATGGAGTCGGAATATCCGTTAAATACTACATATCTTGAATTGAACAAGACAGCCGCCACAACTGTATGGCCTTCACTCAGCGCTTTATCTATCTTATCTATCGTCTGTTCATTGCTTTCATAGTATCCTATTGCAGGTGATACAGCCTTCTTTCCTTCTCTTCCTGCATATATCTGCATAAGCCTGAACATACCGTTGATGGTCGTCCCATTACCTCCCGGTTCGCACCACTCCCAGCCCCAGGGGGTATAATCGTAATTATGAGCATAAAGGTTTTTGGGAACAGCGCCTATCGACCACGCATAATTATTTCCGTCAGTAAAAACATCTGTAATAGAAACGTTTTTTCTGAACTCACTTGTAACAGCCATAGCGATACAAGCGGGACCGCAGCTGAGATCTTTATCTTTTCCGTTATGATCAGTCACGTTAAGTTCGCTGTCAAACTGAGAAATATTTCCTATCTGAAGGACATTGTTGAGTTTATTGGAAACAAATACACCATCGTTTATATATTTCTTAGGAACATCTGTATAAGTATTCCTGCTGAAAAGTCTGTATGTATCATCGTTTATCTGATAACCGTAGTAGAGATTGTCATATAAAACGCCGTTATTGTTGTTAGGATCAAGCTGCTTTGATCTAACCATTCCGTTAAAGTTTTCTTTCAGAAAAAGATACGATGGTGAATTTTCAGTGCTTGTATATTTGTTCTCATCGTCTTTTTTCTCGGCGGAAATACCCTTGACTATTGCTGCTATGCCCGAAATATCTGAAACATTTATATCTCCGTCATTGTTATGATCTGCAGTATCCTGATACTCAGACGGAAGAGGACGGATACCTTTAACGTGAGCTGCAACAAGTGTTATATCAGTGACATTTATCGTCCCGTCTTTGTTGACATCACCTTTTGAAAATTCCTCCGCTGAACACACCAATACAGCTTCTGACATTATCAGCAGAGAAAAAATAATCGTAGCCACTGTTCTTCGTATACTTCTAAGTGTTCTGTTCATATTTGACCTCCTGTATTATATAGCGATCCGCCTTAAAATTCAGACAAGATCCGGTCACAAAACCCATAAGTCCGAGCTTTAGCGACCGGATCTTGTGAATTTAAATAGTTGGATCGCTATAAATAAAATATTACATTTTAATTATATATAAAAATTTATATAAATAAAAAGAGTCTGCTATTTTTTTACAGCAGACTCACACTTCTGTTTTACAGGAGTTCAGTTCAGAAGGAATTCAATGAGATCTTTTCGCTCTTTTGATACATGGATCATTTTATCATCGCAGTAGAATTTTCCCTTTTTATCTTTATTGATCTTTATGAGTTCCTTGTTATCATGGATGAGCAGGATCGATTTTCCTTTTTCCATATCTCTTGTTATGCTTTTTATTATGGAAAAGTTTTTTATCATCATCGCTGCATCGTACAAACTTTTTGCATCTGATACTACTCTGTATTTACTGCCCAGTTCCTTTATCGGTATTTCAAACAGTTTGCACTCTTCCGATAATTTTGGAAGATAATTCGATGCAGCATAAAGATCATACTTATCATTGGTTATTGCGTATCCTTCGACAGGATGCTTCTTGCGAGTACTATGTTTTTTGGAAAAATATTTTGCAAGTTTTTTATCTCCTATCAGCGCATCACATTCACTCAGAACTTCAAATAACGTTCTCAG
>NZ_ADKM02000101.1 GCF_000178155.2 Hominimerdicola alba 8
AATCACTACAGTATTCCTGCATTTGATGATACACATAGTCCAGCGGTAGAAGATGGTAAAGCTATTGCAAGCAATAAGTATGTCGTTCCTGATAATAGTGTTCTTGTATCTAAACTCAATCCTCAATTCAAAAGAATTTGGCTTATTATAGATTCAACTGATAACGCTATATGTTCGACTGAGTTTTTACCTGTCAAAGCAACAGAAACAGGCGTATATGCATTATATTCACTTCTGAACAGCGATGCTTTTTCTGTTCACCTAATTCAAAATGCAAGCTCCTCAACAGGAAGTAGAAAAAGGATTGATCCAGATAATTGTATGTCTTATAAATTTCCCTACGATCAGAAGGTATTTGCGAGATTTGATAAGGCAATCCAACCGCTACTCATGAAAATAACAGGTATTCCAACTGAAACGCAAGCTCTTGTGGCTCTCCGTGACTGGCTCTTGCCGATGCTGATGAACGGTCAAGCTACCATATCCGATTGATACGATAAATTATCGTTTATATTAGAAATAGAAAGGACTGATACTCTATGAGTAGCAAGAAAAAAGTAAAGAAATCACCTTTGAAGGTTGCCGGCTATGTTGTGGGAAGCATAGCTGTAGCTGCTGTTGCATCTGTGGTTATACCTGAATTTATAAACAAAGGTGCATCATGTTATTACAAAAATACAAACAAAGGCTTGGAAAACTTTGATGATAACAAGTATGTAATTGTAAGGAAAAATACGAATAAAGGAATATAACGAGGAGTTTTAATATGGAGATAAATGTAGATAAGCTTGCACAAGAAGCAATTGACCAGATTAACCAGAGAATTAAGAATTTGAAGCACCTCAATATTGTCATTGTAGGAAAAACTGGTGTGGGAAAAAGCACGTTGATTAACAGCGTTTTTCGTGAGAATTTGGCAGAAACAGGAATTGGCAAGCCCATAACAGATGAGGTAAGGGCTATTACTAAGGCTGATTTTCCTCTTACTATTTATGATACACCAGGCTTTGATCTCGGAGCGCACAAGCAGGAAGATTTGCTTAAAGAAATAACAAACCTCATTCATCAAGGTGTTTCCAGTCGTGATATAAATAAAATGATTCACTGTATGTGGTATTGTATTAACACATCGTCAAGCAGAGTGGAGCAGGAGGAAATTGATTGGATAAGAGATTTTGCCAAGGAAAACAGAATCACTGAAATACCAATTATCGTTATTCTTACACAGGCTGTTCCAAAAAAAGATGCCAGAGTCATGAAAGAATATATAGAAGCTCAAAATTTGGATATTGTTAAGGTAGTTCCTCTACTCGCAATTGATAAAGACTATGACGAGGAATTTGTTTATCAGGCATACGGTTGTGACACTTTAATTGAAGTGATGATGCACGCACTTCCTGATGAACTCCACGATACATTGCAAAATGTACAAATTGCTAATTTAGAATCAAAAAAAAAGTATTCTGAGGGAATAATTGCTGCATCAGTGGCGGCAGCTTTTGGAGAGGGATTTGCCCCTATTCCTTTTTCCGATGCAGCTTTGCTTGTTCCTACGCAAGTGGGAATGATAGCTGGTATTACTGCTGTTTTTGGAATTGACGTAAGCAAGAGCTTTTTAACAGCATTTGTATCATCAACTATTGGCGGTGCAGGTGCTACTGTTCTCGGAAAAACAATTGTAGCAAATATATTGAAGCTCATTCCAGGCGTTGGAACTGGCATTGGCGGTGCAATATCTGGAGCAACAGCAGGATTACTTACAACGGCTTTGGGTATGGCTTACATCAAAATTATGGAAATGGTCTATAAGGGTGAGATGACCAAAGAACAGTTAATGGGCGATGATGGAAAAGATACGATGAAACGTATTTTTAAGGACGAGCTAAAAAAGAAAAAATAAAGACCTATCTTCCTCCAACGGCGGAAGCTATAAAAAGGGACTGCCGTTGGGAGTCGTTCTCTTGAATTTTATTCTAAGGAGAATTGACTATGATACAGGAAATTAAAAACGAAATCATGCAGAAAATGCTGTCGGTGTTGGATAATTTTCAGCTCGAACAGCTATCGGAAG
Source organism: Hominimerdicola alba 8 (assembly GCF_000178155.2). GTDB lineage: Bacteria > Bacillota > Clostridia > Oscillospirales > Ruminococcaceae > Hominimerdicola > Hominimerdicola alba_C. The sequence continues at coordinate 2,072 of NZ_ADKM02000101.1, forward strand.
TGCTGGACATTGCTTTCTTTGGCATTACTGCGGTATCTTGCGATAAGACAGAAGAAAATAGCAACGATAAGATCGTCGGCTCGTTCATCTCATCTAAGCGGATAGAGGGCTGTTCAGAGAAATCGCTGAAATACTATCAAAAGACCATTACAAATATGCTCGTTGCTGTCGGCAAGCAGGTCAAGCACATTGATACTGATGATTTAAGAAAGTACCTGACAAGCTATCAGGAAGATAACAATTCAAGCCGTGTGACAATAGATAACATACGGCGCATATTATCGAGCTTTTTCTCTTGGCTCGAAGAAGAAAACTATATTATGAAAAGCCCTGTACGCAGGATACATAAGATCAAGACCGCAAGCACGATCAAGGATACCTATACCGATGAAGCATTGGAGCAAATGCGTGATGATTGTACGGATTTGCGTGATTTAGCGTTGATTGATATGCTTGCGTCAACGGGTATGCGTGTCGGAGAGCTTGTTCTGCTAAACCGTTCCGATATTGACTTTGAGGAACGAGAGTGTGTGGTTCTCGGCAAGGGCAATAAAGAGCGCATCGTCTATTTTGATGCCCGTACCAAACTGCATTTGAAGCAGTATCTTGACAGCAGGACGGACGATAATGAAGCTCTTTTCGTATCGTTGAAAGCTCCGCACAAACGCCTTAAAATCGGCGGTGTGGAAGTAAGAATCAGAAAAATCGGTAAACGCCTGAACATACAGAAAGCACACCCTCATAAATTCAGGCGTACATTAGCTACAATGGCAATCGACAAGGGTATGCCCATTGAGCAGCTTCAACAGCTTCTCGGTCATAGACGGATAGATACCACATTACAGTATGCTATGGTTAAGCAGAGTAATGTTAAGATTGCCCATAGAAAGTATATAGGGTGAAATAACAGAAAGAAGGGTTATTGTTATGGCAAAGAGTATTGAGCCAAAACTCAGAAAGATCGGTGCATATCTCAAACTAGAGGAAGATGCAAAGTTTATGATACCAGAATACCAAAGACCATATTCTTGGTCAGTCACTAACTGCGATAAGTTATGGCAGGATATTACCGATTTCATGAACAACGATAGCAAAGATCCTCACTTCTTTGGCACTATCATCATCAACTGTCAAGATAATGATACTGTATTCGGTCTCATCGATGGTCAGCAGAGAACAACAACATTTTTACTACTGATGAAGGCTCTATTGATTCGTGTCAATGTGGCGATAGGTACAACAAGTCAAGATGATGACTCTGAAAACCTGTGCAGA
>NZ_ADKM02000100.1 GCF_000178155.2 Hominimerdicola alba 8
CCTCTTCAATTTAGTCGGTGATCATTGAGATGAGGTCACACCTGTTCCCATGCCGAACACAGAAGTTAAGCTCATCTTCGCTGAAAATACTCGGCGGGCGACCGCCCGGGAAAATAAGTTGTCGCCGACACAAAACCTAAAAAGACTGATGATTTTTTCATCAGTCTTTTTTTGATTTAATCTTGATGAGTGCAGCGATGAGGACGAATAATCAGCAAGGCGAGTTGTTTCGACAACTCGCTCCTGCTGTATCCTGCGTAGTGGAAAAGAAAAAGCCCTCAGAAACGCTTACAGAGCGTTTCTGAGGGCTTGCGTTTATTCGTTTCAATAGGGTTTGTGCCTGTTGCGGTATGCTCCACAATTCTGATTATGAATTATGCGGAACGGAAAATGAGTGCTCCAATAGGCTTAGGGAACCGTCTGATCAGCCGATCTTAATTATCCTATCACATTGATCTGCAACATACGTATCGTGAGTAACTATTATCACAGTTTTGTTATCTTCTTTATTGAGTCTTCTTAATGTTTTAATAACAATATCTCTGTTATCAGGATCTAAGGATCCTGTAGGTTCATCTGCCAGAATGTATTTTGAAGGTTTTAAAATAACTCTCGCCAGAGCAACTCTTTGCTGTTCACCGCCGCTAAGTTGATATATTTTCGCCTTTTCATATCCATCAAGCCCCACTTTTTTTAGTGCATTTCTGATCAATTCCTTTTTATTTCCCTTTGTGAAACGTAAGGCAAGTTTCAAATTATATTCTACTGTTTCTTCGTCTATCAGGGCATAATTCTGGAAAAGATAGTTGAATTTATAACGTATTATAGAAATTGCTTTATTACTCTGAGGGGTAATATCCGTAAGATCATCTATAGACACTCTGCCTTTATCGACAGTTTCAAGAAGACCTATGATATTAAGAAGTGTACTTTTTCCGCTTCCGCTTGCACCGACTATAGCCACGAATTCTCCGTCATTTATTGTCAGGGAGAAATTTTCATAGATCACTTTTTTACCGTATTTTTTGCTTATCTTTTTTAATACTATCATAACTATCCTCTCTTTGTATATTCAAGAATGCTTTTGCTGTCTTTATAACTGATAAATACAGATGTCAGCAAAACATCAAAAATTATCATTATGATACCGATCAGCAGGACAAGCCAATTTCTGAACAGTACCAATGACACGATCGTAACACTGATATTTGATAATAAAGAATCAACATATATTCCCGAATAACGGTCAATGAAACCATAACCAAGAATTTTTTTCACTGCTATGTGAACTACATAGTGTTTTATATGTATTGTGATATTCTGAATAGATATCATTATCTCTGCAATAAGTGTCAGCAACAGTATAACACTATATATTTTTATCATCATGCTGTTTTGTGCGATTTGGTCTTCAACTGCCTCGTAAATACTGCATGAAACAAACTTTACTTCATCAAGGTCATAATATTTTCCAAAAATATTATTTATTTCAGCTTGGCTGTCCTTGTAATCATCTACATGAATGTAATAATTATCTTGTGCAACTATCTGATAGTCATAATCCTCAGCATTGTTTTCAGTCAATACATACAGTATCGGGTCTTTGATCCTGTTATAATTATCTACAGCTGTATCAACAAGCATAGTAAAATACTCCTGATCGTTTTCGGCCCATATCAGTTTGGTCTTATTTGTCGGTGAAAAGTCCGAACTGAAATACTCTGTTATTTCATCCAGTTTATCTTTATATTTTAATGGGACGATAACGATCGTATCTGTTTCATTTTCTGATATTTCGATATTATCACCGTTTTCATCTTTAACAGGAAACTTTTTCAGATAATTTGTGTTTACTTCTACACTCATTCTTGGGACAAATTCCGTTTGCTTGAATTCTTTGGCATACAATGGCGAAAAATAGCAAAAATCGGCATATATGCCACCTTTTTCATTCAGTTCAATATATAGTTTTTTGAAATTGCTGTAATCCTCATCTGTTTCGCCTGTCCATGAACTATCATTGCTTATAATATAATTCGTGATATAAGCATAGTCATGTATCTTTTCCCAATCATCATATTTGCTGTGATTAAGATTATTATATGAACGTATCTGCGCGATAACGTTTATAGAAAAACCTATAACGACAATGCTGAGTACACTTTTAATTATAATATTGAAACGACTTATGGCTTTTATAGGCAGTCTGTTTTTGACAGCATCACTTATCGAAATGCACCTTAAGTAGACAAATGGAACGGCATTAAGTACAATTGTAAGGATAAGTACAACACCGTAACTTTTTATTATATGCAGAATGAAATCACTATACAAACTATTTTTTTCAGAAAACAAAACTAATGACAATATAATGGCAGATAAAGCAAAAGCCATCGCTTCAAGCAAAGCGATCACCGCAACACTGCCTATACAAAGATCCGTATTATTATACCCAAGTAACTTTTTTACCGCATATTTTTTTGATGACATTATAATATCATAAAATGTAATAACACCGAGAATAACAATAGTGATGTAGACTATTATCATTATTGGTTTTGTCTCGCCCGCTTCACCACGTTCAGATGTATCCTCTGTCACTATAATACCATTAGCACCAAGCTGCTTTTTTATACTATCATAATCGCCGTTATTAGCAGTACATATTATAAATGATTTATTTAATGGATCGGCAGAATTATCAAAATATGTTTTCATTGTTCTGATACTGAATAACATATCTTTTCCGAAGCTGTTGATCCTTCCTATACACTTCGGGTCATCATTTTTTTTAGTTGTAAGATACTTATCAGAAGAACGATCCTTGTCCTCAAAAAAATGACCTTCCCCAAGGGAAATGTCTTCAAAAACGGTATAGTTATATGCCAAAATATTTTTAGCGTAAATACCATCTTTATCTACACTGTTGCAATACAAATTTCCGCCGTATTGCTTTAGTGTATCATCAAGTGTGTTATATATTTTCTCTTTATCGTCTTCTTTTGAAGATAAAAAGACATGACAGGCAAACGTATTCTTTTCACCTATCTTATTAAGTTCAAGTAGATAAGCATTTTTCTCTTGTACATAATCGTTTATGAATACTGTACAAGCAATAACTATAAACAACAGAAAGTATACTATTTTTTTCATTTTATTCCCTTCGCAAAAAAAGAGAGTAAAGAGCGATCATTTATATCGCTCTTTACTGTTCTTATCATGTCTTAAGTTGATCCATACTACTTAACTCCACCCGGATGATCATAATATGAATTGTATTCATCATAGTACAGATATTTTTGTGTTTCTGCTTTTGCCCATTTACCCTTTTTAGCCTCTTTCTTGTCTTTATCCGTAAATCCACCATCTCCGTTCCTTTTTACAATGGCTGTAGCTGTATGCTTTTGTACTTTGCAATAGAAATTTGAATACTGACCTGAAGCAAGTAAAAATCTTGTCATGCCATAGTCAAATTTATCGGTAGAATGACCATAGCCAGCAGAAGCTACAAAAGCAGTTGTTGTCGCCATCGTTGTTGCGGCTGCAAAGGTCAAGATTTTCTTCGCGATTTTGTTCATGTTTAATTACTCCTTATCGTTATGTATTACATCATTACCCAACCCATACCACGGTTAATGTCGTATTAAAAGCTGTTAAAATATCCCCTCCTCATTCTTGTGGCAAAATACATTGAAAAATCCTATAAAAACTTTGCTTTGTATAACAATTTGAATTGAAGAATAATGCAATTTTATTATAACACCACAGAGTAAATTTGTCAATATGTATAATTAAAATTAGTTTAATTTTAGTTATGCCTAATTAAATACACTTAATTGCTCAAAAAGGCTTATATTCGGTAAATGAGATATATGAATGCGAATTAGCATTTGTTTTTATGTGGAATGTAAAACTTATATGAATTACCGATTTTCCTTGTTCATCATTTGTCCCCCCCAACACCCCCCACCAAAACACAGATCCCCGAGCAGTAGCCCGGGGATCGCTCATATTGCTTTACAAATTTTCTGCACAGATTCGTTCCAAGGCAGAAGTTCTTCAAGTATATCGGGATTGATAAAAAACTCCATGCTCGGCAGAACTGTCAGCAGCAACTCAAAATATTTGAAAACATCAAGTCTGTTTGCCTTAGCAGTTTCTACGATACTGTAGATATCAGCACTTGCTCTAGCACCTTTGGGCGTGTCGCTGAACAGCCAGTTTTTACGCCCAACGGTGAAAGGTCTTATCGCATTTTCAGCGGCATTGTTCGAGATCGAACAGTCACCGTCTTTGAAGTAGTTACCGAGAAATTCCCATCTCTTGAAAGCATATTCAAATGCCTTTCCAAGCTGCGTTTTCGGAAGTACTGTCGGTGCTATCTTTTCAACCCATTGTTTCAGCTTAACTTCGTTTTTGATCTTCGTTATCTCATTCATTCTAATCAACTCCTCTTAGACTTCTTTAGTTATTACTAGTTTAATCTATTTTGAGTTGATTTGGTAGGGTGGGGGATTTTGAGGCGGGTGCGCTATAATCAATAACCGTCAAGCCCTCCGCAAATACAAAATCAAGACCCCGCCGAGATCAATATCCGGCAGGGTCCGATTCGCTTATCGCCTTTAAATTTGAGTTTCATGTCTACATACTTAATTATATCCTATAAGGAAGCAGGATAATCTTCGCGCTTTTATTCATGCGTTCGAATGTATGCTTTAGAGTTCAGTTTCACTCAGTGTATGGTTGATTATTACTGATCTGGGATAAAATGATGTTATACCATTTCTTATTGTATATGGTATATTCTATGACTCTATCTTCCAGAATAAATCGTATTATTTTTTTATCATTATTTAATTCGACTTTATTTACTTTATGCTTTTTTCCAAGATAAGTAACAAGCAATTTTGTATTGCTATTATATATTGTATGACTGAAAACAATAAACAATATTATAACAGCGAATGATATTGTAACATATAAAATCAATATATTATTTTGTGAAAATAAAAGCCATAATAATTCACAGAATAAAACAGTAAGTATATGAGAGATTCTCTTGTTATCAAATAAAAGTTTAACAGAAAAAAGACCGTTACTGTTTTTAAGAATGATATGTTTTTTTACCAGTGTGAATATCACTGAAATCAAACTGAAAATAATAATTATCATGAGTTTTCTCCTTCTTGATTTGAAACCTCTTGATATATTAATTGTTTTAACAATTCAAAATCTACCTCGGTTTCGACAATTGCTATTTGTCCATATTTTGGATCTCCCAAAAATCTATTGATATATCCAGGTGATGTCCATTCTGTGGGATAGTAATCACGAAGCCACTGATCGGTTGTACATATATTTGAGAAACATATATATCCTCCAGTTGCATCAATAGCTTCGTACAATTCCTGCTGCTTCTTATCTGTAATTATTTCATACAATGGCGTTGTCAAAAAACCAGCAAATGAAAGAGCAGAACCCACCTTAGGATCAGCCTTCAAAATTATTACTAATACGCCAGCTAATGATATAATATCAATTGGTTTTTCAAGGTATGGAACGTCTACTTGTGTGTAATTAACAGCATTAACTTTTATTGATTCAAAGTTTTCTTCATCAGTTATTATTGCAAGTTTTACGTATACGTTGTCACATTCTACCTGAGATGTTTTATATGTCTGTCTTCCCCCATTCGGCGCATACAACCAGTTATCCTCCGAAATATGGATCTCATATTCGCCCTCGTTATTATTAGTTGGGTTATTGACGAGTATCATATATGCTGAATCTTGTTCAAGTTTAAAGACATATGTTATCTCTGTGAAATCGTCAGAAAGTCTGATTTCTACAGGTTCAGTTACCTCAGTTTCAGTAGCATTGAATATCTTAACAGTAGATTCATAATCGTCAGTCGTATATCCTTCACCGTACTTTGTTTCCTTAGTGCCTGTTATAGTAAAAGCAAAGTAGCTGTTTTTGGAAGTGGATAAAGCGAATGTGGCATCAATACCTACGTTTCTTTTTCGTATAGCGATAATTTCGTTTTTTCTGGGTCCATTCTTATCCTCCGGAGAAACAAGTGTAGAAGAACCTCTCATATTCATGCCCAAATCTTCAAGATCTGGTATTTTCGGATTTTTCCCGCTAATGCTTTCGCTGTCATCGATCCAGCTGTCAATAATAGGGGCTATAGTATAACTCGATACATTTTCTTCCTTTTCGTAGAAATCTTCAATACCATCCCCATCAGAATCTGTATCATTAGGTATGTAGATAGTCACCGCATGTTTGATAGCGTTTGCTGTATCCCATTCGCCGTCAACTCTTGCCGCGATCGCTAGCTTGTAGCTAGTACCCGGTGTCATGTTCTTTGGAGTTGTGTAAGAAGTGGTAGTGATATCCTGTTTCTGTATTCTCCATTTGCCTGCCAGATATAAAGCGATGCCGTATCTGTCAGCGTCCTCGACTTTGTCCCATGTTAATCTTCCCTGGTGATATATCTGGTTGTATTCAAACTTTATGTTTGTAGGGTATGTGAGTTTGACAGTGCCAAAGAGTTTATAAGTGTTTTTACCGTTGTTTTCAATAACTGCATAATCACCATTACCGCTGATAACAGTTTTAGGGTCATTAATATTCACCCAGCCGTCACCGTTAGGGAGTACGGCGTCTTCTTTAATATTTTTAAAATTCTCACTAAGAGTAAGTGTGTTCAGCTTTTCACAGCCAGCGAACATATCATACATATATTTTACTTTGCTTGTGTCGAAACTACTCAAATCAAGTTTTTCTAAGTTTGAACAACCATTAAACATATTGTTCGTACTTGTAACATTACTTGTATCAAAATTACTTACATCAAGTTTGGTCAGTCCAGAACACCCCCAGAACATACCTGCTATCGTTGTGACCATGCTTGTATCCAAACTGCCCAGATTAATTGATGTCAAACTAGAGCAATTTTCAAACATATAACTCATATTTTTTACATTGCCCGTATCAAACCCGCTAACATCAAGTGATGTCAGGCTGGAACAATTATAAAACATACTGTTAATGTCTGTAACATTGCTTGTATCCAAACTGCCCAGATTAATTGATGTCAAACTAGAGCAATCTTCAAACATATAACTCATATTTTTTACATTGCCCGTATCAAACCTGCTAACATCAAGTGATGTCAGGCTGGAACAATCGTAAAACATACTGTGAATGTCTGTAACATTGCTTGTATCAAAATTACTTACATCAAGCGATGTCAAGCCGGTACAACCACCGAACATATAATACATATTTGTAACCTTGCTTGTATCAAAACTGCTTACATCAAGTGAGGTCAGGCTTGTACAGTAATTGAACATATATGACATATTTGCAACATTGCTTGTATCAAAACTGCTTACATCAAGTGAGGTCAGGCTTGTACAGTAATTGAACATATATGACATACCCCCAACCTTGCTCGTATCAAATCCACTTAAATCAAGTGAAGTCAGGCTTTCACATCCAGAGAACATATCACTCATTTTTGTAGCATTGCTTGTATTAAATGAACTTAAATCAAGTGTGGTCAGGCTTTTACAGTAATTGAACATCCCACTCATATTTGTAACATTGCTTGTATCAAATGAACTTAGATCAATTGAAGATAATTCATCACAACCATCGAACATTCTACTCATATCTGTAACATTGCTAGTATCAAATCCGCTAACATCAAGATCGGTCAGGTTGAAACAGTCATAGAACATATCAGACATATCTGTAACCTTACTTGTGTCAGCATTTGATAGGTCGATAGAAGTACAGCTAAAATCATTGAATAGCCCATAACAATTTTTCGGCAGTACTGTTCCTGCTTCAGCTATGACAGATTTTATTTGTCCGCGGTTATTTATGTTAGCAATCCATATATCAGTATTGTTTACCTCACCCCTAAGCGTAAGCACACCAGTATTTTTATCAAAAGTATAGCAAACCTCTCTAGCCGCCTGCGCGGTTATGCACTGTGATATCATAGGCGCACAATTGCTAACAGTACCACCAAACACAAATGTCAGCGAGAGAAGCCCCGCTATGATCTTTTTACTCTTCATTTTTATATCCTCCTAAACTTTCCTTACCGATACGGCAGAACGAATTATTCAAAATTGATAATTCGTACATTATATTGTACCATAACCAAATATTGCATGTCAATAATATAACATATTATTCGATGTATTTTACTTAAAAATATAATTTATGAAAACAAAATATCAGTGTTATATACAAAAAGCTTTGTATCCCACAATGCGCAGATACAAAGGCTTATTTAATATTAAATTGGTCAGCAATATTGTCTGTTTGTTGCGGTCATTCGGGTTCGTAGGGTGTTCGATTAGGAAGTCCTATAGCAATCCAACTATTTAAATTCACAAAATCCGGTCGCTAAAGCTCGGATTTATGGGTTTTGTGACCGGATTTTGTTTGAATTTTAAGGCGGATTGCTATAAGTCAAACTGAAATACCGCCATCGCACTTACTGATGATTTTTCATCAGTCTTTTTTTCTTGATTTATTTTATAAAATGTGCTATAATTTAAAAGTAAACTTTGGTTTATATATTATGATCGGAGGTACATTTTATGAAAGTTCTGATGCTTAACGGCAGTCCCAAGTCAAACGGAAATACAGCCCTCGCACTTGCTGAGATGGCGAAAATCTTTGCTGCTGAAAATGTTGATGCTGAGATCGTTAATGTCGGCAATAAAAATATTCGCGGCTGCCTTAGCTGCAACGGCTGTTCTAAAAAGGGCTGCTGTGTTATCGACGACGGAGTTAACGATATCGCTGAAAAACTTAAAGCGGCTGACGGTCTTGTTATCGCATCGCCTGTTTATTACGCTTCTGCTAATGGTACGCTTGTTTCATGTCTTGACAGGCTTTTCTACAGCATTCAGTGCGATTTACGCATGAAGGTGGGTGCTTCTGTTGCTGTTGCAAGACGCGGCGGCTGCTCTGCAACATTTGATGAACTTAATAAATATTTTACTATTTCGGGAATGCCCGTTGTTTCAAGCCAGTATTGGAACAGCGTTCACGGTGCTGCACCGGGACAGGCATCTGAGGACGCTGAGGGCCTTCAGACAATGCGTACTCTCGCCAAAAATATGGTTTTCCTGATGCGTTCGATCGAATTGGGTAAGAAAGAGTTTGGTCTGCCTGAACAGGAAGAACATGTATTCACAAATTTCATAAGATGATTTCTTTACCGCGCCCTTTATTAAGGTGCGGTTTTGTTATAGGTCGATTTTCACAATATCATCATAAATGATTTGGTTGAAGTGCCTAAGTATAACGCTGGTTATATAGATAAATTAACGAATTGAATACCAAAGTGTGAATAACTCTTGACTTTTATTTGCGGTTTAGGGTATAATATATAAGGTTAATTGTGCCAATTTTTTAAGCACGAAACTTTAGAAAAAAATTGCCCGCGGCGGGCATCTGCTGCCTGCTGACGGATATATTAAGGGTATGTCTGAATGTTTGAGCATAAGAAATTAAGAGGGCTTGACGATTACTTTAAAGAACTTAACGCAAGACCTGAAAAATGTGTTTATTTTTACCGTATCTGCGGATATAATGAGCAGGTCGCAGAATTTATAAAGAGGTATTACGAAGCCGCAAGAACAGGCGGTGTCATTATCGAGGGCAGGATACCTAATCCCGATAATAAGAACCTTGCCTATTTTGAAGAAATGATGGGCATGGATTTTAAGATGGACTTGAATTTCCTGACCATGAAGCTGAAAAAATGGCTCCCGCGAATGAGTGATTATCAGCGTGATACCGTTGCAGGGTCTATCTATAACACCCTAGCAACTCTGCGCAGTCAGGGCAAAAACGATAATATGCTGAAAAACTGCTATATCAAGTTCATGTGCTGGCTGTATTATAAGTTTGAGCGTGTGACTGCTCAGCTGGGCGAGAACAAAGTGCCCAAAATATTGTATGAAGGCGATATAAGCAACTACGAACTGCTGTTGATAACAGTGCTTTCAAATGCGGGCTGTGATGTCGTCTTGCTTGAGTATAACGGTGATGAGGGCTATCTTAAGGCTGACCCTCAGTCATTGGTGTCCTATAAGCTGGATATCGCAGGACTGAGCGCTTTCCCTGACGGCTATAGTCTTAGGGGTATGCGCGATATGCAGCAGGCTGAAGCGAGCAAACAGCGTCTTTACGGACCTGCACCGAAGTTTTCCAACTGTACCAATGCCTGGATAAGCGGCGAGCAGGATCATATCGCTGAATTTAAAATGCCTGTCAGCGCGCGCGGCAATGACCCGAAGCTGTTTTACAATATCTATACAAGGATAAATGGCGTCTGGGATAAATTGACCTATCTGAATGACCTCTACCAGATGCAGCTGGAGATCAAAAACAGCGGCAGGAGAGTCGTGATCGTAGATGAAGTCATTCCGCTGCCAACACCGGACGAGATAAATAATGTTCCCCGCAAATACTATAATAAACCCGAACAGATGATAGCCGACCTCGCTCTTCAGATACGCTACGGCAATAATATCGAACTGCAAAGGGTAATGGTCAAGAGCTTTGTTGATACCATGCTCGATGAATGCAAAAATGAGAGCAATAATCTCAATAAGCTGACCAACAAGGCTGTCTACCTTATCTGCTGGCTGAAAAGGTATATGGCTCAGCTGTTTGCCAACTGGCGTATGCCCGAAGTCGCATGCTTTATCTATATGGGCGGCTGCCGCAACGAGAATGAGGCGATGTTCATGCGTTTCATTTCAAGGCTGCCTGTCGATGTGCTGATACTTCTGCCAAACCTGAATGCGGAAAAATGCTGCCTGAAAGACAAGCTGCTGTATGAACAGAACTGCGCTGAAACACTTGATGTGAAGAAATTCCCCGCAGAGAACACTCAGCTGCAAATGGCGACGCTTGCCTATCATGCCGAACGTGAACTGGATACGCTGATGTACCATGATTCCGGCATCTACCGCAACAGACAGTATTCTAAGGCTAATGCCGTAACACTTAAAACAATGTACGAGGAAATAGCTATCCTCTGGAAAGAAGAACTTAAGTACAGACCGAATTTCAGTACAGTTGACGATGTGGTGAACATGCCTGTGCTGTTTGCAAAAGTTTCGGGCGTTAAAGATTCTGATCTTGAACAGTACTGGGGCAGCATAAAACAGCTGCTCACCCCCGATACTTTCCTGATAACTCAGGCACCGTATATAAGTTCTGACAGCTATAATGAAATGAAAAGTTACAGCACAGAATTTCTTAAAAGAGGTGTGCTGCAAAGAAATGTCATCAAAAATCACCCCAGCTTCCGCTACGGCTTTTTGCGTGACGAGATACAGGATCATATCCTTGATAAATTGCAGCTGCTTATCGACAGCCGTATGATAAAAGGTACTTTTGAGAACGGCACCGAATATACGATAGTTGCAACTGTAATGAATATGAATATGGATCTTGTCAGGAAGATACAGAGTTTTGACTTCACCAAGACCAATCCGAAACTGATATACATCAATTCGGGTGAGCGTATGATCTCGCTCGAAGATTCGATCATTGTTGCATTCCTCAACCTGATAGGCTTTGATGTGGTGTTCTTTGTGCCCACAGGCTACCAGAGCGTTGAAAAGCATTTCAATACATTGATAATGGAAGAACATCAGATAGGTGACTACGTTTATGACCTTAACGTTCCCGATCTGAGAAGATTTGTAGTCAAAAAACAGCCAACTTCATGGCGTGACAGAATATTTAAGAGAGGTAAATAACTATGGGACTTGATTTCAGCAAGGCAGCTCCACAGGCTGCACCGACCGCAACACCGACAACAAACGCAATGCCAACTATGGCAGCAGCTCCCGTTCAGCAGGATACTGAACTGGCAGTGGTAGAAAAGTACGACATCGTGGCAGACAGAGAGCAGATGACCACTGAACTCGTCAACTCGCCCGAAGTAGATGCTCTTGTAAGCACTATCGAACTGGACAACCTTGATTCTATCGTATCTTTCGGCGCTGAGGCTGCCGATGAGATCTCAAAGGCTTCCGATCAGGTGCTCAACAGCATGAATATGTCACAGATCGATGAAACCAGTCAGCTGATGCAGACACTTGCAAGCATTATGTCAAAGTTCGATGTTGACGAGATAAAGGACGATCCTTCGTTCTTCAAAAAGTTCTTCAACAACGCAAGAAAGCAGCTGGATAAGATACTCTCCAAGTACCACACTATGGGCGATGAAGTAGATAAGATCTACGTTCAGCTGAGAAAATATGAGGACGAGATAAAGCAGTCCAACAGAAAACTCAATACCATGTTTGAGGCTAACGTGGGCTTCTATCACGATCTGGTAAAGTATATCCTCGCAGGCGAGCAGGGCTGTAAGGAACTTGAAGCATACATCGCACAGAAGCAGGATGAGCTTGCAAAGACAGGCGATAACTCCATACAGTTTGAGTTACAGACACTCAATCAGGCACTCATGATGCTCGAACAGAGAGTTCAGGATCTGCGTACTGCCGAGAACGTTGCTATGCAGTCGATACCGATGCTCAAGACTATGGAGTTCTCCAACTATAATCTGGTCAGAAAGATCAACTCCGCATTCATCATTACCCTGCCTATCTTCAAGCAGGCTCTTGCTCAGGCTATATTGCTCAAGCGCCAGAAGATACAGGCTGAGTCGATGGCTGCACTCGACCAGAAAACTAACGAGATGCTTATAAAGAATGCTCACAACACTGTTGAACAGTCCAAGATGACCGCAAGACTGGCATCAGGCAGTTCAATACAGATAGAAACTCTCGAAACCACATGGAAGACTATCATGAACGGTATCGAAGAAACCAGAGGCATCGAGGCTGAGGCACGCAAGAAGCGTCAGGACGATAAGATCAGACTGGAAGCTATCAAGCAGGATTTCAAGGCTCACTACGATGTGCCCGTTAAAAAGTAAGCTATCTGTAAAGTGCAACCATTAGTTGCGAAACTTCCACTGCTTGTCGCTGGACAAGCGCGGAAATTTCTGCTATAATTGCAATTACAGAAAGATAAATGGGGCAATACCCCAAGACAACAAGGCGAAAGCCAAATGATCCAAAGGAGGAACATTATTATGCCAATCAATCTTAGCAAAGGACAGAAAGTCAGCTTAACAAAGGGTAATCCCGGACTGAAGAACATCATGGTAGGTCTGGGCTGGGACGTAAATGCGTTCGATTCGGGTGTAGATTTCGACCTCGATACCGCTGCATTCATGGTAGATGACAGCGGCAGGTGCCCCAGCGAGAAGGAATTCATCTTCTACGGCAACCTTGAACACACCAGCGGTTCTGTAAAGCACATGGGCGATAACCTGACAGGCGGCGGCGACGGTGATGACGAGCAGATCATGATCGACCTGAGCCTGATCCCTCAGAATATCTCCAAGATCGCTTTCACTGTTACCATCTATGATGCTGACAACAGAAGACAGAACTTCGGTCAGGTATCCAACTCTTTCGTTCGTATAGTTGATCAGGCTACAGGCGAGGAGATCGTCAGATATGATCTGGGTGAGGATTTCTCCATCGAAACAGCTATAGTTGTTGGCGAACTGTACAGAAACAACGGCGAGTGGAAGTTCAACGCTATCGGCAGCGGTTTCCAGGGCGGACTTGCAGCACTCTGCGGTCACTATGGTATCGACGCTGAGTAAGGAGTAAGCTGCTATGTCGATCAGTTTGCAAAAAGGACAGAAAGTCAGCCTTTCTAAAGAGAGCGCAGGACTTTCAAAGGTTATTGTCGGTCTTGGCTGGGACGAAGCAAATCGACCTCAGCCCCAGCAGAAGCAGGGCGGTTTTTTCTCCGGACTGTTTGGCGGTTCAAACACTTCGGGCAATATGCAGTCTGTCGGCGGTGACACCATCGACTGTGACGCAGCTGCATTCATGCTCCAGAACGGCAGACTTGTCAATAAGAATGACATAATCTACTACGGCAATCTGCGCCACGCAACAGGTACAGTCGTTCACATGGGCGATAACCTTACAGGTGCAGGTGATGGCGATGATGAGCAGATCGTTGTTGATCTTGCTCAGGTGCCGCCTCAGTATGACAGGATCGTTGTTACTGTAAACATCTACCACGCAAAGCAGAAAAATCAGCATTTCGGCATGATAAACAATGCTTTCATCAGACTGGTGGATGCCAGAAACAACAAGGAGATATGCAGGTATAACCTGACTGACAGCTATCCGGGCATCACCGCAATGGTGTTCGGTGAGATCTACAGGCATAACAATGAATGGAAGTTCAATGCTATAGGTCAGGGCACCAACGACGGCAGTTTATCTGAACTTGCCGGAAGATATGCGGGCATGTGATAGTCCGTACTCAAAACAAAGAAAACAGGAGAACTGCGGCAGATGCCGCGGTTTCTCCTTATTTTCTGAAAAAATTCGGCTGTTCATACAGCTGATCTGTTTGTAAGGGAGTTTTAAAATTTATGGATCTAAAAGGTTTGACCTCAAAACAGGTCGAAGAATCTCGTGCAAAAAATGGCTCAAATGCCATACCTGAGGCAGAGCCTACCACGTTCTTTAAGGAGTTTCTTGAAACATTCGGTGACCCGATGATCAAGATCCTGCTGGCTATCGCCGCACTGATGATAGTAATGGCGATATTCGGTCTGGCTGAACCTTACGAGCCTATCGGTACTATCGTGGCAGTCCTGATAGTTGCTTTCGTTTCGGCAAAGACAAACGTTGCCAGCGACCAGAAGTATATCGAACTCAAAGAGAGTGCTGAGAAGGATAAGTGTAAAGCTATCCGCGAAGGTACTACAAATGTCATCGAAGTCGATGATGTCGTTGTCGGTGACCTGATACTGCTCCAGTCGGGCGATAAGATACCCGCTGACGGCGTGCTGGTACACGGCAATATCAAGGTCGATAACTCCGCACTCAACGGTGAGGCTGAGGAGTGCAAGAAGACTGCTGCTGAGGCAGGCTTTGAGATGCCTTCCGAGATCACAGGCGATACTTTCGTTGATGAACATTCGCTGTTCAGAGGCGCTGTATGTATCGACGGCGAGGGTTACCTCGATGTAAGAAATGTCGGTCTTAAGACAATGATGGGTAAGATGGCTGAGGAAATGAATGAGGAAGAACCCGATTCACCTCTGAAAGTCAAGCTGGCTAAGCTGGCTAACCAGATCTCGGTGTTCGGCTATGTTTCCGCTATCATAATCGCCATAGTTTATTTCATTTACTTCATCTTCTTCGCTAACGTTGTCACCGAAGCCGGCGACGTACTTGGCAAGGGTCCTTCGGTATTCTTCAATACCTCCGCAGCAGGCTGGGGCTGGGGCGATATAATCGGCAAGTTCGTTGACGGTGTTTCCATCGCTATCCTGATCGTTGTCTGCGCAGTTCCTGAGGGTCTGCCTCTGATGATCTCGCTGGTACTGATGCAGAACACCAGCAAGATGCTCGACCACAACGTTCTGGTACGTAAGGCTGTCGGTATCGAAACAGCAGGTTCTCTGAACGTTCTGTTCTCCGATAAGACAGGTACTATCACAAAGGGTAAGCTGGAAGTAGTTGAGTTCTTCACTGCTGACGGCAATGTTATCCCCAACGATCAGCTTGCAAACCACAAGCAGGTAAAGACCCTTCTTGATATCTCCATCGGTAAGAACACTCAGTCATTGTTCGACGGCAATCACAATGTCATCGGCGGTAACTTCACCGATCAGGCACTTATGCACTTTATCGGTGAGGCTGATTTCAATGCACTTAAAGAAAACACCGAGTATGAAGTCACCACTTATCAGGGCTTCAACTCTGCTAACAAGTTCAGCCAGTCCAGAATAGATAATCTGGGCAAGACCTTCTACAAGGGCGCTCCCGAAAGACTGCTGGCTAAGGCTACAAAGTACCTTGATGCTGACGGTAATATCAAGGATATCGATATGGCTAAGCTGAATGCCAAGATCGATGCGCTGGCAAACAAAGCTATGCGTGTACTGAGTTTCGGTTACTCCGAAAAGGCTATGGTCGAGAATCAGATCAACGATGATGTTGTTATCATCGGTCTGGTGGGCATCAGAGATGATGTTCGTCCTGAGGCTAAGGAAGCTATCAAGGAAGTTCAGGACGCAGGTATCCAGGTCGTAATGATCACAGGTGACCGTCTTGAAACCGCAAAGGCTATCGCTAAGGACGCAGGTCTTATCAAGTCCGATAATGACATCGCACTCTCTTCCGCAGAACTGAATAAGATGTCTGACGAAGAGGTCAAGAAGATCGTCCGCGATATCAGAGTTATTGCAAGAGCACTGCCTACCGATAAGTCTAGAATGGTAAGGATATGTCAGGAAATGAACCTCGTTGTCGGCATGACAGGCGACGGCGTAAACGACAGCCCTGCACTTAAGAAAGCCGATGTCGGCTTCGCAATGGGCAGTGGTACAGAAGCCGCTAAGGAAGCAGGCGAGATCGTTATCCTCGACGATAACTTCAAGTCCATCAAGGACGCTATCCTTTACGGCAGAACTATCTACCACAACATTCTTAAGTTCTGCAAGTTCCAGTTGGTCATCAACGTTGCCGCAGTTCTGGTTTCCGCATTCGGTCCGTTCTTCGGCGTTGAAGAACCTCTTAAAGTTACTCACCTGCTGTTCGTTAACCTCGTTATGGACGGTCTGGGCGCTATCATGCTGGGCAACGAGCCTGCACTTGAAAAGTACATGCACGAAAAGCCCAGAAGAAGAGATGAAAGCATCATCAGCAAGCCGATGGCTATACAGATCGGTGTTATGGGCGCTTGGCTGACTATCATGAGTTTCCTGTACTTCCTGATACCTGCCGCAGGCAACGGTATCGGTGATGTCATGAAGGATCTTTCAAAGGGTCTTGTATGCACCAACCTGTTTGATGGCAACGTAGACAAGCTCAAGACAGGCTACTTCGTACTGTTCATTCTCAGCGCACTGGCTAACGGCTTCAATGTAAGAGATGACAGGTTCGGCATATTCAAGGGTCTGAACCTGAACCCAGGATTCATCAAGGTAATGTTTGCTATCATCGCTGTACAGGCAGTTATCGTTAACTGCGCACTGATACCTCTTGCACCTTTCCAGTGGATAGGCAAGATGTTCAGCTGTGAGCCTTTCGGCATAGCAGGCTGGGTACTGGTAATCATCATGGCACTGACCATGATACCTGTTGACCTCATCAGAAAGACTGTTACCAATTCTGTAAACAACAAGTAAATAACGTTTTCACGGCTCACACACGGTTCTAAGGTGTGAGCCGTGAGTTATGTTTGATCTGAGCTGCATTTCAAATGCAGCACAAAGCCCTTGCAATGGCAAGAACTTTGTGGCGTGTTTGAATAATCATTTATGGTCATCCCTTTAAAACACCACTAAGAATAAAGGTATAACGAGGAAAAGAAAACCACCAATTATTCTAATGCTCGCTGAAAGGCTGTTTGGTATGGTGTGTCAGCGGGATTATCACGTAATCATTTCATAAGGAGAAAACAATGGAAAGTCAGTCATTAACAAAAAGAAAAACTTTTGATACACACCTTGCCTACGTGGTAAAAGGCAGTTCCGTGATGAATGCTGTACCCGTTGAAGAGTGCAGTTTCGCTGAGTATTCGCAGCAACAGCTGATGCACCTCGCAAAGCGTTTCCACAATACCAAGCGCACTTATCTGCTGGTTGACCCTCTTCAGGGAAAGCATATCCCTGTCAGCCCGCGCGACTGCCTGACCATGCTTCGCACACTCGGCGGCAGACTGCAAGCCGAGTTCCCCGAAACTAAGCTGGTAGTCGGTTTTGCCGAAACAGCTACCGCCATCGGCGCTGTCGTGGCTGAGTGCATGGGCGTCGGCTGTTCGTATATCACCACCACCCGTGAGGAAGTTCCCGAAGTCAGCAGTTGGATAGAATTTCAGGAAGAACACAGCCATGCCACCGAGCAGAAACTTTCTGCTGATGGCTTTGCCGCTGCACTTGAAAAGACTGAAACTGTAATTTTCGTAGATGATGAACTGTCCACAGGCAAAACCCTTGTCAACATGCTTGAACAGCTGAAACAGTCGTTCCCTCAGCTGAACGAAAAGCGTGTTGTTGCCGCGTCCATCATCAACCGCATGAGCGATGAGAATATCATGCGCCTTGCCGACAGGGGAATGATCTGCCGTGAACTTCTTAAGATAGACAATATCGACTACACTGAAACTGTCAACAAGTTCGCTATAACAGGCGCATCAGACCTGCCCGCGAATGACCTCGATGATGACTGCATCAAGTCGGCTTACCTGATAAAAGACGAGTGCGGACGCTCTCCCAGAACAGGAGTGGTCATCGGAGAATATATCAATGATGTTCTTGCGCGGCATGGATTTATAACCTCTGCCGACAGCACCATGCTGCCCGCAGGCAGAGATATTGTGGTCATCGGCACAGAAGAGTGCATGTATGCAGGTCTGCTGATAGCCGAACAGCTTGAACAGAGCGGCAATTACGACAGCGTGAAGTTCCACGCGACCACACGCAGTCCCATCGGTATCTGCACCGATGACGATTACCCGATATTCAACGGCTACAAGCTCCAGAGTTTCTATGAAAAGGGGAGACAGACCTATCTCTATGACCTCGCCCGCTATGATTCGGCAGTCATAGTCACCGATTCTGCCCCCGATAATATGGAGGCAGTCACCGAGCTTGAAGCCCTTTTGCGTCACTACGGCTGCCGCGAGATAATTGTGGAAAGGATATAACTGATGTTCGGTTCATACAGATCTGATGATGTAACAATACTTCTCAAAGATATAACAGGTCAGGTAAAACCCCAGACCACAGAAGAACGTGAGCGGCTTATACAGGGCGGCAGACATTACTGCGAAATGCTCCCCATTGAATATGAGCCGTCTGAGCAGTATATGAAAATGTTCTATACCGCTCTTGATATGTACAGCGGCATCACCGCTGAGGCTGTGGGCAGACTTGCTCAGCTGATATACAAAGATAAGGGCGAAAAAGCGGTGCTGGTATCTCTCGCCAGAGCAGGCACTTCCATCGGCGTGCTGTTGAAGCACTATATGGACAGAAAGTACGGCATCAACGTGGCGCATTATACCATTTCGATAATCCGCGGACGCGGCATCGACAAGAACGCTATGGACTATATACTGGCAAGGCATGACCCTAAGTATATCCAGTTCATTGATGGCTGGACGGGTAAAGGCGCTATCACCCGCCAGCTTGTTGAAGCTATGGCAGATTACCCGCAGGTCAGTGCAGGTCTGGGAGTGCTGTCTGACCCCGCATTCATTTCCGAAAAATGCGGCACTCACGATGACTTCCTTATCGCCAGCAGTTGTCTTAATTCGACAGTTTCAGGGCTTCTCAGCAGAACCTTCCTGCGTTCCGACATAATCGGTGAAAATGATTTTCACGGTGCGGTCTTCTATAAAGAACTTGCCGATAAAGACCTGACCTATCACTTCATCAACAGGGTAGAGCAGGAATTCTCATTCGAGGACTATGACCTCACCGATAAAGCCGCAGATACAGCAGAAAATACTATGGAGGAGGTGCGCCATATCTGCCGCGATTTTGACATCGCAGACATAAATCTGGTAAAGCCCAGCATTGGCGAAGCGACAAGAGTTCTTCTGCGCCGCATGCCCTGGAAAATGCTGGTGCATAGCCTTGATGACAGCGAGCATCTCGGTCATCTCTATCAGCTGGCTGAGGAAAAGGGCTGTGAACTGGTAGAGTACCCGCTCAGGCATTACCGCGCCTGCGGGCTTATCAAAACTATGGCGGATAACTGATATGGGAAAGATACTTTTAGCATGCGACCTTGACAATACGCTGATACACTCCTACAAGCATAAGCGCGAGGGTGATATCTGCGTTGAGATACTGCGCGGCGCTGAGCAGGGATTTATGTCCCGCCGCGTATATGAACAGCTTTCGGCTCTGCCTGATACTGTTGAACTTGTACCGCTTACCACCCGCTCGGTAGAACAGTTTGAGCGCATCAGACTGCCCGAAAATTCATTTGACCGCGCCATAACCACCAACGGCGCTATCCTCATAGAGAACGGCGTGCAGAACGAAAAGTGGCGGGAGAAACATCTGCGCTATGCCGCTGAACTTATGCCGCTTATGAAAAAACTCCGCGCCGAACTGGAGGGCGACCCTCTGCTGAATGTGGTGCGTATAGTCGATGAAATGTATCTGTACATCTCCTGTGCCGAACCAGAGTATGTGCCCGATTTTATGGACAAATACGGCAGTATCACAGAACTTGATGTTATGGCATCTGGCAGGAAGATATATTTTCTGCCGCCAAAGATAAATAAGGGCAGTGCGCTCCACCGCCTTGCCGAAAGGGAAGAGTTCCCGTTCACTGCGGCGGCGGGCGACAGCACTATCGACCTTCCAATGCTTGAAACGGCTGACCATGCCATTATCCCCGCCGCACTGGAGGGTCTGCTCAAAAACCAGAACCGCAGTGTGTTTCGCGGTGATGGTGACTTCGCTGAGTTCGTCACAGATACACTGTCCGAACTTATAAAAAAATAAGCCGCTGTAAGAAAATATCCCTATACCAAAACACAAAGCCCCGAAGCATCTGAATGCTTCGGGGCATATTTTATGTTTTCTATCAGACATTCAGCATGTCAGAAGTTACCAGCTTGCCGCCGCAAACGGTGCAGAATTTTCCGCTGGGGAAAGTCTTTCCGCACTGAGTACAGTGCATCATGCCGTCATTTACAGGGGCAGAAGTCTGATCGCTCTGAGCGACCAGTGTAGTTCCGCATACTGTGCAGAACTTGCCTCGCTCAAAGGTCTTGCCACAGCTGGGGCAAACCAGTCCTGATGTGTGCGATGCAGTGGGTGCAGAAGGTATCGGCGCAGGAGTTGGAGGTGCCATTAAAGGCGCGGGGGCAGGTGCAGGCTGTTCGGATGGTGCGCCTGCGGGAACCAGATTTCCGCCGCATGCAGTGCAGAACTTGCCTCTTTCATGTACCTTGCCGCATTCTGTGCAGACCAGCTTACCATCAGTCGTTTGCACAGCAGGCTGAACAGGCATTTGCTGTACAGGTTCGGGCTGTACAGCAAGTTCGGGCTGAGGTGCAGCGCCCATCGGCTGTAAACCTGTGCCGCATACAGTGCAGAATTTGCCTCTTTCATGTATCTTTCCGCAGGCGGGGCAGATAAGTTTGCTGTTGTCAGCGGCGGTTGCCTCTGCAGCAGGAGTTTTGATCACCGGCGCTTCTTCCACGATAGGTGCGGGTGATCCTTCAACCGCTCCAACGGCTCTGAGCGCACCACCGCATGAAGTGCAGAATTTTCCGCGCTCATGTATCTTGCCGCACTCAACACATACCAGCTGACCGCCCGCTTCGGGAACTTCTGCGGCGGGAGTTTCTACAACAGGTTCGGACATCTCCTGAACAGCGGGTGCATCATCAATGACAGCGCCGCCGATGGGTTTCAGCGCAGTACCGCAGAAAACACAGAACTTGCCGTCAGCGAATTTTTTTCCGCACTCAGGGCATTCAGCGGTAGGTTCGGCATCGCTCTCAACGGTCTTTATAGTGAAAAACTCACTGAGTTCGCCCCCGCAGTAAACGCAGAATTTGCCGCGTTTGCCTGTTTTACCGCATTTATTACATATAAGCATATTTCCTCCATTCCCGACAGTTGCATATAGCTATGCCGTACAAATTATTTGATACCGATATTAAATATTCTGGTTATTTTAATTATAATATTAATTCAACCGAATGTCAAGAGTATTTTGATGATTATGCGAAAAAAATCAGCCGCCCCCGCCAAATATTGGCGAGTGCGGCTTTTTCTATAACTATACTTCGCAGGAAATCTCACTATTTTATGCCCAGCATTTTGACTAATGTCATGCCGTCTTTAATGTTTACCATACCGTTGCCGTCAATGTCTGCACGCTGATAGCAGTCCTTTTTCAGAGCCTTTTTACCCGAAACGTGCGCAAGTACGACTGACGCATCGGTAACATTGGCAGAACCGTCACCGTTTATATCGCAGTCTGCCGTTTTCGGAACTGATGGAGAAACAGCCTTTGTGCCGCCGTTGTTCTGAATGGTTATCGTGTAAACACGGCTGGTTCCGCCCGCAGATATGCAGGTCACCTTTAAAACATTCTTGCCGTTGACCAGCGAAACATTGCCTGTGCCGTATACAGATGAATTATCGCTTTCTGCCCAAGCAGATATTTTCACACTGTCAGCGTTTACTGTTGCAGTGTACTCCTGTCTGCCGCTGCTGAAAGCAGGTGATATACCGACACCTTCAATGCTAAGTCCGCCGAGATAGTCGTTGCTGTCATTTTCAGTACCGGGCATCGGGCATACACCTGATGGCATGTTGTCATAAACGGGTATCTTGAATTCCATTGCAGTCGCCAGAACATCACTGCTGTAAGCATTCAGCATGTTGCGCGCTTCTGTTGCCTGACCGAAAACGCATGTCATATACTGGTGTGCAAAGTAGCCGTTGCCGCCGTCAGTCATGTCAAACTTCTGCAAATAAAGGGTATCCTGCTGACGGTTGATGTAGCCGTTGCCTAAGAATATCGACCCGCCGATTATCGACTTGTACTGATTTGTCCAGGGCAGTAATATCGAAGAGTCATAGGTTGATGCGTATTCTGCCGCCTTTGTGCCTGCTGTCATGGTAGCGGTCGCAAAAGCCTGTACATCGAAGAAGTTGAAATAATTCTCGTAGCCTTCAACTGTGCCCAGCGATTGCGGCGCACCGTATCTGCCCTGTTCGTTAAGACATCTCAGCGCCAGATGATATGGCGATACGCCCGAAGTTTCAGCCGCTTCAATGAAAGTATCGGCATAGCTGCGAACTTCACCCGTGTCAGGGCAGACATAATCGCCGCCCATGAATGACCCGCTGAGTATAGCCGAAACGCCCGAACGTGTCTGAACATTGCGGTCGTATGACAGGTTCTCAAACATGAATATGCCATCATCATTTATGAAATTTCTGGGGTCAAGATAATACTTGATTATCCCCTCAGATGCAGCGACCCAGCCTGTGTCAAGCTGATACCACAGACCTGTGCTGTAGTCATAAGCACCCTTTTCCATCGACTTCCATGAGTCAGGCGCATAGCTGTGTACAAGGTTTCTGCCGATGACAGTTTCTTCACTTACAGCTCTTTCCCAGTCGATGCCCACATGCTGTGCCTCGAATATCCAGTTGGGGTGCTGCCTGTGCATCTCCCTGAGGTATACCCTGTAACTTTCAGGAAAACCCTGTGATTCAAGATATGACTCGTAGTCGCTGCTGCTGCCCTGCGCCGTGAATTCCGATATGCACTCGGCAGGCACATAGCCGTCCAGCAGTTCATAGAGGACTCTGTACCACAGCTTTCCGTTGCTGTCATACTTTTCGCCCAGTATCGTTATGTAGTCGCCGCCGTCAAGCCAGCCCTTAGCATAAGAATTAGCATCGGCATCAGCCCGAACGTCAATGTAATCAACTGCACAAATACCACTTCTGTCCTGCGCCGCACTTGCTGTAATAGCATTGTTTTCCGCAAGGACTGTGCTTCCCAGCATCATAGCTGCTGCCATGATGACTGCTGCTGTCTTTTTTAGTATCAACGTTTTCACCTCCTGGTGAACAATAACAAAACTCTTCAATTACCTTCATTGACCCATCGTTGACTTTGTGGATATGTTCATTATATATAAAAAAAATCAACTTGTCAATCACATTTTATGTGAACATAGAGCGGAAATAGTTAAATGAACTCGCATAATTAATTAGTTACAAAAGAATTACAGCATATATAGAATTGAATATCAGCAAAACCACAATATATAGTGTGAGAATGTATGTTCACGCGATTTCTTCGTGATTTTTAACGAAAATTCAGCGCAGACTTTGACAATATGAACTTCCATAAGTCAGAAATTTGTATGCTGTGTAACGGTTACAGTGTATATTATTACAATATTTGTAACTGATTTGAATGTGTATCAAGATTATTTTCGACTCGAAATGAAGTTATTTTACGTTATGCGGAGTTATAAGTCTGCTTTCGCCGAAAAGCAGATACAATAATATGAAACTCTCCCGCAGAACTTTCGTGCTGCACACATAACTCTGACAGATATGTGAAAACATTCTTATCTGATGTAAAGCATTTAAAAATAAGCACTATTTGCTGCTTCAAAATCTTACATTAATTCTTCACTTTGTAGAAAAAGGCTGGTATAGGGGCAAAAACCTTAATTTTCTTACACATTTGTCTTTACTTTTGTAAAATAGTGTGATATAATATAATTTAGGGTCGTTTCAGAACAAGAACACCTGTCGGAGGCTAGAATAATATGACAAAAAATGAGGCTTTGGAAGTTCTCTCCTATCACTCCTGCCGTAATACCAATGTCGAAGACCCAAGGTGGGAATTCGGCTTTATCGGTCGTCTGCGACCGTCCGGCGGCGAACTTAACGAAGATAACTTCATCCAGATAATGGAGAGCATTCGTATTCTCAGAGAAGACCTTACTGCTGAGAAGATAGATAAAAATCTCGTCTACGATATCACAAGTATAATACGTCTGACGAGAATGTGGTGCACACCGCCCAACGGCGGCGCAAATAAAACAATGTCTGCCCATGAACAGGAGCAGCTCCTTCAGTGGGTCAGCATAATCGAAAAAACGCTGTTTTACCTGCTTGACGGTGCAGAGGATAATATCGCCTTTCAGGATTATTACTGCTATTTGCAGGACAGCACCGAGCAGCTGTTCAAAGCTGAACTGCTGAGAATGATATAGAAAAAGAGAAATAACGGCATTGCCGAAAGTGAGGAGTGTACAAGAATGAAATGTCCGATGTGCGGAAAATCAGTTGGTGACCATGATGCTCTCTGCCCCTCGTGTGGGTCTGAGTTATTTATTGATACCAAACTCGCCGCTAAAATTTTTGAGAAGCGTGAAGAGCCTGAGCCTGATGTACCAAAGTCAAAGGGTAAGAAAAAAGATAAGGTTGGCAGACTCAAAGGCAGTATGAAGCCGGACCTTCACAGTATCAAGTTGATAGCTATCGCCCTGCTCTCACTGTTGGTCATCATTCTTGTGGTCGTGCTGATATTCAGGTCTATCAGCACAAAGGGCGAAAAGTACGCTAAAAAAGCGGCTGACTTCATCGGCGCTGATTTTGATACAGCGTCCAAAAAGATGGACTTTAAGATAAAGCAGGAGTCGGGCTATAAAGGGCTGACTGCTGTTATCGACTATAACTACGTTGCCGAGTCTGATGACGATGTCCGCATCGACGGTGTGACTTATCCCGAATGGGCAGTCATTTTCAAGACCGATGAAAATGACAGGATAACCGAAGTGCGCTATTGTGACTTCAAGAGTATAAAGAGCGATATAAAGGGTGTAAAAAAGGAGCATATGGTGAATCTTGATAAGTTCACCACAGGCACCGATAAGTCCACGATCGATAAAGAACTTGATATGGACTATTACAGCATATCTTATACTAAGGACGGCACTGCCTATATCTACCGCTACTGGTACGAAAATGACAGCGGCGATGAACAGCCCGTTGTTCTGACTGTCTACTATGACAGCGACGGTGATTTCAAGGCTTATACACCCCAGATGCTCAACCACAGATATATGTGATGTCTTTCGTCCCCGCTACAGTGCGGGGACGATTTTTTATGGCTAAATATGTTATTATTTTTTTTCGACATTATCCGTCAGAAAATAATTATAAATTTTGATTAAAAACCCTTGACAAATGACCGCATATTTGTTATAATATCATTGACGAGATACGAATGTGTTTCGTATGCCCGCCGATAGCTCGGCAGACAAAAACATCATAAAGACGCCATCAGGTGTCTTTTGCAACGGCTGGCTCATCTGATGTTTTCAGGCTTTTTACGGTGAGCAGGGAAGTGATTTATTCGGATAGCTTCCGAAAGAATCATATACTGCCCTCTGGGTTGGGGGCAGACCAGAGAGCTTTCGGTGCATGAGCCGTGAGCTCTGACCATGTAAATATCGCACAGCCTGTTTGCTTCGGTAAACAGGCTGCTTTTATTTGAAAGGAAATGACAATAAATGAACAGCAAAAGAATAATTGCTCTGCTGGCGGCGGCAGTGCTTGCCATTTCGGTGACAGGCTGTGCTGACAGTTCAGGCGGTAATAAAGACAGCAACAAAGCGGCAGATACGCAGTCTGCTCAGGCTGAGGGCGAGGATAAAGATGCTCCCGAAGTCCCTGTTGACTCGACATTTGACGAGAACCTGCCACAGGTGGCGTTCAGCCTTGAAAGCGGCTTCTATGACAGCGAGCAGTCGCTTGAACTTTCTGCGGGCGATGGCATGATTATCAGATACACAACCGACGGAAGCCTGCCTACCGCTTCTTCGCAGGAGTATACCGAAGCTATCCGTCTTACCGACCGCAAAGGCGATTTTGCCACCCTTGCCGAACATCGCGACATCTCGGCCAACGGAGATTATAATCCGCCCATGAACGTGCTGAAAGGCAACGTTATCCGCGCCGCCGCCTTTGATGACAAGGGCAGTCACGGTCAGGTCATCTCGCACACTTTCTTCGTGGGTATAGACAGACAGAAAAAATACGGCGATGTGCCTGTCATCTCAATAATGATAGACCAGTCAGACCTCTTCGATTACGACAAAGGCATATATACACTGGGCAGATGCCACGATGAATGGCTTGCAGAAGATAAAAGCAACGCCTCTCTCGATGGCTGGAAGCATGAAGCAAATTACACCCAGCGCGGCAGGGAATGGGAGCGCCCTGTCTATGTGGAATATCTCCTTCCTGACGGCACTTCCGCTTTTGCACAGGATATGGGCGTGCGCACGATGGGTGCGGCTTCCCGCAACGAGTACCAGAAGAGTCTGCGCCTTACCGCACGCAAGGAGTACGGTGAGAAAAATGTCAGCTGTGAGATAATTCCCGATAACGCCCGTTCTGACGGTAACGGGAATGTGGAGAAATACAAGTCCTTCGTGCTGAGGAACGGCGGAAACGACTGTAACTTCGCTAAGATACGCGACCCGCTGTTACAGTCGATGATAGCCGACAAGACTTCCTTGGAAACACAGCAGTTCACCCCTGTAGTGGCTTTTATCGACGGCGAATACTGGGGCATGTACACTCTCGTTGAAGACTACAGCGATAACTATATCGCCAACAATTACGATATCGACAACAAGAATGTTGTCATGATTAAATGCGGCGAGATAGAAGAAGGCGAGGAAGACGACATAAAACTCTACAGCGATATGTACGAGTTCATCACCGCCAATGATATGTCAGATGCCGATAACTACGCTAAAGCCTGCGATATGATAGATATGCAGAGCCTTGCCGATTACATGGCTTTCAACATCTATATCGCCAACGAGGACAGCATAGTGCAGGGCAACAACTGGCGCATGTGGCGCGTTCGTGACGGCGGCGGTGCGGCTGATGTCGCAGACGGCAGGTGGCGCATGATGGTCTATGACACCGACTATTCCTGCGGCATATATGCAGGCGGTCAGAACTATGACAGCAATTTTATCAAAAAAGCTATCTCTGCCACAGAAACTTTCAAAGACCTCGAACAGCCCCCCATCGATATATTCCGCAGTTTGCTGAACAATGATGATTTCAAGCAGATGTTTATTCTGTCCCTGTGTGATATGCGTAATATCAGCTTTGAAAAGGGAAAGGTCGATGATGCTTTCGATGATATGTCAGCGCTGTACAAGCCGCTGGTCAAGGACACTTTCACTCGCTTTGGTCCAAAATACGCAAAGGACGGTCTTGACTACAACACCATGCTTCTCAGAGATTTTCTTGACGGCAGATATGATGTATTCATGTATCACATCACCGACAGCTTCAAGCCCGGAAATAAGGTGAACGTTACTGTCAGGACTTCTGACAGCGCGAAGGGCGGCGCGGTAATGAATACCACTGCCCTCGACCTCAGTTCGGATTTTTCGGGGGAGTACTACACCGCTTACCCCATTACCCTGACAGCTGATCCGAAAGCAGGCAAGTTCGTCAGATGGGAAGCTGACGGTGCTGAACTTTCCGACCCTGATTCCGATATCACAGAAGTGACACTGTCAGCCGACTGTACCATAACAGCAGTCTATGAATGATCATGAAATATGTAAAGGCAGGGAAGCCCCCTGCCTTTTTTGTGCATTTGTCAGATAGTGCCTGTTACTGTGATCACTACTGTTCCGGGAACTACGGCATATTCGCCTGTTACAGGGTCTTGTGATATCGTCGCCGCAGGAACGGTGACAGCACCCTCAGAAGTTGTCAGCAGACCCGAAACCTCGTCATAGCTGTAGCCTGTGGTCTTTGTCTGACCGTTCATAGTCACCGTTATATCTCTAAGCGCAGGTGTGAAGGTGTCGGTTATCACAGCGTTGTCAGTCGCAGCAACTTCGGTGTTGCCGTAGTTGTAGACGGTAAAGGAGTAAGTCACCTGACTGTTTTCGCTTACAGTTGTTGGCGACAGTGTCTTTACCATGCTTATGACAGGCTGCTGTACCGCAGTCACAGTGGCAGAAACGGTCATATCCTCTGTCAGTGCCGCACCTGAAATGACAGCGGTGTTGGTTATAGAACCGTCAGCCGCAGGCGATGCGAAGCTGTTCGCCCTTGCCTGATATACTATCAACGCGTTACCCTCAGCGGGTATATCGATACCGTCCAGTGTCAGCGGCTGTTCAGCTGTCACAGTAGGTGCAGGCTGTTCCTCACCGTTGATGAAATACTTTACCGACTCTGTCATGATATCCAGCGGGTAGACGGTCTGACCCTCAGCGGTTTCATATGCGCCCAGATCATCTGTGACAGTCAGATCCGTAAAAGCCGAATTGCTGTCGTTTGTGATGCTTATGACATAAGTCACAACACCGTTGGGACTGTAGGTCGGCAGAAGCGAAGTCTTGTCTGCGGTAAGCGACTGCACGATCTCACCTGTGGTGATGTTTGAGTTGATGGTGTTGCCGTTGTAGCTGAATGCTGCCTGATTGTAAAATGTTGCCATGATTTATTCCTCCGTTATTTTTTTATTCATAAGGACTTTCCGTCCTCACTTACATAATATGCAGCAGAGTTCAGCATGACACAGCTTAGGCAAAAAAATACCGCCTGCCCGCTGAATATCACAGCGCGGCAGACGGTCACGTTCTGTTATTTTAGTTGATTATCCAGATCATACTGCTGTTTTCGGGTTCGTAAGCCGCAGTTGTCAGCTTTCCGCCCTTGCCTGTCAGAACCTTTGCATAGCCGCTTTCTTCGGTGGTTATTACAAACCTGCGGTTGCCCAGTGCCTCAACACGGAACTGCGCAGCTTTGCCGTCTATCTTAAGATAGTCATAGCCGCTGCACTTCTTGTTGACATATCCGCCGTCAGCGACTTTAAGACCGAAAGTGCCTTTCTCGCTGAGGCAAACCATCATCTTCTGCTCTCTGTCCTTATCTGCTTCATCGGGTAGGATGCCCTTTTTGGTCACCGTCAGCAGCAGACCGCTCGCTTCATTCTTGAAGCAGTACATCTTGCCGTCACAAAGGAAATTGCCGCTGTCCTCATTGCAATCTTTGTAGAATTTCAGCAGCACAGCCATAACATGCTGTTCGGTCACAGGCAGAGTGTTCTTCGCAGTGTCGTCAAAAGCTCTCGGGTCGAGATGCAGTATGGTGTCAACATATTTGCCCGCATACTTTATCAGCCTGTTGAATGCTTCTGCGGGGTCAGCCTTTTCGTACAGCTTTGAAAGCCGCTTGTCAAAGCCGTCAGCGCTGAAATTCTGATAGCTGTTGTTTATCTGCTTCTCAAAAGCATTGTGTACGTTGCTCGCCTTGATGCCGCTTGCCATGTTGGCAACATGGGGCGTACAGCCCATGTCAGATACAAAGTGGAGCGCTCTTCCCAGCGCAGTCATGGCTTCGCCGGTCTTGCCGCTCTTGTAAAGTGAAACTGCCGCCGTGTAGTTTGCGCGGAACAGCGTCCTCGCACTGGGAGAGAATTCGCCCAGTCTGTTGCGGTAGAACCCCTTTGTTTCTTCCAGTTCTTTGCCCTTAGCGTTCATGCAGGAATAGTAGTGCATACCCGAACCTTTGTCCATATCGCCCATCTTATCGGGCTGTAAAGCACCATCAGTTATCTGCTCATGCCAGTCCTTGTAAAAGGCAGCAGGTCTGAGTTTTTTCTCCTTTTCCAGAAGTTTCAGCGCATCTGCAACTATGTGCCTGTGTACATCAGCACTCCACGCAAAGGCGCGCTTTACCTTGAAACGGCTGCATACCAGTGCCGCCGCCGCTATAGTCAGCATTTCTTTCTTCATAACTTACTTTCCTCTTTTACTATAGTATTGCATGCGCCCGCTACCTGCGGCGCTTTTTATTTTTCCTTACAGAATATCCGAAGCTGCCCAGCTGCTTCCCAAGCTCAAAATATCCGCCGTGAGCATAAGCTATCAGCCCCGCCTTTTCAAGACACAGCTTGCCGCTTTCATCGAGCAGTTCCTGCGCCGAATCTATACCCACGATATCAGCTATGAACATATCGTGGCTGCCTAAGGGAACTATCTCCCTCACCTTACATTCTATGCTGACCGGGCATTCCGCGATAAGCGGCGCAGAAACTTTCACCGCATCTTCGGTGTGCAGCCCGCATTCCGCGAACTTGTCGGTCTTTGCACCTGTCTTTACGCCGCAGTAGTCCACCGCCCTTATTATATCTTTGGTGGGCAGATTGATAACGAACTCACCGCTTTGTTTTATCATCTCGTAGGAATATCGCTCAGGTCTTACCGAAATATAAGTCACAGGCGGTCTTGTGCAGAGTATGCCTGTCCACGCCACAGTCAGCACGTTTACCTTGCCGTCATGGGCGCAGCTTACCAGCGTTGGCGGCAGCGGAGATGTTATCACACTGCCTTTCCAGTGTTCCTTGTTGTAGGTCATTTCAAGTCCTCCTGTGAAAAGCCGTGTACCTTTTTATAAATGGCATCGTAGTCCTTGTATAGCAGCTGTACCGTGTTCTCCAGAAAGAAATAGTGCTTGATGTAAGGCACCAGCAGCACCAGCAGCAGTACCGCCAACGGTATCAGCATCAGCTTTTCGGATAACGCTATCGCCAGTATGGTGATGACGGTACACAGCGCGAACAGCACCATCACTATCAGGTGAATGAACCTCTCATGCTGGAATTGGTGCAGCTTTTCAGTGTGATATTCAAGCAGCTGTCCGAAGTCGCACCCCTCGTTTTCCAGACATTTCAGTATATATTTGCGGTAGTTTGTCAGATACTCAGTCATTGCCGCCGCTCTCCGACTTTTCCGCACATTCCGAAAGGTCAATGGGGATAGAGTCTTCTATCTCAAGGTCGCGCAGCTTCTTTTCCGAGAATTCTTTCATCTTTGCTTTGCGCTTTTCCTCCGCCTCAATATCCTTTGCGACTGTCATTACAAGCAGTTTGTCAATAGAACTGTAATATCTGCCGATACGCTGAAAGAAATTCGGCTTGCCTTTTTTCTTCTTCGAGGGTATCGTCAGTATCGCCAGCGCAGTCGAAACAGAAGCCGCCATTATAGCCTTTTCGGGCTTTGAATCCAGCTTTATGCTGACCTTTTTGCTGAGTTTCTTTATATCCTCTTTATTCATTGACATTACCTGCCCTTCATATAGTTTTACACTTTATTATACACCATTTTCAGACTGATTTCAAGGGGGAAAATAAAATTTTACAGAGTAATGTGTTTTTTTGTTCATTTTCTATCAGTTGACAAATGCTGAAAAAAGATATATAATAATTAAGTATGCAAACTAAA
The DNA here is from genome assembly GCF_000178155.2 of Hominimerdicola alba 8. GTDB lineage: Bacteria > Bacillota > Clostridia > Oscillospirales > Ruminococcaceae > Hominimerdicola > Hominimerdicola alba_C. The sequence goes on from NZ_ADKM02000100.1 coordinate 31,960, forward strand.
ATGGAATAACAGTATCTTGTGTTGAAATGAGGGACATGATGACAGAGAATTATACCCCCGCCGCTGACCGTGAGGACGCGGTGGAAAGTCTGAGGTTATGGGCTGAAAAATATAGCGCCGATAATGGTCATTCGCCGCTGGCTTTTGTGCATTCCTACGGCTGCCAGCAGAATGTCAGTGACGGCGAGAAGATAAAAGGCATGCTGGCTAAGGTGGGCTATGATTTCACCGATGATACCGACAGCGCCCAGCTGATATTGCTCAATACCTGCGCCGTCCGCGAAAATGCCGAGGACAGGGTATTCGGCAACATCGGCAATTTCAAAAAACTTAAAGAGCAGAACCGTGAACTTGTGATAGGTATCTGCGGCTGTATGGCTCAGCAGAAGCATGTCGCTGAAAAGATAAAAGCGTCATATCGTCAGGTCGATCTTGTTTTCGGCACTTTTGCCTATAATGATATGTATTCCATGCTGTGGGAGGTCATCTCAAAGCATAAGCGGCTCTTTAACCAGAGCGAAGCCTGCACCGAGATAGACGAAAGCATGACTCAGCTGCGTGAGGATAAGGTAAGGGCATTCCTGCCGATAATGTACGGGTGCAATAATTTCTGTACCTACTGCATAGTACCGTATGTTCGCGGCAGAGAGCGCAGCCGCAAGCCAGAAGCTGTCATTGCTGAGGTGCGCAGTCTGGTCGAACAGGGCTATAAAGAGATAACTCTGCTGGGGCAGAATGTCAATTCCTATGAATACGGCTTCCCCGCACTCCTGCGCGAGATAGATAAGATAGAGGGCAAGTACCGCATACGCTTCATGTCCAGCCACCCAAAAGATGCTACTAAAGAACTGATAGATGCGATAATCGACTGTGAGCATGTCTGTACACATCTGCACCTGCCTGTTCAGGCGGGCAGCAACAGGGTGCTTAAAGCCATGAACCGCCGCTATACAGTGGAAAAATACATGGAGATGATAGACTACGCTCGCAGCCGTGTCCCCGATTTTTCTTTTACCACCGACCTGATAGTAGGTTTTCCGGGTGAGACTTATGAGGAATTCTGCGAAACTAAAGAGGTCATCAAGCGGGTGAAGTATGACAACATTTATTCATTCGTTTATTCCAGAAGAAGCGGCACTCCCGCAGCAAAGTTTGAAGACCATGTGACCGATAAGCAGAAAGGTCTGTGGCTGAGAGAACTTCTGCTTGAACAGCGCGAGATAACTTCGGAATGGTTCGGCAGATTTGTCGGCAGGACCGTCGAAGTACTCGTCGAGGGCGAGGGCAGGACAGGAGAGGGCTGGCTGACAGGCAAAAATGATGAAAATATCATCGTCGAAGTCAAGGCAGATAAAAAGTATATAGGCGAATTTGTCAGGGTGCGCATAACCAAAGCTATGAACTGGGCACTCAGCGGCGAACTCGTTTCAGAATAAAAATCTATGTGGTTATCTCGCTGACACACTACCAAAACAGCGGTTTTACAGAACTTATAGCAATCCGCCTTAAAATTCAGACAAAATCCAGTCACAAAATCCATAGATCCGAGCTTTTGCAACTGGATTTTGTGAATTTAAATTGTTGGATTGCTATAGATGTTTGGCGTATATCTTTCTCCACGCAGGCGGAGGAAGATATGCGGCGCTCAATTATCCTTTTGTTTAACGCATTTTCAGCCGGTGTGCTGAAGGGATAGTCATAAAAATCTATAATATTACAGGAGTGATCTATGATGAACGTTATCGAACTCACAAGACAGCTTGGCAAAGCTATACAGGAAGATGAAAGATATAAGAAGTACGAGGAAGCAGCAAAGTTCAATGACACTGATACCGAACTTCAGAATTCCATCGGCAGATTTAACCAGCTGCGCTCTGAACTTGGCGTTGAGATGCGCAAGCCCGATAAAGACGCTGACAGGCTCACATCTCTCGACAACGAGATAAAAGAGTTGTATGACGAGATAATGGCAATGCCCAAGATGATCGCTTTCAATGAAGCAAAGGACGAGATAGATGCACTGATGAAATCGGTCTACTATATCCTCCAGCAGGCAGCCGGCGGCGAAGATCCCGAGACTTGCCCCGCTCAGGCACCTACAGGCTGTTCGGGAAGCTGCGCTTCATGCGGCGGCTGCGGCTGATAAATTACAGATGATACCTTATCCCGACCATGCGCGGTGTGTTTATTTTGCGCGCAGCGGTCGGGCGATACCTTTTATATAGAACGGAGTGGCAGAGATGACACTGAAAGATATAGACGAATCTAAGCTAACGCCCATGATGCAGCAGTATGCTGCGGTGAAGAAAAAATATAAGAACCATATCCTCTTCTACCGACTGGGCGATTTCTATGAAATGTTTTTTGAAGATGCACTGCTGGTATCAAAAGAACTTGAACTGACTCTCACAGGCAGGGATTGCGGTCTTGAAGAACGTGCACCGATGTGCGGCGTGCCTTACCATGCCTGCGATGTCTACCTGAAAAAACTGATAGAAAAGGGTCATATGGTGGCGATATGTGAACAGACCAAAGACCCTTCCGAATGTCAGGGACTTGTCCCCCGTGAGGTCATAAGGGTGGTCACACCGGGTACACTTATTGAGAGCAGTATGCTCGATGAATCGTCAAACAATTATCTCTGCGCGTTCTATATGAAAGCTAAGGAAGCCTCGCTCTGCCTTGCGGATATCTCCACAGGCGAGGTGCATCTGTTTGAATTTTCGGGCAAAGATACCGCAAACAGCGCTATAAACGAACTGTCCAGATTTTCTCCCTCCGAGATACTTATAAACGATGCTGTCCTCTCGAATAAGGAGATATCAGCCTTTATCCGTGAAAAGATAAAGACCAGCGTCCAGCTGCTTGAAGATGCAGACTTCGACCCCGAACACCACACCGATGAAGTGCTGACCCAGTTCTCGGTCAACAGCCTCGACTCGCTGGGACTGAAAGCTGACAGTATAAGCGCATTCGCGGTCTGCGGATTGTTCGCCTATATCCATGATACCCAGAAAGCGCTTGTCGGCAGATTTTCCGAGATAACCCGCCACGATGCCGACCCGATAATGACCATCGGCTTTACCGCAAGGCGCAATCTCGAACTTACCGAAACACTTCGCAATAAGCAGAAAAAAGGTTCTCTGCTTTGGGTCATCAGCAATACCAAGACCTCAATGGGCAACCGTATGCTGAAATCATGGCTCGAACAGCCGCTCATTAATCCCGCAAAGATAATCGACAGACTCAATGCTGTTGAACAGCTGGTGCGCGACCCCGTTGCACTGGGCGAGATAAAGGAAGTTCTCGGCGGCGTGTATGACCTTGAACGCCTTATGACAAGGGTGATGTACAAGTCTGCCAGCCCCCGCGATATCAAGTCGCTCTCGCTTACTGCACTGAAACTTCCCGACCTGAAAAAACAGCTTTCGGCATTTGACGGCAAACTGCTCAAAGACTGTAACCGCCGCATCTCCACCCTTGATGCCATTTCAAATCTGGTGGAAAATGCACTGGTCGATGAACCGCCCGCAAATGTCAAGGACGGCGGAGTGATACGCGACGGCTTCAATGAACAGCTTGACGGTCTGAGAAATATAATCTCAGGCGGCAAGGGCATAATAGATGACATTGCCGAGCGTGAAAAGGAAAAAACGGGCATCAAAACGCTGAAAATAGGCTATAACCGCGTTTTCGGCTACTATATCGAAGTCACAAAATCCTACTATGACCTGATACCCGATAACTATATCAGAAAGCAGACCCTCACCAACTGCGAGCGCTTCATAACCGATGAACTGAAAGTGGCTGAGAATACGATTCTCGGTGCCAGTGATAAGATACTCTCACTCGAACAGGAGATATTCACTGAAGTGCGCGACTTTATCGCCACACAGCTTCGCATAGTGCAGGATACAGCCACTGCTGTCGCTGAGGTAGATGTGCTTTGTTCCTACGCGACTGCGGCTATAAAGAATAACTACACCAAGCCTGAGATAGCCATCGACGGCATAATAAACATCAAAAACGGCAGACATCCCGTTGTAGAACTTATGCAGACAGATGAGGTCTTCGTGCCCAACGATACTTATCTTGATCTGGGCAGCAACCGCATGTCTGTCATTACGGGACCAAATATGTCGGGTAAATCCACGTACATGCGTCAGGTGGCGCTGATAACCCTTATGGCACAGATAGGCTGTTTCGTGCCCGCCGATTACGCCAAGATCTCGGTGGTCGATCAGATATTCACCCGTATAGGCGCATCTGATGACCTCACCGCCGGTCAGTCAACTTTCATGGTGGAAATGAGTGAGGTCGCAGACATAGTAAAACATGCCACCAAAGACAGCCTTGTTATCCTCGATGAAGTGGGAAGAGGCACTTCTACTTTTGACGGCATAGCCATAGCCCGCTCGGTGTCTGAGTATATCTCCACATCGCGTTCGCTGGGCTGTAAGACCCTTTTCGCCACCCATTACCATGAACTTATATCCCTTGAAGATGAACTTACGGGAGTAAAAAATTACTCTGTTGCAGTCAAGCGTCAGGGCGATAATATCAAGTTCCTGCGAAAGATAGTTCCAGGCGGCGCAGATGAGAGTTACGGTATCGAAGTTGCAAAGCTGGCAGGTCTGCCAAGCAAGATAATCGGCAGAGCCAAATCTCTGCTGGGCGAGATGGAAGCCGAAGCCATCAAAGCAAAGGCTGCCGCCGCAAAAGCCGATGCCGACCAGATCTCATTCGATAAGATAAGCGACAGCATAGTGACAGATAAACTCCGCAAGACCAATATTGACGAAATGAACGATGAAGAACTCCGCGCATTCGTCAAAGATCTGCTGAGGTATGTGTAATAAATATGGTTGTCCCGCTGACCACCGTACCAAACAGCCTTTCGGCGTTTACTATAACAATAGCCGGCGGTTTTCTTTCCCGCGCCGCAGGCGGGGAAAAGAAAACACCTCATAAATGTTCCTTGCCATACCTTTATTCTTAATGGTGTATCAAAGGGATGACCATAATAAACTTTAAGGCTGAACTTAGCCATAGAACAGGAAAGCAAAATGTCAGAGATAAGAGTTTTGAGCAGAGAAGTTTCCGAACTTATCGCCGCAGGTGAGGTCATCGACAGACCCGCTTCGGTGGTCAAGGAACTTCTTGAAAACGCCATAGATGCAGGCGCAACGAACATAACCGTTGAGATAAAGAACGGCGGGCGCACCTATATGCGCGTCACCGATAACGGTAAGGGCATCGCACCCGACGATCTGCCCACTGCCTTTCTTCGTCATGCCACCAGCAAGATCTCGCAGAAAGATGACCTTGACAGCATAATGACTCTCGGTTTTCGCGGTGAGGCGCTGGCTTCTATCTGTGCGGTGGCGAAAGTCGATGTGCTGACCAAGCGCAAGGACGACAGCTACGGCACTCACTACGCTATCGAGGGCGCGGAGGAAAAGACCAGTGAGCAGTGCGGCTGTCCCGATGGTACTACTTTTGTTGTAAGGGATATTTTCTACAACGTTCCCGCAAGACTTAAATTCCTAAAAAAAGACAGTTCCGAAGCAAACCACGTTGCCGATCTTGTCACTAAGCTGACCCTTTCTCACCCTGACATTTCTTTCAAACTGATACGCGATAACAAGACCGAACTGCTTACCGCAGGTGACGGCAAGATATATTCGGCAGTTTATTCGGTCTATGGCAGAGAATTTGCCAACAGCCTGATAGAAGTTGACTATACATGGCAGGGCATACACGTTCACGGTCATGCGGTCAAACCGCTGGAAGCCAAGCTGAACCGCAAGTTCCAGAATTTTTTCGTCAACGGCAGATTTGTCAAGTCAAAGGCTTGCGCCGCCGCACTGGAGGAAGCCTACCGCAATAATATAATGGTCGGAAAATTTCCCGCGTGTGTGCTGTATATAGACGTTCCGCCAAACACGGTAGATGTGAACGTACACCCCACTAAAATAGAGGTGCGCTTCTCCGATGAAAAGCTGATGCACGAAGCCGTCTATTTCGCCGTGAAAAACGCGCTGATGGAGCGCGATGCTCCCCGCGAGATGGTGCTTGATAAAAAGAAGAATTTCTCCGCTCATGAACTTTACGATTTCCCGCCCGAAGACAACAGCGTTCAGCTGGAATTCGGCGTTGAAGAAAAAGAAACACTGACTGAGGAAGTCCCCGCCGACAGCATTCGCGAGGAGATGGTCAAGCCTGTTGTCACCGAACCTGCAAAAGAGATGATGACACCCGAACAGCCCGCCCCTCAGCCGAAGCACGAGCCTGAAAAAATTCAGTATCAGCCGATGGCAGAAGATGACAGACCTCTTCCCCCGCCTCCTGAGGAAAAGCCTTTTGAGCCGAAAGTGACAAAGGTAGAAAATATCCCCATAGATGAGGAAAGCCGTAAGGCGGGCGAAGACCTTTTCCTGTCTGAACTGGGCAGTGCTGAACCTGCACCCGCACCAAAACCGAAGGAAAAGATAACAGTCGAAGAGATAAACAAAGTGTTGCAGGAGATGCCTCTGCCCGATGCACCCGATGAAAACGACAGCAGTTTCCATTACATCAGCGGCAGAAGTTTTGTGCGTTCGGTGGTGCAGGAAGTAAAGCGTACTCCCAACAAGCCCAAGCCGATAGTTGTCGGTGAACTTTTCAAGACCTACGTGGTGGCACAGGCGGGCGACGAGATGCTGCTTATGGATAAGCATGCCGCCCACGAAAGGTACATTTTCGAGAAGATAAAGGGCGATATAAACGAACTTGAAACGCAGATGCTTCTCGAACCCGTCATGGTCATGCTTTCTTATGAAGAATATGATGCGCTGGCGGCAAATGTGGATAAACTGGGCAGACTGGGCTTCGAGATAGAACCTGATGTCGCACCGACAGTGGCGGTCAAGGGCGTGCCGATAATTCTCGGCGCTGACAAGAACCCCACCGAAGTAGTGACTGCACTTGCAAAGAATTTCATTCAGTGCAAGCATGACCCACAGCTGGATATATTCGATGACCTCTACCATTCGCTCGCATGCAAAGCGGCGATAAAGGCAAATGATGACAGTACACTGATAGAATTGCAGGCACTTCTCAATGCGGTCTACGAAAATAATGAAACGCGCTATTGTCCTCACGGCAGACCAGTGCTGATAAAGCTGACAAAAAAGGATATCGAACGCCAGTTCAGAAGACTGGTCTGACCCATATGATGTTGAATGACAGTGCCGATGCCGCAAAAGTGTCGGCAGGACCGATATAAAACGAGGTGATAAGGTGGACGAAAACAAAATACCTCTGCTGGTCATAGCAGGACCGACCGCATCGGGCAAAACTGCACTGGCGGTAGAACTGGCAAAACTCTATGACGGCGAAGTTATATCGGCTGACTCTATGCAGATATACAAAGGACTGAATATCGCCACCGCAAAGCCGACTATCGAAGAGATGCAGGGCGTTCCCCATCATCTGATAGATTTTCTCGATGCGGGCGAACCGTTCAGCGTGGCAGATTATGTGACGCTTGCATCAGAGAAGATACGCGAAGTCAGGAACAGAGGACATCTGCCGATAATATGCGGCGGAACAGGGCTGTATATCAGTTCACTGGTGGATAATATAATCTTTGATGACACAGGCAGTGACCCCGCCATACGCGCACGCCTGGAGAAGCAGGCAAAAGAAGAGGGCGCACATGCCCTCTGGCTGAAACTGTGTGAGGTAGACCCCGAAACTGCTGCTAAGGTACATGAGAATAACCTTCCCCGCGTTATAAGAGGACTGGAAGTCTTTGAACTGACAGGTACCAGACTGTCAGAACATAAACTAAACAGCAGGCGCGAACCATCGCCCTATAATGCTTGTATCATAGGGCTGACCGCCGAGAACAGACAATATCTATATGACCGCATCGAGCGGAGAGTACATATAATGGCTGAAAACGGCATGGTGGAAGAATGCAGGGAAGTCTGGCAAAAGGGCGGACTTGCAACAGCAGGTCAGGCAATAGGCTATAAGGAACTTGTGCCATATTTCGAGGGCAGCGCTTCACTTGAAGAGTGCCTTGATAAAATAATCCTTGAAACAAGACATTACGCTAAAAGACAGCTGACATGGTTTAGGCGAGTTGACAATATTTCGTGGGTCAAAATTGATATTTTTGACGATTTGAAAAAAATTATTGAAAATGTTCAAAAGATAGTAGCCAAATCAGAAATTATGTGTTATAATATAAAATGATGTATTGTAATGATATATCCGATAAGTGAAAACCTACACGAAGAAATAGAGAAGGAGTGTAAAAAATGAATAAGAATATCAATCTTCAGGACGTTTTTCTGAATCAGGCAAGGAAGGAGCAGGTGATGGTCAAGTTCATACTTATGAACGGCTATCAGTTCAAGGGCATAGTAAAGGCTTTTGACAGCTATGTGGTATTCCTTGACTGTGAGGGAAAGCAGAACGTTGTTTACAAGCATGCTATCTCCACCATAGTTCCCGACCGTTCGGTAAATATCCACGACGCGACAAGAACTAACCAGAGCGAAGGCTAAAAAGGTCGTGCAGAAATGAATTCATTGACCGTAAAAATACTTGCGGGACTTGTTTCTTTACTGATGATAACGACCATATGTACACAGATCTATTACTTTGTACATGACAAGCATGATACCGAAGAGGCGGTGCTTGCCACTGTAAATGAAGATATTTTGTTTGACGGCATAATCGTCAGGGATGAGAGCGTTGTCACCTATAATGGTGACGGCGTGCTTGATTATAAGTATGCTGACGGCAGTAAGGTATCGATGAACAGCACTATCGCAGAGGTCTATCCGTCTGAACAGGCTATCTACGCCAAAGACAGGATAGCCGAGATAGATGAGCAGATCGCTCTGCTGGAAAAGGCGCAGGATCCCGCAACGACAAATTATGCTGAGCCTGAAGCACTGCTGGCAGGGGTAAGGCGCGGTTATGACCAGCTGCTTGAATCTATTGAAAACAGGGAACTGGATAAACTGCCCGAAATAAAATCGCAGATCGAACTGAACAGCAATATGTACGGTGTCATAACAGGCACCGAAGCAGGCTTTGATGACGCGATAAGCAAACTGAAAGCTGAAAAGGCTGAGCTGAGTGATGCCGCAGGTGCGCCGCAGGATACCATAAAGGCTGACAGGACAGGCTATTTCGTGTCTTATGCTGACGGTTATGAGGATTCACTCAGAATGTCTGATGTCGGCAGGCTGACCGAAAGTCAGATACGTGAAATAATCAAGGGCGGCAAAAGCGTCCCCGCAAACGCCATCGGCAAGACCTTTGACAACTATCAGTGCAAGATAGTCGGCATAGTCAAGGCAGATTCGAGGATAACCGATGATGCGGCAGTGTCGCTGAAACTAAATTCGTCACGCACTGTCTATGACTGCACCGTTGATTCAGTGAAAAAAACAGGCGAAAATATGATAGTCGTGCTTGACTGTGACAGGGTCGATCAGACATTGGTAGGTCAGCGCGCGCTTTCCGCCAAACTGATATTTGACGAGTATCAGGGCATCAGGGTACCCAGAAGTGCGCTGAGATTTCAGGGCGATGACAAGGGCGTTTATGTGATGCTTGGCAAGGATATTTCTTTCAAAAAAATAAATGTCATTTATGAAGGCGATGATTTTGTACTGTCGGAGAATACTTCTGATGAGGAGTATCTTCTGCTTTACGATCAAATTCTGCTAGAGGTGGTATCAAATAAAGATGTGTCAGTCAGCAGTAAAGCCGAACGGGACGACGGATCCTCAGAATGAGTTCGGCAATGTTCTGGAAAACTATAAGAGAATTATATATAATGTAGAGAATGCTAAGGCTAAGTACCGCAGTGCTGATGATAATGTCAGCATAATGGCGGTGACTAAGACGGTGGCGCCCGAAAAGATCAATTTTGCCATCTCGCAGGGCATCACTCTTCTGGGCGAGAACAGAGTCCAGGAGTACCTTTCAAAAAAAGATCAGTACGACAAAACGGCGCAGGTGCATATGATAGGACGCCTGCAAACAAATAAAGTCAAGTATATCATAAACGAAGTCGCAATGATACAGTCGGTAGACAGCATCAAACTCGCAAAAGAGATAAACAGACTCGCTGTAAAAAATGACAGGGTCATGGATGTCCTGCTGGAAATAAATATAGGCGACGAAGCGAGCAAGAGCGGGGTCGCGGCAGAAGGGCTGGATGAACTGATCTATGAGGCGGCACAGCTTGAAAATGTGCGCATCAAAGGTCTTATGGCGATACCTCCTGTCGGCTGTGGTGAGGATATGTTTGACAAGATGCACAGCATATTTCTGCGTGTAAAGGAAATGGCTGTACCCGGTGTTTCTATGGAAACGCTTTCTATGGGAATGTCGGGCGATTATGAGCTTGCCATAAAACACGGCTCAAATCTCGTTAGGATAGGCACTGCGCTTTTCGGTGCCAGAAACTATTTGGAGGGTTAGTAAATGGGCTTAGTAAAAGGTTTTAAAAATCTTTTCTTTGGCGAAGAGGAAGAGGCGGATCAGCCCGATTTCGATCCTGATTTCTCGATGCCGAAAGGAAAACGCAGCTCCTCAGGTAAAGACGATATTTTTGACCATGAAAGCGAGCTGAACGGGTTTAAAGTAAATACAGGTTCAAAAAACAGCGGAACTGAAAAAAATTCAGTCTTCACAGAAGGCTATGATGATGTTTTTTCAAAACCGTACACATCAGGCGAGCCTAGCTTTACCGGCAGACCCGCTCAGGAAAAAACATATGAGGAGGAGCATACTATGGGCTTTGAACAGACAACAACTTTACAGATCGTACTTGCAAGACCTATTGATTTTTCAGAGGTTAGAAGCATTGGCGATGACATCAACGCATACAAGACAGTAATACTCAACCTTGAAATGGTAAAGAGTGACGATGCCAAGAGGATACTTGATTTCCTTTCGGGCGTTGCTTACGCAAATAAGGCACAGATCAAAATGATGGCACAGAAGACTTTCGCTATCATGTCAAAGAATGTGAAGTTCGATGGCAAGGATCTGCTGACCGAACTGGAAAATAACGGCTATAGTTTCTGATAAAGATGCAGAGAAATTTCTCGTTCCTGACTGATATCACCGATGACGATAAACGTCTGCTGTCAAGGTTTCTGGACTGGACTGAGATGGCTGAGGAGAAATACATAACAAAGCATTCTGCATTTCTCGATGAAAGACAGTGCAGGCTTTGTGAAAAAGTCATGGCATCTGTGAAATACGAAAATTACCTGCTGTGGGGCGGATATGAGGGCGCTGAACGAAAGATGCTCTGCGTTTATCCGCAGTACGGCGATGAAGATATAAAAAGCAGTTTTCCGATGACTGCGGTGACCTTTAAATACCGCAGTGAAGACAAACTCAGCCACAGAGATTTTCTGGGTTCGCTGATGGCGCTCGGGATCACCCGTGACTGCGTGGGAGATATTCTTGTGGGCGATGGCAGGACTTCTGTTTTCGTCAAGGATACTGCCGCGCGCGATGTAATGTCTGTCAGCAAGATAGGCAGGGTAGGCGTAAAGACAGAAGATGGGTTTGATCCCTCAACGGTCATAATGCCGGAATTCCGTGAAATAACGGGAACCGTCGCTTCACTGAGGCTCGATAGTGTGCTTTCGCTGGCACTGAGGATCTCAAGAGAAAAGGCTTCTGCGCTTATAAAAGGCGGGGCGGTAGAGATATCCCATGTCAGAACAGAGCAGACGAGCAAACATGTGGAGGTCGGTGAAAAGATATCGGCAAGGGGATACGGCAAGTTCCTCGTCAAGTCGGTGGACGGCGTCAGCCATAAGGACAGACTGCATATAACTATTTGTAAATATATTTAGGAGGGCTATAAAAATGATGACAGCTAATAGTATAAAAGCCAAAGATTTTACATCAGAAAAAAACGGCTATAGCCAGGCAGAAGTTGACAGCTTTCTGTCACAGGTAGCCAATGACTACGCCGCACTTGCAGCCGAAAACGCTGAGAATGAGGAGAAAATAGCCAAACTGGTCGAAAAGGTGACCGAATATAAAGAGGACGAGGACGCTATCAAGAGCGCACTGCTCTCTGCACAGAAAGAAGCCGCCAAGATAATCAGCGATGCCAAGAACAAAGCTGCCGCTATGGTAGATACAGCAAAGAGCGAGCAGAGAAAGCTGGCTGAACAGTCTGCTGCTGAGTGCGAGAAGATAGTGAGAGAGCATAAGGAAAGATGCGCAGCGCTTATCAAGGAGAACACCGAGATAACCGAGTCAAAGATAAACGCACTGAGAGATGCTTACGATGACGAGAGAGCAGCTTATGACGAACTCAGGGCTGAGGTAACTTACTTCAAGTCGCAGCTTACTTCTCTTTATCAGGAGCAGATAAAGCTGGTGATGCAGCTGCCTACCCTTACCGATGAAGAACTTGAGGCTTATGAGAACGGTGAGGGCGAGTACTATGATGATGATGACGAGTACTACGAGGAAGATGGCAAGGATATGGTAGATGATATCCCTGAGCCTGCACCTAATCCCTTTGAAAATCCTGCATCGAACTCTGAACTTGACAAGGTTTTCAGCACAGGTTCATTTGCACCTGTAATGCCTAAGCCGAGTCCTGATGAATTACAGTTCGGCAAGAAGAACGACTAATAGAAAAAAGGCTCTGTTAAAGCAGGGCCTTTTGACGGTTATAAATAACTCGCGGAGAGTAGGTGTGCAATGTTTGCACTTTCACTGATACTTGCAGCGCTGCTTGTCGCCATAGACCAGTGTTTGAAAGTTGTGGTAGATAATAAGATAGAACTGGGACAGGTGATAGAGGTCATAAAGTTCGGCAGTTTCAAGCTGTTCAGCCTGACTCATATAAGAAATACAGGTGCAGCATGGAGCATCATGTCGGGCAAGACATGGTTTTTGGTGCTGCTGCCGATAGTCGTGTGTATCGCAGGCATAGTTTATATGTATAAGATACGCAAAGGTTCAAAGCTGGAGATGATCTCAGTCGCAATGATAATATCTGGCGGTGTCGGCAACCTGATAGACAGGGTGCGTATGCACGAAGTCATCGATTATATCAAGTTCGAGCCGATTAATTTCCCAATATTCAATTTTGCAGATATCTGCATCGTCATCGGCGCAATACTCTTCTGCCTGTCGATAATTATTTCCGATGTTAAGAAGAGCAAGGCTGATAAAGCTGGTGAGAAAAATGGGTGAGCGCTTTGAGTTCATCGCCGCACCCGAAGATGCAGGCACAAGGATAGACAAGCTGTTGTCAGCACAGCTGTCCGATATGTCGCGCTCGGCTCTTCAAAAGCTGACCGAAGACGGAAGTGTGCTGGTGGGCGGCAAAGCGGTCAGCAAAAACTATAAGCTGAAAAACGGCGATGTGATAACAGTAGATATCCCGGAACCGCAGGAACTTAAGGCTGAACCGCAGGATATCCCCATAGATATAGTTTATGAAGATGATGCACTGCTGGTGGTAAATAAGCCGAAAGGCATGGTGGTACACCCCGCCGCAGGTAATCCCGACGGCACGCTGGTGAATGCTCTGCTATACCATTGTAAGGGGCGGCTTTCTTCGATAAACGGCGTGATACGTCCGGGGATAGTCCACAGGATAGATAAATTCACAAGCGGTCTGCTGATGGTCGCAAAGACCGATAAGGCGCATAACAGCCTTGCCGCGCAGATAAAGGAACATAGCTTTACCCGCGAATATAACGCGGTATGCGTCGGCAGGTTCAAAGAGCCTACAGGCACGATAAACGAGCCGATAGGCAGAAGCAAGTTCGACCGCAAGAAGATGTGTGTCACTTATCAGAACAGCAAAGAAGCTGTCACACATTATGAGGTCATAGAAGAGTTGGGTCAGTATTCGCTGGTTCGTTTCAGGCTGGAAACAGGGCGTACCCACCAGATAAGGGTGCATTCGGCATTCATCGGTCACCCTGTACTGGGCGATGATGTTTACGGCAGACCCTACAAGGGCATCGAGGGGCAGTGCCTTCACGCTAAAAAGCTTGGCTTTGTCCACCCCGAAACAGGTGAGTATATGGAGTTCGACTCACAACTGCCCGATTATTTCACCCGAATACTTGATAAGTTAAGGAAAGGATAACATTTTTAATGTTTGAAGATATTAGCAAGGTACTGCTGATAACAGATATGGACGGCACGTTCCTGCCGTCAAGCAAAGTGCCCGGTAAGCGAAGCGTCGATGCGATAGCGGATTTTCAGCGTAAAGGCGGTAAGTTCTCCATCGCAACGGGCAGAGCATTTCAGGCAGCACAGCAGTATTTTGACTCGTTTTCGGTCAATTGCCCGATAATCATGTGCAACGGTGGTATGGTCTATGACCTTGCCGAACGCAGACAGATACATGATGTTTTCGTGCCCGACTTCACGCGGGATATTGTGGCGGAAATTCTCCGTGACAACCCCGATGCAGGCTGTGAGGTGCTGACGCTGGACGCGGTATATGTTCCGCAGATGACACCGCTGGAGGCAAAACATAATGTCATCTGCAAGGTAGAACCTGTGATATGCACTGTTGAGGAAATTCCTGAAAACTGGTATAAAGTGCTTTTCGCCATCGAGCCTGAAAAGATGGAAAGACTGATAAGCTACGTACAAAAACGCGGCTGGTCAGGGGTGGATTTTGTGAGGAGCGCACCCGAATATTACGAAATACTCCCACAAAACATCTCGAAGGGTTCGGCTCTTGAAAAGATGCGCAGGCTATGCGGCATGGAGGATCACACCTTCGTGGCGATGGGCGATTACAATAATGATATTGAAATGCTGCAGGCAGCCGACCTGGCAGTCTGTCCTTCAAATGCAGTCGATGAAGTCAAAGCGGTGTGTGACATCGTGCTTGATAAGTCCTGCGAAGAGGACGCTGTTGCGGCGGCGCTTGAGTATATATACGGACAGCTTGGCTGATGCGCAGCACGAATGTCATGGTATGGCAGAACTGTCATGTGTGCCGACAGAATGCCATCACTGTACATCTGACTGCGGGCAGCGGCTCGTCTGAAATAAAATCTTACGATACGGAGGTATTTGTATGGACGCTACACTTAAAAAACAGCTTGAGATAACCGCCACAAAGGTTCGTCTTGGCATAATCGAAGGCGTTTTCAACGCTAAATCCGGTCATCCCGGCGGCTCTCTCTCGATAGCCGATCTGCTGACCTATCTTTATTTTGCAAAACTGAATGTTTACCCCGATAAGCCTGATGAACCCAGCAGGGACAGATTTGTTCTCTCAAAGGGTCACACAGCACCCGCACTTTATTCCACACTGGCTCAGAAGGGCTACTTCTCGGAGGAAGAACTTAAGAGCCTCAGACACATCGGTGCGCTGTTACAGGGTCACCCCTGCATCACCATACCGGGTGTTGACATGTCATCGGGTTCGCTGGGACAGGGCGTTTCTGTTGCGGCAGGTATGGCTCTTTCAGCAAAGTATCAGGGCGAAACGTATAGAGTATATACCGTTCTCGGTGACGGCGAGATAGAAGAGGGTCAGGTATGGGAGGCTGCTATGTTCGCGGCTCACTACAAGCTGGATAATCTGGTAATGATCGTTGACAACAACGGTCTTCAGATCGACGGCAAGATCAGCGAAGTAATGTCGCCATATCCGATAGTTGACAAGTTCAAGGCATTCGGTCTGCATGTTGTTGAAGCTGATGCACATGACTTCGATTCGCTGGAGAAGGCTTTCAACGAGGCTGAAACTGTCTGCGGACAGCCTACTGTCATCGTTATGAAGTCAACAAAGGGCAAGGGCGTATCCTACATGGAGGATAACGTTTCCTGGCATGGCGCTGCACCCAACGCCGAGCAGTATGCTCAGGCAGTTGAGGAGCTGACTGCACATCTGAAAGAACTGGAGGGCTGAGTCATGGCTGATGTAAAGAAGATTGCGACCAGAGAAAGCTACGGTAATGCGCTGGCAGAACTGGGCGATAAGTATGATAAGCTGGTGGTGCTCGATGCCGACCTGGCAGCAGCCACCAAGACATGTATTTTCAAGAAGAAGTTCCCTGACAGACACTTTGACTGCGGTATCGCAGAGTCAAATATGATGAGCGTGGCTGCGGGTATGGCAGCAACAGGTCTTATACCTTTTGCTTCTACCTTTGCTATGTTTGCGGCGGGAAGAGCTTTTGAGCAGGTAAGAAACTCCATCGGTTATCCTCACCTGAATGTAAAGATAGGTGCTACACATGCGGGTATATCTGTCGGTGAAGACGGTGCTACCCACCAGTGCAACGAGGATATCGCGCTGATGAGAGCTATTCCCGGCATGACTGTCATCAATCCTGCTGACGATGTTGAGGCAAGGGCAGCTGTTGAAGCAGCTATCAACTATGTTGGTCCTGTTTATATGCGTTTTGGCAGACTGGCTGTGCCTGTATTCAATGATGCAGCAAGCTACAAGTTCGAGATGGGCAAGGGCGTTCAGCTGAGAGATGGCAAGGACATTGCGATATTCGCAACAGGTCTGATGGTAAATGAAGCTATCGAGGCAGCAAAGACTCTCGCTAACGAGGGCATTGATGCAGCTGTTATAAATATCCACACGATCAAGCCTATCGACGAAGATATCATCGTTAAGAACGCTGAGAAGACAAACCTTGTTATGACTGTTGAAGAGCACAGTATCATCGGCGGTCTTGGTTCTGCGGTGGCAGATGTTCTTTCTGCTAAGCGTCCTACCAAGCAGGTAAGGATAGGTGTCAACGATGAATTCGGTCATTCGGGTCCCGCAGTTGAACTGTTGAAGCAGTTCGGTCTGTGCGCTGACAATATCGTTGCTAAGGCAAGGGAAGCTGTAAAGGCTAAGTAAAAAGCATTATAACACCCCGTCGGCAGAGATGTCGGCGGGGTGTTTTCAGTGTTGAGGGAATAGGTCTGAAATATGTAAAAGCGCGGAGGCGCTATTGATTTTATGCTTATTTAGTGGTATAATAAAAATGCAGTTATCCTGCTGAAACATCATGCTGCATGGTGATGACCATAAGTACCTCTCACAAACGTACTGTCGGGGGGCTTATAATGAGTTTTATACTATATTATAATGTGGTTATCCAGATGACACACCAAAATAAACGATGTTATATTGGAAACTGAATATAGTTGGCGTTTATCTTTCCCCCGCCTGCGGCGTGGGAAAGATAACATCAACTCAGTATTTCCTTGTTATAAAGTTATTTTTTGGTGGTGTGCTAAAGGGATAGTCATATATTATAATGGTGATATTACAGCTGTGATGATATCTTTTGGTGGGGCGGCACATATTAATATGAAGCACCGTTCATGACAGATCCGGAAACAGTCGGGAAGTGCCCATGTGGGTCTTGCGCTTTTAAACTTCGTCATTACACCGCGTTTCGGCGTCTGCCCCTCTTATGCACTTTGGCGTGGACAGAGGCGGTGGGGTGCGAGTGTTCTTCGTCCGTCATGTCGTGTACGTTGTCAAGCTGCTGCGAGGTGTACAGGAGTGTTCCTGCCGATAGTCGTACCGTAGTTCCGATAAAGGCAGCGAACAGCGTGCATACACCTCTACTATACAGACAAAATAGGTCAAAAGTTGTACGTTTTTGTACAACTTTTAATGAAATATGTCTAAATTAAATGAAAAATTATATAGTTGTACGAACGCTGATGGCAGAATTTAGATGATTTTACGAACTTTTTGAGTGTATCGGCGTGGTGGTCTGCATGCAGAAATACCATCTTGAAATAATAATGGCAGATGTCAGCGGCAAGGGTGTGCCGGAGGCTGCTAATGGGCGCGAAGAACTATTTGGCAGTGAACGAATGCTTGTTTCGCTAAATGAAAGCAACATTACAGACCACGAGATCCTGCCGACGAATGTAAAGTCGGCTGTTGATGGATCTGTCGGTGTTGCGGAACGGTTCGATGACATTACGATGTTTGCGATAACACTGAAATAAACGGAGAATGATATGGATATCACTTTTTCAAAGCTGGAACATGCAGACTTGCGGCAAGCATATGACCTCTGCATGAAGACATTTGGTGAAAATACAGATCTTTCTGAGGTTGAGAGAGTCTATCAAAGATATGGGGACGACCCTGACTACTATTTTATAGTCGGAAAGGCTGGGGGCAAGGTGGTCGCATATGCTACAGTCGCGATGGTCAACAACCTTTTTGACGGCGAAAGACCCATAGCGACACTGTGGTATGTCTGCGTTGATGAGGATCTCCGACGAAGAGGTGCGGCAGCCAAGATGATCGCAGAGATCGAAAAAACTGCAAGGTCGCGGGGGTGCAGCTGCCTTTTCCTGTCTGCTGTAAAGGGAAATATACCAGCCGAAGAATTTTACCGCGCGGTCGGTTTCAGGGACGAACTGGAGTCGGCTTTTATAAAAATACTCTGAATTTAAATGCCATCAGGGGGGGTTATAATGGAAGAACTTATCAAGGAATTTGTAGAGGCGGAAGTAAATAGCATAACTTACTGCGACCTGTGGAACTTTATCAAATCAAATTCGATAATTCGCGGTACCTTTGAGGGTCAGCAGCATATCGTAATGAAGATATCTTCGGGGCAGTTCATTATATACAGGCTGAATATAGGTATAGAGAACACAAAGTATCAGCCTGCGGTGGTGATCGCCAAAAACTATCTGCTCAAAAAGATAAACAGCCGCGCCTATGATTTGAAACTCCCTGATATACAGAACATTTTTGACTAGGAGAATTTAAAATGAATATCCCACTCGCAGAAAAGATAAGACCAAAGACCCTTGATGAGATAGTAGGACAGACCCATCTTATGGGGGAGGGAAAGCCGCTGCGCCGCATAATCGAGAGTGGTACTATACCAAACCTGATATTCTACGGACCATCGGGTGTAGGCAAGACGACCATTGCAAGATTTATAGCTGAAAATGCCAATATGACCATGTACAAGCTGAACGGCACATCTGCTTCGGTGGCAGATATAAAGAACATAATTGCCGAAACTGAGATGCTGAGCGGTATGAACGGTATACTGCTGTATCTTGACGAGATACAGTATCTCAACAAAAAGCAGCAGCAGTCATTGCTTGAATATATCGAGAACGGCAGCATAACGCTGATATCCTCAACTACCGAGAACCCGTATTTTTATGTGTACAACGCAATAATCAGCCGTTCAACGGTGTTTGAGTTCAAGCCTGTAACACCGCAGCAGATACAGCCTGCTATAAGGCGCGCTTTTGACCTTATGGCTGAAGATATCGGCGTTTCGCTGACACTTGAAGACGGAGTGATCGAGCA
The DNA here is from genome assembly GCF_000178155.2 of Hominimerdicola alba 8. Classification (GTDB taxonomy): domain Bacteria; phylum Bacillota; class Clostridia; order Oscillospirales; family Ruminococcaceae; genus Hominimerdicola; species Hominimerdicola alba_C. Next base: position 51,305 of record NZ_ADKM02000100.1, read on the forward strand.
TATTGCGCGGGGCTGCGGCGGAGATGTGCGCAAGTCGATAAACACGGTGGAACTTTGTGTACTTTCAGCAGAGAGAGATGAAGAAAACGGGCGCACTGTAAAGATGGAAACTGTTCGTCAGCTGACACAGCGCAGCAACATGCGGTATGACAGAGAGGGTGATGAGCATTATGATATCCTTTCGGCTTTGCAGAAGTCAATTCGCGGTTCGGACGAGAACGCTGCACTGCACTATGCGGCAAGGCTTATCGAAGCGGGGGATATAATATCACTCTGCCGCAGACTGCTGGTCATTGCCAGTGAAGATGTGGGGCTTGCTTACCCGATGGCAGCTGTGATAACCAAAGCATGTGTTGACTCGGCATTACAGCTGGGGCTTCCCGAAGCGAGGATACCGCTGGCAGAAGCTATAATAATGCTGGCGACTTCGCCAAAGTCGAACAGCGCGGAATCTGCCATCGATGCGGCGCTTGCAGTTGTCAGGAGCAGCGGCGCACTTGATTTTCCGCGCCATTTGCAGAACAAGCATTTTGACGGTGCGGAGGCACAGGTCAGGGGACAGCACTATCTATACCCTCACGATTATCCCAATCACTGGGTACAGCAGCAATATCTGCCTGATGCACTGATAGGTCAGGTATATTATCATTACGGTGATAACAAGTCAGAACAGGCGGCAAAAGCATATTGGCAGAAGATAAAAGGCGGCAGATAAGATTTTGCTATAAGTTCAATTGTTCTGAATTTTGATGAGTTTCATCAAGTAAAATTACTTGTCGTGTTAAAAATTCGCATTAAATCTTTGCTGAAAAATGTAACTGTTAAAATAGTTAACAGCAAAGGTGGTCAATATACTATTATAATAGAGTATATTTCTGAAAAAATTATCAAGTAAAGTTACTTGATATATATGAAATTATAGCAAAACGCGGAGAATAATGAAATTCTCCGCGTTTTTGCTGTTTGTTCAGAATACCGAAACCATAGTTTTGCCGCTTTCTTTGGTGGAATATTCCCACCTTTCAAGCCTGCCTGAGTTGATGAAATAGTTTATCTTTGAGGGAAAGCAGAGGTTCTCAAAGACATCTACGATTATCAGTTTGACTTTCATTTTGTCGGGGATAAGCGCTTTTATGTAGACGCTTGCTGCCTGACCTGCGCGAATTCCGTCTTTGGGTTCTGCAAGACCTGCGAGATTTGGTGCAAGTTCGATGAATATGCCGTAGGGTTCCACTGAACGTATCACACCGCCCACCGTTTCACCTGCCGAGAACAGCGAAGCGTTCTGCGACCATGTGCCGAGCAGTTCTTTGTGGGTCAGGCATATCCTGCCGCATTCGATATTTTTTACCGCCGCGTAGATATCCTGACCGTTGAAAAAACGGTCGTTGGGGTGGGCTATGCGTGAAACGGAAATGGCATCTATGGGGATAAGTGAGGGTATGCCGCAGCCGATATCGACAAATGCGCCAAAAGGTTCAAGGTGGGTGACTTTGGCTGGTATGACATCGCCGCAGCGCAGACCGTTTATGTAATTATCCTTGCATTCCTGCTGTGCCGCACGACGCGAAAGAATTGCTGTGACACCCTCGTCACTGTCGATGATATCGGTAACTTTAAAGCATACCGTCTTGTTGACACGCGAAAGCAGTGCGATGTCACGGGTGGTGCCGTCAGCTATGCCCAGCGCACCCTCTTCGCGCGGGATAAGCCCTTTTCCGAATGGCAGTTCGACCACAAGGTCATGTTCTGCTGTACACATCACTGCATGCCCTTCCAGTGTCAGACCTCCAGCCATAGCTTCGGCAAGATTTTCGCGGCTGCGCAGGTAATAACGGTTTTCGGGCGAGTTGAAAAACCTTCCTTCGGGTAAATATTTTGTCATTTTTTGCACCTCTTTCTTGCGCTGTAAAAATATTAAAGTCAGCGCTTGTGGAGTTTTTGTTAGTTATTTTTTTGAACGAAATCGTTTCCTCTGTGATATATTATGCAGAGTGACAAATCCATATGATGAACCTATTGTGACGAATTGTGTAATTTTACGTTATTTTCTGTTCGACCCTTGACAAATACTTCCCGCTGTGTTAAACTATTCACATTGTTTGTAACGGCTTTGTAACCAATTGGCCGATAACAGGGTTTATTCGGTTACATTTCGGTACACTGAAAAAAACAGTATCTAGGGGAACGATCAAGATATCAAGTAAGCAGATATGATCTGCTGAAAAATACGAAAGGGTGTGAAACGGCAGGTCTGCATTTCGGCAGAGATACTAGCCGCAGGCAGATCGGGTCAGATCAGAGATGAGTTTTATTTACAGAAAAAAAGCAGCGTTCAGAAAGATAGCAGTGCTGGTAATGACACTTGCAGTGCTTTTTGTTATGACAGATATCAGCGGTATAAAGGCATCTGCACTGATGTCAACAAAGGCGGCTGTGCCTACATGGATAGAGGAGAAGACCTTTGACAGCAATTATACCCATCCATACAACAGCCAGATAGATACGATAATCCTCCATTGGAACAAGACTAAGGGTGCCAGCAGGTATCAGGTCTACATCAAGGGCGGCAAATACAAGAACTGGACAAGGTTCTGTACTACCACACGCAGCAATGTCACCGCGAAGAACCTGAACAGGGCGACTGCTTATCAGTTCAGGGTGAGGGCTGTTTACTCAAACAACACCTATTCTGCTTATTCCAAAGTTCAGAATATAAGCACCTCACGCATGAATTACGATCAGGCAGGCTGGGAAGCTATGTGTCGTATAGTTTACCACGAAGTCGGCAGGATAAATGACGATATGTGGGATAATCCCATAGTTTATGTTGCAGACTGTGTCGCAAACCGCTATGTTGCGGCAAAATATCTCAACGATCCCCTCTGGGCGCCATATTACCGCAATTACGGTGATATACAGTCGATAATCTATCGCAGCGGCGGATTTATGTCTGACAGAGGACTTACCAATGACGGCTGCAATTACGGTTATGTGCCAAACAAGGTAAAGCAGGCTGTATGGGGTGCGACCTACGCACTGCCGTCTTACAAGGGCATCAAGAACGACTACACCGTTTTCTACTGGTGCAATACCAGCTATTATCAGAGCAGCTATAAGATAGCCTACTCTTTCAAGATCCCGTGGGGCTATTTTTCGATATGGAAAGAATTCTGGGGATAAACGATATATGAAAAAAGCAAGCCTTACCGAACGTTGGTAAGGCTTGCGCTCTGTTATAAAAAGCCCGCAGTCCGATATTTTCGGTGCTGCGGGCTTTTTGCTATGTGATTATGTATGGTTTAAGTTCGGTGAGGAACTCGTTGCTGATATCTTTTATGTAGATCAGCTGGAGGTAGCTTTCGTATTTTCCGCCCAGCACTTCGCGCATTTCTAGTATCTTGTCTGCGAGTTCTTCGCTGATGAGCAGTTTTTCAATGAGTTCCTGTTTGTCAGCGGTGTTTATGTTCACCTGCTGACGCATCGGCTCGGTAGGAAGTGTGACAGGCTGTTCGCTTGTAACGGTCACATCTGCGGAGGTCATCACTTCGGTGACAGTCTGTGGTGCTTCGGTCACAGCTGTGGTCTGCGGTTCTTCACTTACTATAGGGATATAGTCTTCTTCCGAAACATACAGATAGCCTTTGAGCATTTCGAGCCTGCTCTCACCTATTCCCGATACCTCAAGCAGCTGTTCCATATTGCTAATGATGCCCAGTTTTTCACGCAGCCCCAGTATAGCTGATGCTGTGCTTTCGCCCACGCCGTCTATAGCAGTCAATTCTTCAAAGGTCACAAGATTTATGTCGATGGGAAAGTATATGATGACCTCTTCTTCATGTGCTTTTGCAGTGGTGACAGCAGTTGTCTTCGGGGGCTTGGAAGTTGTGGTCTTTACGGTGGTTTCTTTTGGCTTTTTGGTGGTTGTCACCTTGCTGTCGGCAGACTTTTTGGATGAACTTTTTTTCGCTGACCTGCTTTTGCTGCTGTTTGGAACTTCACTTTGTTCTTCGGCGGCAACGGAGGAACTTCTGTATATCACGACGGGCTTTTCATCGGGCTTTTTTAGTTTTGCGGCAAAAACGGCAGAAATTATCAGCGCCGCCGCCAGCAGTGCATAAAGCGAATATCCCTTTAGTTTAGCAAAAAGCCCGTCTTTCATAGCTTACCCCTCCAGCATGGCATTGAGCCTGTCAAGCATCTCTTGCAGCCACACTCTGTTTATCTCGGGTCTTTCATCGTAGCAGAGTATGCCGCGCATCGGTGTGTCTTTCAGCATGGCTAGTGCCAGTTCCATAGAATTTGAGCCGAGTCCGTCGCCGTTCATGTCGGTCATGCCCTTACAGAACTTGTCTATAAGCTCGCCAAAGACTTCCTTGCCCTCGCTGCATGAAAGTACATCGCCAACAGTGCTGTTGAATGTGAAATGAACAGGAAGTTTCGCAGTGCCATTCACATATACCGACCCTGTCAGCCTTATATCGCGGGAAGATGCACCGACCATTATCTCAAATTCGCCATACTCAACGAACCAGTCATTTATGGCAGTTTCGTAGTAGGCAAAAGCACGCTTGTCAAGATTGAACACTACCTTTCTGCTCTCGCCTGCTTTTAGTGTTATTTTCTCAAATCCTTTGAGTTCCTTGACGGGGCGCATCACCGACGACTCTTTATCGCCCACATAAAGCTGTACCACCTCAGAACCTGTGCGGCTGCCCACATTTGTCACGGTACAGCTGACAGTTAGTGTCTGGTCTTCATTTATCTCGTTCTCGGATATGACGAGGTCGCTGTACTCGAACTTCGTGTACGAAAGTCCGAACCCGAACGGGAAGCGCACTTCCATCTTCTTTTTGTCGTAGTACCTGTAGCCTACGAATACGCCTTCGCTGTAGCTTACTTCATCGCCAACACCCGGAAAATTCAGGTATGACGGGGTGTCTTCCAGCTTCATGCACCAGCTTTCGGCAAGTCTGCCGCAGGGGGCGGCATCACCGAAGAGCAGTTCGCAGGTGGCTTTGCCTACGCCCTGTCCGCCGAGATACATCTCCAGCAGAGCCTTTATATTGCCGATGAAAGGCAGTTCAACAGGCGAACCGTTGTGCAGTACCACGATGATGTTCTTGTTGACCTTGTATATCTCATTTATCAGTTCTATCTGGCAGTCGGGCATGCGCATGTGAGTTCTGTCATAGCCCTCAGACTCGAAACTCTCGGGCAGTCCCGCAAAGATAACCACCTTGTCGTTGTACTTTGCACAATCTACCGCCTGTTCAAGAAGTTCGGGAACGGTCCTGTCCTCTTCGGTGATGTAGCCCTGTGCATATTCGACCTTGCAGTAGTCTTTTACAGCTTCCAGCGCCGAAACCGCCTTAAAGGAGTTTATATGCGAACTTCCGCCGCCCTGATAGCGCGGTTTGGCGGCAAACTCACCGATGAAGCATATCTTTTCGTTCCTGTCAAGAGGGAGGATATCGTCATCGTTTTTAAGCAGTACCGCGCACTGTGCTTCTATCTTTGCGGCAAGTTCGTGGTGTGCTTCCATATCCCACTTGGCGGGAGTACGGCTCTCTTCAGCCTTGTCTGTCAGCCGCAGGACGCGCTCGGTGCATTTGTCCACCGCTTCCATGCTAAGTTCGCCTCTGTTGACGGCATCGACTATCAGTTTGTCGTTTTTGCCGAAGCTGGCGGGCATTTCAAGATCAAGTCCCGCCTTAACGCCTGCGACCCTGTCATCGACTGCGCCCCAGTCGCTCATAACAAGACCGCTGTATCCCCAGTCATTTCGCAGAACATCGGTCAGAAGCCACTTGTTCTGTGATGAGTGGTAGCCGTTTATACGGTTGTAGGAACACATTATCGTCCAAGGGTCAGCCTGCTTTACGGCTATCTCGAACGGAGCGAGGTAGATCTCCCTAAGTGTGCGCTCGTCTATGCGTTCGTTGATCGTAAGGCGGCGGTTCTCCTGATTGTTGGCGGCGAAATGTTTCAGCGATGTTCCCACGCCCTTGCTCTGCACGCCCTTGATGTGTGCCGCCGCCATCTCACCTGCGAGGTACGGGTCTTCGGAGAAATACTCGAAATTTCGTCCGCAGAGGGGTGAACGCTTGATGTTACAGCCGGGTCCCAGTATAACGGAAACTTTCTCTGCCTGACATTCTTCGCCCAGTGCTTTGCCCATCATTGTCAGCAGGTTTCTGTCGAATGAGCATGCCAGCGCGCAGGCTGTCGGGAAGCAGACTGCCTTTATAGCTTCGTTGGGGTTTGCTGAACCCTCTGCGTTCTTGCGCAGACCGTGAGGACCGTCTGATACCATTATCTGCGGTATCGCCAGTCGTTCGACTGCTTTGGTATGCCAGAAATCAGCGCCCGAAAGCAGGCTTGCTTTTTCTTCAAGAGTAAGTTCTTTGAGTATTTTTTTGATGTTCAATGTCATTACCTCCATTCGTTCAAGAGATCGTTGTAAAAATTTTTCAGTTCATTGATGGTCTTAAAATACTTTTCTGCGGGAATTTCCAGCGTGTCATGCAGCTTAACATCCGGGTATTGGTCACGCCTATCGTATACAAACAGCTTGATATTTTCACCGTCCGAAATTATAAAAATGCTCCAACCATCATCGTTTATTTCGTGAAATGGTATCAGGTAAGAATAGTCGTTATCGATATCATCATCATCGTCTATATCGGGATAAGTGATATTCACGAACATTTTCAGAAGCTCAGCATCATCAAGCTGATACAGTTTTTTGTCTACCACAGGTCTTATCAGCGGGGAATCATCGTCCAGCAGTTCATCAAGCTCACAGTTGAATGTGGTCGTTCTCACATATTTGGGATAAAGTTCATCGTTTATCATTAAGAACATCAGTCCGTTGATAAAGGATCTGTCTTCCCACCCCATACGCTCTATGATGAACCCGAAGTTGTTGGGATATGATGTATCACCTATAAACATTTTTTCTCACCCCTTTTGCGAATATTTTGCTATCAGTTCTTCAAGCGCTTCGGCAAAGCTGACGTTCTGGGCATCTGTACGCTTTTTAGGACCTTTTGGGTGCTTGCCGCTGCAAATCAGCTTTTTGTTCAGGTGTCTTGTCATTAGCATGCTGTCGATATTGTCGTTGGTGTAGACTATGCCGTTCTGGTTCAAAGCATGTGCCCGCTTTGAAAGGCACATCGCCGCCAGTCCGTAGTCCTGCGTGACGGCTATATCGCCCGCACTGATCATGTTGACCAGTTTGAAGTCTGCGCTGTCAGCGCCCTTGTCAACGGTAATTACCTCAGCATCATATCCCGAAAAATCGTGGGAAGTATCGCACACTATCGTTACAGGGATACGATGTTTCTTTGCTATGCTGACAGTCAGCCTGACAACAGGGCAGCCGTCAGCATCGATGAAAATGCGCATCAGTCGTCTTCCTCGCCCTCGACGTAGAATGTAGCTTCCATATCGGCAATATGTGCCGCCAGCGCCAGCGGGTACATGCCCAGCGCTCTGCCGATGGTGTTGACATTCTCTTCGCCCGAAAAGCCCATGTGCCAGCGTATAGCCATAGCTTCCTCGCGGGTGAGCCGCATGTAGCTGCTGACTATGTAGACTGATTTCTCACCATGACCGTAGGGAAGCGTGTCGTGGTACTCGTAGTAGGGGACTTTCTCCCAGACACCCGTTGCATCGTTCTTTTTGTTGCGGAAGCTCGTTCTGTAGAGATTTACCTTGCATATATCGTGCAGCAGCGCTACTACAGCTATGCTTTCATCGGGGTAGGAAAGACCGTATTCGTCCTTTACGCGGTTTCTTTCGAGATAGTTTTTCAGGCATTCGTAGACATGCAGGCTGTGGCCGCAAAGACCGCCCTCATAAGCACAGTGGTAGCGTGTAGATGCGGGAGCGGTGAAGAAGTCGCTGTTCTCGCTTGTAAGAAAGTTCAGCAGCTTGTCAGAACCCGCGCGGGTTATGTTTGTTTTGTAGATATCAATGAATTTTTCTTTGTTTTCCTCTATGTTTGTCATAAGTTAACCTCCGTTGTGAAAAATCGACAAATCTTTACTTATAGTATAACATATTTTTTAGCAAAAGTAAAGCCGTCAGCAGAAATAATTACTGAGATCAATTTTCAGTGATGCAGAGATAAGTACAGGTTTAGCGGTGCTGCATCATTGTGGGAGATATGTTTGCAAAAACTTTCATAAAATGTCTTGAAATCGATATGTCAAAGTGATATGATATAATAGTTAGACTATGTAATGAAGAGGTGACATTATGAAAGACTACAAAGCCTATATTTTCGATTTTGACCTTACCCTTGCAGACTCTTCGGAGGGCATACTCGAATGCTTTAAGCATTCGCTGAAACATTTTGGATGCCCTGTACCCGATGACAGGACGATATACAACACCATCGGACTGACTTTGCAGGATTCGTTCGATGTGCTGACCAATACCCCCATGAACCCTCTGCGGGACGAGATGCGGAAGGTCTATGTGGAAAAGGCAAACGAGGTCATGTCGGCGCATACTTATTTTTACAGCGACACACTCGCGGTAATGGAAGGGCTTCGCGAAAAGGGTGCGAAGGTCGCCATAGTTTCATCGAAGATGCGCTACAGGATAGTAGAGTCATTTGAGATGCAGCTGCATGCACACCCATATGACCTTATAGTGGGGCTTGATGATGTGCCTGTACCGAAGCCCGACCCTATGGGTCTTGAAAAGGCTATGGATATTCTCGGCGTTAAGGCTGAGGAGGTACTGTATGTGGGCGACAGTTACATAGATGCAGAAGCCGCTGTCAATGCGGGTGTGGATTTTGCGGCTGTCACCACAGGTTCGACTGACAGGGAACGCTTTGAGGAGTACCCGCATGTGGCTATGGGCGGGAGTCTGACGGAAGCACTCGAAAAAAATATGAACCTGATGTAAAAACAATCATAAAATTATGTTAAAAAACCTTGCTTATTTGCAGAAAAAATGCTATAATATAATTTGAATATTATGCTTTGTTAAAATGGCATTTTGCAGAAAGGAAAGCAGATATATGGTTAAAAGTATGACAGGATTCGGCAGAGAACATGTCGTGGCAGAGGGCAGAGAGATAATCGTTGAGATACGCTCGGTTAACCACAGGTATTACGAGTTCACTGCAAGGACTCCCCGCGCTTACGGCTATCTTGATGAGAAGCTGAAATCATTTCTGAAAAACGGCATATCACGCGGCAAGGTGGAGGTGTCTGTGACCATCTACAACCAGGAGGGTACAGATGCCGAGATAGAACTGAACAAGTCGGTGGCTAAGGGCTACCTCGATGCACTGCGCGGTTCGGCTGACGAACTGGGGCTGAGTGATGACCTGACACTGTCAAATGTGATGCGCCTGCCCGATGTTTTCACGGTGGTCAAAAAGGCTGAGGATGAAGAAGTGATCTGGGATCAGGTGAGAGGTGTGGCTCAGGCAGCGCTGGACAGGTTTGTTGAGATGCGCGAAACTGAGGGCAGGAAGATGTATGAAGATGTCAGCGGCAGGCTCGACTTTATCGAGAAGACTGTCGGTGAGATAGAAGCACATCAGCCGTCTGTTGCCGAAAGCTACAGCGAAAGGCTCTATGAGAAGATCAAGGATACGCTGAAAGCTGTTGAACTTGACAAGATAGACCAGCAGAGGATACTGACTGAGGTGGCTATATTCGCTGACAAGGTGGCTATAGACGAGGAAACGGTAAGGCTGAGAAGTCATATCTCGCAGTTCAGGGATCTGATAGCTTCTGATGAACCTGTGGGCAGAAAGCTGGATTTTCTGGTGCAGGAGGTGAACCGTGAGGTGAATACCATCGGTTCTAAGGCGAACGATCTGACCATCACAAAAAAGGTGGTAGACCTTAAAGCTGAGATAGAGAAGATAAGAGAACAGATACAGAATATCGAATAAGGTGATAAGATGCAGCTGATAAACATCGGTTACGGCAACATGGTGTCGGCGGCAAGGGTGATAGCTATAGTTGCGCCCGATTCGGCACCCATCAAGCGGCTGATACAGGAGTCGCGCGACAAGGGCACGCTGATAGATGCGACCTACGGCAGGAAGACCCGCGCAGTTGTCATAATGGACAGCGACCATGTGGTGCTGTCGGCGGTATCACCCGAAACAGTCTGCGGCAGAGCCGCCGAAGAGGAGGTCGAAGAAGATGAGTGAAAATAAAAGAGAACCCAAGCTGATAATAGTTTCTGCACCGTCAGGCTGCGGAAAGGGAACTATAATGCACAAGGTGTTTAACGATGATGAGGTGTTCTATTCGGTGTCATGCACTACAAGACCGCCAAGACCTGAGGACATAGCGGGCGTGACCTATAATTTCCTGACAGTCGGGGAATTCGAGAAGATGATAGCGGAGGACGGTTTTCTGGAGCACGCATTCTATTCAGGCAACTACTACGGTACACCGATAAAGCCTGTTGAAGATAACCTCGCGGCAGGTAAGGACGTTATACTGGAGATAGAAACTAATGGTGCTTTTCAGGTCAAGGAGTTAAGACCTGATGCGTCATCACTGTTCATACTGCCGCCGTCTGTCGCTGAACTTGACAGAAGACTGCACAAGCGTGCGACAGAGGACGAGGAAACTATCCAAAAGCGCGTGGCTCAGGCGGCGGGCGAGATAGAGAAGTCGGACAGATACGACTATGTGATAATGAATGACGATCTCGATAAGGCGGTGGAAGATTTCTGTGCCGTAATTGACGGCATCAGGGGCGTTAAGGAAGCCGCTGTGAGATTTAGTCCCGAAAATGAAGATATTAAGAAAATGATACGAGAGGTGCTTGAAAATGCTTAGACCTGCAATTTGTCAGATTTTGAAGAACAATGAGAGTTATTATTCACTGGTTATCGCCGTTGCAAAGCGCGCGAGAGAGATAACCGATGAAGCCAGCAAGAACGAGAAGCCGCTGGAGGAGAAGCCTGTAAAGACTGCGGTAGACGAGTTTGCGGCAGGGGAATACAAGATAATCGAGGATCCATCACTTAAGAACTGATCTGTAAAAATGCTTGGCGGAGGTCTGAAAAATGGGGGATAAAGGTACTGTTGCGATGGTGGCAATGAGCCATGCGGCATACAGCTTTGATGCGGAGTACAGCTACCTTGTGCCCGAAAAATTCAGGCAGAAGCTAAGAGCGGGCATGAGGGTGTTCGTGTCCTTCGGGCGGGGAAACAACCGTGTTATCGGACTGGTGACGAGGATCTGCGATGATGACGGGAGCGGCAGAAAGCTGAAACCGATACTGGCTGTCGTTGACAGCGAGTGCCTTGTGACTGACGAGATACTGAAAATAATCTTCTGGCTGAAGGAGAATACCTTCTGCACATATTACGATGCTTTCAGGACTGCTGTGCCTACGGGCTTTTCGTATAAGGCTGACCTGCATTATGCGCCGGTAAACACTTATATACAGAAAGAAAGGCTGTCACCCGAAGAAGCCGAGATAATCGACTTTCTTGAAATTACGGAGGATCAGCAGGAGATAGACAAGTTCCTCGATATAAAGGCTTTTCCCGAAAGGAAGAAGCCTCTGGATATGCTGATAGACAAGGGCTTTGTGGAAGAAACACAGAGTTTCAAGCGAAAGGTCGGGGACGAGAGCGTAAAGATGGCAGCACTGGCTGAGGGCTACGAAGATGCAGAACTTACGCCGAAACAGAAAAAGGTCGTTGAACTGCTGGAAGAGTGCGGCGCGGCTTCGGTGAAAGAACTTTGCTATATGACGGGCTGTACTGCGACCATAATAAAGCGTCTGTGCGACAAGAATGCCGTGAGGGTGTTCGAGCAGGAGGTCATGCGGGATACGCTTGGGGAGATAACCGAGCGGGAAAGTCCCGATGACATAACGCTGAACGAAGAGCAGACAGCTGCCTTTGACGGCATAATGGCGCTTATCCGCGCCGGCAAGCCTGCGGGGGCACTGCTGTATGGTGTGACCGGCAGCGGCAAGACTTCGGTGTTCATCAAAGTCATTGACGCGGTGCTGAAAATGGGCAGAACGGCTATGATGCTGGTGCCTGAGATATCGCTGACACCGCAGATGGTGGCGCGGTTCAAGGTGCTTTTCGGTGAGAGCATCGCGCTTTTGCATTCGTCGTTGTCACTGGGGCAGCGTATGGACGAATTCAAGCGGATAAAGCGCGGTGAAGCAAGGATAGTGATAGGTACAAGAAGTGCTGTGTTCGCGCCTGCTTCCGACATCGGTGTTATAATAATGGACGAAGAGGGCGAGCAGTCCTATAAATCGGACTCAACGCCGCGTTACCATGCAAGAGATGTGGCTATACAGCGCTGCGGTCACAATGGCGGACTGCTGCTGCTGGCATCGGCTACACCGTCACTGGAAACTTTTTATTATGCGCAGACAGGAAGATTTCATCTGTTCACGCTCAAACACAGGTACAAGGACGCTGTTCTGCCAAAGGTCGAGATAATCGATATGCAGACAGAGGCGGCTGAGGGAAATGACAGTCTGCTGAGCAGGAGGCTGGCTGACGAGTTGACAGAAACTTTGCAGCGTAACGAACAGGCTATACTTCTGCTGAACAGGCGGGGATTTACCACCTACATAAGCTGCCGCAGCTGCCGACAGCCTGTGGTATGTCCGAAATGCAACATACCGCTGACCTATCACCGCAAGAACAACAGGTTCATGTGCCATTACTGCGGTTACACGATGGATAACAACGCGGTATGCCCGAACTGCGGGTCGGATAAGCTGAGATCAAGCGGTGTAGGCACGCAGCGGGTCGAGGACGAGGTGGCTCGCATCTACCCGGATGCGAGGATACTGAGAATGGACGCTGATACCACGACTTCGCGCTATGCGTATGAAGAGAAGTTCAAGGCGTTCGAGAACCACGAATATGATATAATGCTTGGCACACAGATGATAGCAAAGGGGCTGAATTTCCCGAATGTGACGCTGGTGGGGGTCATCTCGCTGGACAAAGCACTGTTCACGGGGGATTTCAGAAGTTACGAGAGGACTTTTTCGCTGCTGACACAGGTGGCTGGACGCAGCGGAAGGGGAAGCAAGCCGGGCGCTGCATATATACAGACCTTCGTGCCGGATCATTATGTGCTGAACTTAGCAGCCGACCAGAACTATGACGAGTTCTACGAAGAGGAGATAGCGCTGAGGCAGTCGCTGATATACCCGCCATGCTGCGATATATGCGTGATAGGCTTCGCAAGCACGATGGAGAGCAGGGCGATACGCGCTGCCGACCATGTGACGCAGTTCATAGCGCAGTATCTTCGCACGAACAAGGTGGATTTCCCGATGCGCGCTATAGGACCTGCACCATGTACGCTGGAGGTCATCAACGGCAAGTTCAGGTACAGGCTGATATTAAAATCGAAAAATACAAGACTTTTCAGGCAGATGATAAATGCTGTGCTGAAAGACTTCAATGATAACAAGGACTTTAAGGAAGTCCGTATCTACGCCGATATAAACGGTGATATAGGGCTTTAGAAAGGAAGAGTAAAATGGCTGTCAGAAAGATTTTGAACAAAAGCGATGAAACGCTCCACAAAAAGTGCAAGCCTGTAGAGAAGTTTGACGAAAAGCTGTGGACATGGCTTGACGATATGCGTGAAACACTGGCACAGGCAAACGGTGTCGGTCTGGCTGCACCGCAGGTGGCGATACTCAGGCGTTTCTGCATAATCGATGTGGGTGACGGTAAGGTCTATGAACTGATAAACCCTGAGATAACATGGAAGTCTGAGGAGACTCAGTATGTGCTGGAGGGCTGCCTTTCCTGCCCGAATGAGTGGGGATATGTCACCAGACCCAAGAGCGTAAAATTCAAGGCGCAGGACAGGAACGGCGAGTGGTATGAGATGGAGGTCAGCGACCTGTTCGCACAGGCTGTTTGCCACGAAACTGCACACCTTGACGGTCACCTGTTTACCGAGATAATCGAGGAATATGCTGAGGTGCAGGAACAATGAAGATAGTTTTCATGGGGACACCCGATTTTGCAGTGCCGTCAATAAAGGCACTGTATGATGCGGGTCATGATATACAGGCTGTGTTCTGCCAGCCCGACAAGCCGAAGGGCAGGGGCTACAAGCTGGTCCCGCCTCCTGTGAAGGTATTCGCGCTGGATAAGGATATACCGATATATCAGCCGAAAAGCCTGAAAAACGGCGGTGAGGAGTTCATCAAGGTCATTGAGGATCTTGCACCTGACTGCATCGTGGTGGCGGCTTATGGCAAGATACTGCCGAAAGCGGTACTGGATATACCGCGACTGGGCTGTGTGAACGTGCATGGCTCGCTTCTGCCGAAATATCGCGGGGCGGGTCCGATACAGTGGGCTGTGCTGAACGATGAAAAGACAACTGGCATCACAACTATGCTTATGGGCGAGGGGCTTGACACAGGCGATATGCTGCTCAAGTGTGAAACCGAGATAGGCGAAAATGAAACAGCGGCAGAACTGTTCGACAGGCTGGCTGACATGGGCGCTGAACTTATCGTGGAAACACTTGATAAGCTGGAAAAGGGTGAGATAAGCCCTGTTCCGCAGAACGAGGAAGAAGCTACTTATGCGCCGATGCTGACAAAAGACCTTTCACCGATAGATTTTACGAAGTCGGCAAGGGCTGTTCATAAGCAGATATGCGGACTGTCGGACTGGCCATGCGCTTCTACGACAATAGGCGGCAAGAGAATAAAGGTGTACAGGTCGGAAATAGTGGCAGGAAGCACTACTAAGGCGGCAGGTACGGTTGTCAATGTCAAAGACTTGACAATTGCCTGCGGCGATGGCATGGTGAAACTGACCGAAATACAGGCTGAAGGCTCGAAGAGAATGGCAACAGCTGATTATCTGCGCGGTAAGCCTGTAGCTGAGGGAACTGTACTTGGAGAGTGACAAGTGGAAGTGCTTGTCAAATGGAGGATAGCTGATTGGGAAATACCAGAAGGTTTACTGTCAAGCTGCTGACTAGGCTTGATGAAAACAGTTCATACTCTAATATATTGCTTGACGAGGCGCTGGCTAGAAGCGATTTCGACAAGCGGGATAAAAAATTCATATCGGCACTGTTCTATGGTGTTCTTGAAAGACGGCTGACGCTTGATGCGATGATCGCAGAACTTTCAAAGAACCCTAAAAATAAGCTGAACAACACGCTGAGGAACATTCTGCGAAGCGGGCTGTATCAGTTGAAATATATGGATTCGGTGCCTGATAACGCGGCTGTCGATGAATCGGTGGAGATGGCTAAGAAATTGAGAAATCCTGCATCTGCGGGATTTGTGAACGGTCTTCTGAGGGAGTTCATCAGGCGTGATAAGGCTCTGCCGAAGTCTGATACCGAAATAGGACGGCTGTCGCTGGAGTACTCCTGCCCTGAATGGCTGGTTGGAAAATGGCTTGCTGAATATGGCAAGGAAAAATGCTTGTCACTATTAGAAAGCTCTATCGGACGTGCTCCTGCAACTGTCAGGATAAATCACTTGATAGGTTCTGTGGAGGAAACACTGGATATGCTGGCGGCTGAGGGCGTTACTTTCGAGAGAAGCAGTATATCCGACTACACGGTGCATCTTGCGAATGCAGGTGCGGTTGAAAAGACGAAGGCTTACAGAGAGGGGCGGTTCCATGTACAGGATATCGCCAGTCAGCTTTGCTGCAAAGCGCTTGACCCACAGGCAGGCGATACTGTCCTTGACCTCTGTGCCGCACCAGGCGGAAAGACATTCACTATCGCTGAGATGATGGGCAATGAGGGCAGAGTGTTGGCTTTTGACCTCCACCCGAACAGAGTGAAGCTGATAAAAAGCGGTGCTGATAGATTGGGACTCAGCTGTGTAACGGCTGAGGTCAACAATGCTAAAGTGTTCAATGATAAGCTGCCGCCGGCAGACAGAGTGCTGGTAGATGCTCCGTGTTCCGGACTGGGCGTGATACGGCGCAAGCCTGAGATAAAGTACAAAGACCCCGCAGACTTTGAGCGTCTGCCTGCTGTGCAGTATGAAATACTTGACACTGCATCGAAATATGTCAAGGCGGGCGGATTGATGGTGTACTCGACTTGTACGGTATCGCGGGCTGAGAATGATGATGTGGTGAAGAAATTTCTGGCGGCGCATGAAGATTTCGAGCCTGACGGCGAAGATTTCATGCAGACGATAACGCCTGAAATGTATGGTTCTGACGGTTTCTTCACTGCAAGACTCAGGCGGCGGGGGTGACGGCATGCTGAGTTATACTGATGACGGCAGGATCGATATCCTCGGACTTATGCCTGAAGAACTCGAAGAGCAGATATTGCTTATCGGGGAGAAAAAGTTCCGCGCAAAACAGATATTTGAGTGGCTTCATGTCAAGCGTGTGGATAGTTTTGATAAAATGACTAACCTATCTGTACAATTGAGGGATAAGCTCAAAAAAATATTTTGTCTAAAATCACTATTTATCGTAAAAAGACTTGAAAGTAATACCGATAATACTGTAAAATATCTGTATAGGCTTCCTGACGGCAACCATGTCGAGAGCGTCATAATGGAGTACAATCACGGTAATACTGTATGCGTTTCTACGCAGGTGGGCTGTAAGATGGGCTGTAAGTTCTGCGCATCGACCATTGCCGGTTATAAGCGCGACCTTTCGGCTTCGGAGATACTTCTGCAAATTTATGAGGCTGAACGCGACAGCGGCAGGAAGATAGGCGGTGCGGTGCTGATGGGTATCGGTGAACCGCTGGATAATTATGACAATGTTGTGGGCTTTTTGAAAGTGCTTTCCTGCGAGGCGGGCATGAATATGTCGCTTAGACATGTTTCTGTTTCGACCTGTGGGCTGGTGCCGCGTATATATGAGCTTGCCGAGCTTAAGCTCGGCATAACGCTGTCAGTTTCGCTCCACGCCACCAACAACAGGGCGAGAAGTGAGATAATGCCTGTAAACAACAGGTACGATATTGCTGAACTGATGGCGGCTTGCAGGTATTATTTCAAAGTGACGGGCAGGCGCATCTCTTTTGAATATGCGCTGATTGACGGGCACAACGATTCTCAGGCTGCCGCAGAAGAGTTGGCGGCACTGCTGAGAGGGTTCACCTGTCATGTCAATATAATACCTGTCAACAAGATAAAGGAACGCGATTACAGGTCTGACAGGAAGGCTGCCATGAGGTTTCAGAAGCGGCTGGAGGCTCTTGGGCTGAACGCAACGGTCAGAAGGACACTGGGTGCTGACATCGACGCGGCATGCGGTCAGCTGAGGCGTGAATATGAAATTTAAGGAAAGGCGGTGAGCTGTATGTTTTTGGCTTACGGTACGGATATCGGTCTTAACAGAGAGGAAAATCAGGACAGGGTCAGGGTGGAACCTCTGGGCGATAATATCTGCATCGCTGCTGTTTGTGACGGCATGGGCGGTGCGGCTTCCGGCGGTGTTGCCAGTCAGCTTGCTGTAGATAGATTTATCGGCAGGGTACAGGAGAATTTCCGTCCGCAGATGAACGATAATTCTATCAGAAATCTTTTGCTCAATGCTGTACATTACGCGAATACATGCGTTTATGAGAAAAGCATCGAGGATATAGATAAGAATGGAATGGGTACTACCTGTGTTGCGGCGCTGGTGATCGAAAGGCGCGTATACGTGGTAAACGTGGGTGACAGCAGGGCATATCTGCTCAACAAGGACGGCATCAGCCAGATAACCACCGACCACACTTATGTTGAAACACTGGTGCAGAGCGGTAAGATAACGGCTGAGGCTGCAAGGATACACCCTATGAGAAATGTTATCACCAGAGCGGTTGGCGTTGAGCCTGATGTTGAGGTGGACTATTTTGAGTGCAGTGAATCAGACAATTTTGCGGTCGTGCTGTGCTCTGACGGTCTGTCGGGGTATTGCAGTGAGGAGTTCATATACTGCACTGTTTTCGGGAACAATCTTGATGATGCGGTGCGGGCGCTGATAGACCATTCCAATGAAGGCGGCGGCAGAGATAATATAACCGTTGCTATCATAGCTAACTGATAAGACAATAATTTAGTTTAGGAGTTGAATAAAATGGATTCTAATATCGGTAAGAAGCTGGATGGCAGATACGAAATTACCGAGCTTATAGGTGTCGGCGGCATGGCTGATGTCTATAAGGCACAGGATGTTATGGAGAACCGTCCTGTGGCTGTAAAGATCCTTAAGCCTGAGTTCTCGGGCGATGAGGAATTCCTGAGAAGGTTCAGGAACGAGAGCAAGGCTATCGCAGTGCTGTCGCACCCGAATATCGTAAAGATATACGATGTGGGCTTCACTGATGAGATACAGTTCATCGTCATGGAGTATATTGACGGTATAACACTTAAGGAGTTTATTGAACAGCAGGGCGTGCTGAAATGGAAGGACGCACTGCACTTTATAACACAGATACTCCGCGCATTGCAGCATGCCCATGACAAGGGCATCGTTCACAGGGATATCAAGCCGCAGAACATCATGCTGTTTACCGATGGCTCGATAAAGGTCATGGATTTCGGCATTGCAAGATTTTCAAGGATAGACGGCAAGACCCTTTCGGATAAGGCTATCGGCTCTGTACACTACATCTCGCCTGAACAGGCGCAGGGTGAGATGACCGATGAAAGATCGGACATCTACTCGGTGGGCGTAATGCTTTATGAGATGCTGACAGGCAGAAAGCCATTTGATGGTGATACTGCTGTGAATGTTGCTCTTAAGCACATGCAGGAAACGGCTGTTCCGCCAAGAGAGATAATGCCTGCCATTCCCGAAGCACTGGAAGAGATAGTCATACATGCGATGGAAAAGCAGCCTGCGCAGCGTTACCAGTCGGCGGCTGAGATGATAAGGGATATCGATACTTTCAAACTCAACCAGTCGGTCGTGTTCGGTTATAAGAACGGCGTTTCGCCTGTGTCTGACAATGGCGGATTCTACCCGGTGAATAATAACAATGTCACCAGAAAGCCTCCCATCGATGAATACGATGATGAAGACGAGTACTATGATGACGATGAAGAGTACGATGATGAAGACTATGACGATGAAGACGATGATGACGACTACGAAGAGGATACAAAGAAACGCTCGTATGTAGTGCCTATACTGCTGGCTGTTACCGTTGCTGTTGTTATCGTGGCAGCGTGCATAATCGGCTGGACAGTCATAAATGCTTTTTCAAAGGACGGCACCACGAGCATACACACAAGTACTGTTATGCTGCCTAACTTCGTTGGTGAGAACATTGTACGTGTACAGCAAGACTGGGATGATAAGTTACAGCTGGATCTGGTCAACGAGTACAATACCGAGTATGAAGAGGGCATAATCTTCTGGCAGAGCCAGGCGGTCGGCAAGTCTGTTAAGGAAGGCACGACCATAACACTTAAGGTCAGCAAGGGTCAGAGAACTGCTATAATCCCTGACGTTTCGGGTTCTGAGGCGGCTGTAGCCGAGAGCGGACTGAACGCTGCTAACTTCAACGTTGTGCTGAGAAGCATGTGGGATGACAACATTCCTGAGGGTATCGTTATCGGCACTGAGCCTGCGGCGGGCACAGAGTTCATCGAGGGCGGCAATGTAACGATCTATGTCAGCAAGGGTCCTCTGAACAATAATGTCAAGGTACCTAATGTAGTTGGTCTGACACAGGAAAAGGCTATGACCATTCTGAAGGAGAACAAGCTGACTGTAAGCGTTAAGGAAATGCCGCACGATGGTGACAAGGGCAAGGTAATCGATCAGACTCCTGAGGCTGACAAGTGGCTGGAGAAGGATTCTGAGGTAACTATCTTCGTTTCAACAGGTGAAACACCTGATGTATCGCTGACCATCAAGGTTCCTATGCCTGAGGGTCTGCATGGTGCATATTCGATAGAGATATACAAGAACGGTAACGTGATCGGTACACAGTCCATCTCAAATGCAGAAACTGTTGCCGGTGCAGAAGTTTACATTGATATCAAGGGCAAAAAGACCGAAACACTGACTATCTCCATAAGAAATGAAGAAACAGGCAAGTCTGTAAACTATGCTGTATTCAATGTCGATTACGACAAGAAGAGTGCTGAACTTAACGGTTCGCTGAACAAGGATGGTCTGCTGGCTATCACACCGACCACCACAGCAGCCAGCACGACTGAGAGCGATACACAGTCTACTTCGCAGTCGTCGGAAGAGCCTCAGCAGACTGAAACTCCTCAGGTTACTGAGGCGCCTCAGCCATCGGAAGAACCTCAGCAGAGCGATGTACCGTCTGCTGAAACACCCGACAACGGCGCGGCACCTGCTGCATACTAAAGTGATATGACGGGTATAATAACGAAAGCTATCGGAGGTCTCTACACTGTAGATGCCTCCGACGGCATATATGAATGTAATGCGCGGGGCGTTTTCCGCAAGAAAAAGATATCGCCCATGTGCGGTGACCGTGTGAATTTTAAGGCGGCAGGAGAGGGCTTTGTCATTGAGGAGATACTGCCGAGAAGTTCTGAACTCATCAGACCTCCGCTGGCTAACCTCGACCTGCTGGTGTTCGTTTCATCGACTGTTGAGCCGCGTCCGAACACTCTTCTGCTTGACAAGTTCATTGCCATTGCAGAGTTCAAGGGCATAAGACCTGTGGTGGTGTTCACGAAAGTGGATAAGCAGTCGGGGGCAGAACTGGCTGAGATATACCGCAGTGCCGGCATAGATGTATTTGAGTGCGATAATGTCACGGGTGAGGGCAGTGCTGAGGTCAAGGCGATGTTACAGGGCAAGCTGTCGGCTTTTACAGGCAATACCGGCGTTGGGAAGTCCTCACTGCTTAACAACATGTTCCCCGAACTGGAACTGGCGACAGGTGAGATAAGCAAAAAGCTGGGCAGGGGCAGGCATACGACCCGACATGTACAGCTATATAAACTGGAGGGCGGCGGCTATATCGCTGACACACCAGGATTTTCGTCCTTTGACACTAACAGGTACGACATAATCTTCAAGGAAAAGCTGGCGGGCTGTTTTGTGGAGTTTGCCGACTACACTGACAAGTGCCGCTTTCCCGATTGCAGTCACACTAAGGAAAAGGGCTGTGCAGTGATAGAGGCTGTCAAAGCGGGGGAGATACCGCAGTCACGTTTTGACAGCTATGTGCAGATGTATGAAGAAGCCAAACAGCTTAAAGAATGGGAGTACAAGAATGATTGAGCGCTGTGTTATTTTTGCCGGCGGCGATGCTGTCAGGGCAGAGAATGTTTCTGCTGAGGTCATAAACGGGGCGTTCGTCATATGTGCTGACAAGGGGCTGGCGCTGGCGGAAATTCTGGGCATAAAGGCTGACCTTGTGCTGGGCGATTTTGACTCGCTGAACTACAAGCCTGAGGGGGAGAACGTAAAAGTCTACCCCGCCGAAAAGGACGACACTGACCTTATGCTGGCTGTGAGAACAGCGCTGGGCATGGGGTACAGAGAGTTCTTCATATACGGCGCATGCGGCGGCAGACTGGATCATATGATCGGCAATATAGCATGCCTTGCGATGATAGCTGACAACGGCGGCAGAGGTGTTATAATCGGTGATGATGACATAGTTTCGATCTATGACAGCGGGTGTCACAAGATACCCTATAAAGAGGGTTTTTCGCTTTCGCTGTTCGCATATTCTGCTGAGGTAAAGGGGCTGACCATAAGGGGAACGAAGTACCTTGCTGAGAATGTTACCCTGACTGATGCGGTGACGCTTGGGGTGTCAAATGAGATAACCGCCGACTTTGCCGAAGTGGAGTTCACAGATGGCAGACTGCTTGTGATACAGTCGCGGGTGAGGTAGTCACCAAATTTGCGACTTCCGAATAGTATATACCGAGCCGTGTGAGAAACGCGCTGCAAGTCATTTGACGGGAGGTAATACTTATGAAGGTAGTTGTGGTGAAAAGTCCGAAAGTCTTGTCGGGCATACTGAGAATGATATTCGGCATTGACAAAGAGGACAGATAGATCATAGCAGATCTGCATTCAGCACTTGCAGACGCTTTTGGTGGCTGTTAGCACTGAATATCATGAAATTTATGACGTATAATATAAAACAGCACTGACTTCTCGCCAGTGCTGTTTTGCTTTACTTGTTCAGAAATTTCAGGTTTTTCTCGATAAGTTCACATCTCTGCTTTACGCAGTCCACCGACCTGAGCGGGTCGGACGGAGTGTTGAAGGTGTAGTCCACCAGCTTGTCGATGGTTGTAGCGGCTACATGTACTCTGGTATCGCTGGAAGCGTAGTAGATGTAGACCTCGCCTTTTTCGTTTACCACTGCGCCGTTTGTGAAGCAGACATTCGATACATCGCCCACCCTTTCACGACCGTGAGGAGCGATGAACACACCTGATGGTGCGGCTATCAGCTTTTTGGGGTCGTTGAGGTCGGTGGCAAAAACGTAGATGACATATCTAAGACCTGCCGCAGTGTTGCGAACACCATGCGCGATATGTATCCAGCCCTTTTCAGTCTTGATGGGCACTGCGCCTGCGCCGTTTTTTGATTCGGTGATGGTGTGGTATATTCTGGGGGAAACCACCACTTCTTCGGTGCATATGACGGGGTCGGTGATATCTTCACAAAGCCCGAAGCATACGCCTCCGCCCGAACCTGTTTCGATGAAATCGTCCTGCGGACGGGTGTAGAAAGCATACTTGCCATCAACAAATTCGGGGTGCAGAACAACATTCCTCTGCTGGGGGGACTTCGACTTAAGGTTCGGCAGACGCTCCCAAGTTTTAAGGTCTTTAGTTCTGACGATGCCTGCCTGCGCAACAGCGGCAGAGAGGTCGTTCACCGACTTGTCCTTGCTCTCAGAACAGAAAACGCCGTATATCCAGCCGTCCTCGTGCTGCGTAAGGCGCATGTCGTAGACATTGGTTTCATCGGGTTCGGTATCGGGAAGCTGAACAGGGAAGTCCCAGAAACGGAAACCCTCTGTGGGTGACTCGCTCTCAGCTACCGCGAAAAAGCTCTTCCTGTCGTTGCCCTCAACTCTTGCAACGAGGTAATATTTGCCGTTCATATATATTGCGCCCGAATTGAGCACTGCATTGATACCAAGTCTTTCCATGAAGTATGGATTGGAAGCGGGATCAAAGTCATAGCGCCATATCAGCGGGGCGTGTGCGGCGGTAAGTACGGGGTGTACATACCTGTCGTAGATACCGTTATAGCTGCCCGAAACCTTGTTCGGACGGGTTATGAGCGCCTCATATCGTGCGTTCTCTCTTGCGAAGTTAGTTTCAAAAATACTCATTGATGCACCTCATTCTTTGAATTTAACGTATGTGTCATAGTATAGCGCAAATTTTCCGAAAATGCAAGGGGGCATTCTGCAAGCAATCGTTTACACCCGAAATTTTGGCAAATGCACAAACGAGTGTTGGTTTTAGCCCTCAATAAATATGCTATATCACAACTTGTCTTATCGGTCGTGAGATATTGCAGAGTATCATTTTTTTAGGACGCAGCGGCAGGTAACACGGCTGTAGCCGCTCCATGTGCAGGTGAACAGGGTCATATCCCAGTCTTTTTTTGCGCCTGCAAGCATACGGTCACCGTCCCAGCCGCTTATCAGTTCGGTATAGCTTATCTCGTAGGTGAATTTTCTGCCATTCAAGTCGGTGAATATCACCTCATCGCCCGATTTAAGTTCTTCTAAACTATCAAAGAATCCCGCGTAGTTGTGCGAGCAGATAATGAGGTCGCGTCCTGAGCGAGTGCCGCTGTACTGACATGGTGCAATGTTCATATCGTCATAGCTCCAACCGCGTATGACAGGGAACTCCTGACCCAGTGCGGGCATGGTTATCAGCCCGATGTATATCCTGCCGTCGATATCTACAGACGGCTCTATCTCTTCGTATATCGGGGCTTCTGACCGCGTGTCTTCTTCGGTTATGTCCTCGCGCTCAAACACCGCAAAGGGTGAGTCCTCCTGAGTATCTTCCACAGGTTCCTGCGGTATCATATCTTCCAGCTGAACGAGGACTTTGTCCATCTCAGCTTTGCTTTGGGCTTCGTGAAAGTGATTATACAAAGCAAGAAGCAATGCCGAAGCTATCAGCATTGCTCCCAGAACTATCATCACGCGCCCGATAATGTGTCTTTTAGCCATTACTTACGCTGTCCTTTAGTTTTCTTTTTTTCTGCTGAACCTGAAGCCCGCCGCCATCAGCAGCAGTCCTGCGCCTGCCATGACGGGTATCGGCCAGCGCAGCGAACCTGTCTGCGGCAGAGGAGTATTTGTTGTGCCGCCGCCTGTTGTACCTGTACCTGTGGTCGAAGTAGTGCTTTGTTTGCTGTCAGGTGTCTTTGAACTTGAAGAACTGCTGCCTGAATCTGAACTTTCCTCGCCTGTTATCTGACCGTTGTCGGAAGAATCCATTTCGGGAGTGCGGCTGCTCGCTTCTGACGTTGCTATCTCTTCACTGTTGTCGGAGTCTGTGTCGCCGCCTCTGCTTGAATCAGAAGGAGTATCGACCTCACTATCCTCCGAGTCCTGACTGTCGATACCACCGTGACCGTCAGAATAGGTATTCTCTATCCTGAAAGCATTTTCAGCTTCTTTGTAAACTACTGTGCAGTCATCGGGGACATTCACTTCTTTAACTGACCAGTCAGCTTTGCTGTTGCCTGTCCAGAAATACTGCCAGTTGTTGTCGGCGCTGAGGGTAACGACCTCTGTGACCTCACCGTCACAGTATATCTCTACCTCAATGTTTTCAGGAATTGTGCGGTCGTCTGCATTTATCCATACCTTTTCAACACCGTAGTCAGAGTCATCACTGCTTACGTCTTCTGCGGAGAATTTTGCATAGATGCTTATATTTCCGACCGCCAGTTCTTCATCAGTGAACTCTTTCAGCATCGGTGCAGGTGTGAATTTCTTGCTGTCTGCTATCACTTCACTGCCGACTACCAGATATACACCACTGCCGACACCTGTCAGAACGGCGTTGCCGTTCTTGTCTGAAATGTTTTCCGATAACGCCGACAGCTTGTCGAGTCGGGCGTAGTTAGCAAGTGTATTTGCGGCGTTCTGCGCCTCAGATGTCGTACTGAGTTTGCTGAGGTCAACAGGGTAGCCCGCAAAATCACCTGTCAGCTTAATGGCAGCACCATCGCGCTCACCGACCTTGAAAAGCTGCCAGCGCACCCCTTCAACACCTTTATCCTGCTGTTTTCCGATAATATTCAATTCAGCCTGAGCCGCCTTGACGGGAAGTGCAAAACAGCTTATCATACATAATACCATAGCCAGCACGCACAACAATGCGCCGCTTAGCTGCATCGCTTTTGCTTTTTGTTTGTTCATAATATACTGCTCCTTAATAATTATTGGGACAATAGTGTGTGAAAAATGTTAAAAGCAGTGAAAAGATACTGTTTTATCGAGTTAATTATAACATTTATAGTGCGTTTTGTCAATGGCTTTTTATCTGATTTATCGAGTGAATTTACATTATATTTACAAACTGTTTTTCAAAGTGCGCAGATACGCGGTATTCAATAGTTAAAATAATCAATCGAACGGAACAAATATGTAAATTATTTATGAATGACAAAAGCCGATGCTGAACACATCGGCTTTTATAGCAATCCGCCTTAAAATTCAGACAAAATCCAGTCACAAAACCCATAAATCCCAGCTTTTGCGACTGGATTTTGTGAATTTAAAAAGTTGGATTGCTATAGTATAATCATTCGTTCTCAGAACCACAGCCCGTAGAAAGGTGAGTCGCTTGCTGAGTTCAGTCTTCTGGAATAGATGCGCAGGTCATTTGAACGTCTTGCATTGTCGATGGCGCCCAGCAGTTCAGAACTTTCGTGGGGTTTATCGACTATACTGCTGAGTGATGGCGATGCGCTGACAGTCATGACCTCATAGCGATCGCTGGTCTTGCCCGTAAGTGTCATCGGGGGTTCTGACAGTGTGCTTATGGTCGAACCCTTTGCAAGGCTGATAGTGTAGCTGAACTCACGGAAACCGTAGAATTCGCCGCAGCCTGATACGACTGCCGTTGCCTTGCCCGCCGCGAGATTGTTGTAGAACTTGACCGTATAATCGACATTTTTTTGCAGCTTTCTGCCGTCAAGATAAATGTTGAAGTCGGGTTCGATGCGTTTGCCGCTGTAGCGGTAAGTCCTGCCGATATCTGCTGTGCAGTCACTAAGGGGAGATCTGGTTCTTACCGATATGGTGCCCGAACTGCTCTCGGTATAGCTTCCGCCGATATCGAGAAGTGCATCTACTCTGTAGTCGAATTTTGTCTTTGATGGCAGCATCTCATCGATGTAGGCGGGGGTGTTTACCACTGCGACTTCTTCAAATTCGCCGTCGCTGTCAGATGCTCTTCTCTTGACAGAGTAGCCGTCAGAGCCTCCCTTGCTCAGCCACGAAAGCTGAACGTGGTCACCGTAGACACCGTCTGCGGTCAGTGCGGTTATGGGCATGGCGAGTATCTGCCCTGAGTATTTTGCGCTTGTATTGTTGGTGAAGTCGTTGTTGTCAACAAATGCACTTGCGCCTTCGTCAGCGGTGATGCCTGCGGTAACACAGCCGCTTATGGCATTGTTTATGACATTTATGCCCGCTGTATCGGATATCTTAACGCCGCTTTCCTCTGCGCCTGTGATGGTGTTGCCCTTTACTTCCGCCACCGAGCCGCCGCCTACAGATATACCGCTGTGTGCAGAACTCTGCACCGTGTTGCCTGTTATTTTTAGCTGAGCATTTTTGTCAGCAGCGATCCCGCAAGCCGCGCTGTTCATGCAGTTGTTGGAAGTAACGCTGTTAGCCGAACCGCCAACCACTGCGATAGAATGTCCGTTACTGCCTATAAGACTGTTGTTCTTGACAGAAACATCGGTGGAATACTTCACGTTCATCAGATTGTTCTCGTATATCGAGCCGTCAGTGACAGTGCCCAGCACGTTCGAGTTGACTATGACACCCGTCGCATCCGTCATCTGCAAAGCGGTGCCTGCGGTGGTGATGTTGTTTGAGTCTATCAGCACGCCCTCGACCTTGTAATCGTGGTCGGGGAAAGCAGTGTTCTGCACCAGCTTTCCGTAGAGGTTTATGCCGAAAGGCTTCGGGCATTCATCTGTCAGCACTGCCAAGATGCTGTTGCCTTTTATTATAGTATCCGAGAAGTCGTTTATCCTGTCGTACACGCCGTTGTAGCCTGCAACAGGGGCGTTGTAGCCTGAAACCTCCATATAAGTCATGTTTTTGAAGTCTATGCCGCTGCCTACACCGGTCATCGTGTTGTTCTCGATGGTGCATCTGCGGTAGTTCTCCATTATTATAGCAGAATCGTAGATGTTGCTGAAAGTATTGCCGCTTATGCTGAAATTAGTGTAGTACTCGCCTATCGTTGCCGAATGTGAGCCGATGCCGCGCATAAGGTCGTAGAAATCGTTGTTCTTGATGATGACATTGTCACATGGGGTGTCATCAAAGGGAGCGTAGCCTTCAAAAAGGTTCTCATTATTCAGTATATCGAACTGTATGGCTTCCTTGTACTTTGGCCCATAGTATTCATGGAAACTGCACCCTTCCACTGTGACATTTTTAGCGCCGCCCAGTTCAAGCATGTGGCAGTTGAAGTTATCTTTGAAATCAACATTCTTCACCCAGAGGTCATGGAGGTGACCCATTCTTATTGTGGAGAATGCTTTGACATTGCCGCCGTTGGTGTTGCCGTCCAGCACACCGCCTTCAATGATGATGTTGTGCGCACCGTTGAAGCCGCCGTCATCGTTGTCGAGATAGTTCATTATCAGACAGCCGCCCTGAAAGTCCTTTCTGAGGGTGGCATCCTGCAGGTACAGCCATGTGTTTGAGTGAACATACAGACAGCTGCCTATACTGTAAGTACCCGCTGGTATTATTACTTTGACCTGCACTTTGTCGCTGGCATGGCTGCCGGCGTAGTCGAGGGCTTTCTGTATGGCAGCGGCAGAATTCTTTCTGCCTGTGCTGTCAGCCCCGAACTCGGTGACATCTATCGCCACAGCCGAACTGTAGCCGCTTATCGAAGCACCTGTTGCTGTCGAACCTGTTATTACGCTGTAATCATAGGCGTGTGCGGTCAATAAAAAATGCCCTGACGCAAGCAAGACTGCGGCACAGCATGCAGCAGCCCACTTTGAAAGGGCAGACACAAATCTTTTTGAGATCACCAAGCCTCTATCCTTTCGCTTATCTTCTCCAAAAAACTGTTTGTCTGCGGCGTTATATATTTTTATGCCGTCAGACGAATGAAAATATTTACACAGATATATTATATCATCATACCTCAGATTTGTCAAGCATTTCGGGCTGTTATGACATGTTTTCAGCTATTTGTCAGTGTTCTTTCACATAATGTATGAACTCTTCTTTATGGTCGAGAAGAAAGTACATCTCAGCCAAAGTGACGAACGACTCGGCGGGAGAACTGCCAAATTCTTCCGCCACAGCGTCGATGATATGCACAGTTTTGCCGTCAGACGCGATGATATATTGATTACCGTCAAGGAAAATGCCGACGCGCTTTGTGTCAGTGTTTAGCATATCACCGTATTTTAGCTTTTTTTCGGTGTCGTCAGCCGCAAGAAAACCTTTTATCAATGCTATGTCATCGCTGTCGCCCACATCTGTAAAAAGAAAGTCAGCCAGCTTTTCCGAGATGCTTCTGCCGTATTTTTTCACGATCTCTTCAACAGTCATTTTATCACCTCACATCAATACAATTATATTACAGAAGCGCCGTGATGTCAACATTATGCCAAAATTTCCACCAATGCTGTCATATACTGAACAGAATGACCAAGTTTTAAAAAATATAAAGTTTTTTTGGAAAAAGACTTGAAAAGTTCGGGCAAATGGTGTATAATAGATACAGAAATTTTTTCTAGGAGGTACAATACAATGGCAAATGTAAAAGTTGCAATTAATGGTTTTGGTCGTATCGGCCGTCTGGCTTTCAGACAGATGTTCGGTGCAGAGGGTTATGAGATCGTTGCTATCAACGACCTGACTAAGCCTTCTATGCTGGCTAACCTGCTGAAGTTCGACACCGCTCAGGGTGGTTACTGCGGCAGAATAGGTGAGAACACTCACACTGTTTCCGCTGATGATGAGGCTAACACCATCACTGTTGACGGCAAGACCCTGCAGATCTACGCTAAGGCTAACGCTGCTGAGCTGCCTTGGGGCGAGCTGGGTGTTGACGTTGTTCTGGAGTGCACAGGTTTCTACTGCTCTAAGGCTAAGAGCCAGGCTCACATCGATGCCGGCGCTAAGAAGGTAGTTATCTCTGCTCCTGCAGGCAACGATCTGCCTACTATCGTTTTCTCTGTTAACGAGAAGACCCTGACTAAGGATGACAAGATCATCTCTGCTGCATCCTGCACCACTAACTGCCTGGCACCTATGGCTAAGGCTCTGAACGACTATGCTCCTATCCAGAGCGGTATCATGAGCACTATCCACGCTTACACCGGCGATCAGATGATCCTCGATGGTCCTCACAGAAAGGGCGATATGAGAAGAGCTAGAGCAGGCGCTGCTAACATCGTTCCTAACAGCACCGGTGCTGCTAAGGCTATCGGTCTGGTTATCCCTGAGCTGAACGGCAAGCTGATCGGTTCTGCACAGAGAGTTCCTGTTCCTACAGGTTCTACCACTATCCTGACCGCAGTTGTTAAGAAGGCTGATGTTACTGTTGACGGTATCAACGCTGCTATGAAGGCTGCTGCTTCCGAGAGCTTCGGTTACAACACCGATCCTATCGTTTCTTCTGACGTTATCGGCATGAGATTTGGTTCTCTGTTCGATGCTACTCAGACTATGGTTTCTAAGATCGCTGATGATCTGTTCGAGGTTCAGGTTGTTTCTTGGTACGACAACGAGAACTCCTACACTTCTCAGATGGTTAGAACCATCAAGTACTTTGCAGAGCTGGGCTAATTCCCAATAATTGCAACAAATATTTATCCCCCGAAGTTTTGTGCTTCGGGGGATATTTGTGTGAAAGTGAAATATTTCTTATTTTATTTACTTGAAATTATCACATTTATGTGTAATAATTATGTCTGTTGAAACCGATTGCCATATAAATACACGGTTTTTCGGTAAAAAAGACAAAACGTTACACAAAGAAAGGACGATAACTATGCTAAACAGTAAGGAAAATTTAAAGAGGATCTCGGTGGGTTTGGCGGCTATGATGCTGGCACTGACTATGGCGGGCTGTTCTTCGGCTGAGTCCGGGGACGCTGACAAGGCTGACAGCAAGGCTTCTGCGGCGGCTGAGAATTCTGAAAAGGAAGAAGAGAGCAAGTCTGAGGAAGTTGAGGATTCCAAAGAAGAAAATGAAGAGCAGAAGGAGGACGCTGAAAGCAGTGAGGCTGCTGTTACCACAGCACCCGGTGATATCGATCTTGACTCGATGATAGCCAGCATAGAAGCTGATATCCCGCAGGTGACTGCTTTCTCCGGTATCGACATTGGCGGCTCTAAGCCGGAGGCTGACAGTTCTGCTTCTTCAAGCGCTGATACATCTTCGGCTGCTGAGGCTGTCACCACTACAACTACAATGCCCGAAGCCAATGCCCCTGTCACCGCTGACCTGAAAAGCAATCAGCAGCTTGTGTTTGACGGTATGATATACGACAACACCAATATCCTTGACTCTGCTATAACACCTCCATCGGGCTGGACTGATCAGGGCTTCTCGAACAAGGATTATCAGAATCCGCTCTACCCGAATGTTTCAATAGTTGAATCTGACGGAGTCGTACAGTTTGTAAGAACGAGGAATGAAGGCGGTGCACTGCCTGAACTGCAGCTGTACAAGGGACTTACATGGGGTGCGACTGCAAGCGATGTCAAGGCAGCTTATGGTGAGCCTGTCCATGAGGGTTCCGGCGAACAGTACGGCACAACTTTCACCACCCTGTATTACAAAGACAGCAATGACTACCTGATAATATACAGTGTATCAGATGATTGGGGACTGTTTGACGTTTCGTGTCAGGGTAAATACTAAGTACAAAAAAAGGCACTCCAAAATATGGAGTGCCTTTTT
>NZ_ADKM02000099.1 GCF_000178155.2 Hominimerdicola alba 8
TCCTTTCCGCCTGCGATTATCTATCTCTACACGCATAGGCTTTTTGTTGCAGGGCGTTACTCCTGCACAGTAATATTATAGCGCGAACCGCCGAGGCTTGTCCATAGGTATTGCGCCCAAAGTTTCTGTATCTGATTTGTGCGCACCGGACAGCACTCAGCGGCATCGCTATAATCGTTTTGTTGTCGGATATATTTTTAATCCGAGTAAGGATTTTTCTTCTCAAAGAAAGAAGTCTGACCGAGCATTTCTTCCTCGTCAGCAACATCATCATAGCTGTTATCCGAAACAGTTTTTTCATCAGCACCGGATGTAGTCGCTTGCTCGTGTTCTCTTGCGATCATATCCGCAAGAGCCTGTCCCTCACAGCTATACTGTTTGCACAAAGACTGATAGATCAGCAGAGCTTTCTGCTCACTCAGTTTTTCACATTCAGCCGTATCGGACTCGATTTGTTACGTCGTTGATGAGCGAGTCTATTTCATGCGATTTCTCAGGCGGCAGCTCGTTTCCAATGAAGCTGTGCAATCTTTCTTCTGCACTTGTGTATTCTTCATCGACCAACAGAGTGCGGTCAAAGTCCAAGCGTATGTGTTCCACCATATCTTTCAAAATGTCCATAGGTTGACCTCCTTGTAATGGCTATATGATAAGTATAAAGCAGTACAGGCTGAAAGTCCAGTCTTTCAGATAATGTCTGGATAAGCGCAGCAAAAAGACCTCTGAAAGCAAATTCCCCATAACATAGCGCACAAAACAGAACAGGGAGCGAAACTTCGCTCCCTGAT
>NZ_ADKM02000098.1 GCF_000178155.2 Hominimerdicola alba 8
AACCTCGTTGTAGAGGGAACTGATGAAATATCTGCGGAAATCCTTGATATTATCGACCTTTGCCATATTTTCAAGGACATTCTCTACCATGTAGATATTGGCTTTGAGCATCTTTGACTGAATAACTGCTCTGGGGAATGCCTGACCTCTGAGTGTGGTATAGGGCAGAGGGGAACATATTTCGTCAACGATAAATCCGACGATTTCATCTGCTTCTGCATAACCGTCCCGACCGTCCTGACAGAGCCAGTCACCAAGATGCCAGTAGTCGAGATTATCTCTGACAACTTCTGTGAAATACTCTACTTCTTCTGCGTTATATCCGTCAGTCACTCTCTCAGCAGATTTTTCAACACTCGGAATGTTGAAAGTTGGCTTTGTCGCCGGAGGAATGATAGAGGATTTATCACACAGTAATTGATTTTTCTGTTTTGTATTGTTGTTATTATATTGTCCCTGAATTTCAGACAGCGGAGTTTCAGCAGGCGGAGTGTCCAGATACGGGTTTTCCACCTTCTGTTTTTCAGCCGCAGAAGAAACAGCAGCCTTTGCCTTGCCGCCCTCACGGATCGTAATAGCCTTGCGTCTTGTCTCAGCTTCAAGTTCGTCTGCTTCTTCCTTGCTGACAGGAACATCGAAAAAGCTGTAAACATATTCAAAATGATTGTTCACGCTCTCATTCGACAGAAGTTTTGTGCGAACAAGGTAGCCCTTATCAATGAGCTTGTTCACAGCGTTATGCACGGCAGTCTTGCCCTCTTTGCAGATTGCTTTCAGTCCTGACATAGAGAAATTCCAACTATTCGGCAGAGAAAGAACTTTCAGCATAAAGCCGATCAGTTTGTTTCTGATCTTATTGGTTCTGAGGAGCTTTGCACTGATAATAGTGAAATTGCTGTCCTTCTTCACACGGTTCAGGGTAGCGTTATCTACTGTAAATGTCTCCATTTCAATGTCATACTTCGGGATAGAATCGTCCAGTTCCGAGTATTCATAGAAGTCATAGAGATAACTGATCCTGCCCGTAGGGGACTCGTTTGGCATCAGCAAGGTCTTTTTGACATATCCCCACTGTTCCAGTTCAGCAAGCTGGGACTTGATCGCTGTTTCACCGTCCTCACAGATAGCCACAAGTCCGGCAATCGTGAAATTCCATGTAGGCGGAAGGTCATTGATCTTGCCGAGCAAACCTATCGAATCGCAGCCAATATTGGTTGACCGCACGAAGCAATTGCTCAGAACGGCATAACCGCCTGACCTATGTACTCGGCAGATCGTATCTGGTATTGTTTTTTTTACTTTTGTTTTCTTGTCCATTTCTCTCACCTCTGCTTACGCTCCGTACACAAATTCCATGTTGGATATTCGCAGCTTGTTGACCGCATAGACATGACCATACGACTTCTGCACTACAAGGAGGAAACCTCTCTTGCAAAGCTCATACACAGCGGTACGAAGCTCATCGAAGGTGAACTGTGAAAGCTCACTGTAACGGCGAAGCTCATCGACCGTAACGTAGTCAAAGTCTGAATGGTTGAGCATTGCCGTCAGCAGTTCATTACAGGCTTTCGCTTCAAAGTTGTAATTGAGCAGACTGATTTCAGTAGGGTTCGGCATAGAAAGACCTCCTTGACATAGTTCATCTGAAATAAAAAAAGCTCCTCAGCGACCTGTTTTCATACAGGCTCAGTGAGAAGCGATGTGCAATATTCAATTTTTAGGCATAAAAATAGCGGACAGCGCTTCTGTTATGAAACACCGTCCGCTTTTGTCCATTATTCAGTTTGCTTTGTCAACAGGCTTTCTACCGTTTGTTTTAAGGTTTCTACCAACTTTCTACCAACCTTGACGGCGGTAGAATTCTACCAGTTTTTCTACCAAAAATCTGCATTTTGATGATTTTTCAGAAACAGCGTAGTTACGCAGTTTTCCATGTTTCTACCCTCAAAAATGCTGATTTTACGGTGATTTGGTAACACTTGGCGATAGATTACGATAATTGGCGATAAAGTGGTGATACTATACCACAAAACACCGAAAATTTCAAGTATCCCCGCAAAATCCTTTCAGCAGAACATTAGTGAAGAGCAGGCTGTGCCTGCCATTGCCTGCGGCGTGGAAAAATATCCGTCCAACATTTGAAATATGACGAATTTGCGCGTTTTCAGAGGTGTAAAGGCATATTATTCACAGCATACCTTAAGAAATATTAAGGATACAATTAATGATATTTAAGATTGAGCGTTCCACAATTAATGATTATTTAAGGATCGGTATGTTATAATATAGCACAGAGGGTCAGATAAAGAACAAAGAGATATACACAGATGACCCGTCATAAAAAACGACAGGATAACAGAAAGGACAGAAAACAATGAAAACGACAACACAGATCAACACGAGTACCATCGTAAGAAAGTTCCCTGAGTGGGCGAAAGTAGACCGCATCATCAACGGCGTTGAGATCTACAACATGAATATTTTTGACAATATCATGACCTTCAATCAGGACAATCTTGACGGACCTGCCTTTGACTACTTCGGCAGGATAGTTACATACGGCGAACTGCCCGCTCTTCGTGAAGCATACGCGAGAGGTCTTAAGCTGGCAGGTGTCAAAGATAACGGATGCAATGTCAGGTATTCGCTGGGCGGCGGTGCCAGTGAAGAGGGCGGCGTAACGCTGGTCACCTACTTCATGGACGAGGAAACAAAGACCAACGAAACGGGCAAGCCCCTTGAACCGCATGTTCATGTAAAGCTGGTGGACGATGACGGCAACCTCATCGAAGAGAATGAAGTGATGGGTAACCTGCATGCCACAAGCCCCGCCTCTGCTGACCGCTATCTTGATAATCCCGAAGCTACCGCAGAACGCTGGTACTATGATGAAAACGGCATAAAATGGGGCGTTACGGGCGATATCGCGGTAAGGCACGCAGACGGTTCTTACACTATCATGGGCAGGGCTTCCGACTCTTACGTTGATGAAAACGGCAAGCGCGTATACCTGTTCAATATTGAAAGTTCGCTGGACGAGAACGACCCCATCAACGAATGGGAGATATCCGCTTTTAAAAACGAGAGAGGAGGATATGATGTGGTGGGTCAGGTGATACTCGACCCCGACCGCGCAGAACCCACGCCCGAACTGGTGGAATACATATGCCGCAAGTACAGGCTGGACGCTGTGAAGTTCTACAGAGAGTTCGAGATAGGCGAGATAACAGCAAAGCGCGATTACATACTGCTTACCCACGACTATAACGGCTACTATGCGCCGCTCAGCAAAAACCACATGATGCTGGTCAGCTATTCGGAAAACGGCGAAACTGTCAAGATAAGAGTGAGAAAAACACAGAAAATAGAGATATGTGAGAACTACAAGGAGGAGAACTGAAATGAGAGGAAAAAAGTTTTTATCGGTGCTGACTGCGGCGGCTATGCTGGGAAGCACAACAGGTCTGGCGGCACTGGCTGAGGGTGCGGAGAAAGCACCATCAAAGAAGAAGACCTACAACTATGTGGCACTGGGCGACAGCATAGCGGCAGGCTACGGGCTGTACAAGGGCGAAGGTCTTGACCCAGCGATGATAATCAACGATAAGCTGTTGGCTGACCCTGTACAGGGAGCATATCCAGCCATATTCACAGGCTATCTCAAAGAGTTGGGCGCGCAGAACGGCGTTGAGGTAAAGGGCACTAATCTGGCGGCTACAGCATTCCGCGCTGAGGACATCGAAAAAGTCATCAGGCAGGAGGGCTATCAGGGCGAGTTTTCAAAGATGATACTTGAAATGTTCGTGAAGACCATACCCGCCGATGTGCTGACACCTTACCACGAATACTTCAATGATGCGCTTAGCGAAGCTGACCTTGTGAGCATACAGCTGGGCGGAAATGACATAGTGATGAGCATTGTACCCGACATGCTGATGAGCGAGAACCCTGTTTTGCAGGCATCGGGCGTATCGCTGGCGCTGACGCTCTTCGGGCTTGATACCACCACAGCGATGGGCGCAGGCATCAAGACTATAAACGATAACAAGGACAAGATAACAGCTGAGTCTTTCCTTGAAGCCGCAAACTACATGAAGAATGTGGCTGAAAAGGCAGATGAACTGGTAGAACAGTCGGCTGAGCATGTAAAGGGCGTTGTCAAGGCAGTGCAGGAAGTCAACGGCGAAACCGATATCGCGCTGATAAGCATGTTCAACCCTTACCGCACAGAAGATATCGAGCCTGAACTGACAGAGGACATATTCTCGACACTGGGTCCCATCTTTTCGGAAGCATCTGATGCGGCTGCCGAAAATGAAGCACAGGTAGATGAAAAGGGTGTACCCACCGATGGTTACATAGATGTGCTAAACGAAAAGGTAGAGCAGGTGACCGAACTGAAAAAGGCTATGGAAACCCTGAATGATGAAGCGGCTGAAAAAATGATGGAGCAGGCGGAGAAAGCTGAGGATATCAGCGAACTGAAAGACGCGGTCACTGAGATCACCACCGATGACAACGAGGCTGCGTACTATGCAATGGTAGATCTTCTTGATAAGATCGCTGATATTGAAGAGGTCCAGAAATTGCTTGACATAATCAACAGCGGTGCAGATGTCAGCCAGCTGCCCGATATCACTGCTGTTATCGAACAGTTCCGCAACAGCACTGCGGCGGCAGAAGCGGCTGCTATGGCACAGCAGATAGCCGGTCCCATAGCTATGCAGATGGCAGGCAAAAACGTTGACCCGCAGATAAAGGGTCTTAACGAAAAGCTGAAAGCCATAGCCGCCGAAACAGGTGCGGTATACGTTGATGTTTACGGCATCTCACCTGAAACTGACTCCGACCCGCACCCCAACGCGAACGGTCACAAGGAGATAGCTGACATAATGTTTGCAGAACTTTCCGATATGGTCAGAGAGAGAATGTCAGCAGACGGCACCACTACTGCCGACGAAGACACCACAGGCGGCGATGACACTGTTTCTTCCGATGAAGACAAGACTGTAGGCGATATCAACGGCGACGGCAAGATCAATGTAACAGATATCTCGCTGGCGGCGGCACAGGTAAAGGGCATCAAGGCGCTGAGCGCTGAGTTTTTCCCCTTCGCTGATGCCGACCACAGCGGCAGGATAGATGTTACTGATGTTGTGCTGATAGCGGCACATGTCAAGAATGTTAAACATCTTTCATAAATGCACCGTAAGACCCGAACGCAGGATTTCACCTGTGATCGGGTCTTTTTTTGTTTCAGATGTGACCTGTACTGCGGATCGAGGTCAATGTT
Source organism: Hominimerdicola alba 8 (assembly GCF_000178155.2). Lineage (GTDB taxonomy): Bacteria > Bacillota > Clostridia > Oscillospirales > Ruminococcaceae > Hominimerdicola > Hominimerdicola alba_C. The sequence goes on from NZ_ADKM02000098.1 coordinate 5,294, forward strand.
ATCGCCCGATGAAACGCCCTTTGGTGTGATGTGTTATCAGAACGACCGCATTTATAAATGTATTGACAAAAACTGACTAGATGTGATATAATAAAATTGGTATTTTGTGAATTGATATAAGCGGCATGGTCTGCAAGATCACGCGGAAGATGTGCCGTTTGTCATAGATCTGGGGGATAAATATGATTTTTGGTATTGATCTTGGTACGACTTATTCGGTATGCTCTTACATAGATGACAAGGGCGAACCGCAAGTCATAACAAATATGGAGGGTCAGAGGACAACTCCATCTGTGGTGTATTTTGAGAGCGGCAGTTCGGTGGTCGTGGGACAGGCTGCCAAAGAGAACAGTATATGCTTCCCCGATGATGTGGTATCTGCCATAAAAAATCACATGGGTGACAAGAACTACAGGTTCACCACATCTGACGGCACTGAATATTCGCCCGAAGTCATTTCAGGGCTGATACTGAAAAAACTCGCCGCCGATGCCAATGATTTCCTGGGAAATGATGTGCCTGTGAAAAAAGCAGTCATAACCATACCTGCATATTTTACCGATGCTGAGAGAACTGCCACCGAAAATGCCGCGAAGATAGCGGGTCTTGAACTGGTGCGCACCATCAATGAACCCACTGCCGCCGCACTCTACTATGCGTCGAGCAGTAAGCTGGAACACGGCAATATACTGGTCTACGACCTGGGCGGCGGAACTTTCGATGTGACTGTGATAAGGGTCGATGGCAAGGATGTTGCGGTAAAGAGCACAAAAGGTCTTAAAAATGTGGGCGGCAGATTTTTCGATGAAGAAATAGTTGACCTTATAAATGACTATATAGATGACAAATACGATATCGACCTTGAAGATGACGAGTACAAGGACGTTTATCAGGAACTTTTCACCCGCGCTGAAAAAGCTAAGATAAGCCTCAGCCGACAGGAGAAAACTGTGATACCCGTAAGGACGGGCGAGTTCAAGGAGAGTTTCGTACTGCAAAGGGCTGACTTTGAAAAGATAGTCGCAAAGCTGTACAAGCGCACCGAATTCTGTGTAAAGACAGCCATCAGCGATGCGGGACTGACCGCAAAAGACATCGACAAGGCGATACTTGTGGGCGGTTCAAGCAGGATACCGTACATTGAAGAAAATCTGACAAAACTGCTGGGCATGCCGCTTTCACATGAGGTCAATCCCGATGAAGTAGTGGCTATGGGCGCGGCGCTTTACGGTAAATACCTTGAAAACAGCGAGAGCGAGCAGAGGAAGATATCCGATGTATGCTCGCACTCGATAGGCATAGTCGCACTTGACGAGATGACACTGCGCAAGTACAACCGCAAGCTGATAGAGCGCAACACCACTCTGCCTGCGGTGTCAAGCCTGCCTTTCAAGACAGCTTCGGAGTCGCAGGACAAGATAGAACTTTCGATAACTGAGGGCGAATTCAAGGAACTTTCAGATGTAAGGATAATCTCAGAGAGCGTTATCGACCTGCCTGCGGGTCTGCCAAAAGGCACAAGGGTCGAAGTGGAGATACAGCTGGACATGTCACAGCTGGTGCATGTAAGGCTGAGGATACCCTCTGTGGGCATTGACAGGGAGTTCAAGTTTGAAAGACTTTCAAATATGTCAGAACAGGACGTTGAGAAGCTGACAGGGCTTATCGCGGATTTCGATGTGAATTAAGAGGCTGTTTGGTATGGATATTTTATCGGCAAAAGGCGAAAAGGACTACGACAGGATAATCGAGGCAGGCGCGTGTATGCGCCCCGAAGAATGCAGTTCTAAGAGCGAGGCGCATGCCATCGGCAAAGCCTACGAGAAAAAAGGCGCTTTCGGGCAGTGCCTTGAATGGTATATGCGCAGTTACGAACTGGGCGGCTCAGACGAAGAACTTGGCATGATAGCAGGCGTGTGCCTTGCCTGCGGAAAGTATGATGAGCTGAGAAGTTTTCTGGACAACGGCAACGCCGATCCCGACGGCTATTATTACAGGGCGGCAAGGTATGAACTGGCACTGCGCACTGGAGGTTCGGCGGAAGAACAGATACAGGCGCTTAAAAACTTCATTGATGTGCAGTATGAAGAAAGTTACATGCTTCGCCTTACCGCACTGTATCTTGAACAGGGCAGCGACAAGGCGGCGGGCAAGCTGTGCAAAAAAATTATGCGTCTGTACATTGACACTGACGGCGCACTGTATGCGAAAGACCTCGCAGATGCGATAAAAGCAGGCGAGGGTCTTGCTTTTGTGCGCGAAAAGGCATGGCTGAAAGACAAGGTGTTCAAGCACATATCCTTTGACCTTTCTGCAAAGCCGATGGAAGATATACGCATCGGCAGGGCGGCTGTCAGCACAGAAAAGCCGATGAATGCAGACAGGGTGACAGTCAGCGAAGAGAAGCCGAAAACCGAAGGCGGTGAAGGCAGAAAACTCCCTCTGTTCGGAAAAAAGTCTGCTGACAAAACCGCTAAAAAGGATAAGATATCCCCCATCGTTGAGAAAAGCATGAAAAATGTGGTGGGCATGGGTGAACTTAAAACTGCCCTCAACGACATCGTAAACGTATTGCAGACAGAAAAGAAGCGCGCAGGCACAGAAGCGATAATCCTCAACAACATCAAGATACTGGGACCCGACGGCTGCGGCAAGACCACCGCCGCATACGCCGCGTGCAGGACGCTTAATGCGCTGGGTATATCAGCATTTGACGAGCCTGTGGTTACAGATTACGACTCTCTGCTGACCGATGACAATGAAGAACTTCACAGCCGAATACAGGAACTTTTTGACAATGCGATGGGCGGCTGTCTGCTGATAGAAAATATCCATGAATTTGATGACGAGAACGGTCACGGCGTAGGTTCAAAGATACTCGATCAGATCTACAGCGCCATAAAGTCGGCAAACGGCGGCGTGACGCTGATAATAACAGGCAGGGAAAAGGAAACGGAAGATCTCCTGCTGAAAAAGCCAAAAATAGCGGCGCTTTTCAATCTCAGGACGGTGGTGCTGGGCAAATATTCGACCGATGACCTGATGGTGATAACCGACAGGCTGGCAGAAAGCAAAAGCCTTGTCATAAACGATGCGGCAAAGCTGGTGCTTAGGAAAAAGCTGGAGAACATGGCTTCCCAGCCCGACTTCACCTATTCAAAAGACCTCGAAAGGATACTGACTGAGGCTTATGTCAGCATGTCCAACCGTCTTTCAAAGAAAAGGCGGGCAGCGGGCGATGATTACTATGTCATCACCGAAGAGGATATAAATTCGGGCGAGTCTGCCGAAACTGTTGAAGAACTGCTCGACAAGCTGAAAGCAATGACAGGTCTTGCATCGGTGAAAGAGTCGGTTCAGACGGTGGTAAATCAGGTTAAAGTCAACAAGATGCGCGCCGAACAGGGCATAGCGGCGGCATCGAACGGCACACTGCACATGGTATTCACCGGCAATGCGGGTACAGGAAAGACCACCGTTGCAAGGATAATCGGCAAGATATACAGAAGGCTCGGTGTACTGCCGAAGGGTCATTTTGTAGAGTGTACACGAAAAGACCTCATATCAAGCATATACGGCAAGACCGCACAGCAGGTCAGTGAAAAGGTCAAAGAAGCTATGGGCGGCATACTTTTCATCGATGAAGCATACTCCCTCTGCCGTGATGACAACGACACTTACGGCAAGGAAGCCATCGAAACTCTGCTGACAGAGATGGAGAACCACCGCGACAGCATAATGGTGATAATCGCGGGCTACGGTCCCGAAATGGACAAATTTCTCGACAAGAACCAAGGTCTGAGAAGCAGGATGTCCAACACCATCAACTTTGAGGACTACACTGCTGACGAAATGGTGTCCATATTCAAAAGCATGGTATCGGCACAGAAATTCATGCTGGATGTCGGTACTGACAAGGATATCCGCGATGTCATCGAAGCGCGGGCATCAAAGAAGGATTTCGGCAATGCGCGAGGTGTGCGCAACGTTCTCGATGATGTGATAAAACAGCAGGCTAACCGTCTTGCTGACGGACAGGAACACAGCAGGAACGATTTCCTTATCATCAAAAAGGAAGATATAGCGGCGCTGAAAAGCAGTCGGGACAGTGGCGGCGATGAGTGCAAGACTGCCGATGATTACGTGCGCGAACTTGAAGAACTGACAGGTCTTGGTTCGGTAAAGGCACAGGTACGGGCGCTGGTGGCATCTGCTAAGGTAAATCAGCGGCTTGCACAGTTAAACCGAAAGACACAGGGTTTCGGCACACTGCACATGGTATTCAAGGGCAACGCGGGTACAGGTAAGACCACCGTTGCAAGGATAATCGGCAATATCTATCATTCGCTGGGGGCGCTGTCAAAGGGTCAGCTGGTGGAATGCAACCGAAGCAATCTGGTGGCGGGCTATGTTGGTCAGACTGCCGCACGCACCCGTGAAAAGGTAGAAGAAGCACTGGGCGGTGTGCTGTTCATTGATGAAGCATATTCGCTGGCACAGGGCGGCGAGAACGACTTCGGCAGAGAAGCCATAAACGAACTGGTGGCACAGGTCGAGAACCACAGAAACGACCTCTGCGTGATAATCGCGGGCTATTCAAAGGATATGGACGAATTTCTTGCGACAAATCAGGGTCTTAGCAGCCGTTTCACCAACGAGATAGTATTTGAGGACTACACCCCCGCAGAGATGCTGGAGATACTCAAAAAGACTGCCGCCGCAGACGGCAACTGCTTTGAGGACGGCATTGACGGTCTGCTGACAGAACTGCTGGCACAGAAGTCAGCGGCGGCGGATTTCGGCAATGCGCGAGGTGTCAGGAACGTGGCAGGCGCACTGAAAAGCAAAAAGGATATGCGCGCCATCGAATACCTCGACAGCCATCAGATAACGGATATGGCAGAAACAGAAAGACTCCTGACCACCATAACCGCCGAAGATGTCATGGCGCTTATGAATGAGCGATAAAGTATAAAGAGAGGAAAGTTTAAATGAATAAAGAACTTCTGAAAACTCTTGACATAGATGACAGTCTGGGACTGCGCGAACTTAAGTCAAAGCTGGAAGAAAAACAACTCGAATACCTTGAAAGGGCGCAAAGCACTGCCGATGACAGCAGGCGCGAAGAACTGGAAAGCATTGTCGAGGATATCGAAAAGGAGATCGCCTTTCTTACAGACGAGATAAGCAGGGCGGGGTCGGCACTGGTCTTTGATGACGGCGGCAGTAATGATGCGGTGCTTGAGGAGAAGGAAGACAAGCCCGATGAAGTCATCAGTAAGGTCGAAGCCATCAAGAAGCGCAACGAGGAGAAGCGTCAGGCACAGCCTGTACAGCCTGCACCGTCAGCGGCAGACAGCTACTCTCAGCAGAACGCCGCACCCGTGAACACACCGCCGGTCAGCCCGTTATACGGCTATCAGAGCGGCAGCCCTGCCGCATATTCAAGGGATCTGAGCGGCGGTATGCAGGCTTTCAAAAATAAGGATTATGACATTTCGCTGAGTATTTTCAGAGATCTTTCAAATGCGGGCGATGTTGATGCCATGTTCATGCAGGCGCACCAGTGTTTTGAGGGTCTGGGCTGTGACAAGGACTGGAACAGATTTGAATTCTGGATGAAAAGCGCGGCTGATAAGGGTAATGTCAGCGCAAAATGTTATCTGGCTGAGAAGTATCTGAAACATGCAGACAACAGGTCGCCAATAGGTTCAAAACAGGCACAGAAAGTCTACAAGGAAGCGATAAAGATACTGGAAGAAGCTGCTGACACAGGCGATGCCGGCTCGATGAAGCTGTATGTCAGTGTGGCAGAGATGCTATACAACGGCGTTTACGAAGAGCAGACTGTTGCCATCAGACAGTGCCTTTCCCGCCGTAACGCCACTAAAGCCATGTCCTACTGCGACAAACTGTCACAGCTGGAAACCGACCAGTTTGAAAAAACGAACTGGCTGGAGCGTAAGAAATACCTCAGCAAAAAGCGCGGATTCAAGGAAGATGCGTCGGGCAAACCCGTCAAAGCACAAAAACAACACGGCGGCTGTCACATCGGGTGCGGCACGATAATCTTAGGCATCGTGGCATTATATCTGCTATCGGTGGTCATTTCGGAACTGTATGTTCATTTTATAGGCAATAAGAAACTCGACAAGGAGCTTAAAGAACAAGGCTCATCTCAGGCTGCACAGCAGGCTGTGGAAGATACTTTCGGCAAAAACAATGTTACGCTGTTCAGTTTCCCGCCTGAAAGGATAACTGATACCCAGCAGGTCACCACCGACCTGGCTGAGGTACAGAACAGCTACAATTATTCCATCGACGGCGATTCATGGGCAAGGGCATACGTTTTCCGCGCAGGCAACGGCAATGATCTTTCGTATATGAACTTCGACCTCGACAAAAAGTTCAGCGCTTTAACCTTTAAGATGACTCCCCTGCTGGAACACGATTGCTGGACGACCAACGCACAGGTGCAGGTGACTGACATCGACACCGGCGAGATAATCTATGATTATGTGCTTGAAGAAGGCACAGGCGTTGCAGATGTGACAGTCAATATCGAGGGTCGCGACAATATAAGCCTTTCGGTTTACGCTATGGAGGGCGGTGATATGTTCGCAAGACTCAGCTATGTAATGGTCAAGAACGGCGAGTTCCATGTTGAACCGGTCACAGGTGATGAAGCGGCAGAGGAAGTTCCAGCTGAGGTGACAGAGTGATAAGAAAGGGGTGCGGCTGATATGTTCGGCAAGGCAAACAACAGTAATTCTCAGGGCGAAAACGCAAGAGAATATGAGTACGAAAAGGAAAAACAGACCGAAAAGCAGAGTATCGGCAAAAACAAGGAATTCATCTTCAAATACTCGCAGGACGAAAAACTAAGACAAAAGCTGAAAACTCCGCGTTCAAGGGCTTATATGGAAGCGCTCTCGATGATAGACCTGCTGAGCGCAACTGACGAGGAGATAATCGAAAAACTGCAAAGCGAAATGGACGAAGATACTCTTGAAGAGATATCCGAGATGTCAGCCGAAGAGATAATCGCTGAGATAATGACTTCTGTCAGGGAAGAACTTGAAACAGCCATAGAAGAAGCAGGCGAACAGCTTGTGGGTGTTCTGTCGAAGTGCTATATAAGCGGCTGTGATGTACATGCCATAGACCAGTATGGCAATATAATCGAACACTACAAAATAACAGAGGGTCTGCCCACCCCGCTTGACAAGGGAAGAGAACTGTTCCACAAAAACCCGAACTGCAAGTGCGTTGAGGTCTACACAGGGTTTGCAATGATAGTTGATGAGGACTCGACTGTAACTGAGGTTAGATTCTGATAAAAATGGCATGATCGGTCACAAATAGCAGATCACTGATCAATATCCGGAACAAAGAGCACTTGCGCAAAGCAGGTGCTTTTTTATCCCCTGAAAAGCGGAGATATAAAATATAAGCAGTAATAGCTTGAAACAGAAGTATTGAAACCAGCGATCATCTGTGTTATAATATAGTTGTGTTTTCACGCAAAGTATCCCTGCGGAAGGAGAAACTTAAATGAAAAAGATCATGTTTATATGCCACGGCAACATATGAACATAGCTCCCAAAAGTGCAGTATTTAAGGCGTAAAACGACATTTTCAAAAAACATTTAACATCACTATAACATCGATTTTGGCCCGAACTTGCGTACATTTTTTTGGACCGGAATATGTTTCGGTGACATACTAACATCGGATATCGGTTTTCCAAAAGTACAAATTTTAGTAAAGCTAAGAGTCTGCGATCTGTCCTCTGGTCAACAGAATATTTATCAAAAAAATAGCTGAGACAGTTTATGATTGTCTCAGCTATTTTTGATGTTCTATGATCTTCTTTTTATCGTCGGTTTATATCAACGCTTTTTCGTTAGAAACCGTAAAAAAACAATGAGCTATTAATCATTATTCATGGTCGAGTCGATACGATAAGAAAAGCAGACAAAGAGTCAAAAAAACTTCTGGAGTTTTGATTGCGCTATAATGAAAGGATTATTACGGTTAGAATGTCCTTGGTTTTGTCCACTATACCAAATTAAGGACTATAAAAGCTTGACATGATTGGTGATATTTGATATAATGAATATTAGTATTTGTAAGATTATAGCTCACGCTGATGAAGGGTGATAAGGGTGTCGAGCTTTGCAAAGAAAGTGCCGATTTGGTGCTGTTCCTTTACGTCGGACGGTACTGTAAGGACTGTTTCAAAGTAATCGGCAGGAGTGATGTTGAGCAGTCCGTGATTTCTTGCACCCTCGGCAGCAATGGCTTGAACTCCCTTATGCCAACAGTCGGTATCATAATACGAAACAAGAAAATCAGAGTCAATATTTCCGTCCTCTTTCAGAGCGAATACAATGTAAAGTGTCGATAATACGCCCATTTCGTACCTATCAAGTCTCTTGACTGCACCCCACGGGGCATCAGATGATGTACTCTTATTGTAGGCAAATTCACCTTTCTTCAACAGGTAGTAACCGCTTACATCTCGGCTTGCGATACGCTTATCGAAGAACTCGTTTTGATCTATCAAGCCATACTGTGCTGATATAGTAAGTGGTAGCTCTGATTCAAGGTTTTCGTTCTTTCTCGTCACTCTCTCGACCATATCAGACAGCTTACGCTGTTCCCAGGAAAAAGTTTTAATTAAAATCATACCGGATGTAATACCGTACATATAGATTAGGAGGTTCTTTTATGAACAAACAACAACTCGCTAATAAGATATGGGAAAGCGCTAATAAAATGCGCTCTAAAATCGAAGCTAACGAATATAAGGACTATATCCTTGGCTTTATTTTTTATAAATATATTTCAGATGTTGAAATCACACACCTCTTAGGGCTGGGTTACACAACAGATACGTTATACGAAGTACGAGAACCTGTATACCCTGACCCAGATAATGCGAGTGCTCCTTTCGATGACGAAGAAACAGTTAAGGATCTGGAAGAGCAAATCGACAATATCAAAACGGATATCGGATATTTTATCCCTTACACTGATCTTTTCAGCACTTGGCTTGAACTTGGGTCAGATTTTGATGTATCAAATGTCCGTGATGCACTCAATGCTTTTAATAATCGTCGTATCGGTAAAACGCACGAAAAAGTGTTTAAGGGCATTTTTGACACGCTCCGCACAGGTCTTTCCAAACTCGGTGGTACTGCTGGAGAGCAGACGAAAGCTATTCGTGATTTATTGAATCTTATCAAGGATATCCCGACTGATAACAAGGAAGACTATGACGCTCTTGGATTTATCTACGAGTATCTTATCGAAAACTTTGCGGCAAATGCAGGCAAAAAAGCTGGGGAATTCTATACTCCGCATGAGGTGTCGCTGCTTATGTCTGAAATTGTAGCATATCATCTGCGTGATCGTAAGGAAATCAAAATTTACGACCCCACAAGCGGTTCGGGATCTCTCCTTATCAATATCGGCAAAAGCGCAGCACGTTATATGGGAACAGGCAACAATATAGCCTACTATGCACAGGAACTGAAGCAGAATACCTACAATCTTACACGAATGAATCTTGTAATGCGTGGCATCAAGGCGAATATGATAGAAACTCGCTGCGGTGACACGCTTGAAGACGACTGGCCTTATTTCTCCGAAGATGACAAAGGTGTTAAGATCGAGGGTACTTATGATCCTCTATATGTTGATGCAGTTGTATCAAATCCTCCATACTCGCAAAATTGGGATCCGGACGGCAAAGAAAATGACGATCGATATTCCGGTTACGGTGTAGCACCTAAATCCAAGGCGGACTATGCCTTTTTGCTCCACGATCTTTACCACATAAAATCTGACGGAATTATGACTATCATTTTGCCCCACGGTGTTTTGTTCCGAGGCGGTGAAGAGGGTGAAATACGCCGTAACCTTATTGAGCGTAACAGAATTGATGCTATAATCGGATTGCCTGCCAATATTTTCTTCGGTACAGGTATTCCGACAATTATAATGGTACTCAAGAAAAACCGCATTAACGATGATGTACTGATCATTGACGCATCTAAGGGGTTTGAAAAAGCCGGAAAATCCAATAAACTTCGAGCATCGGATATTCGCCGTATTACCGATACGGTAATAGACCGAAGGGACGTTCCGAAATACAGCCGTAAAGTAAACCGTGAGGAGATCAGGGCTAACGACTATAACCTAAATATTCCTCGATATGTGGACAGCTCCGAACCGGCTGAAACATGGGATATCTATGCTCAAATGTTTGGCGGCATACCGAACATTGAACTCGATGCACTTTCTGAATACTGGACAGCATTTCCCAAACTGCGCAGATCGCTTTTCCTGGCAAGATCGACAGAGTACAGTGAGGTCACAACAGACGATATAAAAACAACTGTTTGCAGAAGTGATGATGTATCTGCATTCCGTGAAAAATATCGAACAGCTTTCGATGATTTTAGCGACTATCTTTATACTGAGTTAATAGAGGGATGGGAAACCGTTCACACAGCAAGCGAGGAAAGTGTGCTGTCTGCAAATATTTTCAAGCGACTGGAAAACATTTCCCTTATTGACCCTTATGAAGCCTACCAACTGCTTGACAATGAATGGTCGACTATCTCCGCAGATTTAGAAAGTATGCATTCGGAGGGCTTTGAGGCTGTTAAACAGGTAGATCCTAATATGGTACTCAAGAAAAAAGGCAACGAAGATATTGAGGTTCAGGACGGCTGGAAAGGTCATATTCTTCCATTTGAACTTGTGCAGTCGGCTTATCTTTCGGAAGATATTGAAAAAATCTCAATTATGGAGAGTCGTATTGCAGAGATCGACAGCGAGACAAATGAGCTTTTTGAAAGTCTGAGCGAAGATGATAAAGAAAATCCATTCGTGAATGATGACAAAACCGCATTTGTTGCCGCAGAGGTCAAAAAAGCGATCAAGGCAAAAGAGGTATCAATCGAAGTACTTGAAGTGCTGAAAAAATACGATAAGTTGATTACAGAGCAGAAATCTATTGCTAAGAATGTCAAGAAGGCGAGAGAGGATCTGCACGAAAAAACAAAGGAAACTATCGAGATACTTACAGATGAACAGGCTTGTGAAATGCTGCGAGCAAAGTGGATCAACCGTCTTTGTGGTGAGCTTGCAGGCTTGCCCGATGCTGTGGTAAATACATTTACCGCAAAAATACAGGCACTTGCCCAAAAGTACAGTGAGACCTTGTCAGAAGTTGACGAGGATATCAGACGAATTGAAAGTGAACTTGGCAGTATGTTAGAAGAACTGACAGGAAGTGAATTCGATATGGCAGGATTGCAGGAGCTGAAAAAGCTCTTTGGAATATGAGCAGTGCAGTTGCCACGCTCCGTTCATGAAAGGAGTTTGTGTAAAATGACAAACAAAAATAATATTCCTGCGATTCGTTTCAAGGGTTTTAATGATACTTGGGAACAGCGTAAGTTGGGCGATGAAGCTATTGAGATACTTGCTGGTGGCGATATTGATAAGAGCAAAACCGTTGAAAACGGAAAGTATCCGATATATGCAAACGCTCTCACAAACGATGGTGTAGTAGGATATTACGATGATTATTATAGAGTAAAAGCACCGGCTGTTACTGTAACAGGACGAGGTGAAGTAGGATTTGCTCAGGCGAGAATGGTTGATTTTACGCCTGTTGTAAGACTTTTGGCTATACGCTCCAATCACGATTGCTACTTCTTGGAAAATGCGATAAATAATCATAAGGTAGTTGTCGAATCAACAGGTGTTCCTCAGTTGACCGTCCCACAGCTATCTTCTTATAACATTTTCTTTCCTAAAAATGTCGAGGAAGAAACAAGAATTGGCGAGTTCCTTCACAACCTCGACTCCCTTATCACCCTTCATCAGCGTAAACTTGACAAATTGAACAAAGTCAAAATTTCAATGCTTGGAAAAATGTTTCCTAAAAATGGTGCTGATGTACCCGAAGTGCGATTTAAGGGATTTACTGATTCTTGGGAACAGCGTAAGTTAGAAGAAGTCATTACTGTTGGTAACGGAATGGACTATAAGCACTTATCTGAGGGAGATATTCCTGTTTACGGAATGGGCGGTTATATGTTGAGTGTTGATAAAGCACTATCATATGACAAAGATGCTATTGGCATCGGAAGAAAAGGAACGATTGATAAGCCTTATGTTTTGAAAGCACCGTTTTGGACGGTAGATACGCTGTTTTACTGTATTCCTAAAGAAGATTATTCACTTGATTTTGTGTATTGTATTTTTCAAAACGTGAACTGGAAAGAAAAGGACGAGTCAACAGGCGTACCAAGTTTATCAAAGGTTAATATAAATTCTACCGATGTTAAAGTACCAGCTTTAGCAGAACAAGAAAAAATCGGAGCATATTTCTCAAAGCTCGATGATCTTATCACCCTTCATCAGCGTAAGTTAGAAAAACTACGAAATATAAAGAAATCAATGCTCGAAAAAATGTTTGTGTGAGGTGAAATATATGCTTGAAAATAAAATCAACGCACAAAGCTCGGCAGAGCTTGCAAGAGAGGAAGAACGTATTTCAAAGCAAAAAGCTATGGCATTATTTGAACAGGATATGCTTGCTGACAAAAAAGCCGGTACACTGGACACACTCATGTTTATCCATAAAACGCTTTTCGGGGATATATATTACTTTGCAGGACAGGTACGGACCGTGAATATTGCAAAGGGTAGTTTTAGATTTGCTCCTGTTATGTATCTGGATCAGTCCTTGAAAACGGTGGAGCAGATGCCACAAAATACCTTCGACGAGATCGTTGCAAAATATGTTGAAATGAATGTTTGCCACCCGTTCCGTGAGGGGAACGGCAGAGCAACAAGGATATGGCTTGATCACATTTTTAAGACCGAACTAAAAATGGTCATTGACTGGAGTATGATCGATAAAGAGGACTATCTGCTTGCTATGGAAAGAAGTCCGATACGCTCTACAGAGATAAGTGTATTGCTTAAAAATTCTCTTACCGATAAAACAGAAGACAGAGAAGTATTTATGAAAGGTATTGATACAAGCTATTACTACGAGGGATACACGGCTTTTGATATAAGCGAACTTAGATGATACTCACAGCAGTGACCATAGCTTGCAAAACAGATCAGAGAGGAAAACACTATGAATACATTTGCAAAAGAAGCTGATTTTGAGGAAGCTCTTATCGACGCCCTTAAACAAAAGGGCTGGAACGATAAAGGCGGGGTTCTCCGCTATCCGACTGAAAAAGATCTGATCAAAAACTGGGCGGATATCCTTTTTCAGAATAACAATACCATTGACCGCCTGAATGGTCATCCGATGACAGATGGCGAGATATCGCAGATCATCGAACAAATAAACGGTCTGCGTACTCCGCTTAATCTTAATGCTTTTATCAACAGCGGCACTAAAGACGGCACGATCAGTATTACTCGTGACAATCCCGATGACCCCGACCATTTCGGTGCGGAGATCTCACTTACGATCTTTAATCGTGCCGAAATCGCAGGTGGTCAGACTCGATATCAGATCGTACAGCAGCCGAAATACACCGCAAAAGCACTCTATCCCGACAGACGTGGCGATCTGATGCTTTTGATAAACGGTATGCCTGTGATACATATAGAGCTTAAACGCAGCGGTGTAGATGTCAGTCAGGCTACAAATCAGATAGAAAAATATGCACATGAGGGAGTGTTCACGGGATTGTTTTCACTCGTGCAGGTTTTTGTAGCCATGAACCCTGAAGAGACCGTATACTTTGCAAATCCGGGTCCGGACGGTGTATTCAACAAGAATTTCTTTTTTCACTGGGCTGACTTCAATAATCAGCCTATCAACAATTGGCACGATATAGCTGAAACACTGCTTTCTATCCCTATGGCACATCAGCTCATCGCCTACTATACCGTAGCAGATGCTACTGACGGCATATTGAAAGTTATGAGAAGCTACCAATTTTATGCAGCCTCGGGAATATCCGATAAAGTAGCCAAAATTAAGGATTGGGACGGTAAACAACAGCTAGGCGGTCATGTATGGCATACCACGGGAAGTGGTAAGACAATGACTAGTTTTAAAGCGGCACAGCTTATAGCAAGTTCTCATGATGCGCATAAAGTTGTTTTTCTTATGGATAGAATAGAACTTGGCACACAATCGCTATCTGAATATCGTAACTTTGCCGAAGCAACAGAATCCGTACAAGGAACGGAAGATACGACAGTGCTTTTCAACAAATTGAAAAGTTCAGATGCCTCGGATACGCTTATTGTGACATCAATTCAGAAGATGAGTAACATTGATGATGAGTATAACCGGTCAAAGCAAAAGGACTGGGATATAATTCTAAAAAAGCATATAGTCTTTATTGTTGACGAGTGTCACCGCTCCACATTTGGCGATATGATGATTACGATCAAAAAAACATTTCCGAATGCTGTTTTCTTTGGTTTTACAGGCACACCTATCCGTCCTGAAAATGAGAAGAAAGGCAATACAACAACAGATTTGTTCGGCGAATTGATACACAAGTATACCGTTGCAAACGGTATTCATGACGGAAATGTACTCGGGTTTGACCCCGATATGATCTGCACTTTTGAAGATGACGAACTAAGACAAGCTGTTGCACTTGATGAACTTCACAAAGATCCGACTGATAAGACTGCCGTTGCTGAGATCATGCAAAGTGAGGAAGAAAAGAAAGTTTACGACTACTATATGTACGAAGTACCAATGGCAGGATTTGAAGATGAAAATGGAAAGTACATCAAAGGTATTGAGGATATGCTTCCTAAAACACAGTACGATACGAAAAATCATCGTACCGCTGTAATAAGCGATATTATAAAGAAGTGGGATAAACTCAGCCGTGGAAGAAAATTCCATGCGATCCTTGCTACTTCAAGTATCCCCGAAGCGATAGAATATTACCGTCTGTTTAAATCTCCCGAATTATCGAACACACTTCGTATTGCAGCACTTTTTGAACCAACTATAGATAACGATGGTGGCAACAAATCTATCATTAAAGAAGACGGTATAATTGAGATGTTGGAAGACTATAATAAAATGTTTGATCAGCACTTTTCTATGCGTTCCTATGGATTGTACAAGAAAGATGTATCTGCACGACTTGCACACAAGGGTGTGTATAAGGACATAAAACCCGAAAAATGCGTAGACTTGCTTATAGTGGTTGATCAGATGCTGACTGGATTTGACTCTAAATGGGTAAACACTTTATATTTAGATAAGGTTCTGCGTTACGAAGGACTGATCCAGGCATTTTCAAGAACCAATCGTCTGTTTAATGGCAATGATAAGCCATTCGGCAATATTCGTTATTACCGCAAGCCTCATACTATGAAAGCGAACATTGAACGTGCTTTTGACCTATATTCCGGCGAAAAACCCGATGAACTCTTTGCGGATAAGCTTCCCGGAAATATAGCAAAAATGGCTGACATTTATCAGGATATTTATACCTTATTTGAAAATGCAGGCATAGAAGACTTTGAAAAAAATCCGGCAGATAAAAGCGAACGAGCGCAGTTTGCCAAGCTGTGGAAACAGTTTAATGATGTTCTTGCAGCAGCGAGAATACAGGGTTTTGAATGGGATACACCGTATGCAGATGAAAACGGCGAAGTCTACGAACTGCCCGATGAAAATACTTATCTGATATTAGCGCTCCGTTATAAGGAACTCTTTACAGGCGGCGGAACTGGTGGCGGCGGACCTATGGATGTTCCATATGAAATCGATACTCACCTTACGGAGATAGACACAGGGCGTATTGACAGAGATTATATGAACTCACGCTATGCCAATTATCTTCGCTTATTACACGACAGAAAAGCAACTCCTGAGGAATTGCAGAAAAAACTTGATGATTTGCATAAGACTTTTGCCACGCTCACACAAGAGGAACAAAAGTATGCGAATATTTTTCTTCACGATGTACAAAGCGGTATCATCGAGCCCGACAGTGACATCTCATTTCGTGACTACATAGCACAGTATATGGTTAAAGCTAAAAACACTGAGATACGTCGCTGTGCAGAATTGCTTGGATGTGATGAAGAAAAACTGACGGAACGTGTTAACGCACATCCTACCGAAAAGACACTTGACTATGGAAACCGCTACACAGAACTTGTACAGTCTGTTGACCGTGTCAAAGCTAAAGCTTTCTTTGAGGAAAAAGAGGGACGCACATTGACAGTAATTAAGGTCAATAATAAAATAAGAACTCTACTGAAAAACTTTATCCTTTCCGGAGGCTTTGATATAGAAAGCTGTGATGATGAAGAATAGTGATACATAGTGTTCAATTGGCAGAAAACGTTAAAGATATGTATTTCTCAAAAATACAAATTTATGAATCCGCCGATTTCGACAGCTATTCCGCAAAGCACGAAGGCATTTCTAAGTTCAAATATCATCAGTCGGTCAAAAAGGCACTGCTGACCTTGCTGAATGAAGAAGTAATACCACTTCGGGATGATGATTATAGAATTGATGACACAGCATTACTTAACAAGTCCTAACATCAAAAAAATCATAAAATCACGAAAAATCGCCTATTTGGGAGCTAAGTTTTTCTTAGCTCCCTGTTTTTTTATGCTTGTTTGTGCTATTTCCTGGGAACAGCGTAAGGTTAAAGATATAGCCGATAACACTTATGGTGGAGGCACTCCTCAGACCTCCATAGATAGTTATTGGAACGGTGAAATACCGTGGATACAATCACAAGATATTATAGAAAATCAGCTTTTTAATGTTGAGCCGAGGAAGCATATTTCAGAAGAAGCAATATCAAAATCTGCTACGAAATTAGTACCCAAAAACTCCATTGCAATAGTGACTCGTGTAGGCGTTGGAAAGCTCGCATTTATGCCGTTTTCTTATTGCACAAGTCAAGACTTTCTTTCGCTGTCTGGTATACAGATAGACGAAAAATATGCAACCTATTCGATATACCAAATGTTGCAAAAAGAGAAGCAAAATGTACAGGGCACATCAATCAAAGGAATAACCATAGAGGAGATGCTTTCAAAGAAGATTCCAGTCCCTTGTAACAGTGATGAACAAGGTGCGATTGGTGCATTTTTTCATAACCTCGACACCCTTATCACCCTTCATCAGCGTGAGCCGCCAAAGGAGGATAAGATTTTGAACGATATAAAAACGGATACTCTGTTCCATGAGTATTACTGTCAATGGCTGGTTATATATAAAGAAGGATCGGTCAGAGGCGTAACAATGCAGAAGTATCACCTGACCGCAGAATGGGTGAAGAAACTGATCCCCGATGTGAAACTCTGCGATTTTGACAGGATCACATATCAGCAGCTCATCAATGATTATGCTGAGACACACGAGCGCCAGACCACTATGGATTTTCACCACCAGCTCAAAGGAGCTATCCTTGATGCAGTCGATGACGGCTTGATCGCCCGTGATCCCACTCGCAAGGTTATTATCAAGGGTAAGTCTCCCAACGATAAAAAGAAGAAGTATCTCAGCCGTTATGAGCTTCAGAAGCTGCTTACAAGCCTTGACCTGAACAGCGGTTTGAATATGGATTGGCTTATTCTGCTTATTGCTAAGACCGGTATGCGTTTTTCCGAAGCGATTGCAGTAACGCCTGCGGACTTCGATTTCACTCATCAGACGCTTAGTGTTAATAAGACATGGGACTATAAAGGCGAGGGCGGCTTTCAGCCTACCAAGAACAAGTCCTCGGTAAGAAAGATCCGCCTTGACTGGCAAACGGTAGGACAGTTCTATGCTATCGTCAGAGAACTGAATGATACTGCCCCTATCTTTGTTTCAAAAGAAAAGAAGATTTACAACTCTACTCTCAACGATGTGTTGGAAAGACATTGCAAAGCTGTCGGAATCCCTACTATCTCCGTTCATGGACTTCGCCATACACACGCATCGCTTCTCCTGTTCGACGGTGTTTCGATCGCCAGTGTTGCACAGAGACTCGGACACTCAAGCATCAATACTACACAGAAGACCTATTTGCACATCATCAGAGAGCTTGAAAACAAGGACATTGACCTCATCATGAAGTCGATTTCCAGTTTGCTCGACTAAGTACATAAATAATGCGGTTTACGCTGGTTTCCCTTAAAGGGCATGACGGTCAAAACGTCATGTCCTTTTTTATTTGGCTTATGCTGATGAAGGGTGATAAGGGAGTCGAGCTTTGAGAAATACTCTCCGATTTTTTCTTGTTCCTCATATTTCGGATAAAGCAAAACTACATTTTCCAAATCTGAATTATGGATATGAACAACAGATTTTCCTTGTGCTCTTTTTGATAGCTCTTTTTGCTGATTACCATTTGAAATTGTCAGGGCAAGGAAAACAGGATTGATATAATCGTCAGGAACAATAATATTCAAATCGCCACCAAGCAAAATGCCCGATTTTGCGACAAAAGAAGCCCTTGAAATATCTTCTGCCGTTTCGCCAGATGCAGGCACGATAACTTCGTGTCCAGTGCTATAAACAGAATTAGGCTGAACATCTACGAAAGTATCGACCTCGCTGATAACAGTTTCATATTTTGTGTAGAGCCGACCATAAAGGATTATGGGTGTGCCATTTTCTTTCAAATCGTTCTTTGAATAGCCTGATCCTTTGGAAAATGTCGCAGCCGTCCTTAACTTACGCTGTTCCCAAAGACGTGCTACGAAAAATAAAAAGGTAGGAAAATCATAATGCTTTATCTGCTAACCCCAAATATCCGTTTGTAAAAATCACGAGTTCTGTATGATTTTATTAGAGAGATGTTCCGCATAATGGTTTGAAAAACGCAACATCACTTGACATACCCCCTGATGTTTAAATACGATATACACCCCCACATTTTTCATAGAGCTAATTTATTGAACACGCAGAAAATAATCACAAAATCTCTAAACCCGCTTATATAATCCCTCAAAGTGTCTGTACTAATGAACGAAGGGTTCCTCTATTCAAATCAAATATATTTTGCACAAAAACACAAGGGCTTCAATGTGCATCTATCCAAATTTTTTTAACCCTCAAATCCGGTTACAAAAATCGCAAGTTCTGTATGAACTATTGAGAAAGGTGTTCGCATAACCGTTCTGAAAACATATCTGAATGTGTTGCACCCCTGTGTCTAAAACTGATATGCAGACTGCACACAATCATCAAGACCGACTTGTTGAATACGCAGAAAATAATTACAAGATCTCCGAAACCGCTTATAAAATCGCCTCAAAGTGTCGGTACTTATGGAGGGATAATTTAACCCACCATTAAACCCATACCGTCAATTGACATCTGCCCCACCACTGTGTCTCGATATTGAAATGATACATTTTTTGCACAACTTTGGTCATCCCGTTTTGTTCAATGATACACAGTTTTTTACGGAGACCCGGATCTGCCTAAACTTTTCATTGAAAATCCTAGGTTATAGTAGAGGCAGTCATCTTTTTGCTGTCCAGGCAGCGGTCAGTGCGTATTCGGACATCAGCCCATACGGGCTAAAAAACGGTTCTATGATGACCCTTTTATTTTTTATCAGACTTTGCGTAGCAAGTAGAGAAAGTGCCGTATTCTTTGGCACTTTCTTCCAAAACGCAGTGTTACCCCTGCGATTTTTGCGTTTAGGGGACCCTCGCCCTAAACAAAAAGCCCCTCATCTGAGGAGCATAAAAAATCAAAAACCGATTGAAAGGAGAAATGAAATGGCAAGAAAGTACAAGCAAGTCCACCGAAAAGAAATCGATTTTTCACTCGATGAATGGGCTGAGGTCGAGCGTAGGGCTTCTGTTTGCTGTATGAAAACAGGAACATTTATACGGCACATGGCTGTCAACGGTAAGGTTGTAAGTTTTGATGTAAAAGAGGTCGCACCAACGCTGAACGGAATGCGTATCATTTCAAACAACATCAATCAGGTGGCAAGAAAAGCTAATGAAACAAACAGCATCTATGCCGAGGATGTTGAGAAACTGAGAAAGGAAGTGGAAGCTCTCAGCCATACGCTAAGCAAGTTTGTGTCCACAGTACGTTGGAAAAAAGTCTGAGGTGCATACTTTAGCCATGACAATAACGATTAGGAATAACGCAAGCGGCACGAGAAATTCAAGAAAAACAATATCATACAACCGAAAGGAGAATGCTTTTGAACGAAGCTTTTGATACAAAAGAAAATATCACCAACACCATCCCCGTTTGGAAACGCTACACCCTTACTGTCACGGAAGCTGCCGAGTACTATCACATCGGAGAGAATAAGCTGCGCCGTATTGCAGAGGAACACAGCGATGCCGATTTCATTATTCTCAACGGCAACCGTGTGCTTTTCAAGCGTGAAAGATTTGAGGCTTTCCTCGATAGAGCGACCGTGATTTAGGGTATTGAAAAAGGCCCTGACTTGTGTTATAATAAATATGCAAGTTCGGGTCTCTATCTTTGAAAGGAGAGATCACTTTGAGTGAAGAAAGAAGAGACCATTTGAACAGAAAACTCCGATTTGGCGAGTGTCAGAATTCGGACGGCAGATATCGTTATACCTATGTTGACGCTTTCGGAAAGAAAAGGTCGGTCTACAGCTGGCGGCTGGATACCACCGATCCTCATCCCGAGGGAAAACGGCACGATCTTTCTCTGAGAGAAAAGGAACAAAAGGTCGCTAAGGACACCTACGATCATATCGCTGTCAACGGCGGGAACTACACTGTGCTTGAGCTGGTGGAGAGATATCTGAAGCTGAAAACAGGTGTGCGTCAGAGTACACAGATAGGCTACCGTACCGTCATCAATCTTCTCAAAAAAGACCCCTTCGGCAGTCTGCGCATCGACAAGATAAGATTGTCCGATGCTAAGATCTGGCTGATAAAACTGCAAAGAGAAGACGGAAAAAGCTACAGCTCGATCCACACGATAAGAGGTGTTCTGCGCCCCGCATTCCAGATGGCAGAAGACGACGATCTTATCCGCAAGAACCCATTCAGATTTGAACTGGCGACCATCATTGAAAACGACAGCGAGCCGAGAGAAGCTCTGACAGAAAAGCAGATGAACGACTATCTTGATTATGTCAGGGACGATGACTATTTCAGCCGCTACTACGACGGGATATTTATTCTTTTTAATACGGGAATGCGTATCTCGGAATTTTGCGGACTGACAGTATCGGACATCGACTTTGATGAACACCGCATAAATGTCGAGCGTCAGCTTATCCGCACAAGCAGCGGCAAGTACATCGTACAGGCACCCAAAACTCACAGCGGCATACGCTTCATACCCATGACCTTCGAAGTTGAACAAGCATTCCGCAGGGTGATAAGCAGCCGCAGAAGAGTAAAGAGCGAACCTGCTGTCGGCGGCTGTATCGGATTTCTGTTTCTTGATAAAAACGGTATGCCAAAGCTGGCTATGCACTGGCAGAAAGTCATGCAGCGCATTCGTGAGAAATACTGCCATGAACGCCTCAGAACTCTGCCGAAGATAACGCCCCACGTCTGCCGTCACACCTTCTGCACCAACATGGCAAGGAAAGGCATGAATCCCAAAATGCTGCAATACATAATGGGTCATGCCGACGTAGGAGTTACTATCCCCGTTCCAAATAGTAACACGAAAAACCACAGCAGTACCTACCGACAAGAACAATCATTATAATAACGAATAAGGGCGATACCTAACTGTGCGAGGTATCGCCCTATTTTTCATCTTATGTAAGGGTTCTTCTGCTACCGTGAGAACGCGTCCCTACGCTGTCAATGAAGTTCAGTGTATTTTTAGATACTCTGTTGACTTTACCTGCATTTTATGCTAAAATTAATATGAATAATTATAGATTCTGACGGCGTGTACATCTATTGCCGGTTTACTTATCATGCGGGTTGTTTTGATTGGACTATTATGTAAGGAGGAATCCTGTATGAAAGAATTGCTGGAACGCAAGAAGGGGCTTCGCAGAAGCATATTGATCGTTGATGATGACTATATCGCAAGAGAGATACTCGGAAGGATGCTGGAGGATCGGTATGAAGTCAGCTACGCCGAAAATGGTGTGATAGCGCTCAGCATCATAAAGAGGGACAAGCTGAAGCTTTCGCTCGTGATACTCGACCTGAATATGCCTGAGATGGATGGATACAGCCTGCTGAAGCTGCTTAGCAGCGACAATGAACTGAGGCGCATACCTGTGATCGTGCTGACCTCCGAAAAGGGCGCAGAGGTGGAAAGCCTGAGGATCGGTGCAGCGGATTTTATTACAAAACCCTTTGATATGCCTGAGGTCATTTGTGCAAGAGTCAGTCATTCTATCGAGCTTGCCGAGGACAGCGTCATTATCCATGAGACGGAGCGTGACGATCTGACAGGACTGTTTCATAAGGAATTTTTCTTTCAATACGGCAAAAGGCTTGACGAGCTGAATAACAATATGCCGATGGATGCAGTGGTAGTCGATATAAACCGTTTTCATGTGGTGAATGAACTGTATGGCAGAAGCTACGGAAACATGATTCTGAAAAAGATCGGTGAAAGCCTTCATGAGATTGTCAGCGAAACAGGCGGACTGGCCTGCCGCCGTGACAACGATCAGTTTTGTGTCTACCTTCCCCACAGTGACGATCTTCAATACAAGCTGCCGCAGTATATCGCTGTGATTGATCAACGCATAAATGACAGCAATATCAGCCTGCGGTATGGCATATACTCTGATGACGGCAGTGAGAAATGCATGGAACAACGTTTCGATTATGCCAGACTTGCCTGCCAGAAGCTCAGAAACAGCTATGTATCATGTTTCGATTTCTATAACGATGAGCAGCACGGCAAAGAGCTGTACGCTGAAAGACTCATCAACGATATGGACAGGGCGCTGTCTGAAAAGCAGTTCCGTGTCTTTTACCAGCCTAAGTATTCCATAACAGGCAGCCAGCCGAGACTTTCCAGTGCAGAAGCGCTTATCAGATGGTTCCATCCCGAATTTGGAATGGTAAGCCCCGGTCAGTTTATCTCGCTCTTTGAGGAGAACGGTCTGATACAGAAGCTCGACCGGTTTGTATGGAATGAAGCGGCAGCGCAGATCAGACAGTGGAAGGACTGCTATGGGATTGACATTCCCGTGTCGGTCAATGTGTCGAGAGTCAATATGTTCAATGCCCATCTTGCAGATATCCTGGAGAACATTGCTGCACAAAACGGCCTGGATCATGCTGAACTTCTGCTGGAGATCACGGAATCTGCCTATACCGATAATTCCGATCAGATCGTCGAAGCAGTGAATAAACTTCGCATGTGCGGCTTCAGGATCGAAATGGACGATTTCGGCAGCGGATATTCTTCGCTGAATATGCTGACCACGCTGCCGATAGATGCTCTGAAGCTGGATATGAAGTTTATCAGAGAAATATGCGAAAACGAAAAAAATGAACGTCTTGTCGGGATCATGATCGACATTGCAAGACTTCTTGAAGTCCCTGTTATTGCGGAGGGCGTTGAAACAAAGGAACAGATGGAACTGCTCAAAAGGCTGGGCTGTAACATTATACAGGGCTACTATTTTTCAAAGCCGCTTCCGCCTGAGGAGTTCGGAATTCTGATCGAAAAAGAACTGAGGGAGAAAAAAGATGCTTACAATTGATAAACTCAGAGAATTTGGTGCTGATGTGGACGAGGGCCTTTCACGATGCATGAAAATGGAAGATTTTTATATCGGTCTTGTCAAAAAGGCTGTTGCCGACAACAGGCTTCCTTTGCTCGAACAGCAGATCGGAGAAGGCGATCTTGATGCGGCGTTTGAGACGGCTCATGCACTGAAGGGTATGTATACCAATCTGTCGCTTTCACCGTTGACAAAGCCGGTCAGCGAAATCACAGAGCTGCTCCGCGGCAGAACGGAAACCGATTATTCGCCTCTTTTAGCGGAAGCAAAAGTGCAGTTTGAAGCATTGTGCAGTCTATAAATTGATCTCACAAGAGAGCTATTGATATGAAAAGGATAAAGAATAAAACAGGATTGTATGCGGCTGTGATAGGCAGCCTTATGATAGCAGCGATACTCATACTCGGTACATACTGGTCGGGGCAGAAAGCACAGCAGGATACGGTGACATCTGTCAGCAAGCTGTATCTTGACGAGCTTGCAGGCAGGCGTGAACAGGTAGTCTCTTCTGCATTGAAGCGAAATATCGGGAATATGCAGACGGCAGTCAGCCTTCTGACAAAGGACGATCTCAGCGATATAGCACATTTGCAGGCGTATCAGCAGCGAGTGAGGCAGCTTTATACCCTTGAAAAATTTGCCTTTGTGGACACAAACGGGCTTATCTATACCGCAGACGGAACTATGGATGATATAGAGAAGTACAGCTTTGACTACAATCATATCCGTGAGCCTGAAATATCCGTTCGGGATGACGGAAGCGGCAGCAAGAGCGTTATTATAGCTGTACCGGTGGACAGGCTTCCCCTTGACGGGAAAACGCTGACCGTCTGCTTTATGGAAATTGATATGAACACCATGCTCGAGGGCGTGTCCTTACAGTCGGATAACAATAATACCACCTTCTGCAATATCTACACACATGACGGTAACGCTCTGACAGATATGGTTCTCGGTGGTCTGGCAAGTGAGGACAATCTTCTTGAGGCTGTGGAGCACGCCGATTTTGACGACCATGCTTCGGCCGAGGCTCTGCGGTCTGATTTTGAAAATGGCAAGGGTGGAATCGTATCGTTTACATATAATGATGTAAAGGAAACACTGTCATATACCCCGATAGACGGTACCGACTGGATGCTGACCTATCTGATCCGTGAAAGCGTTATCAGCGAGAAAATCAGCTCGGTGTCAGAGGGGATCCTTGTACGAAGCCTTGTACAGATATTTCTGACTGCACTTGTCATCCTTTTCATGTTCCTGCAAAACAAAAAGAATGCCGAGCTTGCCATTGAAAAGGAGACTTCGGTGGTCAAGCAGGAGGAACTTGAGCAAAGATTGCGGCTGCAAAATGAACTGCTGGAGCAAGAGAAAATGCGCACCAGGCAGGATCATATGATAACTGCTCTTGCATCAGATTACAAAAGTGTTTACTATGTGAATCTCGATTCGGACGAATGTATTTGTTACCGTTCGGAAGTAACACCGGAGGAGAGGCCGCAGGTCGGAGACCGTCTGTCATTTGTGGAAGCATTCACCCGTTACGCAAATGAGGTCGTTGCTGAGAGCTACCGTGAGAGCTTTTTGCAGTTTATTGCGCCTGACAATATACGCAGGCGGCTTGAAAAGGAAACGATCATTGCGCTGCGCTACCTGACTGTCGGAAAGAACGGCCAGGAGACCTATGAAATGCTCCGTATGGCAGGCGTTCGCCATGCTGAGGACAGAGACGACCATACTGTCCATGCTGTCGGAGTTGGCTTTACGGATATAGACGGCGAAATGAGGGAATCTATGGCGCAGAGCCGGGCACTCAGCGATGCACTTGCTGCCGCAGAACAGGCAAGCAAAGCAAAGACATCCTTCCTGTCGAGCATGAGCCACGAGATCAGAACGCCCATGAATGCTATCATCGGGCTGAATGCCATTGCCCTTAACGCTCCTGAATTAACTGACAAGACGAGAGATTATCTTGAAAAGATAGGCAGCTCAGCCAATCACCTGTTAAGTCTGATCAATGACATTCTGGATATGTCAAGAATAGAATCAGGGAAAACCGTGCTGAAAAATGAGGACTTCTCCTTCTCAAAGCTGCTTGAACAGATCAATACTATTTTCGGCGCACAGTGCGCTGATAAGGGACTGGACTACAATTGCCGCATCATCGGTTCGGTAGATGCCCATTATATCGGTGACAATATGAAGCTGCAGCAGGTGCTTATCAATATTCTCGGCAATGCCGTCAAGTTCACCCCCGAGGGCGGAAGCGTGGCACTTACTGTTGAGAGAACAGCTCATTTTGACAGCAGGTCAACTCTGCGCCTTACGATATCCGATACCGGCATAGGTATGAGCTCCGAATACCTGCCGAAGCTGTTTGAGACCTTCAGCCAGGAGGACAGCTCTGCCACCAACAGATACGGCAGCTCGGGACTTGGAATGGCTATCACCAAAAATATCGTGGAGATCATGAACGGCAACATTGAGGTGCAAAGCGAAAAGGGAAAGGGTACTACATTTATCGTGACGGTCACACTTATGGATTCCGCATATTCCGAGAGTGATCCGGAAGATCATGACATGAATCTCGGTGAACTGAGTGTGCTTGTAATAGATGATGATCCGGTTGCCTGTGAACACGCAAAGCTGGTACTTGGTCAGGCGGGTATCGCCTGCGAGACTGTTCTTTCGGGCAGAGAGGCGATAGAACTGGTAAGGCTTAGACAGGCAAGACAGCAGCCGTTTGATCTGCTTCTCATTGACCTGAAAATGCCCGGAATGGACGGCATTGAAACGGCAAGAGAGATACGCAGTGTTGTCGGCTATGAAACGGCGATCATCATCATCACCGCCTACAAATGGGACAATGTGCTTGAAGAGGCCGAGGCTGCCGGTGTTGACTCCTTTATTTCCAAGCCGCTGTTTGCCGATAATGTAATCGAGGAATTCAGGTCTGCATACAGAAAGAAAGATCCTGCCGGAAGAAATACTGGCCACAAGGCGGAGCTTAAAGGCAGGAACATACTGCTTGCCGAGGATGTTCCCATCAATGCGGAAATCGTGAAGATGGTGATTGCCATGCGTGAGATACACGTCGATCATGCGGAGAACGGCAAAACAGCGCTTGAAAAATTCTCTGCAAGTGAAGTGGGACACTATGATGCAGTGCTGATGGATGTCAGAATGCCTGAAATGGATGGACTTGAAGCTGCGGCAAAAATAAGAGCACTTGAAAGAGCTGATGCAAAAACGGTTCCCATTATCGCTATGACCGCCAACGCCTTTGATGAGGATGTTCAAAGAAGTCTGCAAGCCGGAATGAATGCACACCTCAGCAAGCCGATAGACAACGATATATTGTTCGGAACGCTTGAGAGCCTGATCAAGTGACAACCAGATCTGCGGCAGTCAGGATGGTGCAGCTTTGTCAAAGAAAATGCAGAACTGATTCCATCATGCCATATGCAAAACGTCAGGTCATTCGATAATTGAAAAAAGTGCTGTCAGAGCTTTCTGCGACAGCACGGAAATCCAGTATGTGTGCTCTGCTCCGGACTGGATTTTGAAATGGCTGCGCCCCCACATCCCCAGAAAAAGTGTCAAAAATACTTTTTCGACAGTCTGAAGCCCAGCGTGATGCTGGGCTTTTCCTGTTGGAATTAGATTCTCTTTTTCACGCTGATCGTTATGTCTGCTCTGAACTTTGTACAGCACTGATAATCATCTCAACGCTTTTTTCAATCCGGCGTGAGCTGTCGATCACAAGATCATAGTTTTCAGCTTTGACCCACGGCATACCGGAGATATTGCGGTAATACTCTGCTCTCGCCTTATCCGAGCGGCTGATATTTCGCACAGCCTCCTTCTGCGTATCGCCGTAGACCTCCCTCACGCGGCTAATACGGTATTCAAGCGGCGCATGAACAAAAATCCTGAAAACATTTTTATGATCCTTCAGCACATAATCCGCAGCACGTCCGACGATCACACAGCTTCCATTTTCCGCTATGCGTTCGATGATCTTCTTCTGTTAATATGTGCTGCGATCATAGCGATATCCGTCACGTTGATCTGTTCATAAAGGTTCACATTACCGAGGGGAACAAGAAAACAGCCTGCACAATTTGCACAGGCTGCTTTTGGTCATAACATATATTATTTTTTATCATCTGCTAAGATGCTCGATAACACATTCATGCTTTTTCTGCTCCTTGTCATAACTTATACCCACAAGCAGGATATCGCCCGAATACTCATCGAGTGCGCCGCTGTACCGCTTTTCTTTGATCTGAGCGATAGCACCGTCTGCGGAGCTGTTGTATTTGAGCTCGACTATCATCGCAGGCTTGGAACTATTTCTGTGGGGTATGAACACGATGTCCGCAAAGCCCTTGCCTGTGGGCAGCTCACGTATCATAGTGTAATCCTTGCGTGCTGAATAGTACGCTATCGTCACCGCACAGCTTAGTGAGTTTTCATTGTTGTATGCAAGCACAGAGGTGTTCGCCTCGTGTATCTGTTCAAGACGCTCTGCCACAAGCTCTGAATCTCCTTCGATAGTTGCTTTCACAAGATCATTCGACTGTCTTATGGCTTCACCGACGATGCCCCAGCCCTTGTCATCGACAGCGTTTGCAAACTCTATCGCTATCTCCTGATTAGGGATATAAACTTCGCTTTCCTCTGCATCAAAAGCAAGATATCCCAGATGCACAAGCAGGGTCAGCGCATCATCTGCACTGTTTATTGTAGTCATATCGTTCTGAAACTTCTCAATGTTTATACGCACCCTCTGATCGCCCAGCATTCTGATAACAGCATCACGCAGACCGTCAAAGTTCATTTCGATAAACATTTTTAAGGACTCATAAGTCTCTGTACGTGTCCAATAGCTGCCTATCATACCTTCGGTCACTGCATTGACAACTGAGTTTGGTGTGTAAATAGATGTTACTTTGCCTAGCGAATATCCGTCATACCACCTCTTGATCTCCTCAAAATCCATACCATGCTGCTCACAAATACCCTTGACCTCTTGCTCTGTAAACCCTAAAAAGCCTGCAAGTCTGCCAGGTCGTGCCATTGTGTATTCACGGAAGTTGTTCAGAGCGCTCTGCGTACCATACTTCTTGATAGGCAAAATGCCTGTGATATATGCCAGCTTAATAAATCTCTCTGCTGACACGCTCTTAAACATACCCCTAAGAAACATTACATAGCGTTCCTGCTCATCTTTAGAAGTATCCTCTCTGAACAGACAGTCCCACTCGTCAATAATTATGATGAATGTATCACCTGTCTTGTAGTTGATTTTTTCAAGGACACTGGGTATATCTCTGTCATCATCGGAAACTGTGTTGGGAAATTCAGCGGCAAGCTCTTCTATAACTGCCTTTTGAATAAGATCGAGCGTGGCAAGCTCGCCCGTAACATTCGCCTTGCTGCGAAACTGTGATATATCAATATATATGACATTATTCTTGTTAAGCTCGCTCTCAAAGCTTGGCATACTTTCAATATCGAGTCCTTTGAACAGCTCTCTCGAATCACAGCCCTTGCTGTAATATGCTGTAAGCATAGCCGCTGCTATAGATTTGCCGAATCTTCTCGGACGGCTCACACACATAAATCTGCTGGACTTATTCAGACAGCCATTGGTGAAATCTATCATCGAGGTCTTATCTACATAAATATCATCATGCACTGCATTATAGAAATTAACATTGTTCGGATTAAGGTAAATGCCCATGTTTTCATCTCCCTTGCGGCAGCATTCATCATATAGTATTATACATCAGATTTGCTGCAAAGTCAATAAAGTGGGAACGGTCAGGGGGCAATTATCAGAAATATGACAAAAGCTTTCCATAACCAACCTCCCGATAATAATGATTTTTATACGTCTAAGAAAGAGTCCTGATTTGGACTATTCCTGCTTCTTATTATACCAAACAGCCCCGAAAAAGTCAATCTACTGGGCTATGTACGAAAGAAGCAAATCTGGAAACTGGCTAATTTCATCAATTCTCAGCCGCGTACCATCACGGAGTTTGATAAGGCGCTGGTGAAGAAACTGCTGGAAAGCGTCAAGGTCTGCGAGTTCTTTCTGGAATTTCGGTTCAAATCAGGCGTGACGATAAGCATTGAAAAGTGAACAGATAGAGCAATCCCCGCATCACTGTTTTTCAGTGGTGCGGGGCTGTTTTTATTGCGTTATTCACTCATCATTATGTCAGATTTTCTGATTTTCGGATTCCGTTTTCTTGATGGCATTATAGTATTCGAGCTGCATCGGAAGTTCAGCCCAAAGCTGTGCTCTGGAATCGTTTGATGTCAGCACCATTATTATCTCTTTGTCCGGCACGGGATAGACGGTAAAATCATCTTGTTCGCCTTTATCTGTGCGTATTGGGAAGGCGAGCTGTTCGGTATCGATGCAAAACTGTGCATTCACGCCCTCTTTGTTACCTCTTGCATCAAGCCTTATCCATTTATCATGCTCTCTGAGATATACTCCGTTAAGTCCGTGATAGACAAGCTCCGGCACATCGGCATCGTCGTTGAGTACGATCTTCTGATAGCAAAAGCCTGCGGGGATGCCCCTGCTGCGAAGTATCGCAGCCAGAAGATGAGTTTTTGCAAAGCATATTCCGTGACCTGCTTTGAGTACCTGCGATGCCGTGCAGGGCACCTCGTCTGCTCCGATGTCAGCCGAATGTGAGATGTGGTCACGCACATACTCAAAAGCCTTTCTGATAAAATCGGTCTCGCCGTTTGACGCGCTATAAAGCTTGTCAGCCAGTTGTGCAACAGACTCGTTGTCAAAGTCAATGATATCACTGCATTGCAGATATTGGTCGATGTTATTCGTGTACAGTTTCGTTTTCATTTTTTCTCCGCCTTTCTGGTTTTCGGTTTCCGTTCTGGCAGCTCGCTGAACATTTCCGATACCATTTTTTGTAATAATTCTCTATCATCAATTATCGTTACAGGCAGCATTTCCTTTGCACCATCATACGGCGGGCAAGCAATGCTGTCGGGCATATATTTCCGACTGGCTTCTGTTATTTTTACCATAAAGCCAGTTCCGTATATGCCACCGAAAATGCGCTCCCGATAGTAAAAAATATAGCCGCCCATCATAGGTGTTTTACGGATATCTTCCAATCATGCAAGCTGTTCTGTTATGTATTCTGCAAGCTCTTTAGCCTTTGATTTTTCCATAACAAATACTCCTTTACAACCTTTTCCCATACTCAACGTTATTTTGCAAACACCCGAATCGCAATTTTTGATTAGTCCGTTTTTAGCGATTTTACGCTGTTTCTAACTTCGACTCCAGTGGGGTCAAAGTTGATTTTATTTTGCCTTGCAGGACATTTTCTCAACATCGAGCCTGAAAACCGCCACACCATTTAGCATTGCATCTCCATAGCTCCAATCAGGTCTTGCAGTAGTCTGTTTCATAAGCGTATTCAAACCTTTGATCTTTTCATTCTTATCCTCAACCAAATTGAGAGTACCTGTTCCGATAACGCTCTGGAACTTAGCAGAGAAATCGCAGGCTACATCTGCTTCAAGAAGCTCGTAGTTGCCGTCTATCTCAAATCCCACCTTCGGAGAAGTCTTTGAAAGCTCATATTTTCTGCCTGCCTTAGCTCCATGAAAATAGAAGCTGTAGTTTCCGTTTTCATTAATGTATCCGTAGTTTACAGGTACGATGTAAATATCGCCATTATCACAGAAAGCTATTCTTATGATCTGTTCTTTGGAAATAAATGCTTCGATTACGCTGTTATCTGTTATTTCTCTGTCGTTTCTTCTCATTGTATCCTCCTATATGGTCACAAACACAAGCAAGCCGAGCACTTGCGTAATGATTATTATACTTCAATTACTTGAAAAAGTCAAGCAGTCTGATTATCAGGATAAACCTTCACAGATTGACTTTATGTATTCCTTATGATATAATATTATTACTAAGATTACGCTATATAGAGGCGATTACTATGTCTGACATTGAAATAGAATACAGTATTGATGACACTCCAATGACCGATGATGAGATCATGGGATATTTGAAACGTATCGGAATAGAGTGTGATATAAATACAGACCTGAATAGTCTTGCATTACTGCAAAAAGCTCATCTTACACATATTCCATACGAAAACTATTACTGCCTTGAACGCAGGATTACTTCACTCAATCATAAAGAATTGTATCGCAAACTGATAATCGAACACAGAGGCGGCATCTGTTTTGAGCTGAACGGGCTGTATGCGTGGCTTTTGAAAAGCATCGGATTCGATGTAAAAAGCCATCTAAGTAGATACATAATTCCCGAAGGCGAGATACATAAACGAACTCACAGAGTAATGACCGTCACGATATGTGGAGAAAGATACCTGGCCGATGTAGGCGTAAATTCCGAATGTTCAAGAAAGCCGCTGTTGCTTGCAGAGGGACTTATTCAAAATGACGGTATTTCGGAATACCGCCTTGAAAAAGACGATTTCTTCGGTTGGGTATTGTGGCAGAAGCTCAAAAAACAATGATTGGCGCAGGCTGTATGGGTTCACCGAAGAACCTCAGCTCGATATTGACTACATAATGCCGTGTATCTTTTGCGATATTCACCCACTTTCGGGGATAAACAAGTTTGAAAAGGTTTCAATATTTACTGATCAAAGTAATATACGGATATGGGATGGGCATTATCAGGAGTTTTCAGGTGGCGAGATAGTAAAAGATGAAGAAATAAAAGCCAATGGAAAAGCAGAAATTCTAAAAAAAGTGTTTTCAATAATACTATAACTAAAGAAA
>NZ_ADKM02000097.1 GCF_000178155.2 Hominimerdicola alba 8
GGCATATCCAGAACAACCTTCTATAGCTACGATGGGTTGCTGCAAAAGTATGTGGAACTGTCACATGATGAAGACTACAGAGATGACCTTTACGAACAAATAAAAACTCTTAAAGAGAAAGTACATCGGCTTCAGGAAGAAAAGACTTTAATGGCTAAACGGGATTGTCAAGAGCTTCTGCTACGTGCAGAGAATAAGCGGTTAAAAGAGCAGCTGGCCGACAGAGACAAGACAATATACAGCCTAAGATGTACTATCATACGTAAAAAAAACTGATTTTCGTGTTCAGATTTTGAAAACGGTAAAATTGTGGGATGTGATTGCGTTTTTCCTTAAAATAAATAGCTTTGGGTGGGTTGAACCGAAGTTGAACATATACATTTCTTAAGATAATACAACCGATGTCACCTTATCGGCTATCAGCTTACTGCAGAAAACGCGAATACAAATAATCTTATAACAGGAACCAGGTTTCTTAACATTAACGGGATGCTTCCTTTCGAAAATATGGTTGCCGACTATATAACAGAAACCAATAATCATGTCATATACAGAGTGACACCTGAATTTTGTGGAAATGACCTTCTGGCAAAAGGTGTTTTGATCGAAGCGTATTCTATCGAAGACCGGGGAGAAGGAATATGTTTCAATGTTTATTGTTTCAATGCTCAACCGGGTATTACGATAGACTATGCGACGGGGGAGAGCAGGCTTTATGATGAGAGTCAAACCGATAACTTTCAAAATGCCACAACTTCTGAACTGCCGAATATTGAACTAAATGAAATTATACAAGAAAATCAGACTGATGATAACGAAGAACCGGCAGATGCGAAAATAAGTATCGTGATTTTGATAGTTCTAGTGATCATAATTCTTTCTAAAGCAAATAAAAAGTAAAACTCCTGTCTATCAGGAGTTTC
>NZ_ADKM02000096.1 GCF_000178155.2 Hominimerdicola alba 8
GTTACCCCTTTGTCGGTAAGGGTGTCGATGATATTCAGCAAGTCCTTTGTGGAGCGTCCTAAACGGCTGATACTTTCGATGTAGAGAGTATCTCCCTCACGCACATAGTCCAGCATAGCTTTAAGCTGAGGACGGTCTTTGTTCGCTCCCGAAATCTTCTCGGAGAAGGTGCGGTCAACCTGATAGCTGTCCATGATCTCCTGCTGTCTCGCTGTCTCCTGATGTTCCGTGGAAACACGGATATAACCTATTCTACTCATAAAAATTCCTTTCTTTATTCAAGCTGACTTTTCTTTCTCTTGGCAGCTTGTTCGTTCTGCATATATCGGGCAAGCGTCCTCTGACTGTCACGCTTCTGCTGTGCAAGCCTTGAAAGCCTGTCCGCTTCTTTCTTTATGGCTTTACGCTCCGCACTCATCTTGGCATAATCCTCACGGGCTTTTTTCAGTTCGTCCTGCAAGTCCTTGATCTTGGGAATGATACCGTCGGGAAACAGTTCTTTCAGCTTTTTACGGCACTCATGATACTGGTCGAGTTCGTAACGGCAGTTCTCTCCGTATTTTTTCTTCGCCTTGCCCTCCAGAGAAGTATAATTCTTGTAGTAGACCTTGTACTTGCGGTATTCCTCGATAGCCGGAATTTGCTTCTCTAATTCGTGGATACGGTCGCTCAATTCAAACTGCGGAGTTGACATCACCATACAGAGTAGGTTGAAAAGCTGGGAATACATGATCGCTACAAGGAAGTTGAATGTAGCGTCTGTATCGGAGATGATTATGAAAAGCGCACTCAGCTCGTCACCGAGCCTGTCAAGGTGCAGCTCATCGTAGGAGGTGATCTCCAAGACCTCATCTATTGCAAAAGGCGCGAGTCGTGTCGAACAGCTAATAAGGATAGACTTAGCCGTTTTTCCGGCAGCGAGCTTATACGCCTTGAATTGTTTGAGTGCAAATGCACCCAAGCGCCGTTGTTCGGCATCGGGTTTCGTTTCAAAGATGTCACCGTAATCAGCCATGACTTCGGGATCTTCGTGTGTTGTGCCGTTGAGCCAGCACTCCACGATCTCAAACTCAATGTCGATACAGTTCTTGAACTCCTCATCGTCCTCACGGCACTCCGAATTGTTGATCATGTCGATCAGCGTTTCAAAGTTCCATTGGTCTTCGGGATACATAGCAAATATCAGGGCGATATATGCCGTGTAAAGGAGCTTTTCAGCTTTTACCCAAAAGTCATCTCCGGACGGCTGCTGAGAGGAAGAAGTATTCTTGATAAGCACCTCAACGAATTTGAGAATGTCCTTCTCACGGTTTTTCTTTGAGATGTAAGCGAACGGATTGTAGTGCATACTTTTCGCAAAGATCTTGTCATAGGCTTCATAGTCAGTCATAAGCCGAGCCTCCTTGATTCTTTCCCGTAGGTTATAGCCTTGATGAATATTCAGTTTTCAAGATACTATGCCGTAAGAACGGCAGTACATCGTCTATCCGTTATTTTTATGCCCAAATAGTGATATACTATTGGCAGACACCCTGCATGACACAGGGTATCTCCCGATAGGACATCGCCTATCAATATGAAAATAGGAGTATAACATGAAGTCTTGATAAAATATCAGTACCACAGACGGCAGACAGCAAATGGGCATAAACTGTCTTGCCGTCCCTGATACCAAATGCAAGGAGTTCGGAGTGCCTCAGCCGTGATTTCCTGTCACGGCTCACACCCCTCTACTCTATAACCGAAAAAAACGAAGATTTCCTCATGATTTGAGTGTGTTTTTTCGGCTAAAAAGAAAAAATCGTTGTTATGCACAAAAATCATTCTTTATTTCCGTGCACTATGATGTGCTCCCTGAGCAGTCTCTTAGCTTTGTTGATTCTGTACTCGACTTTCTTCGGTGACACAGCATATTTCTTAGCCAGATACATCATAGATACTGCCTTTTCAGACAGATAGTAGTCCCTGATAAGCTGATACTCAAAGGGATAGTCCATTCTCATCAACTCCAATGCTACGGGCAGATAGCAGAGCCTTGTTTCTCTGAGCAGATCAGCCGGAGACAGCTCATCGGCAGGATAATCGGGTATTCTGCTAATGTCCTTGTGGTCAAGATACATAACATCGTGTGCAGCGTCCTGTTCTTCGAGGTAATGCTCCCTCCGCCCCATGCGGTTGTATTCTTTCTCCACCTTTCTCGGAACTTCGTCACCGAAGTGTGTATACTGAAACTTACTCATTCCCGCCTGCCCTCTTTTTAGAGATAAGCGGTTCTTTGCCCTCAGCCTTAATGCACTCGTTAAGTGCCTTGACCGTGTATTTCTCCATAAATGCACAGTTTACAAGGAAAAGGCGGATTATATCATATCTTGGATCGCTTTTGTGTACCTTATGGGGAGTTAAGCTGAACAGATATTCCTGCCTAAGAGGGTGAAGCCTGAGTGCAACACAGAGCAATATAAGGTTTTCATAGCCGATTTTCCTCTGATCTTTGCAGTAGTAATAAAGACATGACCTCGAAATCCCCGTCAGCAGTGAGATCTGTCCCTGAGTGATACCGCTGTCATCTGAAAATCGCTTCAATGCTTTGCCTATTGTGTCCGAATCAGGCTCAGGCCCGTGTATGTAACGTTCATAGTCCTCCGGCTCCTCACGTTCGGTGAAGAGCCTTACATAGAGTCCGTCATTGTTATCGCTCATCGGTAAATCTCTCCTTATCGTTGATTTAAGACGAGATTTACGCAAATGAACATAGTTAGCCTGTCATTCGGGCAGTATCCCGTCCGACAACCAAACTCTCAGTACCATTTGATTGACCATGTATTCAGTTCAGCTTATTATGACCGAGATTCCTCTGCGCAGACAGGCACAATAAGTGTTGTAGGCTCATAA
This sequence comes from Hominimerdicola alba 8, assembly GCF_000178155.2. Taxonomy (GTDB): domain Bacteria; phylum Bacillota; class Clostridia; order Oscillospirales; family Ruminococcaceae; genus Hominimerdicola; species Hominimerdicola alba_C. The sequence continues at coordinate 2,893 of NZ_ADKM02000096.1, forward strand.
CGCTACATCTTCTATTATGCACTATAACCGCCGAAAAATCAAACTTTGCAGTGCCACTCCAAGTGACATACGCACTTTTCTCTTTTCCTTGATTTTACAAGAGAAACGGAGTTTTCCACAAAAATAAGTCAAAACATAGAGAAGTCCAAAAAGCACCGCAGGCATGGGCAAAAGCAGTGTGATATGCTTCTCCGCCAATGCCACATAGGGTGGAATGTTCATAGAAATTTTACAATTTATATTCCTCCTTCCGAATTTACAGACAGAAAAAGGGCGGCCTGAACTGCTCAGACCGCCCGGATAACTCTTTCGTCATCGGATATTCCCCCTCAGACTGATTTCTCTTGTGAAGCACAAAACAATGCCCACGGCAATCTTTGCAGATAGCTATGTGTTTGTTGCTGTACAACTCATCTTGACCACCTCCAAGAACAAAATCATTTGCTTCTCATGTCTTGCTCGGAACTGATATGATCTCACAAGCCCGAGACCGACTTCTTTAACTGCACCGCATGGAATCACAATGCAGAGTTCATCAATAATATGTTCTCTAAGGGCGAAATGATCACCGTGGTCGGCAACCTGAGAAGTTCCACCTTTGAGAAGAACGGCGAGAAACGTTCTTCCGTGGAGATCAAGGTAAACGAGGTACACTTCCCGGGAACACGCAGAAAGACCGAGGGAGAGAATAACAGCGAAAATGCCGATAACAACGGCGGTTTCTATGACAGCACAGACAGCGGAGTGCTGTTCTGAACACAGATAGGAGGAATAAAAATGGGCATTATTACGGCGATCTCAAATCAGAAAGGCGGCGTGGGAAAATCCACTTCCGCCTTCAACCTCGGGGCTTGCCTTGCATTGAAACAGGGAAAGAGGGTGCTTTTGGTGGACATTGATCCGCAGGCTAACCTCAGTGAATATCTCGGCTACGAGCATGACGGACTTCCCACCATGACACAGCTTGTTATGACAGCCTGCACAGGCGGTCAGCTGACACCCGACATTGTAAGAACGGCAATACGGCATTGTGATCAAGGGTGCTATCAACCCCAAGCTGACAATGCTGGGTGTCCTGCCGACAATGGTTGACCGCACAAAGGTGAGCCGTGAATCCCTTGCGGAACTGAATGAAAAGTACGGCGAAATGGTATTTGAAACGAGCATCAGCAAGTCTGTCGAAGCGGCGAAAAGTTCTGTCAGCAGAGTTCCGCTTTGCATGACCGACAGCAAACTCGGTACGGAATATGAAAGATTGGCAATGGAGGTGCTTTCAAGATGTTAAGTATGTCAGAACTCGCAATGAATCCCAACCGCAAGGTAAAGACCAAGTGCTACGGCGAAGTCCGGGTATGGGCTGACCGTGAGGAAGCAAAGGCTTTCTTCCTTGAAGCGATGATGAACTCGGACGGCTCTGAACACGACAGATATTCGGGCATATACATTCAACTTGAGAACGGTCTCGACTTCTGCACCGACGAGGACGAGGAGGACTGAACTATGCCTAAGAGATTTGACACCGAGGGTACGCCGTTCCTTTTCGCCCCTCACAGCGAGGGCGAACTTGACGAATACTTCTCGGGCGATCACGAAAAGAGCGTATCAGCTGTGGCAAGGGACGTTATCGCAAGCCTTTCCGAGAACCATGACAGGCTCTCGGGCGAGGTATGGTACAACTTCTGCTACAATCAGCGCCGATACAAGCTCACACTGATGAAGTTTGCAGACACCATTGTTCGTGCGGTCATGTTTTGTGCGAACTGTTACAAGGAAATTCCGGCGGGCAAGAGCTATTACAAGCATCAGGACACCAATCAGAGTTATTGCTCCCTGGACTGTCTGAATGACCACATG
>NZ_ADKM02000095.1 GCF_000178155.2 Hominimerdicola alba 8
AGCGGATGCGACCAATAGAGAAAGTATATTAGAATTAAAAAGAAATCGAGCCTTTACGAAAGCAGTTTCTAATATGGCAATTATGGATATTACGGATATTGAACCACTTCTTATGGCTGTTTATGAACTGTTGGAGGAAAGCGGAATTTTTGTCTTTGCAACGCAACACCCTTGTTTTATCACGTTGACTGAAAAATATATGACACCGCACAGTTACTATGGTATAGCGATTGAAGGGCAACCGGAGGAGCAGATTTATTATCATCGTTCCATACAAGATATTTTTAACCTTTGTTTTAGAGCTGGATTTGTCATTGATGGATTTTATGAAGAATGTTTCAAAAACAACAAAGAAATTCCTATGGTAATGATAGTAAGGCTTAAAAAGGTAAAACGTGATAGCTTAAAATAAATTCAAGTTTGTTGGGTAAATAGCAAACCCGGCCGAGCCAGTCAACGGTCAAGATGAACGGGCTTCGCCCGCCGTTGACAGCCCCGCCCGGTTTTGCAGTTAGGCAGTCAAGGAGCGACAGCCTAAAGTGCTGCCGCCCCTTACTATCATAAAAAGCAACTACTAACCAGCCACAGCCCTTTTGGGAGGAAAGGGGGATTTTCCTTGACCTGTACAGAAGAATATCGGGAACATATCGAGTACACTTTCCATGCCTTTTGCAAAGTCGTTATCCGAAATGCAACGATCAACGCAGCGAGGACACGGAGCAGGAAGCACAAAAGAAAAATATCCCTTGAATACCTCACAGATGAAAAGCACTACCCTTTAGGCACGACAGATGAATATTTCCAAGCCCCGGAGCCGGACGAGGAATACATACTTACCCTTTGCGGAGATACCGTCATTTTCAGCAGCGGCTTACTTGCGGAAGCCCTGTCACGGCTGGACGAACGGGAGCGGGAAATGATTTACCTGTCCTTTTTCAAGCGTATTCCACAGCACGAAATTGGCAGACAGTACGGGCGCAGCCGCAGCACAGCGGGCTATCATATCCGAAAAGCCCTGCGGCAGCTCCAAGCGGAAATGGAGGGAATGGCACATGAGGAATAACAGGCTTCTCCCCTATGAAACAATCGTCCAAGCCGTCAGCGGGGAGCCGGAAGCGGTGGGAACCGTGTTGCAGTATTACAGCCGCCGAATACAATGCGCCGCCCGTGTGAATGGACGGGTAGACCAAGATACAGAGGACTACATCACCCAGACGCTTCTCACAGCTATTTTCAAGTTCCGCTTTGGGAGATAGCCCTACCGCCTACAACTGAATAACCGCCGCTTCGCCGGCAACCAGAAAGCAGTAAATCTATTCAACGGATTTGCTGCTTTTTTTCGTTCCTGTTCGGCGTTTTTGAAAATCCCCAGTATGAAAAAACAAAAGGGAAAATAGCCGCCGCAGTTGGCAAAATCCTTTTCCTATCCGTGGAGGGTATCAAAGAAAAAAATACTGCCATTGTCCGCCTTTTCCGGCTTGCGTGGTGTTGTAGGGAATAGAGGGGAAATTCTAAAAATCTCCGTCCATTCTGCTTTGAGTGGTGTTGTAGGTAGTGAACAAGAAAATTTTCAAGATATGCCGGAATAGCGGGTAGCAAAGCCCTTTTGAAACGTCTTGTTAGCGGAAAGGACGGGAGTCGGGGAACGCCGGAGTTTTTCAGAGCAAGATTCTACCACAGTACCAAATTTCGCTTATCGCTCATTTTGTCCTGCGGGAATCTTGTTGGGGTTGCCACCCCAAGCCCGCCTTATTGCGGCTTGCGCCGCTTGAAAAAATCCCGCAAAAACTTTTTCGGATTTTTTCAAAAACACTTCCGCTTTTGCCCCTGTTTTTCTCCCATTAGTGAGGGGGACACCATGAACAGAAAGGAGGTCACAGACCATGCGAAAAAAATATAACACGCCCCACCGAAGCCGGGTAATCAAGACACGCTTGACTGGGGAGGAATACGCCGAGTTTTCCGAGCGTGTTTCCTTTTGCCAGATGAGCCAAGCCGAATATATCCGGCAAGCCCTAACCAAGTCAAGGATACGCCCGGTCATTACCGTTTCCCCGGTCAATGATGGAATGCTCTCTGCCGTTGGGAAACTCACAGCCGAGTATGGCAAGATAGGCGGGAATTTGAACCAGATTGCCCGCTGCCTGAACGAGTACGGCGCACCCTATAACGCCCTCTCCAATGAGGTACGAGCCGCCATAGCGGAGCTTGCCGCCTTGAAGTTTGAAGTCTTGCAGAAAGTGGGTGAAGCTGTTGGCAACGTTCAAACATATCAGCTCTAAAAATGCCGACTATGGGGCTGCCGAACAGTACCTAACCTTTGAGCATGACGAATTTACCATGAAGCCCACACTGGACGGAAACGGGAGACTTATCCCCCGTGACGATTACCGCATTTCCTCTCTGAATTGCGGCGGGGAAGATTTCGCCATAGCCTGTATGCGCTCCAATCTGAAATACGGTAAGAACCAAAAGCGGGAGGACGTAAAGAGCCACCACTATATCATTTCCTTTGACCCCCGTGACGCACAGGACAACGGCTTGACCGTAGACAAAGCGCAGGAGTTAGGCGAGCGGTACTGTAAAGAGCATTTCCCCGGACACCAAGCCCTTATATGCACCCACCCGGACGGTCACAACCACAGCGGCAATATCCATGTGCATATCGTAATCAATTCTTTGCGGATTGAGGAAGTACCCTTGCTTCCCTACATGGACAGACCAGCGGACACAAAGGCAGGCTGCAAGCACCGCTGCACGGACGCAGCTATGGAGTATTTCAAAGCGGAAGTCATGGAGATGTGCCACCGGGAAAACCTCTATCAGATTGATTTACTGAATGGGAGCAAGAACCGTGTCACCGAGCGGGAATATTGGGTGAAACGGAAAGGACAAGCCGCACTGGATAAAGAGAACGCTTCCCTTGCCGCCAAAGGAGAGCCGCCCAAACTTACAAAATTTGAAACCGACAAAGAGAAGCTGCGCAGCGTGATCCGTGCCGCCCTGTCTTCTGCCATTTCTTTTGAGGACTTTTCCGGGAAGCTGTTACAACAGGGAGTGACCGTCAAGGAGAGCCGGGGGAGATTGTCATATCTCACGCCGGACAGGACGAAGCCAATCACCGCCCGGAAATTAGGTGATGATTTTGACCGTGCCGCCGTACTGGAAACACTCACCATAAACGCACAGAACGCCGCAAGAGCCGCCGAAAAGCCTTTACCCCAACAGGAATACCCCCGCAGCCTAAAAGACCGTTTACAGCGGAATAAAGCCGCCATAAACGCCCTGAAACAGGACAGCGTTCAACGCATGGTAGACCGGGAAGCAAAACGGGCAGAGGGGAAAGGCGCAGGATATGACCGCTGGGCGGCAGTCCACAACCTAAAGCAAATGGCGGCGACCATGAGCATTTACGAGGAATCCGGCTTTTCTTCCCCGGAGGAACTGGAAGCCGCCCTTGCTACTGCCAGCGCAGAACTGAACAGCGTCCATGCCGAACTGAAAGCCGTGGAAAGCACTTTGCGGGAGAAAAAGGACTTGCAGAAACAGCTATTAGCCTACATCAAGACCAAGCCCGCCCGTGACGGGCTGAAAGCACAGAAAACGGAGAAAGCCCGGAGAGCCTACCGGGAACAGAACGAAAGCGATTTTATCATAGCCGAAGCCGCCACCCGGTATTTCAAGGCAAAGGGCATTTCCAAGCTGCCAGCGACCAAAGTGTTACAAGCCGAGATTGAACAGCTAATGAGGGAGAAAAACAGCTTATACAACGAATACCGGGAAAAACGGGAGCGCACCACAGAATTACAGACCATAAAGAACAATATCGACCAGATTTTAAGGCGTGAGCCGGAACGGGGAAAGGCGAAAGACCATGAAAGATAAGATACCAAGAATGGACTACCAGCAGCACCGAGCGGCGTGTCGTCTTGTGCATGAGTGCTGTAATTACGATAACGGCAACTGTATCTTGCTGGATAGCGGCGAGCCTTGCGTATGTGTGCAGAGTATCAGCTATTCGCTTCTCTGCCGCTGGTTCATTGCCGCCGCCCTGCTCCACCAGGCAGACAGGAAACTCTGTACCGAGTGCGGCGGGTATTTTCTCCCCAAATCAAACCGGGGGAAATACTGCCCGGATTGTTCCGCAAGGGTGCGCCGCCGGAAAGAAGCCGAGCGTCAGCGGAAAAGATACCACCTTTCTACGCATTTAGGCTATGAAAGAAGCCCGTAAATCAAGGCTTTTTTGACCGCCCTCAACGGGTATGCGATACATTTATCCTTTATCCCCGGAAACGGCGTTCTAAAGCGTAACAGAAGCCCAAAACAGAACCAAAGGAGGAACAATGTCAGACAACCGCAAATATTACTACCTAAAGCTGAAAGAGAGCTATTTTGACGAGGACGCTATCGTGCTGCTGGAAAGTATGCAGGACGGTATGCTCTACTCAAACATTCTCCTGAAGCTGTACCTAAAATCACTGAAAAACGGGGGAAAGCTCCAGCTTGACGAGAATATCCCCTACACCGCACAGATGATAGCCACAATCACCCGCCAGCAGGTCGGCACAGTCGAGAGGGCTTTGCAGATTTTTATGAAGCTGGGGCTTGTAGAGCCTTTGCAGAACGGGGCTTTGTACATGAGCAACATAGAGCTTTTAATCGGTCAGTCCTCTACCGAGGGGGAGCGCAAACGCCGTGCAAGGCGGGCTTTGCAGGAGCAGAAGGCACTCCCGGAAGCCGTGGCGGACAAACGTCCACCATACAGGGCGGACATTTGTCCACCAGAGATAGAGATAGAGAAAGAGATAGATATAGAGTTAGAGATAAAGAGAGAGGGAGAGATAAAAAGCGGACAGACCGCCCGCACCCCTTTGGGCAGATACGAAAATGTATTCCTGTCAGAGAAAGAGCTTGCAGAGCTGCAAACGGAACTTCCCGGCAAATGGGAGTATTACATAGACCGCTTATCCGGCTATATCGCTTCCACCGGGAAGAAATACAAGAACCATGCCGCCACTATCCGGCGCTGGGCGGCTGATGATAAGGCAAAGGGGAAGCCGAAAAAGGGAATCCCCGATTATTCCTGCAAAGAGGGCGAGAGCCTTTGACAACTGAAACAAAACGCCCCGTAAACAGGGCGTAAAAGACCATGAACAAGGAGGACGATTTTATGAGTGATTATAATAACGCCATTTTCCGGCTTGCCACGGAAGCAGAGCCGGAGGACTACACCGGGGAGGACGGGCTTTTATACTGCGGGAAGTGCCGCCAGCCCAAAGAAGCCTACTTCCCGGAGGGCAAGAGCCTTTTCGGACGTGACCGCCACCCCAAAGAATGTGACTGCCAGCGGAAACGCCGGGAAACACTGGAAGCCGCAGACCGGGAACGGAAACACCGGGAGGAAGTGGAACGGCTGAAAAGAAAGGGCTTCACCGACCCGGCTATGAGGGAATGGACTTTTGAGAACGACAACGGGAAATGCCCCCAAATGCACAACGCCCATTCCTATGTGGAGCGTTGGGAGCAGATAAAGGAGGAAAACCACGGCTTGATTTTGTGGGGGAATGTCGGCACGGGCAAGAGCTATTTTGCCGGGTGTATCGCCAATGCCCTTATGGAGCGTGAGGTTTCCGTGTGCATGACAAACTTTGCCTTGATACTCAATGACCTTGCCGCCAGCTTCAAAGACCGCAACGAATACATATCCCGCCTTTGCAGCTTCCCTCTGCTTATCCTTGACGATTTCGGCATGGAGCGGGGAACTGAATACGGGCTTGAACAGGTCTACAACGTGATAGACAGCCGATACCGATGCGGAAAGCCGCTGATTGTCACCACAAATTTAACGCTGGAAGAATTACAGAACCCGGAGGACACGCCCCATGCCCGGATTTATGACCGCCTTTCGGAAATGTGTACCCCTGTCCGTTTTACCGGGGAAAATTTCAGAAAAGCCACCGCACAGGCGAAAATGGAACGTCTTAAAACGCTGCTGAACAGAAAGGAGAGCCTATGACCGACACCCCAAACAGAAGCACCACCACCACCCGCCGCCCGGATTGCGTTACAGAGATACGCAGAGGGAACACTGTACTTGTCGTGTCCGGCTACTTCAAACAAGGCACTACCGCTACCGCCGCCGACAAAATGATGAAAGTGCTGGAAGCGGAAACTGCCGCCGGGGAAAGAGCCGCCAGTGCCATGTAGAGTGACATTCCTTGTTAAAAACCAAGCGACATTATGTGACATAAAGTAGCAAAAAGGACTGTACAGCCAGCCCCGCCCTATGGTATAATAGACCTACGGAATAGTGGGCTGGCTGTCGGAAACGGAGGATATTATGTCAGGACAGACCACCCAAACACTTATTACCGCCCTTTATCCGAGATTATCCCATGAGGACGAGCTGCAAGGCGAGAGCAATTCAATCAGCAACCAGAAGCGAATCCTTGAAAACTACGCCAAACAGAACGGCTTCCGCAATCTGAAATGGTACACGGACGACGGTTATTCCGGGGCAAATTTCCAAAGACCCGGCTTTCAATCCATGCTTGCCGACATTGAAGCGGGGCTTGTGGGAACGGTCATAGTAAAAGATATGTCACGGTTAGGGCGCAACTACTTACAAGTGGGAATGTACACGGAAATGATTTTCCCACAGAAAAATGTCCGTTTTATTGCTATCAATGACGGCGTTGACAGCGCACAGGGCGACAATGATTTTGCCCCTCTGCGGAACATTTTTAACGAATGGCTGGTGAGGGATACGAGCAAGAAAATCAAGGCAGTCAAGAGGTCAAAAGGCATGAGCGGGAAGCCCGTCACAAGCAAGCCCGTATATGGCTACCTCATGGACGAGGACGAAAATTTCATCATTGACGAGGAAGCCGCCCCGGTAGTGAAGCAGATATACAGCTTATGCCTTGCCGGGAACGGACCGACCAAGATAGCCCGTATGCTTACGGAGCAGGAAATCCCCACGCCGGGAACGCTGGAATACCGCCGGACGGGAAGCACACGCCGCTACCACCCCGGTTATGAGTGCAGGTGGGCGACAAACACCGTGGCGCATATCCTTGAAAACCGGGAATACACGGGCTGCCTTGTGAACTTCAAGACCGAGAAAGTGTCCTATAAGGTCAAGCAGAGCAGGGAGAACCCGGAAGAAAAACAGGTAATCTTTGAGAACCACCACGGAGCAATCATTGACCGGGAAACATGGGAGCGTGTGCAGGAGTTACGCAAGCAGCGCAAACGCCCCAACCGCTATGATGAAGTGGGCTTGTTCTCCGGCATAGTCTTTTGTGCCGACTGCGGCAGCGTCATGTACCAGCAACGCTATCAGACGGACAAACGGCGGCAGGACTGCTATATCTGCGGCAGCTACAAGAAGCGCACGGCAGACTGTACGGCGCACTTTATCCGCACCGACCTGTTGACCGAGGGAGTGACCGAGAGCTTACGGCAGGTCACCAGCTACGCCGCAAAGCATGAAGCCCGGTTTATGAAGCTCTTGACCGAGCAGAACGAGGACGGGAGCAAACGCCGGAACGCCGCCAGGAAGAAAGAGCTGGAAGCGGCAGAAAAACGGATTGCGGAACTCTCTGCTATCTTCAAGCGGCTGTATGAGGACAGCGTGACCGGGCGCATATCGGACGAGCGTTTCACGGAACTTTCGGCAGACTATGAAGCGGAGCAAAAGGAACTGAAAGAAAAAGCCGCCGTTCTGCAGGGGGAGCTTTCAAGGACGCTGGAAGCCACGGCAAACGCTGAAAAGTTTATGAAAGTCGTCCGCAAGTACACCAGCTTTGAGGAACTCACCCCTACCCTGTTACGGGAGTTTGTGGAGAAGATAGTCGTCCACGAATCGGAAGCCCTTGACGGGAAACGCCGGGGAAAGCTCCGCAGACAGGAAATCGAAATCTATTATTCTTTTGTCGGCAAGGTAGAGCTGCCCGATACATAAAGCCCGACCTGTCCGGCAGTCAGCCGGATAGGAACGGCAAAATTTTTTACACTTCTTTTACTTCTTTATCTCACATGAGCAAATAAAGAACGCTTTAAGCAGGACAAGGCTAAGTACATAACTGAAAATCTCGATCACAAAAAATGGAGTACACGATTAGATGAAGAATTGTTTATCCGGTTTTTAGAGTTTTATGATTCAGCTATAAAATGATGTTCAACAGAAAACTGCATATCATAATAGAATATGGAAATTGGATTCCATGAATTTCAGTAAACGCACGACTTCTGATTTATCTTGGCAACAATCCTCTCAACTTACAAAACTGAATAACCCTACAAGCTGTGTGAGCGAATTTCCGCTCCGCAGCTTTTTCTTTTCCCCCGTAACAATGTGTCGAACTGGATAATGCAAGTGAAACAGAAAGTTTGAGCGCAATATCAATAGACATTGAACTGCGTTTCGCGCTATAATATTAACATAGGGTATTATCCCTAAATCCAATAAAAATGTTAGGTGATGTGAATGCGTGGTAATCTGAAAGACAACCAGGCGAAGCTCGACAGCTACGAGAAGTCTATCAAGGCAGCTCTCGAACGTAAACGCAAGGTCATCATGGAGAGCAAGCAGATCGCTTACGATATGCTCTCTGAGCTTTACGGCTTAGAGGGACAGGCTCTTGTCGATACTGCAACCATAGAGCATACGCTGATCGGTAAGCTGACCGCAAGCGGTATGACCTATGACAAGATCGCTGAGCTTGCTGACGATAGCTCTGCCGATACCAACGGCGATGAGGACGATGATTCCGACAGCGACGATAATGCCGACTATCAGACTACGTTCTTCGATAACAAGCACACTCCGTATTCGGATTAACATATATCCGACAACAAGACGATAGCTGTGAGAGGGACGGCAGCAATGCCGTTCCGCACGGCTGTATTCACAAACATCAACCATGAGGGTGAGAGATATAAAGCGATGCCCTCAGACCTATAAGCGTAGATATAGATAAGCTCAAGGAGATAAATTCGCTATGAATGAAACAACAACTGCCGCGGTTGCGGTAACAGATAACGTGTCCGAGTATCATATCGGGCATACGATTTACAGAGTGAAAACCGTCTTTAACCCGGCTTTTCGGCAAAGCCTGAGTGACATACTTGCAAGGCTCATCACGGCTGACTGCGAGAAAATGCTCGGTGATAATGAATAGGAACAGGACAAGCAGGCTGTGTGAAATTTTAGCTTGGTGCGTATTGACTTTTTCGGCAATGCGCGCTAAACTATTATCATAGCTTGCTGTATTCTGTCGGAAAGCGAGGTTAATATGACAGACAAGATAACAGCTTTATACTGCCGTCTTTCACAAGATGATATGTTGGACGGCGAGAGCAACAGTATCACCAACCAGAAAGCAATTTTACAGAAATTCGCTGAGGACAACGGCTTTCCCAATCCGACTTTCTATGTCGATGACGGAGTAAGCGGCACGACTTGGGAGCGTGAGGGTTTCAAAGCGATGATGTCGGACATTGAGGACGGCAAGGTCGCTACGGTAATCACTAAGGATTTGAGCCGTTTAGGTCGTGATTACCTGAAAACAGGTGAACTGATCGAAATGGTGTTCCCCGACTACGATGTGCGTTACATTGCGGTCAACGATAATGTCGATACGGCGAAATCCGAGAACGAACTGCTTGCTTTCAAAAATATCTTTAATGACTGGTACGCCCGTGATTGCAGTAAGAAGATTCGTGCGGTGTTCAGGGCAAAAGGTCAATCGGGCAAGCACCTGTGTCCGCCCGTGTACGGCTACAAGAAGTCGGATACCGACAAGAATCTGTGGGTAATCGACGAGCCTGCTGCTGAGGTGGTACGCAAGATTTTCAAGCTCTGCATTAAAGGTTACGGTCCGGTGCAGATCGCAAGGATTTTGACAGAGCAAGGCATACCAACACCGACTGCCTACGCATTGTCGCAAGGTCGTGACAACGGCAGACATAACGCAAAAACATACCGCTGGGGAGCGCAGACAATTGCCCATATCCTTGAACGCTACGAATACTGCGGTCACACGGTCAATTTCCGCACAAAGATGAAGTCTTACAAGGTGCATAAGATCGTCTACAATCCGCAGGACGAGTGGCAGATCTTCGAGAATACGCAAGAACCTATCATCACGCAGCAGACCTTTGACTTGGTGCAGGAGCTTCGCAAGCACAAGCGCAGACCGCAGCGCTCTGAGGTGGTCAATCCGTTCGCAGGAATGGTTTACTGTGCCAACTGCGGAGAGAAGATGTACCTGAGCCGACGCAAGAACGAGCGCCCCGAACAGGAACATATGCGTTGTTCTACATATGCTAAAGAACAGGATAAATGCACCGTGCATTATATCCGTACTTGCGTACTCAACGAAATTGTCCTCGGTGAGCTGAACAAGCTCCTTGCCACGGTACGTGAGAATGAGGACGAATTTATCCAGACCGCTATGAGCAATTCCGTTCAGCGTAAATCCTCGGAGCTTACTAAGGCGAAAAAGACCTTAAAACAGGCTGAAAAGCGTATCTCTGAACTGGACAAGCTGTTCACCAGACTGTATGAGGACAATGTTCTCGGCAGGCTCTCCGATGAGCGTTTCACGATGATGTCCGCAGGATATGAGGACGAACAGAAACAGCTCAAAGTCACGGTTGCAGAGCTTACCGCATTTGTCGAAACGGCTGAACAGAAGTCCTCCGATGTGACGGCGTTCCTCAAAGTGGTGCATAGATATGAGCATATTGAAACGCTCACGCCTGAGATCATGCACGAACTGGTTGACAAGATCGTAGTCCACGAACCCGACAAGTCCAGTGGAAAGCGTGTGCAGGATATTGAGATACACTTCCGCTTTGATGTGGCGGTGTCCACCATATCCGTTGAAACAGGTAAATATGGAAAAAAGGTCGCATAACCGACGGTGTTATGCGACTACACTAAGGGAGAAAAAACTTCTATATCACTACTGTGCTTTTGCGCCCGGGTTATCATTACCGTAACCTTCCAGAAGGTTTACGATACCCCATACACCAACACCGCCGCCAATCAGGCAGATGACACTCTTGAGAACGGTGCAGGCAGTAGTAATAAAGCTGGAAGTATCAACTTCACCGGTACCAGCCGCAAAAGCCTGCGTTGCACAGGTAGATGCCATTACTCCGGCGATAGTTGCGAACATAGTTGCCTTCTTAGCAAACTTAGCACCCTTAGAAAGCCACTTGTGCTTAGGTGCAGAGGCGGTTGCTGTCTCCATTGCGGTATTCTCCACCGCAGAAATATTCATAGTTTCCATAGGTAAAAAGTCTCCCTCAAATAAAATAAATTCGTCCATTCAGCGTCACCCGATTATCTCTTTTTTATTTTTCGGGTTCTTAGCTGTTTGCCGTATCTCCGTCTATATCTGTTTCGGAGTCGGCATCGTAAACAGCTTCTGCTTCTGCATTTTCTCTTTCTGTCGCATCAGCAGGATAGGTAACTTCCTTTAAGGCGGAACTTGACTTGTCGATCACCCATTGACTTATTTGATCTTTCGGAGAAATATTTGAAACCATCCCACTTCGGTCACTAACAAAACTTTGAATGTCAAACTTTTTCTTCGGATCTGCATCAAGAAGTTCAGAGTAATTTTTGTGTCTTGTTATATCGTATTTATCAGAGAAGAACGGACGCACTCCTCTAAGCTGTAAGATACATTTTCCGCCGTCCATTACGGCTAATTCGTCCTGTGACTTCAACTCCTTTCCGAGTTTCTGATAGTTCATGCCGTAGCTTTCCGACTGACCTCTGTTTGTGGAGGTATTGAAACTGTCGATAGTTTCCTTACCCAAACTTTCAGAGATCTCTTTCAGCGTGGACTTCTCCTTACCACCGAGAAACAGCATCGTATCACAGTTGCCTTCAATTGTGTCTGCATTGTCTTTGTAGATAGCCTTTAGCTGGCTCTTAGCTTGCAAGATGATACTTGCCGATATTTCACGGCTTCGGATAGTCGCTATCAGCTTTTCAAACTGAGGTATCTCACCGATGTTCGCAAACTCGTCCAGGAGACACCGCACATGGTACTGCAATCTGCCGCCGTCGCTGTTGTCAGCTTTGGTACACAGCAGATTGAAAAGTTGTGAATACATGATCGCAACGAGGAAGTTGAACGTTGCGTCAGTATCGGAGATTATTACAAACAGCGCTGACAGCTCATCACCGAGCATATCAAGGTGCAGTTCGTCATACGAAGTTATCTCCAGAACTTCATCTATGGCAAAAGGCGCTAAACGTGTCGAACAGCTAATTAAGATAGACTTAGCCGTTTTGCCTGCGGCAAGTTTGTACGCCTTGTATTGTTTGAGAGCAAATGCGCCGAGCCTTTGCTGTTCGCTTACAGGAGAATTTCTGCTCCAACAGCGGTATTCGTCATAGGCTTGGGCATCATAAGGAAGTTTGCTCTCACTTTCTTCTGTATCATCGGAACTATTAGGGTTTTCCGATTTATCTTTTTCTATTTTTAAGGCTTCGTCAATTTCTTCCTCAGAAGGAAATGTACCATTAAGCCAGCTTTCAAGCATATCGAACTGAATGTCGATAGCGTTCTTAAATTCTTCATCGTCCTCTCTGCATTCGGAAGAATTGATCATTTCTATCAAAGTCTCAAAGTTTCTTTCATCTTCGGGATAGATAGTAAAGATCATTGCAATATACGCCGTATATAACAGCTTCTCAGCCTTTACCCAAAAGTCATCACCACTTGGCTGTTGAGAGGAAGAAGTATTCTTGATCAGGACTTCCACGAATTTGAGTATGTCCTTCTCACGGTTTCTTTCGGAAATATAGGCAAAAGGGTTATAGTGCATGGATTTGGCAAAGTCAATGGTATTAAATACTTTGATAGTGTACGGCTCATAAACAGGCATAGGCTTGCCGTTCTTATCTTTCTTATAGCCGTTTTTGCCGTCCCTCTGATACACTATCTTGCCTTCGCTGTTTCTCAGCGGTCTGCCCCTTGCAAGAAGATGACCGCACTCCACAAGCACCGTACCTTTCGGATCGGTCACTACATAGGAGGAGTGCATCTGCATCAGATTCGGCTTTACGAAAAATCGTGTCTTACCTGAGCCTGAACCGCCGATCACAAGAATGTTCTTGTTTCTCGCAAACTTCGGAGCAGAGGGCTTGCCCATCGTCAGGGATTCTGTTTTCGTGAGGATAACGTTGTTTTCGGGGTTGGATAAGTCCATATAAGGCTCAATATCCTTTTCCGTACCCCATACAGCAGAGCCGTATTCTTCGCCCTGCCTAAACTTCTTCTTGTTTTTCGACTTGACATAGAGGACTAACCTCATCACACCCGCCAGAACCAAGCCGAAAAGAATATCCAACGGGTGTAAACTGGGAAAGACCTTAGCAAAAGCGACCCCGAGATTGCTCATAAAAGGGAGTATCTTCTCCTGAAACCCGTTGCCCTCCGCTGTTCGGTACGCATAGCCGATAAGGTTGCCTGCATACGCAAAGATCGCATAGGGTAAGGCTTTCAGAATGACCTTTTTTAGCTTTCGGGTATTGATCTGCACTCGGCAGATAAAGCCTTTCTCATGTTATCGGCATAAAAGTTCGCCGTAAAAACATCATCGCCCCTTGCTCTTGGTGTCGGGGGATAGGTATGTTCGATCATCTGTGTGTCTCCCTTTTTCTCTCTTTCGATCTGTGTTTCCTGTGCGGTGACTGTGCAACACGGGCAGCTTCTCTCTTTAACTGCTCCCTCGTGAACACCCCACGCTGGTTTGTCTTAGCGTTTTTCCCGACGTATTCGGTAAACGCTTTCTTGAAGTTCTCAGTCTTGCTTGCTGAAAAGAAAACATGATAGGTTGCCGGCTGGGTGGACTTGTCCGCTTTCAGGGCAAAGTCAACGTCGTACTTTCTCGCCGTTTTGAGGAAATCACCGATATTGTCCTCGCTGACCTCAATGCTGTCGAGCTTGCTGTCAGACTTCTTTTCCAGCTGACGATAGGACATTCGCCCTTTCTTTTCAGCCTTGCCTGCCATAAACTCCTGCAAGGCTTCTTTGAGAATATCCGAGCTGATCTTCTCCGCCTTGATTGTCAGATCTATCGTTTTCTTCGTGCCGTTTTCGTAGTCATTAGCCATCAGGTATCAGCTCCCTCCGGCTTGGGGACTTCGTAAACGGCATACGCCTGATTCTTGAACCACTCATGGAGTGCCTTGACAGCTTCCTCCGCTTCCTCATAGGTCTTGTAGATGCCGATAGGGATCTCAAGCCCCGTAATATCTCTGCCGACCATTTCAAAATCGGGAGCGATAGTGCCGTCATCGGAAATATCAGCGTCCTCCCAATTTGTCTTGATGCCGATTTTTACGATATTATCGTAATTCACCATCTCATCAAACTGTGTGTAGATAGTCTTAGCCACGTTCTTCACCGTCCTCTCTGCATATTTGTCTCAGCTTTTCGTGATATTCTTCCTGCAAGCGGTCAAAATCCTCAAACATCGTGTCTATGATACGCTTATCCGTCTTTTCAGCGATCATGTCCATGACGATAGCTTCAAACTCGCTGTGGAAAGAATAAAACAGCTTGTCTACTGCCTTGTATTCGGGCATAGTGTCACCTCACAATCATACGCACCACCTCCTTTGCGGTCAGTCGAAGTCATCATAGTGGAGCATTTGCTGAACATCGTACTTGATACTGCGCTCCTCGGAATTTGCAACAAGGTCATACTCGCTGCCGAGCTTTATCAGCACACTGACAAGATAGCCTGTGCGGTTATTGACTGTTCCCGGCGCCTTCTGCCTAAGCACCTCATAGCCCATTTCAATGCACTCTCTGTTCAGATTCAGCACAGCCTCCTGGACTTCGTACTTCGAGAAGCTCTCGTCATTGATGACTCGACCCTTGCCCGATGTAGCAGCCTTAGCCAGCTTATCCACAAGCTGTTTGATCTCAGCAGTTGTCATATCCTTGCCGAAAAGCCTTATCCATTGGAGATAATCTTCGTATTCGATATGCTCTTTGATGATACTCTTGATTCTTTTTGTGTCTGTGCTGTATCCCTCAATCACTCCATCAATCAGATTTTCAACAGTTTCAACAGAATCCGTTTCCTGTACAGAAGCGGATTGATTGGTGGATTCTTTATCACACAGTATTTTATTTTTGGATTCTTGATTATTTAGTTCTTTATATGCGTCCGGGTTTTCAAGATGTCGTTTTTCAAGATACGGGTTTTCCGTATCAAGTAATTCAGCATCTTGAATATCCGTATCTCGTGGGGCAGAAGCAGATGAGTTTTCAACATTTTCAACATTGCCGCCGTCCTCATCTTCATCGGCATCCATAGGCTCGTCACTGATAATGTAGTCCCAATCAATGATCCTGCCGTTCTCAAAGACACGCACACGCTTGAGGTAATGGTGGTCATACTCCAGACGGTTCAGGCTGTTTTCAATCTTCGTTACACCGTCTGGCAGGA
Organism: Hominimerdicola alba 8; assembly: GCF_000178155.2. Taxonomy (GTDB): domain Bacteria; phylum Bacillota; class Clostridia; order Oscillospirales; family Ruminococcaceae; genus Hominimerdicola; species Hominimerdicola alba_C. The sequence goes on from NZ_ADKM02000095.1 coordinate 15,493, forward strand.
TAGCTGCAAGCCCTCTGATAGAGAAGTTCCAATTGTCGGGGAGCGACAGCAGCGTGCAGAGCGTACCACGGTCGGTAACACCCAGCTTTTTATTTCTGAATACCTTGTTGCTGATTATCGTGAAGTCTCCCGATAATCTTTTTATCAGCTTAGACATAGCTATCTCTCCTCAGATCGTATTTATCTCCAACAGTTTCATTTTGTTTACAGCATATCTGCCATTCACGCAGATAAGAAACTGCTTATCCTCGCTCATCAGCTCTGCGATTGCATCATCAATGACCATCGGAGGGTCAGCTTTGAAACGGCTGTACAATTCCTCAGCGGTCAGATAGTCGCTCTCGGGCAGACACATCATTGTCGCAAGGACACCCTTAGCAGCACCCGACAGGGGCTTGTCAAAGGGTTCAGCCCAGTTGATCTCACGCATACATATCTCCTCCATCTCTCTGAAATAGAAAAAGGGTGTCTCTCATTGACTGAGAAACACCCTTTCGGTTTATAATTATCCCTTAGTGTAATTGCAGGGAACAAAGCGTAATAACAGGAACAAAAAAGGGCGTTCCAAATTATATGGAACGCCCAAAAGCCTTGATTCTATTAAGTTTTAGCGATATTCGACCTGCCAATTTCTTACTGTTTTCATCATTTTTGTTTGTAAACTTTTTGTGAAGTCTTGTTCCCTTTGGACTTTACAAGTAGTACTTCTGACCTTACATCAGAAATACTATGGCGTAAAACTTCTTTATGCGTACCGTACTTAATAGCGCAGAGCTTTGATGTTTACTGTATCTGTCACTGTCTGAGGTAAACGCCGTTTTCCTCTATGTAGTCCTCCATATCGTCCTTATATCCGAGATGGAGCGGGTCGGTATTGTCGATAGCTTTCAGCGCACGCTGACCGATGTCTTTCCTGAAATGCGCACCCTCAAAGCTGATCTTGTCAACGCCTGCATACGCCTTTTCCAGCGCCGCTTTCAGTGTCAGAGCCTTTGCGGTAACGCCCAGCACTCTGCCGCCGCTGGTCAGGAACTTGCCGTCAGACAGCTTGGTGCCTGCGTGGAACACCTGCACGCCCTCAGCCTGACCCTTATCGTCAAGACCCTTTATCTCGATGCCCTTAGGATAAGAGAGCGGATAGCCGCCGCTCGCCATTATGACGCATGCACAGCTTCCCTCTGCCCACTCGACGTTCAGTTCGCTCAGCCTGTGGTCGTAGATGGCTTCCATGATGTCCACCAGATCGGTCTTGAGCATCGGCAGTACCACCTGTGTTTCGGGGTCACCGAAACGGCAGTTGTACTCTATCACCTTAGGACCCTTCGGTGTCAGCATAAGTCCGAAGTACAGACAGCCCTCGAAAGTCCTGCCCTCTGCATTCATGGCATTTATGGTCGGCAGGAATATCTTCTCCATGCACTGCTTTGCGATGTCCTCTGTATAGTAGGGATTGGGCGCTACTGTACCCATTCCGCCTGTGTTAAGACCCTCATCGTTGTCAAGCGCACGCTTGTGGTCCATCGAAGAAAGCATTGGCACAACGGTCTTGCCGTCAGTAAAACTCAGCACCGATACTTCGGGACCTGTCAGAAATTCCTCTATAACGACAGTTGCGCTTGACTCACCGAACTTCTTGCCGTCTATCATATCCTTGATGGCTTCAACAGCCTCAGCCTCGTTCTGTGCCAGTATAACGCCCTTGCCCAGTGCCAGACCGTCAGCCTTGATGACTGTCGGATAGCTGTTCTGCTGTTTTACATAAGCTATGGCAGACTCGCTGTCGCTGAAAACTTCATAGCCCGCAGTGGGTATGTTATACTTCTTCATCAGTTCTTTCGAGAACACCTTTGAACCCTCGATGATAGCCGCCGCTTTCTTTGGTCCGAAAGTCTTGAAGCCCTCAGCCTGCAAAGCGTCTACCATGCCCAGCACCAGCGGGTCATCGGGTGCAACAGCCACGAGGTCAACAGCCAGTTTCTTAGCAAGTGCTACCACGCCGTCTATATCGGTGGCGCTCACATCAAAGCACTCAGCCATAGCCGAGATGCCGCCGTTGCCGGGTGTGCAGTAGAGTTTCTCCACCTTAGGCGACTGTGCCAGCTTTGCAATCATAGCGTGCTCGCGTCCGCCGCCGCCAACTACCAGTATCTTCATATCAAACACGTCCTTTTTATTGAGATCATTTTTCAGCTGTCCTCTCAGCGTTCAGCCTGCGCGGGAACAGCCGCATTTTATCACGCAAAAGCGATGGTATCCAGCACCGCATCATAGTTTGCCTGCATAGCTTCGGTGCATTCCTTGTAGGAGATCACCCACACCTCTATCACCTGCGTACCCTCTGCCATTACGTTTATGTCAAGGTCAAATTCCACGCCATTGACGGTATACAGGCAGTCAAGATAATACGCCTCGTGACCGTTCAGCACACTGTCGCCCCGAGTATTGACTTTGACCGAATCGGTCAGTCCCTTTGAGTCGATAATGGCATCTGCGAGGTCACTCAGCAGTCGGTCTGCCATATCGGGCACAGTACGCGCATTTATCATTATGGTGCAGTTGCCTTTTGCGTACTGTATGTCATCGGCGTTGTATGTTATCGCCGCGCTCACCTCGTCAGCAGTCACCGCCCACTTGCTCTCATCAGCCTTGAAAGTGAACGGCGCACCCGCCGCCTGCACAGCTTCCGCCTTGCTTTCAGTACCGCTCTCTGCGGGGTCTTTTATCTCAACGACCACCGCGCTCTCGTCGGATATTTCCGACTGCGGCACAGCCGTGACAGTACCATCTGTCACAGCGGAAGACACTTCCTCAGCCGAAGCCGCATCTTCTGCCGCTGTAGTTTCGGTAATGGGCGGCATTTTCTTCACCCTGCCCGAACCGTCATTCTTTTCTTTGTCGCCGCACCCCGCAAGGCTGACAGACATCAGCGCCGCCAGTGCAGCCATCGCAAATCTTCTCATGTATATCACACTTCTTTGTCTTGCCGACCGTTCCCGACCGCAAGACTTTCATCTTACTTTCTTATAGCAATCCAACTATTTAAATTCACAAAATCCGGTCGCAAAAGCTCGGATCTATGGATTTTGTGACTGGATTTTGTCTGAATTTTAAGGTGGATTGCTATTGTACTGCAAACCGCCCCGCAGAACGCCGCCGCACAAGACAGCGTCCGCGATGCAGTGTATTTTTCGTTTATCAGTGGTGGAACAGTCTGATGCCTGTGAACGCCATAGCCATGCCGTACTTGTTGCATGTTTCAATAACGTTGTCATCTCTGATAGAACCGCCCGGTTCTGCAATGTAAGCAACGCCCGACTTCTTAGCCCTCTCGATATTGTCACCGAACGGGAAGAATGCGTCAGAACCCAGACAAACATCGGTATTCTTTGCAAGCCATGCCTTCTTCTCCTCAGCAGTCAGCGGTTCGGGCTTGGTCTTGAATATCCTCTGCCACTCGCCCTCAGCCAGTACATCCTCGTACTCGTCACCAATGTAGACATCAATGGCGTTGTCGCGGTCGGGTCTGCGGATATCGTCCTTGAAAGGCAGTGCCATTACCTTAGGGTTCTGTCTCAGCCACCAGTTGTCAGCCTTGCTGCCTGCCAGCCTTGTGCAGTGTACTCTCGACTGCTGACCTGCACCGATGCCGATAGCCTGACCGTTCTTTACATAGCATACAGAGTTCGACTGTGTGTACTTAAGGGTTATCAGCGAGATGATGAGGTCTTCCAGCTTGTCATCGGGGATATCCTTGTTGTCGGTAACAACGTTTGAAAGCAGTGCCTTGTCTATCTTAAGTTCGTTCCTGCCCTGTTCAAAAGTAACGCCGAATACCTGCTTGCGCTCTATCTCAGCGGGCACATAGCTTTCATCTATCTTGATGATATTGTAAGTGCCTTTTCTCTTTGACTTGAGTATCTCCAGCGCTTCATCGGTGTAGCCGGGTGCGATAACGCCGTCGGAAACCTCTCTCTGTATCATCTTTGCGGTGGGAACATCGCAAACATCAGACAGTGCGATGAAATCGCCGTAGCTGGACATTCTGTCAGCACCTCTTGCCCTTGCGTAAGCACATGCCAGCGGTGAAAGTTCGCCCAGATCATCAACAAAATAGATCTTTGCCTCAGTTTCGGTCAGCGGTCTGCCGATAGCCGCACCCGCAGGTGAAACATGCTTGAAAGAAGTTGCGGCGCACATGCCTGTTGCCGCCTTAAGTTCTCTTACCAGCTGCCAGCCGTTGAATGCGTCAAGCAGGTTGATATAACCGGGCTTGCCGTTCAGCACCTCGATAGGCAGATCCTTGCCGTCCTCCATAAAAACTCTTGACGGCTTCTGGTTAGGATTACAGCCGTACTTCAAAAGCATCTCATTTGCCATTGTGATTACCTCCGTTAATTATTATCTTTTAACGCGCATCATCCGCGTCTTTTTGCTTTGTAACTATCGGCACTTTGCCGAAGAAATCATCGGAATCGACTTTTTTCTTGTCTTCGTCCCTGCGTGCTACTCTTACACCGTTGCCATGATTATAAAAGCTCGCACTGCGGAACATCGGGTCGTCGGGGTCTTTTACCATCATCACATCGTCATTGCTGTTGATCCTGGCATCTATCTGCTCAGCCGACAGCTTGTCAAGACGCATCTGGTCAGCCACCGCATCGCCCATCGCCGCTCTCACCATGCTGTCCATCTCCTTGCCCGACGGTGCGCCCGCAGGTTCGTTTACTGTCAGTTCGACGGGAGAAACGCTCTTCACATATTCGATGAATTTTTCGGTTTCCTCGCGTGAAGAAAATTTGATAACATCAATGGGTCTGTCATAGATATTCTTGCCGTAGATATACAGCTCGAATTTCTTGTCGTTGTAGCTTTGCTGACCGTAGTATCTCGGCTGGAGATGGTCTATCTCGCTGTACAGCGACAGGTGACATGACCCGAAATAGTAGATGCCCTGATCCAGCAGTGCCACGTTGTTCTTCACGTTGCGGCAGTTTTTCAGTGCTTCATCAAGGTTGCCTTTGTACACCATTTTAGAACGCTTGTGTTCTTTGCGCACGCCTTTGGTGAGATAATAGTACAGCCCCCATATTATCAGCAGGAAAGGCAGTGTCCCAAGCACCGCAAATATCAGTTCTTCGCCTGCCGCCAGCTCTATAACTATCGGCAAAAGTGATAATCCGATGCACCAGCCCAAAGCCTTTTTTCTTCCGCTTGTATATTCATTATTGTTCATCTTTTGTTACCTCCGGAAGCGACATTCAGTCACAGTCGGCATAAAGCTGATACTTCCCGCATAAAAGGCATCTGAACAGATATCCTTGCAGACTGCCGCCGTTATACAGACCCTCTCTTATTGTATCAAGGTCGAAAAATGCCGCGTCTTTTCTGTAAATGTCTTCCGTCTTGTCTGCCAGACCCATTTTTTCCAGTTCTTCCATGCCCACATATCCCACGAACGCGCAGTAATCGCCGCAGTGTGCGAGCCAGTATTCCTGCTGCCAGCCGATGTAGCCGGGAGTGCGCTTTGTAAGTTCCTCCGTCTTTGCGGGATCATCGACCTTGTCACAGCTTGCCGCGTCCTGAAATTCGCCGTCAAACTTTTCTGCGGCACTGCCGTCAGCTATGCAGTACGGGCAAAGCACCTCCACATTTTCCGCCGAAAAGAACGGGGCTTCATATACATACTCAGTCTTTTTGCCGCAGCATTGACACACACGCGGCTCGTCCGCCTTTTTGAAAGCCTTAGTGCCTATCGGTTCGGGGTGATACTTAAATTTCGGGAACTCAGCCAAATCAGACCTCGCTTTCAGTCACCGTCACGACAGCCGCATATCCACTGCTCGCCGCTTCTCTTTCAAGCTGTGCCTCAGAGGGTGTCATAGAATTAAATATCACATATCCTGCCAGAAAGCCTGCAAGCACCGTCATAACCGCCAAGCCGACCAGCTTTATATATCTCATCCAGCCGCCCTGTAACCTCAGCGGCTCTTCTACCTCTTCGGGAGCAGGCGGCACTATGAACGTCAGGATAGGCGGCATGGCGAATCCTGAGATGAGCGCCATGACTATCATCGTCATACCTAAGTCATACGCATCCGAGTCCTCATAAGTGCGCTCTATGACGACAGAACCTATCGCCATCATCACAAATACCACCACATAGTAGACCCATGCTATTATCTTCCATTTTTTGACCCGCCGCGCGTATTCAGCCCTTGTGTCTGATATATTGCGGTATGCGCGCTTTGTTTTTTCAAGCGTTACCTCTGCCGCTTCGGGTTTTATTTCCAGTGTCGAGTCACAGTAAGGACACCTCGCCGTCCGCTGACCCACAGCGAACGTTATACTGCCCGCACAGTTAGGGCAGTTCATTGCTTTTATCTCCATTATGTATCACCCTGTCAGGAAAGCTGTGTCAGTCCCAGTCCACCTCATCGCCGTACTCACTTACGAAACGGAACAACTTCTGTTTGTCTTCTATGAGCGACTTTATGATATTCACCAGAGTCATTGCGTTTCTCGCGCCCTCCTCAGACTTCTCAAAGTACGCCGCAAACATATCTGCCTCGCTGTCAGCTTCAAAAGCGAATGCCAGACCCGGTGCGAACTTTGTTATATAGCAGTCAAGCAAAGCCTGCCAGTTATAACCGTTCATGTAGGCATTTGCGTTTATCGCCGCAAGTTCTTCGCCTATAGCCATTATTTCGTCACGGTCAATGTAGAACATCACATCAAGACTTCCGTCATTTTCTATTATCTCAACATAATCACTCATCGTCTTCGCTCCTTATCTTTCGTTAAAATATCACTCGTTTACTTTGAATACTTGTTAACTATCTTTGAAACCGCCTTGCCTGTTTCGATGTCGATAAATCTCACGAACAGCGACACCTTGTTGTCCTCGTTCAGCGCATTCCACAGACCATCGGTGAACTCGTCGATGTCGTTGGGAACGGTTATCTTCTTAGGCTCACCCTCAAAGCTGGGCAGAGGACTGCCGTCACCCATGTAGGTGTGTATGAAGTGACCGTAACCTGCAACAGGGGTCGAATAGCTGAAAGTAAATCTCTCTACGCTGTCGGGGTCACCGTCAGCAGATTTCAGTATGCTCATGGCATAGTTATACTGACCGTCACCAACGTGCATTATGCCTGAAATTCTTGGGGTGTAGTTGGGCGCATCGTCCTCATACTCCCTTGTGCGAAGGCTCTGCTCGAAAGTCTGCTGTTTGTCCATCAGTTCATATATAGTATCGGTCTGGTCGCCGTTTGTAACTATGGTCTTGTTGCCCAGCACCCTTACAGGCGAATAGATTATCAGATGGGGGTCTGACAGCTTGGAAGGATCGGCAGCCTCAGTCTTTATGCCGTCCTCAGTTTCGGTGAATACTCTGTTGCGTGAATTAACGCTCCTGCCCATGATGAAGTAAGCAGTCACCGCATTTTTGCCATCAGCGCTCTTGCCGATGATGATGCCTCTTCCGGGATAGGAATTGCTCTTAAGTTCCTCATAAATGTCAAGTGTTTTCATTTGAAATGACCTCCTTGTTATTGTCTGTATGTTTGCCATTGATGATATCATCAATGGGTATTTTCTTCTACTGTACGGACGTTCAGTCATACTCATTCAGTATAAATCTGAAATCCGCCGCCTTGTTCAGCTTTGGAATAGCGTTCTCTTCGATGGCTCTCTGCATGATGAACGACCCGAAGCCGAACATATCAGCTCTTGTTTCGGGCGGACAGCAGACCAGCATCGTGCTCCATGTATCGCAGTCACAGCTGATGCGGTATTCATTGCTGTATTCGCCGCTGTTGTCAGCCGCACTGTCACCGCCGACCGCTCTCACTGCCGCAACTTCTTCGGGGCTTGCTGTCTTCACCGAAAAATCCACCGATTCACCGTCATAGAACTTCTCGATAAAAATTCGTGACACCTTAGCACTGCGCTCTAATATGCTCTCGCAGAGCCTTTCGCCCTCTAAACTGCAAAAGTGATATATCACTGCTTTTGCCGAGTCATCATCTGCGATGTTGAAATAGACAGGACACCTGTATTTTCCGCTCATCACATCGACCAGCACTATGTCGCCTTCATCATTATATCTGACCCGCATGGTCTTTTCGGCATCTTCGGTCTTGACCGAATAGCGCCTGACCTCAGTTCCGTAAACGGGCAGCAGATATATCAGGTAATCGAACTTTGTCTGTTCGATGACAAGGCATTCGCCCTGTTTCGGAAGTTCTGCGGCTAGATAGTCGCCCGCCTTGTATTTAAGGGGGATATAAAATGTCTTTTCCACCGCATATCACCTCACTTTATATTATACCAGATAATCCCGCCGATTGCAAGCATTATTTCAGATCAACGTAAGCCTTGCCGTCCTTTATGGTTATCCTGTCTTCGCAGAACAGCGACACCGCCTTTGGCAGGAGTTTCCATTCAACGTTTTCCATTATCTTGCGCTGTAAAGTTTCGGGAGTTTCATCATTAGCGATGTCAACAGCGCCCTGTAGTATTATCGCGCCCGCGTCAGCCTCTTCATTCACGAAATGTATAGTCGCGCCGCTGACTTTCACGCCGTATTCAAGGGCTTTCTCGTGTACTTTAAGCCCGTAGAAGCCCTCACCGCAGAATGACGGTATCAGTGCGGGGTGAACATTTATTATCTTGTATGGATAAGCCTTTGTCAGGCATTCGTCCAGTATTATCATAAAGCCTGCCAGCACCACAAGGTCAGCTTTCTGACGGTCAAGTTCTTCCTTTATCGCCATGCTGTAGCTTACCTTGTCAGCATAGTCCTTTCTTGGCAGTGTGACGGCGGGTATGCCCGCTTTAGCCGCCCTCTCCAGCGCATACGCGCCCTCTTTTGATGAGATGACACAGCTTATCTTTCCGCCCTTTATCTCACCGCGCTCCTGCGCATCTATCAAAGCCTGCAAATTAGTACCGCCGCCCGATACCAGTACAACTATATTTTTCATATCGTTCTTCCTTTCAGATACATTTTCCGCACAGCCGAGCGCTCCGATATTCACCCGCTGTGGCATTTATGTAGTTTCGGTGCAGAAAAAAGCCCGAAAACGCGCACTTTCACATTGTTTTATGCAGAAAGTGCAGAAACCACATACATTTTCCGCACACCTATAGCAATCCGCCTTAAAATTCAGTATTCGTCCGCGCCCTCGTTTATGACCACCCGGCTGACACCGTCCACGCGGTCGATGGCTTCTAGTATGTCGGTGATCATGCTTCCATCTTCGGCATTTCCGAGATCAAGCACCACCATGACCTTTTCCTTGTCGAACGACTCGTCCTGCCACAGCGATATATCGCCGTAGCAGACATCTTCGCTGTAATTTTCATACAGCTTGTCTATCTCAGCCGATACCGCATCGCGGTCAGCCTGTGACACCTCATGGTCAAAATATATGCTGTAATCGAACATCTCGCCGTCAATGCCGTCCATGCTGACATCATAGCCAAGCCCCAGCTTGTCAAAGCCCATGTACGCGCCCATGTCTGCATCATTCATGCCTGCGTCTTCCACCACGACTTCTTTCGGGTGAGCCTGCCGCCAGCCGATATACCATATCGCCAGTATCCCCGCCAGCAGAAAGCACCCGAATACCTGATGCTTGTGCCGCCGCCAGAAATCTTTCAGCCCCTTTTTACGCTGATAATTCAATTCCATTCTACGCCCTCCGCTTCACACCGCAGAGCATAAAACGCCTGAATGTACGGCGGCGCCGAGTGCATCTCATCAGCCATAGCCGCAAGCCTGCGCTTGCCCACCCGCCTGTCAACTATGGCGAATATGCGTATCAGCGGAAATTCACTTTCAAGGCTGACCTCGATGGGCTGACTGTCAAACGCCTGAAACTCACGGTAAAAAACATGATGGTCAAATCCGCCTGCTTTTTCGGCTTCATCAAAGGCTTTCATCCAGCTTTCATGAAGACCCGCGCCGCGTTCCTCCAACTCATGGTATTTCTGCGAATGTATCATCATTCGCTCAAAATAATTGCTCTTGAAAACTTCGGCACCGTCAACACGTATCGCCGCCCTGCCCTCATGGTCGGGGCATTTTGAGTAAGATGTGGCAAAATATGTCACCCGTCCTCTCAGCGATGGCGCGAGATATTCATTTTCAAGCCTGTGTTTAATCTTTGAAAATGGCATATTATCCCTTTCTTCGGCTGTATTCCGACTATCCGCACAGACCGCATACTTCAATGTTTCCGTCGCCGTCTATCTGCACATCAATGGCATGACCCGCAAATATGTCGGGGTCACAGGTCAGATAAAGCTGTATGTTGCTTATCTTATCAGTGTCTTCACAAAACTCCAGCGAAGCCTCAGCGATACCCAGCATACTCGTGAAGACTTCCTCGCTTATCGGCGTTCTCACCTTACGACCGTCTTCCATTATATAGCAGTCCTCTTCATCGGGGTCTTCCTCCGCCGATGATGCCCAATCGTCAGCCATATCAAGTGCATCGTCATCTATCAGCGCCGCGATGATCTCGGCTTTGCGGCTGTTCACAAATCCGACAGCCCTTTCCACCTCAGGCAGTATCTCTGCCGCTGTGCTGTCAGTTACATCAATGTCCTCCGTCAGGATCTCTATTTTAAGCGACCTGCCCCACAGTTTAGTTTCAAATACAAAAGCCCATTCATCGCTGTCCTGTCTTTTCAGTACGATGTCGCCCATAATATACCTCCGTTTTTCATTCACCACAGCCTGTACTTCAGCCTCAGATACAATATCCCTCCGCAGGCAAAAGCTATCAGTATCGCCACGCCCGATGAGTGGAAGTCTGTGCGCTTGTCGTATCTGAGTTTCTTCTTTAACGCCCTGTGTATCACACAAACGTGGAACGCCGCCCCTGCCAGAAACATCGCAAAGCCCACCGCCGTCATAATGGCGAAATGACCCGCCCTGTGCAGTTTGTAAAGTTCGGGACCTATCAGCAGTACCGCCGCCGCGCCGGTTGTTATGAACGGCGTGTTCAGACCGCTTGTTCTTTCTTCCTCTCTATCTCTGTAAGACCAATGGGCGGGATCACTGAAAACATCAACGATCTTTCCCCATATCCCCTTGTTCATAATGTTCCTCCATCTACCCTTATTAAGATACTCCCAATTCTGAAGTGTATTGCTGATGATACAGAATGGCTTTTTTTCGTATTGTTTCCCCCGCCTTCGGCGGGGGAAACAATACACAACCAAATTGGGATTTAAGATAAAGCCACCCGACACCTGCCGCGCCGAGTGGCTTGCTGAAAATTTTTTAGCAGATTATAACGCCCATGTCGCTGTCTACCAGTTCACCGAGAACATATGCGTCCTCGCCAGCCGCCTTGATAGCCGCGATAGCCGCATCAGCGTCAGCCTTATCGACTACAACGGTCATGCCCACACCCATGTTGAAAGTGTTGAACATGTCCCTCTCAGGGATATTGCCTGTCTTTGCGATAAGGTCGAATATAGGCAATACCTGAACATCGCTCCTCTTTATCTGAGCCGAGATTCCCTTAGGCAGTGCTCTCGGAATGTTCTCGTAGAAGCCGCCGCCTGTGATGTGAGATATGCTCTTCACCTTTACAGCGTCCAGCAGGCTCATTATCGCCTTTACATAGATGCGTGTAGGTGTCAGCAGAGCTTCGCCCAGTGTGGTGCCCAGTTCGTCATAGTGCTTGGCGAGGTTCTCCTCGTTTACATCGAATACCTTTCTCACCAGCGAGAAACCGTTGGAATGTACGCCGCTGGACTTGATAGCGATCATCACATCGCCAGCCTTCTGGGTGGTGGGGTCAAGTATCTTGTCCTTGTCAACGATGCCCACCGAGAAGCCTGCCAGGTCATACTCTTCCTCAGGCATAAGACCCGGATGCTCGGCAGTTTCGCCGCCTACCAGTGCGCAGCCTGCCTGCACGCAGCCCTCTGCCACGCCCGAAACTATGCTCGCTATCTTTTCGGGTATGTTCCTGCCGCATGCGATGTAGTCAAGGAAGAACTGAGGCTTTGCGCCGCAGCAGATTATGTCGTTCACGCACATGGCAACGCAGTCGATGCCCACTGTGTCATGCTTGTCCAGTAGGAAAGCGATCTTGATCTTAGTGCCGACACCGTCAGTGCCCGATACCAGTACAGGCTTGTTTATGCCTGTCATATCAAGCTCGAAAAGTCCGCCGAAACCGCCGATACCGTCAATAACGCCTTTAGTGACAGTCCTGCCCACATACTGCTTCATAAGTTCCACTGCCTTGTATCCGGCAGTAACATCAACGCCTGCTTCCTTGTAGCTGTTAGAATAGCTGTTATTGTTCATAATTTGATCCTTTCGGTCTAATACGTCCCCTCAGACCGCGCCTGTCGGTCATCGGGTATCCTGTTAGTTTTATATAGTCGTCCATAATTATAACGCCGCTAAAAAGACGTTATAACGAGTAACATTTATTGATACGTTATCTTTCGTCAAGCCCGCCGAAAGACTGTACAGCCGTTGTGTCAGCGGGAAAGAATTATAGTTTTATCGTTATTTGCGTTGAAATAAATTTCCGTCTGCGGCTTATTCTCTGCCGTCCCAGCAGTAGGTACACAGACCGCATTCGGGCTTGCCCACAGCCTTTACAGTGCCCTCTATCGACTGGAATTCCAGCGAAGTCAGCTTCAGTCTGCGGCATATCTCATCTCTCAGCAGTTTGCCGCGCTCGGTATTGGTATCGCTGTACTCGCTTATGTACTTAACGCCCTCAGCGCCCTCGTTCTCGTCGATTATCTGCCTTGCGATAAGTTCCAGTTCGGAGGTGCTTCTTGAGAAGTTCAGGTACTTGCACCCGTACATGATGGGCGGGCAAGCCGACCTCATATGCACTTCCTTAGCGCCGTTCTCATACAGGAACTCGACAGTTTCCCTCATCTGAGTGCCTCTTACTATACTGTCATCGACGAACAGCAGTTTCTTGCCCTCGATGAATTCGTGTACAGGTATCAGCTTCATCTTAGCCACCCTGTTTCTCATCGACTGATTGGTAGGCATGAAACTTCTCGGCCATGTGGGAGTATACTTGATGAAAGGTCTTGCAAAAGGTATACCGCTCCTGTTGGCATAACCGATGGCGTGAGGCGTACCCGAATCAGGCACACCGCATACATAATCGACTTCGGGCAGTTTGCCGTTCTTGATGTCGTTCTCAGCCATTATCATGCCGTTGCGTATCCTCATGCCCTCGACATTCACGCCCTCATAATTGGCGTTGGGGTAGCCGTAATAAGTCCACAGGAAAGTGCATATGCTCATTTCATCTGTGCCCTCAGCCATTATCTCATAGCCGTCCTTAGTCAGCCTGAGTATCTCGCCCGCTTTCAGTTCATGGCAGGTCTTGTAGCCCAGCTTCTGGTAAGCAAAATCCTCAAAGGAGAAGCAGTAGCCGTCCGACCTCTGCCCTATCAGTATCGGCAGTTTGCCCGCCTTGTCCCTCGCACAGATTATGCTGTTCTCGGTCATTATTACCAGCGACATAGTGCCGACTATCTTTTGCTGTGCATATCTTATGCCGTCAACGAAGCTGTCCTTCTGTGCTATAAGTGCGCCTATCAGCCCTGCCGAATTGATAGCGCCGCTGCTCATTGTTTCAAAGTTCGCACAGCCGCTCTGCAAAAGTTCCTGCGAAAGCTGTTCTGCGTTGTGTATAACGCCTATCGAACAGACAGCGTAAAGTCCCAGTTTAGAGCGCACCATTATCGGCTGAGGGTCGGTGTCGCTTATACAGCCGATGCACACCCTGCCGCGCATCACCTCTACATCTTTCTCGAACTTTGTTCTGAAAGGTGAGTTCTCGATGCTGTGAATGTTTCTCTGAAAACCTATCTCAGGCGCATAAGAGGTCATACCGCCTCTTCTTGTGCCCAGATGTGAATGATAATCAGTTCCGAAGAAAACGTCCTGTATACAGTCGTTCGACGAAACCGCGCCAAAAAATCCGCCCATATATTACTCTCCCAAGAATTCTATTCATCATTTCCCGAAAAGCGAACTTCGGGAAAACTTACTTTACATAATGCCGTCATTCAGCCGCCGCGATATGCCTGCCGCATTCTTCGGGTGTCGCCGCCGTGAAAGCTGCCCCGCATTCAGCCGCTTCCTCCGCACTGCCGTACCCCCACAGAGCATACAGTCCGTCAATGCCGCACTGCTCTGCCCCGATGATGTCATGCTCTCTGTCGCCTATCATCAGCACTTTGCTTCTGTCAGGCTGACCCAGATTTTCCAGTACATATTCTATGACCAGCTTTTTATTGTCCCGCGTGCCGTCAACGCCCGAACCGCCGATATAGTCAAAATACTTATCCAGCCCGAACCTTTTCAGCAGACTCCTCGCAAAAGGCTCAGGCTTGCTTGTAGCCACACCGAGAGTGTATCCCTCAGCTTTCAGCCCCGCAAGAAGTTCTTCGACACCATCGAACTTCTCCGAGTTATAAAGGTCGTCCTTCGGGTACTTTTCGCGGTAGATACGCACCGCCTGCCACGCACGTTCCTCGTCCAGCCCGCAGTAGTCCATCATAGACCGCAGCAGCGGAGGTCCAAGAAACTTTTTCAGCTGAGGCGGTTCTTCCACCCCCAGCTTTGCCAGCGTGTACCGCACAGTGCTGAATATGCCCGGCGCTGTGTCCATCAGCGTGCCGTCAAGGTCAAACAGCAGAACTTTGTATCTGCTCACAGTGCAGCCAGCTTTTCCTGAAGAGCCGCGTCCTTAGCCTTGACGCCCTCTATCATATCAGCCTTAGCCTTTTCCAGCTTTTCAGCCAGACCTTCATCGGACAGTGCAAGCATCTGTATAGCCAGTATAGCCGCATTCTTCGCGCCGTCTATGGCAACGGTGGCAACAGGTATGCCGCTCGGCATCTGTACTGTAGCCAGCAGAGCGTCAAGTCCGTCAAGATTTGAGGACTTGCAGGGAATGCCTATAACAGGCAGTGTGGTATGACCTGCTATTACGCCTGCCAGATGTGCCGCCATGCCTGCCGCACAAATTATAACGCCGAAGCCGTTATCCTTAGCCTTGTCAGCAAAATCAGCCGCCATAGCGGGAGTCCTGTGGGCGCTCATAACATGGCACTCATAAGGTACGCCGTAAGCCTTAAGTTCGGCACAAGCCTTGGATACAACAGGAAAATCGCTGTCAGAACCCATTATTACTGCGACTTTCTTCATATTTATCAAACTCCTTCCAAACCAAAAAAACTGCAACAATAGCGTTGCAGTTTCAAATTCGGTCAAACTTACTATGTGTTTTACCCATACAGATGTGACAAGAGTGCGCAGACACAAGACGGCAGCCGAACTCGGCACCGCCCATTGGATATGAGAATGAAAAACCGTTAGCTGTCATCATTATCCATTCGACTCCTGTCCCGCTGCATACGCAGTCGATATTACATTAATATTGTACAATATTATCGGAATAATTTCAACAGTTTTCCATATAGAATTTGTGAATTTATTAAAGCGTTTTCTTGTGTAAAATCAACTATAGCGACCCATTTCAGGACACCCCGACGACATCTCACCTGTCCCCGCCGAAA
Source organism: Hominimerdicola alba 8 (assembly GCF_000178155.2). GTDB lineage: Bacteria > Bacillota > Clostridia > Oscillospirales > Ruminococcaceae > Hominimerdicola > Hominimerdicola alba_C. Next base: position 31,084 of record NZ_ADKM02000095.1, read on the forward strand.
AGTTCCCGCCTGGCAAGGTAAGCCGCTTCACCGACCTTGCCCGCACTCTTTCTGCCGCCGCACAGCCTCGCCGCCGCCGACAAGTTTTCCGTACTGACACCAGCATATCCCCGATGTCCCGCCATGTATACCACCCTCGCAGGCAGTTCCACGCCTGCAAAAAATGCCGAATTATTCACATTTCCGCCGCCTTTCACGCCGCCGCACCACGTTTTAATTGTGCGTAACTTGCTTAATTTCAAAAAAAGTATGTCCGTTTTATGTGAAAATATTCAAAAAAGTATTGACTTAAAGAGCATGATATGCTAAAATTGTAATATCTGTGACCGTTCTGCATTTTCAGACGGCAATTCACACCCTGTTATTTCATAAAACTACGGGAGTTAACAATGGACAATCTTTCAAATATAGGCGTCATCAAGGACGTCATGCAGCGTCACGGCTTTACGTTTTCAAAGGCGCTGGGGCAGAATTTTCTGGTAAACCCATCGGTCTGCCCGCGCATAGCCGAGATGGGCAACGCTAAAAAAGGCTTCGGTGTCATCGAGATAGGCACAGGTGTCGGCGTACTGACAAACGAACTCGCAAAGCGTGCTGACAAGGTAGTAGCCATCGAGATAGATGACCGCCTTATCCCCGTACTTGAGGAAACGCTTGCAGAACATGACAATGTAAAGGTCATAAATGCCGATGTCATGGAGGTAGACCTGCACAAGCTGATAGAAGAGGAATTTGACGGGCTGGAGGTGGCAGTCTGCGCCAACCTGCCCTACTACATAACCTCGCCCATACTTATGATGCTTCTCGAACAGCGGCTGAGGATACGCTCGGTCACCGTAATGGTGCAGAAAGAAGCGGGCACGCGCCTCTGCGCCCCTGTTGGCACACGGGATATGGGCGCTGTCACGGTGGCGGTCAACTATTTCTCCGCACCGAAGATACTTTTCAATGTTTCGCGCGGCAGTTTCATGCCCGCGCCCAATGTTGACAGCTGTGTGGTGCGCTTCGACATAAAAGAGGACACCCCCGCAGGTGTCACCGATGAAGCGTTCTTCTTCAAGATGGTGAGAGCGGCATTCTCACAGCGCCGCAAGACTCTGGTGAACTCTGTTTCATCGGGTATGGGGCTTGACAAGGCAGCTGTCACAAAAGCTGTGGAAAACAGCGGTCTGCCCGCAGCGGTCAGACCCGAACAGCTTAAGATGGAACAGCTTGTCACTTTCAGCGAAGAACTAAAGAAACTCGCGTAGATACGACACTTTTCACACCCCCTGTGTGATAGGATATAAAGACAATATTCTATTTCGGGGACGTGATAAATATGCTGCAAAAAGTAAAAACAGCGGAGAAAAAAGCAGTTCCGCAGACCAAAAGCACAAACACTGTCAGCAAGGGCAGAAAACTGAGATACAGAGTCGCAGCCTACGTCGGCGGACTGATAACAGGTCTTTCGGTGACGCTGGGTTTCCCGTCATTCATGTGCGGGGCGGCGGCATCACTGGCAGGCGGCTGTTCGGTGTACGCCTTTCTGGGGACACTGACGGCTTTCCTGTTAAATCGCGGGCTTGAAGCAGGCATAGTGCAGATATGTTCGGTGCTGGTCATCACGGCGATACACTTCATCGACCCGTTCGGTGACCGCCGCGATGAACCGATATACCGCTCACTGGTGGTAACAGGCGTGTTCATGCTTTTTTCCTGCGTGATGACCGTTGCAGTGCCTACAGACTTCTATGTGGCTTCGATGCGCATGATAAATTCACTGCTGGCAGGCTGTACCGTGTATATCGCCATGACGGTAATGAACTCGGCGCGGCGCAGCGGCGTTTTCGACCTGACAGGCATGAACGGCGTGTTCGTCGGCATGTTTTACATAGTCGCGGTCAGCGTGCTGGCTTCGGTGAACATTTTTGCAGTAAATCCCGGCAGGGCGCTGGGCGCATTCGTGCTTTTGCAGGCGGCGAGGAAATACCGCAGCTTCGGCGGCGCTGTAGTGGGCGCACTGACAGCCTGCGGCGTTCTGGTCAGCGACCCGAGCCTTGCACGCAACACACTTCTTCTCGCGACTGCGGGGCTGATATGCGGCGCTTTCGTAAAATTCGGCAGCCTTGCCGCTGCCATGAGTTTCATGGTGTCATCATTGGTGAGCCTTGTGGCTGTGGGCGTAAACGGCGATACCTACCACATGTTCGCGGATATCGCCGCAGGTTCGCTGCTTTTCATAATGATACCGACAAGCAGGATAAGACGGCTCGGCAAGCGCATCTCAGGGTTCAGCAATACCCCTGAGATAGTCGGACAGACCACCGCCGCAAGGCTGGCGATGGCAGGGCAGACCCTCAGCGAGATACGCAAACGGCTGGACATGGTAACTGTCACTATGGACAGGAACACTGCTTCACGCACAGCAGCCGCTGAGGTAAAGAGATACCTCTGTGCCGACTGCCCGTCTTACCACATCTGCTTTGAGGAAGACTGCGGCGCTCCGACGGACTTTGCGCGCCTGCAAGCAGTCATCGACAATGGCGGCGCGGTCACCGCTGTGATGGCTGACAAAACAGTAAAATGCTGCGACCGCCCCGCGCTGCTGGCAGAAGCCTTCAACGATATGGGCAGGCGCATTCTCGAAGACAGGTCTGAAAATATACGCATGCGCGAACTGCGCGGCATGCTGACCGACCAGCTTCTCTCAATGGAAGAGATACTTGCTGACCTCAGCTTCCGTTCATCGCGGGTGCGCTCGATAGATGCGGGGCTTTCCGCAAGGGTACGCGAACAGCTTTCTGCGATGGGCTGCAAGGGCGCAAAAGTATGCGTGTATGTCGATGAAGACCTCTGCCGCCGCGCCGATGCTTTCATAAACGGCGGATTTACAGGCGATATCGCCAAGCTGACGGCATCTGTGTCGTCACTGCTGGACTGCGATATGGGTCTGCCCGATATCACGGGCGAAGCGGGCGTGATACGCATGTCGTTTGCCGAACTGCCAGCGTACAAAGCCGATGCAGCCGTATTCTCGGCATCTGCCGGCGGCGAATATTCGGGCGACAGCAGTGATATCTTTGATGCAGGCGGCAGTGAGAAATACCTTCTGCTGTCTGACGGCATGGGAACGGGCAAACGCGCAAGGCTCGACTCGGCTTTTACCGTCAGCCTCAGCCGAAAGCTGCTGATATCAGGGCTTTCTATGACCACTGTACACCGTCTGGTCGCCTCCATGCTGCGCGTAAAAGGCTGGGAGGAGAGTTTTGCAACGATGGACATGCTGCGCATAGACCTCTGCGGAGGGCGTGCATCTCTGCTGAAAGCGGGCGCTGTGAAAAGCTACCTCTGCCGTGACGGTTCGGTGATGCCGCTGGGCGGGACTTCTTTCCCCGCAGGCATACTTGCCGACTGCCCGCCCGATAAATGCGATGTAAAACTGTTTGACGGCGATATCATCATAATGACTTCCGACGGTGCCGACGATGACACCGCAGTATATCTCGCACAGACCGCCGCCGATACAGATATCATCGACATGGACGAACTGGTGCAGCGGTTGGGCAGCATAGCCATCTCGCGCAGGCAGGGCGCACACGCCGATGACCTCACGATAATGGCAGCACGCATGTCGCTCCGCCGCGAATAGTCAGAATATATAAAAGAACCCTGAATAAATAGTATAATTTTTAAAAGTTAGATATACAATTCCACCAAAGCGGTGACTAAAAATATGTAAGAAGTTGAAAATAATTACTAAACCCCTTGAAAAACTATTAAAAAAGAGTTAAAATAAGAGTATTAAAAAGGCATAATTATGTCATATACCAAACACCAAAGCTGTGTCTGACGCTGAAAGGTCACAGCGGTCTTTTGCCGTTTATCTTGCGGCAGTGTTCGGTATAACAGCACAAGCTGACGGCATATTTTCCCTGTTCACTGTAAGGAGGCAAGCGTTTTCATGGATAAGATACCTCAGGGATATGAGATACCCCTTTACCTTTTCCACAACGGCACCAATATGGAAACTTACCGTTTTCTTGGCTGTCACAAGGGCGAAAAGGACGGTAAGAAAGGTCATTATTTCAGGGTCTGGGCGGCTAAAGCCAAAGCCGTTTCACTGGTCGGTGACTTCAACGGCTGGGACGATGACAAGACCCCGATGGAAAAGATAGCCGACTCGGAAGTATGGGAAACTTTCGTTGAGGGCTTAAAGACTTTCGATACATACAAATTCTGCATAGACGGCTGTGACGGCAAGCGCCATTACAAAGCCGACCCCTACGGCACTCATATGGAATTGAAGCCCCAGACAGGCTCTAAGATATTCGATATCGAAGGCTATGAGTGGAAGGATAAAAAGTGGCAGGAGGCACGCAAGACCAAAGATGTCTACAACTGCCCGATGAATATTTACGAAGTACACCTCAATTCGTGGAAAAGCTGTGATGACGGCGTGTACTATTCCTATACAAAGTTCGCTAAGGCGATAATCCCCTATCTTAAGGAGATGGGCTATACCCACATCGAATTCATGCCGCTGGCAGAATTCCCGTTTGACGGTTCGTGGGGCTATCAGGGTATAGGCTACTACGCCCCCACATCGCGTTTCGGCACGCCGCATGAGTTCATGGAGATGATAGACCTGTTCCATCAGGCTGAGATATCTGTCATTCTCGACTGGGTGCCTGCACACTTCCCGCGTGATGAGGCGGGTCTGTTTGAGTTTGACGGCGGCGCTTCCTACGAATACGCTGACCCGAAGAAGAGGGATCATCTCGCGTGGGGCACAAGGGTGTTCGACTATGGCAGGAACGAGGTCAAGAGTTTCCTTATCTCCAACGCACTCTACTGGATAGAACAGTACCATATAGACGGTCTGCGCGTTGATGCAGTGGCTTCGATGCTGTACCTCGACTATGACAGGCGTGACGGCGAGTGGACACCGAACATCTACGGCGGACACGAGAACCTCGAAGCTGTGCAGTTTTTGCGCGACCTGAATACCGCTGTGTTCTCAAGGTGCCCAACTGTGCTGATGATAGCTGAGGAATCCACCGCATGGCCGATGGTCACAAAGCCGGTCACAGACGGCGGTCTGGGCTTCAACTTCAAGTGGAACATGGGCTGGATGAACGACATGCTCAAATATATGAGTTATGACCCCATCGACAGGGCGTTCCACCACGATATGCTGACATTCTCGTTCTTCTACGCATTTTCCGAGAATTTCGTACTCCCCATCTCACATGATGAGGTGGTACACGGCAAGGCTTCACTGGTGAACAAGATGTACGGCGGCGATGTGGATAAAAAGTTCGAGCAGTGCAAGCTGTTCAACGCATATATGATGGCGCATCCCGGCAAAAAGCTGATGTTCATGGGCACTGAGTTCGCGCAGTTCCGCGAGTGGGACTATGAGAACGGTCTGGAGTGGTTTTTGGTCGATGAGTACGAGAACCACCGCAACTATCAGGCATTCTCAAAACGGCTCAACCATTTCTATCTCGACCACCCGCAGTTCTGGCAGAAGGACTTTGACTGGTCGGGCTTCAGCTGGATAGCGAATGACGACTTCCGACAGAGCATAATAATCTTCCGCAGATTTGACAAAGATGCCAACGAGGTGATCGTGCTGTGCAACTTCGTGCCTGTAGAAAGAAAAAGCTACTGCTTCGGCGTGCCTTACAAGGGCAGATATACTGAGGTATTCAACTCGGCATCGCCCGACGGCGCACCGATGACAAACGGCACCGTGAAGTCGCAGGACGTTCCGATGCACAATTTCAGTCAGTCCGTCTGCATAGATATACCGCCTTTCGCCTGCTTGTATTTTGAGGTGAAAAAGGACGAAGAAAAGCCTGACAGCGTAAAGAAGTCGGACGAAGAGAAAAAGTCTGCCGACAATAAAAAGTCAGCGGCAGACCAAAAGGCTGAAACAGCCGAAGAATAAAGACAACTCACACCCCCGCACCGATAACGGCGGGGCGTGAAGAAATATAGTAAGAAAATAATAATTTGGTGGGTGAAAATTTTATGTTCAACAAAAAAGAATGTGTGGCTATGCTTCTGGCAGGCGGTCAGGGCAGCAGACTTTACGCCCTGACTCAGGACGTTGCAAAGCCCGCAGTGCCTTTCGGCGCAAAGTACCGTATCATCGATTTCCCTCTGTCTAACTGCATAAATTCAGGTATAGACACAGTGGGCGTGCTGACCCAGTATCAGCCGCTGGTGCTGAATGAATACATCGGCAACGGTCAGCCCTGGGACCTCGACCGCATACACGGCGGTGTTCATGTACTGCCCCCATATCAGAAAGCAATGGGTGCTGACTGGTATTCGGGTACAGCAAACGCTATCTATCAGAATATCGGCTTCATCGACAGATATGACCCCGAATACGTAGTAGTGCTTTCGGGCGACCACATATACAAGATGGACTACAATAAGATGCTGGAATTCCACAAGTCAAAGAAAGCCGCCGCTACCATCGCGGTGCTTGACGTGCCTAAGGAAGAAGCGAGCCGTTTCGGTATAATGATAACCGATGATGACGACAATATCATCGACTTTGAGGAAAAGCCGAAGGTGCCCAGATCTACTCTTGCTTCGATGGGTATATACATCTTCACATGGGAGAAACTGCGTGCTTACCTCATCGCCAATGAAGAGGACGAAACTGCTTCAAAGGACTTCGGCAAGAACATAATCCCCGATATGCGCGAAGCAGGCGAAAAACTGGTGGCTTACAGATTTGACGGCTACTGGAAGGATGTTGGTACCATAGAGTCGCTGTGGGAAGCAAACATGGATCTTATAAATCCAAATATCCCGATAGACCTCTATGACCCCAACTGGAAGATATATTCCAGAAACCCTGTATACCCGCCCCAGAGTATAGGCAAGAACGCTCAGGTGCAGAACTCTATGGTAACTGAGGGCTGTGTCATTGACGGTTCTGTTGAGTTCTCAATGATATCCGACGGCGTTATCGTCGAAGAGGGTGCTGTTATATATGACTCGATACTGATGCCCGGCGCTGTCGTAAAGAAAGGCGCTAAAGTAGAATATGCGATAGTAGGCGAAAACTCGGTGATAGGAGAGAACTGCCAGATAGGTGCCCGCCCCGAAACTATCGAGGACAAGGACAGTTGGGGCGTTGCTGTCGTGGGTCATAACCTGACCATCTCTGACGGAAGCAACGTTCTGCCAAAAGCAATAATCTACGAAGATATGTAAGAAAGGACCGAGTAAAATGGAAGTTAATATGGGTAATGTACTGGGTCTTGTTTTCGCTAACATGCACGACACGACTCTTGGCGATATGACAAAGAACAGGACTATGGGTTCTGTAATGTTCGGCGGCAGATACCGCCTGATAGATTTCCCCCTCTCTAATATGGTAAACAGCGGCATCTCTGAGGTCGGTGTAATAACCAAGTCCAATTATCAGTCACTTCTCGATCATCTGGGCAGTGCAAGAGAGTGGGACCTCGCAAGAAAGAAGGGCGGTCTTTACATACTGCCTCCTTTCGGCAACGTTGAAAGCACCCTCTACAGAGGCAGGATAGAAGCTATCTACGGTGCTATGAACTTCATCTCGCATTCTACTGCGAAGTATATAGTTCTCACCGACTGCGATGTTATCACCAACATCGACTACAAGCCGATAGTTGCAAAGCATATCGAGAGCGGCGCTGATATCACCGTTGTATCTCACACAGGTCCGTATACCTCTGATGACCTGAAAACCGCCACTGTGCTGAACACCAACGAAGAGGGTCAGGTCACAAGCGTGCTGATACAGCCCGAACTCAGCGGCACATGCACATGCAGTCTTAACATGTTCGTTATGAGCATGGAATTTATGGTGGATATGATAAAGGACTCCATCGCAAGGGGCAAGGTGTCTTTCGAGAAGGATATACTTCAGGAGAGATGCAGTGAACTGAAAATAATGGCTTACGAATACAAGTACTATTTCAGCAAGCTGAATTCCACCGATACATATTTCAAGGCAAACATGGATATACTCGACCCTGAGAACGCAAGAAAGCTGTTCGTTCCCAAAAGGTCTATCTACACAAAGGTCAGCGATAATGCACCTGCAAAGTATGACCTCGACTGCATAGTAAAGAACTCGCTGGTGGCTGACGGCTGCATAATCGAGGGCGAAGTGGAGAACTGTGTGCTGTTCAGGGGCGTAAAGATAGGCAAGGGCGCAAAGCTGAAAAACTGCATACTCGGTCAGGGCACTGTAGTTGGCGACGGCGCACAGATGAACTATGTCATAACCGACAAGGACGTTACCGTTGCACCAAAGCATGTGCTGACAAGTTCCGCCGAATATCAGATGTACGTTTCTAAGGGCGCTACCGTCTGATATGCCGATATAAGGCGGCAGGGTATGACACCCGATGCCGTTTTGCTGAGGCGTTTGGCGAAAGCATAAAGAATTATGACTGTCACGCTGATATACCCGTTTCGGGGGAAAGATACAAAAACATCAATTATTCGTTTTTATCCCGAATTTACGTTGTTACGCGGATAGCCGCATAAAGAATTTATGCCGCATAGTGCCCGTCGGCGGCGCTGTGCGGTTTTTATCAATATCGGTCACGCCGCCTGTTTATGCGGCTGACTTTATCTACCAAAAAGGATGGTGATACTATGAAAATACTTTACACCGCAAGTGAGGGTCTGCCTTATGTGGCTTCGGGCGGACTGGCTGATGTTGCAGGTTCACTGCCTGCCGCACTGAACGCACTGGGGCAGGACTGCCGCGTTGTTCTGCCGATGTACAGTTCCATCAGGCAGGAACTCAAAGACAGGCTGAACTACGTGACCAATTTCACCGTACCCGTTGCATGGCGCAACCAGTACTGCGGAGTTTTCGTGGGCGTTGAGAACGGCGTTACCTACTACCTGCTGGATAACGAATATTACTTCGCAAGAAACGGTCTGTACGGCTTCTATGACGATGCCGAGAGATATATATTCTTCTCGCGGGCAGTGCTTGAACTGCTTAAATTCATCGACTTCAAGCCCGATGTCATAAATGCAAACGACTGGCAGACGGCACTTGTGCCTGTATACTACGATATATTCTACCGCTACCAGCCGGGCTATGAGGATATAAAGACCGTGTTCACGATACACAACATTCAGTATCAGGGTCAGTACGGGCTTGAAATTATCGGTGACCTTATGGGCATACCGCTGTATCACACAAATCTGCTGAGTTATGACGGCGATGTGAACTTCCTCAAAGCCGCCATTGAAGTCAGCGACAGGGTAACAACAGTTTCACCCAGCTACGCATGGGAGATACTCGACCCCTGGTACTCGCATTCCCTTGACAGGGAACTGGTACACCAGCAGTATAAACTCAGCGGTATCTTAAACGGCATATCCCAGACAATTTACGACCCCGCCACCGACAAGAACATCGCCAAAAACTACAGCCTTGCCGATAAATCGGGCAAAGCAGTCTGTAAGCGTGCCCTTGAAAATGAACTGGGCATGTCCACAGGCAAAGAACCCATCATCGGCATAGTCACAAGGTTCGTTTCGCACAAGGGTCTTGACCTTATAAAATATGTGTTCGAGGATATGATAAGGCTGGGCTACAAGTTCGCGATACTCGGTTCGGGCGAAAAGATATACGAAGATTTCTTCACCGAGATGCACTACCGCTACCCCGACAGAGTCGGTCTGCGGCTGGGATTTGTACCTGAACTTTCGCGCCGCGTATATGCAGGCGCAGACATGTTCCTCATGCCGTCACAGAGCGAACCATGCGGTCTTGCACAGATGATAGCACTGCGATATGGCACTATCCCGATAGTACGTGAAACAGGCGGTCTGCGCGACACCATCAGAGATGCGGGCGGCGAGAACGGCAACGGCTTCACTTTCAAGACCTACAACGCACAGGATATGCTCGATGCGACAATACGCGCAAGGGCATGCTACGATGACAAGATGCGCTGGGGCAGACTGGTGAACAACGCCTTTAAACAGGATTTCAGCTGGGAACGCTCAGCTAAGGAGTATATCAGACTTTACGAAGATATCTGATATCATACAGGAAGACTTGCGGGTCTTCCTGTTTTTATTCTGATAAAACGCACAGATCTGTCTGAACACTGTCAATTTTTATCAGCTTTGCCGAATTTGAGTCAGATTTTTCTACAATTACGTGAAAACATAACGGCAAAAAAAGACTTGTAATTATCAATTAGATGTGATATAATAAAGTTGTAAGTACAATTTAGGAGGACTTACTATGGATAATTTCCGCGAAGACTGGCAGACTATGCCCGATGAAGACCTGCGCGACATATACCGCAAAAAACTGAGAGAACATAAGCGGCTGGGCACGATAGCTTTTGCGCCGCTTCTGCCTGCACTGCTGGTATATGGCTTTATGGGCTGGACGGGCTTCTTCATTTTTGAGATCGGCGGCTTCAACAAGAGCGACATGGATTTCGCTGTGGGACGGGCTTTCTACTATGTCGGACTGGCAGCCAGCAGTGCGCTGATACGCACCGTAAGTTATAAACACCGCTGGATGATATTCCTGCCCGTCGTGATCTCGATATTATTCGTGTCCGTACTTTTCGGTGAATTTTCCATAGAACCTGTAATAATGCTGGGCTATCTGGGCTATGCCTACTACAGATCGGGCGAACTTCTGACCGACCTTGATTTTCTGCGGGGTCTGCCGCGCTTTCCGTTCGACTATCACAGCGCACAGCGCGATGTGCGCAATATGGGTATGAAAAAAGCCGCAGACACGCTGGAACTTTCGTCAGGGCGGGCTGTATCGACAAATTTTGAGGATATATTCACCTCAGACCACCCCGAACTGATAGCTTCGCCGCCCGATAAAAAGGACGACTACTTCCAGCAGAAAAAAATGAAGTACAAATGGTGACCGTAAAGATCTGACCGCAAAGGAGAATTGACATGACAACTAAGGAAATGATAGAACAGGGCAAAACATATCTCGGCATCGAGTTCGGTTCGACCCGCATCAAGGCTTGCCTCGTTGACGAGAGTTTAGCGCCGATAGCAGGCGGCTCTCACAGCTGGGAAAACCGCCTTGACAACGGCATATGGACATACACCCGCGATGACATCATCACAGGGCTTAGGCACTGCTATGCCGAACTGAAAAAAGATGTTACAGACAAATTCGGCGTTACCCTCACGACTTTCGACGGCATGGGAATATCTGCCATGATGCACGGATATCTCGCCTTTGATGAGAATGATGAACTTCTCGTGCCTTTCAGGACATGGCGCAATACCATGACAGGCGAAGCCGCCGCAAAGCTGACTGAACTGTTCGGCTTCAATATCCCCGAAAGATGGAGCATCGCACACCTCTATCAGGCTATTCTCAGCAAAGAGAGTCATGTTGGCAGTATCGCACACCTGAACACACTTGCAGGCTTCGTTCATTTCCTGCTGACAGGCGAAAGAACGCTGGGCGTGGGTGACGCTTCGGGCATGTTCCCCATTGAGGGCGGTGACCACTACAACACCGCCATGCTGGAGAAGTTTGCCGCGCTGCCCGAAACTGCCGTACTCAGCAGGTCACTCAGCGAGATACTGCCCGCTGTGGCGCAGGCAGGCGACAAGTGCGGCACACTTACCGAAGCGGGCGCGAAACTTCTCGACCCCGCAGGCGACCTCAAGGCAGGCGTTCTCTTTGCACCGCCCGAAGGTGATGCAGGCACAGGCATGACCGCCACCAACGCTGTCCGCAAGGGTACAGGCAACGTTTCCGCAGGTACAAGCATCTTCTCGATGATAGTCCTCGAAAAGCCAATGAAAGGTCACTATCCCCAGATAGATGTGGTCACCACCCCCGACGGTGCAGATGTGGCTATGGTACACTGCAACAACTGCTGCGGCGAACTGGATAAGTGGGTAAACATGTTCATCGAATTTTCTAAGCTGGCAGGCAGTCCCGTTGATGTTTCCGATGCTTATGAGATACTCTACAAAAACGCCCTCAACGGCGCGCCCGACTGCGGCGGCGTGGTGGGCTACAACACCATTTCGGGCGAACCTGTTGTTGGTCTTGGCGCGGGCAGACCCGCATACTACCGTCAGTCGGACAGCGCTATGCCGCTGGCAGACTTCTTCCGCGCCGAACTCTACGGCGCTATGGCGGCGCTCAAAGCGGGCAACGATATACTGTTTGAGAAAGAAGCTGTTCAGCCCAAAAGCATCACAGGTCACGGCGGGCTTTTCAAAGTCAAAGGCGTTGCACAGCAGTTCCTTGCAGATGCACTGGGCAGTGATGTCAGCGTAATGTCCACCGCAGGCGAGGGCGGCGCATGGGGCATGGCTCTCCTTGCGGCTTACACCTGCGAAAAGCAGTCAGAAACACTTGCCGACTGGCTTGATAACCGCGCATTCGCAGGTATGGAGAAGTCCACCGTCAGTGCAGACAAGGCAGGTTCTGAGGGCTGGAAGCAGTACATGAAGAACTACTCCGCAGGCATACCCGCCGCTAAGATACTGGGCGAGATATGACAAGCGGAAGGGATAAGGTATTCGGCTTTGTCAAAAAAGAATATGATACCGACCCCGAATACCTCTGGGAGGGCGACTTCGACACCGCAGTGTTCCGCCATAAAGATACCAAGAAATGGTTCGGGATAATCATGCAGGTCAAGCGCTCGACTCTCGGCATAGAGGGCGAGGGCACAGCCGATGTGCTGAATGTCAAGTGTGACCCTCTGCTGGTTGATATACTTGTGCAGAAACAGGGCTTCATGCGGGCATACCACATGAACAAGCGGCTCTGGATAAGCATTCTGCCCGATGAAGTGACCGACTTTGCCGAAGTCTGCTCGCTGATAGACCAAAGCTACAAGCTGACCGACAAAAAGCCCAAAACAAAATCATCGAAAGGAAAATGAAAATGTTAGAAGAACTCAAACAGAAAGTCCTTGAAGCAAACCTGCTTCTTCCGAAATACGGTCTTGTGAAATTCACATGGGGCAATGTTTCCGAGATAGACCGCGCAAGCGGACTGGTAGTCATCAAGCCGTCGGGCGTTGAGTATGACGGCATGAAAGCCGAAGATATGGTGGTCGTTGACCTTGACGGCAACGTGGCAGAAGGTCACTACAAGCCCTCCAGCGACACACCCACACATCTTGAACTCTACAAGGCTTTTCCCGAAGTGGGCGGCATCGTACACACCCACAGCAAGTGGGCTGCCAGCTTCGCGCAGGCAGGCAAGGGCGTTATCCCCTACGGCACAACTCAGGGCGACTACTTCTACGGCGAGATACCCTGCACCCGCAAGATGACCCCCGAAGAGATAGCAGGCGAGTACGAAAAGGAAACAGGCACAGTCATCATTGAAGCATTCAAGGGCATTGACCCCATGTCTATCCCCGCAGTACTCGTCCACAGTCACGGACCTTTCACATGGGGCAAGGACGCATTCGATGCAGTGCATAACTCGGTAGTGCTGGAAGAAGCCGCATTCATGAACTTCCACACCGTTATGCTCAATCCCGGCATCGCCCCCATACAGCAGGAACTTCTCGACAAGCACTACCTGCGCAAACACGGCAAAAACGCCTACTACGGGCAAAATTAATTCATAATTCATAATTCATAATTGTTGACATGGACGCGGGTATCGCGTTTTGACGGTCACATTTTATTACAAAAAAGAAAGCACCTGTTCTTTGTGTGGAACAGGTGCTTTTACTTCGGCACAAAAATGCGCTCACGGAAGATCTCCGTGAGCGCTCTTTTTCGATAAAACGGCAAAGCAATAATGCCTGCCAATAATTATGAATTCTGCATTATGAATTATGAATTACATTTTCGCTCTGTCTTTGGCACGCTGAGTGTTGCTCAGTGTTCTCTTTCTGATGCGTATGCTCTTGGGTGTTACCTCCAGCAGTTCGTCATCAGCAAGGAATTCCAGCGCATCTTCCAGCGACATGTTTCTCGGCGGTATCAGTCTGAGTGCATCGTCCGAACCGCTGGCGCGGGTGTTGGTCAGATGCTTTTTCTTGCAGACATTTACCACAAGGTCTTCCGACTTGGGTGATGCACCGACTACCATGCCCTCATATACCTGAGTGCCCGCAGTGATGAACAGTTCGCCGCGCTCCTGAGCGTTGTACAGACCGTAAGTGACAGCTTCGCCTGTTTCAAATGCAACCAGCGAACCCTGCGCTCTCTTGGGAATGTCGCCCTTGTAAGGCTCATAGCCCTCAAATACCGAACTCATGATGCCCTCGCCCTTAGTGTCGGTCAGGAACTCGCTCTTGTAGCCGAACAGACCTCTTGCAGGTATCAGGAATTCAAGCCGCATTCTGCTGCCGATGGGGTTCATAGACTGCAACTCACCCTTGCGGCTTCCCAGCTTCTCCATTACAGAACCAACTGCATCTTCGGGAACATCTATAACGACTCTCTCGATAGGCTCATTCAGCTGACCGTCTATCTCGCGGTAGAGCACGCGGGGTGTGGAAACGCCCAGTTCATAGCCCTCTCTTCTCATGTTTTCGATGAGGATAGAAAGGTGCATCTCACCTCTGCCCGCTACGCGGTAGGTATCAGCATTGTCAGTTTCGGAAACTCTCAGCGAAACGTCCTTCAGCAGTTCCTTGAACAGCCTGTCACGGATATGTCTTGTGGTGACGAACTTGCCCTCTCTGCCCGCAAAAGGCGAGTTGTTTACCGAGAATGTCATCTCGACGGTAGGTTCGCTTATCTTCACGAAAGGCAGAGCCTCAAACTTGCCGAACTCGCATATCGTATCACCGATGGTGATGTTCTCTATACCGCTTATGCAGACGATGTCGCCAGCCTTAGCCTCGTTGACAGGCACCCTGTTCAGACCCTCTATCTGATACATGGTGACTATCTTGCCGCGATACTCCTGCTTGGTGTTGTGGTAGTCACCGATGGTAACATCCTGATTTACCTTCATTGTGCCGCGCTCGATGCGTCCTATCGCGATCCTGCCCACATACTCGTTATAGTCAATGGCAGATACAAGATACTGCATGCCGCCCTCGTCTTCTACCTCAGGTGCGGGCACGTAGTCGAGTATCATATCGAACAGAGGTGTCATGTCAGTGCCGCCGTCCATCGTCAGCGAAGCTGTACCATCTCTGCCCGAGCAGAACAGTACAGGGCTGTCAAGCTGTTCATCGGTAGCATCAAGGTCAAGCAGAAGTTCCAGCACTTCCTCAACGACCTCTTTAAGACGCGCATCCGGTCTGTCTATCTTGTTTACGACAATGATTATCTTGTGACCCAGTTCAAGCGCCTTCTGTAAAACGAAACGTGTCTGAGGCATGGGACCCTCAGCCGCATCTACCAGAAGCAGAACACCGTTGACCATCTTAAGTACGCGCTCTACCTCGCCGCCGAAGTCAGCGTGACCGGGAGTGTCGATGACGTTTATCTTAACGTCCTTGTACTTGATGGAAGTATTCTTCGCAAGGATAGTTATACCTCTCTCACGCTCGATATCGTTGGAGTCCATAACGCGCTCTTCAACAGCCTGATTTTCTCTGAAAGTGCCGCTCTGCCTGAGCATCTGGTCAACGAGAGTGGTCTTGCCGTGATCGACATGGGCGATGATAGCCACATTTCTGAGGTCTTCTCTGATCATTTTCTCTTCCTCCAATTTTACTGAAGTTTATTACTTTACGTTTACAATTGTTTAAACAACGCCTATCTTACATAATTCGGGGAGTATAATCGCGTTTTATAAAGTGCAATTTAACGAACTGCCCCCAACAGCAAAATAACCCTGCGCTTAGCGCAAGGTCACTTTAGACAATATATTATAGCATATTTTGTAAGAAATGTCAAGCGCGAAAAATAAAATTATAGTTATCCCGCTGTACACCACAAAAACGGCGTTCTTGCAGAACTTAAGGTGGTTGACGTATGGTGCTCAATCATTCTTTCATTTACCGCATTTTCAGACGGCGTGCCAAAGGGATAGTCATAAAAAAAATCATATGAATATCCACACTTTCAAAAAGTTCCGATTTTCCTAAATTTTTATTGACTTTTTATTAACTGTGTGATATAATGGTGAAAAGCTGTTGGGGTTTTGCATTTATATGTAAAAAATTATGTTGAAATCGACCAATTCGTCAAAAAATGCAGGACCACGCTTAATATCACGCGATACAAATTAATTTCTAAGGAGGAATCAACCATGCAGACCAAGCGAAAAAACTTTGGCAAACGCACCCTGAGCGCCGCACTTTCGGCAGCGATGGTGCTTTCGGCAGTACCCGCATCGGTGTTCACCGCAGATGCGGCTGTAGGTATCTACTTTACCACACCGCCGCGGAACAACTGCTACACTGACAAGCTGCCCACCGTTCTGTGGGAGTACAATGCCACAAACATGTGGGCAGATGCCTACATCTATCAGGTGTCGGACAAAAACGGCAGCAATCCCGTAAAGATCACGAAGATAGGTCCTGCCAGCTTCAAGACCGCTTCATGGTATGTCGATGACTACGCACAGCTGGGGCACTACTATCAGGTGTGGCTGAAAGATACCAAATCGTCAGACGTTGTCAAGAGCAGCACTTTCTACCTGGATACCGCCCCGAAGATAACTTCTCAGATGAAGGACTACTATCTCGGTTCGGGCGATGAACCGACCTACGGCATAAACTTCCCCGCCGCCAAGACCGAACTTTACGGCGGCTTTACCCATCTCAAGACCTACGATGACTACGGCGATGACTGGAATGTTCTGAGCAATATCAGCAGACGCGGTCCTATCTACAAAGACGAAGATTTCGGTGAACCCGACAACCATGCGACCTATACTTTCAGGTCGTACTATACCCCCACAAAGTATGTCGAAACCGAACCTTTCCACGTATTTCAGGCTGAGATAGAGGAACAGCCCGAAGATGCTGTCATCTACAACATGTCACCCAACGGCACGACCGCCACAGCAAACTTCCCCATCAAGGGTGTAAGACTTGTCACCAACTGGGGCACGAAAGAACTTGATACGAGCAGGTACGTGCTTTCCGAAGACGGCAGGTCGGTCAAGGTAAAATTCTCGCAGGCTGATGCGAACATATCCAACAAATATTGGCTGGAACTGAAATACGGCTCAAAAGACACCGCATGGGTCAAAACAGATGAATTCCGCTGCTATTCCGATACTTTCGAGTACACTCTCCAGCCGCAGGACGTTCTGGTAAAGGAAAGCGAGGTGGGCTCAGTCGAACATGCTGTTGAATGTTCCGACTATAACATCTGCCCCGAATACGAAGAAGTACTGGCTGACGGCGAAGTGATAGACTACTGCGAAGGCGATTACTTCTACATTTATAATGTAGATACATCACTTGCGGGCAAAGAACTCAAATTCAGGACTTACTATCCTTCATGGAACGATGAATTCGAGAAGACCTATTCCGATTATATCGAGTCAGATGTGTTCCATGTTCGCGCAATGGCTAATGTCAACTTCATGGTACAGCCCATTGATGTTGACCTGCCCGAAGATGGTTCGGAAGGTCTTGCCACCTGCGCAGTTGACTTCGAGCCACGCGGCGCAGCCCTCTACAAAGGCGAAGAAAAGATAAGCGATAAGTGTACATGGACATTCGAGGGCGGCTCTGCTGTCATAAACTGCCCCGTTACCGCCGACATGAAGGGCGATGGCATCAAGTTCAGGGTATACTACGGCGATGACGGCGAGTATATCGACTCTGATACTTTCGCGGTGACTCAGTATAAGATCACATCACAGCCGGGCAGAGAGATCTACCTGTACCGAAATACCAACACCCGCGAACTGGTATACGAAACGAACTTCCCTGTAGATACCGCTAAGGTAATGGACTACTGGAACAACACCACATACTCAGATGCGGTCATAAAGATAGAAAATACCGAAGACAAGGGCAAGGTGACATTCACCGCCAACAGCGACTTCGAGTATAAGACCGTTTACCTGTCGATCCGTCCGAAGGGCAGCGGGAATGCTCTGAAAACAGCGGCTACCGACATCTATCCCGCATTTGAACCCGATTTCTATGAACTGCCCCAAAGCATAGTTTTCCCCGATGATGTCAATGAAGTATCTGTGATATTCGGCTGTGAATTTGACTTTACTAACTATGAACTTTACGCAGACGGCAAACTCGCGGAAAGCTACCACTGCGACCCTGTCAGCTTCAATTATGTCAACATCACAAGAGATATCGCAGGCAAAGATCTTGTGCTGAAAGTCACCGTACCCGCCAGCGAAGCCAGAGGCACCCCCGAAGAATACCTTGAAAGCCCTGTTTTCAAGGCAGTACTTCCCGACAGCAGCCACAAGTTCTCGATGCAGCCTAACGATATGGATATAACTTCGGGCGACCTGCATCACCTGACATGGAACACCAACTTTACACCTGTAAAAGTTGAAGTCACCACAAATCTGACATACTCCTACTACACACTTCCAGACCCCACACAGAAGAGCCTTGACTATATCTTCTGGTACAGCAATTCCTTTGACAGCGATATCTACCGCCTGAAAGCATATTACGGCGAGGGTGATCTGGATTATGTCTACAGCGACACATTCAAGTCAGTCAGACCCGCTTTCTCGGTAGAACCAATGGGCGGCTACGCACCCACAGGCGAGAACCTGAAGATCGAATGGGATACCAACTTCAAGCCCGTCAAGCAGGAACTCTGGGCTGACAACGCATTCGTAAAAGAACTGAAAGCAGATGCAAAGTCTGTCGAACTGGACGGCATCGGCGTGAACAACTATCAGATAGTTTCTTACTATGACGATGACGAGAACAGCGCAGTGTTCAGCGCGTATTTCTTCGTCAAGCTGACAAATGCGCCCATATACAAGCTGAAAGCCAACAAAGATGTGATTTTCTATAACTCCGACGGCTATTATACCTCATCTGCCATAGAGGGCGAAACTGTTGATATACTCTTCGTTGGTTCCTATGAAGATTTCGGAAGCTGGGTTTCAAAGAGCGGCAATGTCAATTTCGATGACCCCGAAAATGATTACACACACTTCACCATGCCCGCAGGCGATGTTGAAATAATCATCAACAAGCCGAAAGCACAGGGTCTTAAGGGCGATGTCAACGGCGACGGCAAGATAAATGTCACCGATGTTTCAAAGGCAGCCGCCCATGTAAAGAACATAAAGAGCCTTGACTCCGATGCTGTATCACGCGCTGATGTAAACGATGACGGCAAAATAAACATCACCGATGTTTCAAAGATAGCCGCACACGTAAAGGGCGTCAAGACCCTGCATTAAATAATGATTTTCCGATATCCCGCAGACTGCATGCCTGCGGGATATCTCTTTCTGCCTGAACTGCCGCAAAAAACTGTCAGCAGTATCAGCGGCGCGGCACAGCAGATGTTCAACCGTGAAAATGAAAATATTGTGAAATCGGTGGAATTTTTTACAGTTATGTGTTATACTATAAGTTGGTATATTTTCATCTGTCAACTAATTTTAAACAGGCTTTCCGCGAAAAGTCTATAGAACGGAGAATGTAAATGGCAGTAAATTATAATAAAACGGAGATAGGCAAGGGCATCACCCTCACCCGCATCACCGACCCCAAGTATAAGGCGAATATTATCCGTGTAAGATTCATCACACCGATAGTCCCCGATGATCTGGGCGTGAATGTACTGCTCACTTCACTGCTGGTGACTTCAAACTCGCAGTACAAGTCGAGAAGTGAACTTTCAAAGAAGTTTCTGGGACTGTACGGTACTTCCATCGGCGCGGTTTCGGCTAATGTCAGCGACTATCAGTCGGTGGGCATGACCATAAGCGCCATACGCGACCGCTTCACCATCGGCGGCGAGGTCATCTCGGATGAAGCTGTGAAACAGCTGATAAAATGTATCTTCGAGCCTGACCTCACCGACGGAAAATTCAACGAGAACTACTTCCGCCTGAGAAAGCAGGAACTTCTCGACAACATAGCCGCCGCAGTCAATGACAAGCGCGGCTACGCATATATGAAAGCGAAAGAAGTCATCTACGCGGGCGAACCTGCGGCGGTATCCGATATGGGCACTGCCGAGCGTGCAGCCGCTATAACTCAGGAAGACCTGCTGAGGCAGTACCGCTTCCTGCTGAAACATGCCGCCATAGACATAACCGTGTGCGGCGGCGGTGAGATAGACAGCGCAGTAAAACTGCTGACAGATGCTTTTGCAAAAGTCGAAAGGGGCGATGTGCCGCAGATAGACTATCTCAAAGCATCACCCGTCAAGGAAAAGCTGTGCGTAAAGGAAGAGCCGATGAACATAAACCAGAGCAATATGTTCATGGCGTACAAGACCGACTATCCGAATATATACGCCAACAAGCTGATGGACTGCATACTGGGCGGCTCGGCATTTTCAAAGCTGTTCATGAACGTGCGCGAGAAACTTTCGCTGTGCTATTACTGTGACAGCTATTTCAGCGACCTCAAAAACGTGATGATGATAGAAAGCGGCGTTGATACAGCCAATATCGAAAAGGCACAGCAGGCTGTAACAGCCGAACTGAAAGCCATGCAGAACGGTGATTTCACCGATGAAGAGATGGAAAATGCAAAGCTGTATATATGCAGCGGCTTCATGTCCAACTACGACTCGGAATGGGATATCGGTGCATGGTACAGGGTGCAGGATACACGCGGCACCGCCTACACCCCCGAAGAATGCTGCGCACTTATAAATGCTGTGACAAGGGAACAGATAATCGAAAGTGCCAAAAGCATGAAGCCCGATACGATATTCATTCTTAAGGCGGAGGGAGGCAGCGATGATGAATAAGGAAATTATCAGAAGTGAACGTTTCGGTGAGCAGTATTCGCTGATACACCACCCCTCAGGACTTGATGTGCTGGTATGGAAGATGGATAACTATTCCACCACCGAAGCGATGTTCGCCACAAAGTACGGCTCTATCAATACATGCTTCAAGACTGCCAAAACAGGCGACTTCATCGAAGTCCCCGAAGGCATCGCACACTACCTCGAACACAAGCTGTTTGAGAACGAGGACACCGATGTGTTCGACCTTTACGCCGCCACAGGCGCATCGGGCAATGCTTTCACCACTTTCCATGAAACAGCCTACACATTCAGCACAGCCCGCAACTGGGACAAGGCGCTGGAAATACTCCTCGACTTTGTGCAGAAGCCCTATTTCACACAGGAAAATGTGGATAAAGAACAAGGCATAATCGCACAGGAGATAAAAATGGGCGAAGACTCGCCCTACCGCAGCTGCTACTTCAACCTGCTGAAAGCGCTGTATAAGGAACACCCCGTAAAAATAGACATCGCAGGCACAGTGGAGTCGATCGCTAAGATAACCCCCGAACTGCTTTACGACTGCTATTACACTTTCTACAATCTTCACAACATGGTGCTGTCCATCGCGGGCAATGTTGATGAAGACAAGGTCATCGAGATATGCGACAAGCTGTTGAAGCCCGCAGAAGACCTTAAACTCGAATGCCGCTTCCCCGAAGAGGGTCACGGCGTTGCACAAAAGCGCATCACAGGTAAATTCCCTGTAGGTCTGCCGCTGTTCGATATCGGCTTCAAAAGCAAGCCCTGCGGCGGCATAGAACTTGAAAAGCGCGCCTGCATAGCAAAGACCATACTCCAGCTGGTGGCAGGTACTTCATCACCGCTGTACCAGCAGATGTTCGAGGACGGTCTGATAAATTCACAGTTCGGCTACAGCACCTTCAACGCAGTTGACAGCTATTTCGCCTGCATAATATCGGGCGAGTCGAAAGACCCCGACGAAGTCTACAGGCGTATAATCGCTGAACTTGACCGCGTACAGCGCGAAGGCTTTGACAAGGAGAACTTCGAGATACTCAAAAAGTCGCGCTACGGCTCGATGGTAAGGACTCTCGGAAGTGTCGAGGGCATCGCAGATTCGATGACCGAAAGCTACTTCAACGGCACTACCGTGTTTGACGAGGCAGAAGTGCTGGCAGAAATGACCATCGAGGACTGCATGGCGGCGGTGAGCGAACTGTTTAACGAGGAAAATTCGGCTATATCCATAATAGAGCCTGCAAAGGAGTAAATGAAAAATGAACATGAATGTTATGACTGCCCTGACAGCCCTCGCGGAGGACACAGCCGCAGTCAGAGAAAAGCTGAGGGCAAATCCCGATAAGGTGTATTTCCCGAATTTCGGCGGCGGCGATAATATCCTCAAAGAGGGCATCAGCATCGACCGCGTGGCGTTCACGGTACCCGGACTGAACTTCACGGTATACTGGTACGGACTGCTGATAGGCATCGGCATGCTGCTGGCGATAATCTACGGTTTCAGAAAAATGCGTCCCTGCGGCATCGACCCCGACAGAGCGACCGACTCGGTGATAAGCGGCATTATCGGCGCTATCATCG
Source organism: Hominimerdicola alba 8 (assembly GCF_000178155.2). Lineage (GTDB taxonomy): Bacteria > Bacillota > Clostridia > Oscillospirales > Ruminococcaceae > Hominimerdicola > Hominimerdicola alba_C. The sequence goes on from NZ_ADKM02000095.1 coordinate 53,533, forward strand.
GTGCAAGGCTCTACTATATCATATTCAATACAGAGGGCATGAAGCTGACCGACTTTTTCAAGATACGCGACGGCGGTCTTGCCATCTACGGCGGACTTATCGGTGCGATACTGGTGGGCGGCATCGTCACTAAGCTGAGGGGTCTGCGGCTTTCCGCCATGCTGGATGTCACAGCACCCTGTTTCCTGATAGGTCAGTGCATCGGCAGATGGGGCAATTTCTTCAATCAGGAGGCTTTCGGCGCAAACACCGACAAAGCGTGGGGCATGCTGTCGTGGAAGACTGCCGCGTATATCAGCGACCATTATGACACCCTCACCGATGTTGACGCTTTCAAGCCGATACACCCATGCTTTTTGTATGAGTCGCTCTGGTGTCTGCTGGGATTTGTGCTTCTGCACCTATACTTCAAACACCGCAAGTTCGACGGCGAGATATTCCTCATGTACACATTCTGGTACGGTCTGGGCAGGTTCTTCATAGAAGGTCTGAGAACTGACTCACTCTATCTGGGTCATATAAGAGTTTCCCAGCTGGTGGCAGGCACATGCGTTGTCGCATCTGTCATACTGTGGATAGTTTTCAGAAGTTCGGTAAAGCGTTCGGACAGCTACAAGTTCTTCTGCGAAACGGAAGTTTCCAAAGCACAGCTGGCAGAGTTCACCGAGTATGAAGATATGCAGAAGGAAAAGAAAGAACTGAAAAAGAAGATAGACGAAGCCAAGCACAAGGGCGAGAGTTTTGCGGAACTTGAAAAGGAATACGAGAAAAAGTTCGGCAAGGAAGCTGTGAAAGCCAAAAAGCAGGCACTCAAAGATGCCGCAAGCAAAGACAAGGAAAAGGCTGAAAAGCCCGATGACGGCTACAAGTCGATACTCGCAGATGACGAGGACGAAAAGGAAAATAATGACTGACTCCCTCAGTACGCCGAATAGCGGCGTTCAGGCAGGACAGCCATAAAACGACATAAACAGGAGGTAAATGAAAATGGCAAACATTATTGACGGCAAGGCGGTATCCGCACAGGTCAAGGAAGAGATCAGGCAGGAGGTCGAGGCGCTGAAAGCTAAGGGCGTTGAGATAGGTCTGGCAGTGGTGATAGTGGGCGATGACCCCGCATCACAGGTGTATGTAAAAAATAAGGAGAAGGCTTGTGAAACTGTAGGCTTCAATTCCTACAAGTACGCTCTGCCCGCTGAAACTACCGAAGAAGAACTGCTGGCACTGGTAGACAAGCTGAACAAGGACGACAAAGTTGACGGCATACTGGTACAGCTTCCTCTGCCCAAGCACCTAGATGACAAGATAATCATAAACAACATACGCCCCGACAAGGACGTTGACGCTTTCCACCCCGTAAACGTGGGTAAGATAATGATAGGCGATTACAGCTTCCTGCCCTGCACACCTGCGGGCGTTATGGAACTTATCAAGTCCACCGGCACAGATGTTGCAGGCAAGGAATGCGTTGTCATCGGCAGAAGCAACATCGTTGGCAAGCCTCAGGCTATGCTCCTGCTCCATCAGAACGGCACTGTTACCATCACCCACTCAAAGACAAAGAACCTCAAGGAAGTCTGCGCAAGGGCTGACATTCTCGTGGCGGCAGTCGGCAGGGCTAAAATGGTCACCGCTGACTACATCAAGGAAGGCGCTGTTGTCATAGATGTCGGCATGAACCGCGATGAGAACGGCAAGCTGTGCGGCGATGTTGACTTTGAGGACTGCAAGGAGAAAGCAGGCTACATCACCCCCGTTCCCGGCGGCGTAGGTCCTATGACCATAGCTATGCTGATGAAGAACACCCTCACAGCAGGCAAGGAGCATCACGGCATCTGACAGTCGGCTCAACGATAAAATATCAGAGAAGGGGCTGTTGCAGCCCCAACAAAGAAAAAAGAGCCTGGCACAGACCTGAAAGGTAGTGCCAAGCTCTTCTTTTTGTGGTATAATATAATTGCAAAAACCATTAAACCAACGAAAGGATCGTACCACAAAAATGAGAAATTGTCAAGTGCGAATGAACGGGAGCATACAGGCTGAGGGAGCATTCGGCGTTCTTAAACAGGACTATGGTTTCAGAAGATCTCTGTGCAGAAGCAAGCCAAAAACGATAATACAAGTCGATCCCACCACTAAATTGACAAAATTGACAAAAGCTGACACGAAAGTGTCAACTATATAAACCCCGAAAAATAGGGCTTTCAGGGGTCAAAACATAAAAGTTGACAAAATTGACAGGGTAGTAAGGATACTTTAAAAAATAAATTTACCATATATTGGAAATTACCTGCTATTTTTTCATTTTTCCCCTTACCTTGTCAACATTGTCAATTTTCTCAAAAACAAGGTTTAAACGCCGTAAAATAGGGCTTTTAAAAGTTGACAAAGCAGTGTCAATTTGTGTCAACTTTGTCAACTTTGGAATTGTCAAGAAAAGGGGTCTATCCATGAAAAAAATACCTGATGACCGTATATACCTATTTCGTTTCGGGCGAAAAATATACTTCCCGACCGTTTTTGAACTGAAAACGGCATAAAAACCAGCAGAACATAACACCCCCGAGTCCTTTTTTTTGAAGAAGGCTTGGGGGGTGCTGCGGTTGCAACAGCCCCTTTTTTTTGCGTGATATTTGACGGTGCGGGCGGCGCGGAAATGCTTGTTATGCCGTCATTCATCGCGGCGGTCGGGGGGTGGACGCTGTTTATTTTTCTTTTGGCGCACAGCATGTCACTTTTTTTGTAAATGACAAAAAAGTGCTTTACTTTTGGGGCGAGATGTGTTATAATAACTATTGTATATACAGGCGTATTTGTCGCCTGACAGAAAGGAGATCTGTATGGCGGGAGGGATATTTGACTCGCATTGTCATTACGATGACCCTGCCTTTGATGAGGACAGGTTCGAGCTGCTGGACAGACTGCTGACAGGCGATGCTCACCCAATAGACAGGATGCTTCATGCCGCCACCGATGAAAAGTCGGCAAGGTTCGGCATCGAAACAGCTAAAAGATATGAAAATTACTACACCTCAGTGGGTTTCCACCCCGAAAATGCTGACGAAGTTCCCGATAACTACATGGATATCTTACAGGAACTTTACCGCGAAGCCTGCGAGATACACAAGCTGGGCGCTGTCGGTGAGATAGGGCTTGACTACCACTATGAGGGCTACAATAAAGAAAAGCAGATAAAGATGTTCAAAGACCAGGTGAGGTTCGCGGTGTGCAAATCTCTGCCTGTCATAGTACACTGCCGCGATGCTACAGAGGACTGCATGAAGATACTCAACGAGTTCCGTCCCGAAGGCGTTATGCACTGCTTTTCAGGCTCGGCTGAAACGGCTGAGGAAGTCGTGAAGCTGGGCATGTACATCGGTTTCACGGGTGCGCTGGCTTTCAAAAACAACAAGAAGTCGCGCCGTTCCTGCGAAGCTGTGCCGCTGGACAGGCTCCTGCTGGAAACTGACTGCCCCTACATGGCACCGCCTCCCTACAGGGGCGAGCGCAGTGACAGTTCGATGATAGCCGAAACTGCAAAGGTCATGGCTGAGGTAAAGGGCGTTTCGGTGGAAGAGATAATACGCATCACCAACGAGAACGCATGCAGGCTGTTCGGTATAAACAGAGATGAAGAGGCTATTTTTCTGAGTTCAATGTGACGAACATACGAAATATAAAAATACAATAATAAACTTTGGAGATGAATAAAATTGGCAGAGATACTGTATCTGGTGATACCTTGCTATAATGAGGAGGAAATGCTCCCCATAACGGCTAAGGCTATCATGAAAAAGATGGACACACTTATAGGCGAGGGCAAGATAAGCCCCAAAAGTAAAGTAATGCTGGTGGACGACGGTTCTAAGGACAAGACTTGGGAAGTCATCGAAAAACTGCATGGTCTGGCGCAGACCGATATCTTCACGGGCATAAAACTCTCGCGCAACAGGGGGCATCAGAATGCACTGCTGGCAGGTCTTATGACAGCAAGGAACTACGCCGACATAATGATATCGATGGACGCAGACCTTCAGGACGATATAAACGCCATCGACGGCATGCTGGAAAAACGCGCTGAGGGCTGTGAGATAGTCTACGGTGTGAGGTCTTCGAGAGAAACTGACACCGCTTTCAAGCGCAACACTGCACGCGCCTACTACAAGGTGCTGGAGATGATGGGTGTCGAGATAACCTATGACCACGCCGACTACAGACTTATGAGCAAACGTGCCGTAGATGCGCTGGCTGATTTCAAGGAGGTCAACCTGTTCCTGAGAGGAATGGTGCCGATGGTGGGCTTCAAGAGCGACATCGTGAAGTACGAAAGAAACGAGCGCGTGGCGGGCGAATCAAAGTACCCGCTGAAAAAGATGCTGGCTTTCGCGATAGAGGGCATAACTTCGCTGTCGGTAAAGCCCATAAGATTTATTACAGCGCTGGGCGTTATCATTTTTGTAGTATCTATACTGATGCTGATGTACTTCCTTATCGACAAGGCTTTCGGCAACACCGAAAGGGGCTGGGCTTCCACGATAGTTTCGATATGGGCTATCGGCGGTCTGCAAATGCTGGCGATAGGTGTCATCGGTGAATATATAGGCAAGATCTATCTGGAAACTAAGGCAAGACCTAAGTTTATCATAGATATAAATCTGGAAGAGAAGTAGTTCCTTCCGAAAGGAAAAACCAAAATAAATACGACCTCACTGACGGCGATGCGTCAGCGCTGGACTCCTGTCGGGTGCTTGGGAGTTTCGGTGCAGACAGGTGCAATATCGCCGCAGAATGGTCAGAAAGCAAAAAGGAGTAGAAAATTATGGCAAATCAGAACTTACAGATCTCAGGCAAGGTATCCAACGAGAAGATCGACAACACCGCACTGGTAGAAGCTATCGGCGCAATGAGAAATGAATTCAATGCAGATACACAGAACAAGGTCATCAACAATGCGCTGAGATCGACTTTCCTTGTACCTGCTATCATCGAGAAGAATCAGGAATTGGTGGCTGACAAGGAGAACCACGTTCAGTTCCAGGACAAGCAGACTGCAAAGTTCCTGCTGATAAACAAGAATGTCAAGGACGAGGACGGCAACGAGAAGACTATCTCTTACTTCCCTGTTTTCACAAGCAAGGAAACTCTTGACGAGATGAGAAAGACCACCGACCAGAATTTCATGCCTTTCGCTATGAAGTTTGCCGACATCGCCAACCTGACAGAGAACACCCCCAATGTTGAGGGCTTCGTACTCGACCCATTCACCAGAGCGCACAACCTGCCTTTCACTAAGGGCATGCTGGAGTCAATCAAGCAGACTCTCATCAATTTCAGAAATTCAAGAAATGCTGCTGTAAAGGCTGCTGAGGAAGCTACAGGCGAGAGCGCACCCAACATCACAGTAAACTCCAATAAGGAAGAAGTTTAATATTACTTGGGTCGGGATAGTCATACTGTTCCGACCCTTTTTATGTTAACGGCGATGATGATACGAAAAAATGTATAAGGTATCAGCTTTGCCGTCTGATAGATGTGAGGTGAGCCGAATGAGATATATCTTTTGCCCTCAGTGCGGCAGAAAGCTGAGTGACAGACCTGCGGGCGATGAGGGACAGGTGCCATACTGCATGGGCTGTGACAAGCTGTGGTTCGATACTTTCCCCAGCTGTTCGATAGTACTGGTGGCGAATGAATATGACGAGATAGCACTGCTGAGACAGGATTACATGTCAGACAAGTACACGACCTTTGTATCGGGGTACATAACTCCGGGTGAAAATGCCGAGCAGACGGCAGTACGCGAGGTCAGGGAAGAGATAGGCATAGCCCTTGACGGTGTTGACTACGCGGGTACATACTGGTTTGAGAAACAAGGTCTGCTGATGCACGGCTTCATCGCGCGGGCGAAAAAACAGCCGTTGGTGCTGTCTTCTGAGGTGGACTGGGCTGACTGGACACCCGCCGAGAAAGTGATAGAAACTATCTTCCCCGACTCGCCCGGAAATGCCGCTTATGCTATATATATGAAGTTCATGGGGGAATACTTCGGCAAGGGGGAAAAGTGATGTACGCTGAGGAAGAAAAGTTCGCGCAGATACAAAATGACCTCAGGCAGAAAATAAGTCTGGAGGACAGCTTTTCGGCTGATGCCCTTAAGACCGTTGCGGGCGTAGACCTCGCCTACTGGCAGGAGGGCGACACCGAACGTGCAGTCTGCTGTATAGTGGTGACAGATGCCGCCAGCGGCGAAGTCATCGAGAAAAAGCAGTGTGACGGCATGATAGATGTGCCGTATATACCCGGTTATCTGGCATTTCGGGAACTTCCGCTGGTGCTTAAGACTGTCGGACTGCTGGAAAATGAACCCGATCTTTTCATTTTTGACGGCAACGGTTATCTCCACCCGCGTCACATGGGCATCGCGACACATGCGGCGCTGGTCATGGGCAGACCCGCTATGGGCATAGCGAAAACATACTTCCGCGTAGACAAAAAGACCGACTACACCGAACCCGCCGAAGATGCGGGCAGTTACACCGACATCATAATCGACGGCGAAGTATACGGTCGTGCGCTGAGGACACACAAGGGCGTTAAGCCTGTGTTCGTGTCGGCGGGAAGCGGCATAAGCCTTGACACTGCCTGCGATATCTCACTGCGGCTGACTTCAAAGGAAAGCCATATACCTATCCCGACCCGTCTTGCCGACCTTGAAACGCATACCGCGAGGGCGGCGCTGAGGGGCGGCGCGGAAGAATAGGCGTTTTCCCCGCAAGGGGACGGAACTAAAAGACCCCGCAATAACCGCATTTCCTTAATGGAAACAGCGCAAAAGCTGACTTGACAGCGCAATTATTCTTGTGATACAATGTAATTACCAACTTTTGTTATATAGGAGGGTATCATGTTCAAGAATAATTACCGCAACGTGTTTGCCGAGATCGGCAAGAGCGAAACTGAAATAAAAACGCGGCTGGATAAGCTGACAGAAGAATTTTTCTTCGGTGATGACAGCTTTTACCATGAAGTCGGAGATATGGGATATCTTGAAGACACGGGCAACCATGATGCCCGCACTGAGGGCATGTCCTACGGCATGATGCTGGCTGTACAGCTGGACAGAAAAGATATCTTTGACAGGATATGGAAATGGTCAAAGCACTACATGTACATGACCGACGGCTGGAACGCGGGTTATTTCGCGTGGTCATGCAAGCCCGACGGCACACGCAACTCTGACGGTCCTGCGCCCGACGGCGAGGAATACTATGCGATGGCGCTGTTTTTCGCTTCACACCGCTGGGGCGACGGCGAGGGCATATTCAATTACAGCAAAGAGGCGAAAGACCTCCTGCGAAGCTGTCTGCACAAGGGCGAAGGCGATACAGTCGGTGCGCCCATGTGGGATATTGAGCGCAAGCTGATACTTTTCGGACCAGCCTGTGATTTCAGCGATGCTTCATACCATCTGCCGCATTTTTATGAACTTTTCGCACTCTGGGCATACGAAGAGGACAGAGAATTCTGGGCGGGTGCGGCTAAGGCGAGCCGCGAGTATATCGCGAAGTCCTGCCACCCCGCAACAGGCATGAGTCCCGAATACGGCGAGTTTGACGGTTCACCGATGTCAAGGCCTCTCCCCTGGACGCATGACAGGCACGATTATTTTTACAGCGATGCTTACCGAACCGCCGCAAACATCGGTCTTGACTGCGTATGGTTCGGCAAGGACGAGGGGCATTTTGCCGCCGTACCGAGATTACAGCACACGCTGGGCATCATAAACCGCGATGAACCTTACATGACATATGAAGTCGATGGCACTAAGCTGACACAGCCCGCACTTCACCCTGTCGGGCTTATGGCGGCTACTGCTATGGGATCGCTGGCGGTGAGAGATAAGCTGTCACTGACATCACCCGACCCAAAAGTTCGTCTTGCGGCTGAATGGGTCGAAAAGCTGTGGAACTCTCCCCTGCGCACAGGCGGGCGGCGGTATTACGACAACTGCCTTTACATGTTCGCATTTCTGGCGCTCAGCGGCAATTACCGCATCTGGTAGAAAAACACCGACACCCCTGCTTTATGACGGCAGGGGTGTTTTATGTTTCTCACAATTTTGGTGTGTCGGCGCGGAAAGCAATACACGACCAAATCGGGACTTATGTTTTACACACAATAAAAGGCGCTTCCCTTTTGCGGGGAAGCGCCTTGTTGTTATATTTTATTCAACAGTTACGCTCTTTGCGAGGTTTCTGGGCTTGTCAACGTCAAGACCCTTAGCCACCGAGATGTAGTAACCCAACAGCTGTAACGGTACGACCGCAAGGCTTGCCGCGAACAGCGGGTCGGTCTTGGGAACGTATGCGGTGAAGTCTGCGGTATCCTCAACGCTGTAGTTGCCATAGGAAGTCAGACCCATTATGTAAGCACCGCGCGACTTGCACTCGACCATGTTTGAAACTGTCTTTTCAAACAAAGCCTGCTGTGTCAGCACGCTTATTACCAGTGTGCCGTTCTCGATAAGCGAGATAGGACCGTGTTTCAGTTCGCCTGCGGCATAAGCCTCCGAATGGATATAGCTTATCTCCTTCATTTTCAGCGAACCCTCAAGGCTTACTGCGTAGTCGATACCTCTGCCGATAAAGAAAGCATCGCGTATATTCGAGAACTTAGATGCGAACCACTGTATACGCTCTTTATCCTCCAGTATCTTTGCCACCTTGTCGGGAATGGTGTTAAGTTCTTCCAGCAGTTCGGCAAATCTCTCTTCTGTTATCTCTTCGCGCACTTTTGCGAACTGCATAGCCAGCAGATAAGCGGCGATAAGCTGTGTGCTGTACGCCTTTGTTGTAGCAACAGATATTTCGGGACCCGCAAGTGTGTAGAACACGCTGTCAGCCTCTCTTGCTATGTTGGAACCTACCACATTGACTATGCCGAGAGTCTTTATGCCGCGCTCTTTAGCAAGCGTGAGAGCGGCGCGGCTGTCGGCAGTTTCGCCCGACTGGCTGATTATCACCACAAGGCTGTTCTTACTGAGGGGCATCTTCCTGTATCTGAATTCGCTGGCAAGTTCTACCCTCACAGGTATAGAAGTCAGTTCTTCAAACACATACTGTGCCGCAACGCCCACATGGTAAGCCGAACCGCAGGCAACTATGTATATCTGGCTCAGCGCCTTTACCTCTTCATCAGTCAGACCGAATTCGTCAAGCACGATTCTGCCGTCCTTGACAACAGAGTTTATGGTATCCCTGATGACCTTGGGCTGTTCGTGTATCTCCTTGAGCATGAAGTGCTCATAGCCGCCCTTTTCTGCGGCTTCGGCGTTCCACTTTATCTCAGTGAGTTCCTTTGTTATCTCCTCACGCTCGATATTATAGAACTTCACTTCGCCCTTAGACAGCTTTGCTATCTCCAGATTGCCGATATAATAAACGTTCCTTGTATATTTGAGTATGGCAGGCACATCGGAAGCCACATAAGTTTCGCCGTCAGCGATACCTATTATCATGGGGCTGTCCTTGCGGGCTGTGTAGATCTCTTCGGGATATTCCTTGAACATAACGCACAGCGCATAACTGCCGCGTATACGTATCATAGCCCTCGCGATGGAGTCAACAGGACCCTCGCCGTACTTGCGGTAGTAGTAGTCTATCAGCTTAACAGCGACTTCGGTATCAGTCTGCGACCTGAAAGTGTAGCCCGCCTTTACCAGCTTCTCTTTAAGTTCCTGATAGTTCTCTATGATGCCGTTGTGTACCGCGATGACATTTTCATCGTCAGTGGCATGCGGGTGAGCGTTCAGCGCAGATGGTTCACCATGAGTCGCCCATCTTGTATGACCTATACCGCAGCAGCCTTTTACAGCCTTGCCGCCATCGGTCATATTGACCAGCACTGCCAGCTTGCCTTTTTCCTTGATTATCTCGGTATCTCTGTCACCGTCACGCACAGCGATGCCAGCCGAGTCATAACCTCTGTATTCCAGTTTGGACAGACCGTCCAGCAGCACAGGTGCCGCCTGACGCATACCTGTAAATCCAACTATTCCGCACATGTTTATATACCTCCAAGTATTCAGCGATATACCGCTGCGAACTGTATTGCATATCATCAAAAAAAGCAACAAAAAACTATTTTAATTATAACAGAATAACGCCCGACTGTCAATAGTTATGTTAACTTTTTGGCAGTTTGACACATAACGGTCACATATTCATCCGCTGTGGTTTGCCGAGAAAACATCTGCCACATCTGATATTGTAATATATGCGGCGGGGTCGGTATCATGCACGATATTTCTCATGCGGGTCACCTGAAAACGGTTGACCACGAAATAGATGAAAGTCTTTTCGGCGTTGGAATAGCCGCCTTTTGCGTTTATCAGCGTCACGCCGCTCCCGAACTCACTGCTCAGCCGTTCAGTGACTTCGGCGGGCTTGTTGGTTATTATTATCGCACCCTTTGCGCGGTCAAGACCATCAACGATGAAATCCACCGTTTTCAGTGCCGCACCGTAGGTCACTATGGAATACAGCGGCAGTATCCAGCTGTTTAGCACCAGCCCGCAGACTATGTAAAGGCACACGTTGTATATCATGCAGAAAGTGCCGACAGTTATGCCTATCCGCTTTGCAAATATCACCGCCATTACCTCTATGCCGTCCATCGCACCGCCGAAGCGCAGTGCGATACCGCTGCCCGCCCCCGATATGACTCCGCCGAACAGCGCACACAAAAGCAGGTCGGTACCCGCCAGCGGTGAAGCGAAACGCACATCAACAGGCAGAATATCGGTTATCAGCCACGCCGACACCGAGTATATCAGCACCGTGTACACCGCATACACTGTGAAAATGCCGCACTGCTTTTTCGACCCGTACAGGAACAGCGGCACATTATAGCAATCCAACTATTTAAATTCACAAAATCCAGTCGCAAAAGCTCGGATCTATGGATTTTGTGACTGGATTTTGTCTGAATTTTAAGGCGGATTGCTATAAGTATCACCGGAAAGACCGAGAGTGACAGCGATGCGGGCGTAAGCTGTGCCGCCAGCATCGAAGTTCCCGAAATGCCGCTGTCATAGAGTTTTACAGGTGTCAGGAAAATGGTTATGCCGAAGGCGTTTATCATGCCCGCCAGCGTCAGCATAAGGATATTTATTGGTTTCAGTTTTGACAGTATCTTCTTCAAATCATACCTCCTTGATAACTTCGTAGCCCTTTTTGGTGACAGCATCTTCCATCGCCGCAAGGTCACGTATGGGCGAATAAAGTGTCAGTACGGCTGTGCCCGCCTTAAAGTCGCAGACCGCTTCTGCGACCTCATCAAAGGCTTCAAGGGCTTTTCTGACAGTTGCTTCGCAGTGGGGGCACATCATGCCGTTTATGCGCATGGTGTAAGTTTCAGACTTCTGTTCGGGCGCGAGGTCATCGGGCAGTACCACACAGTTTCGTGCCTTGTCGCGGGCGGGCGAAAAGATGTCTTTCAGATTTAGCCGCAGTGCATTCGTCACCACCGTGAAGCTGGACAAACTCATTGCCGCCGCCCCGAACATCGGCTGTAACTCCCAGCCGAACAGCTTTATGAAAGCACCTGCCGCCAGCGGAATGCCGATGACATTGTAAATAAACGCCCAGAAAAGGTTCTGATGTATGCTTCTCAGCGTCATGCAGCTGAGTCGTATGGCGGCGGGGACATCGGTAAGGCGGCTGTTCACCAGCACCACATCTGCGGCATCGACTGCCACATCTGCCCCCGCGCCGATAGCTATGCCCATATCAGCGCGGGTGAGGGCGGGTGCATCGTTGATGCCGTCACCCACCATAGCCACTCTGCCGACTGCCTGCAACTTGCGTATGACGCTTTCCTTGCCGTTAGGCAGAACGCCCGCTATCACGCGGTCAACTCCCGCCTGCCTGCCGACTGCTTCGGCGGTGCGGGCGTTGTCGCCTGTCAGCATCACCACCGACAGACCCATATTTTTCAGCTGTCTTATGGCTTCTGCGCTCTCATCTTTCAGCTGGTCGGCGGCGGCTATCATGCCCAGTATTTTCCCGCCTTTTGCAAAGAACAGCGGTGTCTTGCCCTCGCCTGCCAGTGCTTCCGCCTTTGACTTCAACTCACCGCTGACGGTGCAGTACTTCTCTATCAGCGCAAGGTTTCCGCCGTAAAGTTCAGCGCCGCCGAACCTGCCGCGCAGTCCGCTTCCCGAAAGCGCTTTGAAATCGCTGACAGTTTCGGCTTTTACGGAATTTTCCTCACAGTACCGCATAACAGCGCCCGCAAGAGGGTGTTCGCTCATGGCTTCAAGGGACGCGGCGGCAATCAGCAATTCGCTCTCCGAAATGCCGTCTGCGGGTATCACATCGGTCACAGCGGGTTCGCCTTTTGTGACTGTGCCTGTCTTGTCCAGCGCGACTATCTGCACCCTGCCCGTTTCTTCCAGCGAAACAGCCGTCTTGAACAGCACGCCGTTTTTAGCGCCCATGCCGCTGCCCACCATTATCGCAACAGGCGTTGCAAGTCCCAGCGCACAGGGACAGCTTATCACCAGCACCGAGATAGCCCGCGCCAGCGCATAGCCCGCAGTCTGCCCCACTGCCAGCCATATCACCAGTGTAATCGCCGCTATGCCGATAACGGTCGGGACGAAAATGCCCGAAACACGGTCGGCTATCTTGGCGATCGGTGCTTTGGTGGCGGCGGCATCGCTTACCATCTTTATTATCTGCGCGAGGGTGGTGTCCTCGCCCACCCGCTGTGCCCTGCACCGCAGGAAACCCGTCTGATTGATGGTTGCAGCTGAAACATGACTGCCCGCCTGCTTATCGGCAGGTATCGACTCGCCTGTGAGTGCGGCTTCATTTACAGCGCTCTCGCCCTCTATGACCACACCATCAACGGGTATGCTCTCACCGGGCCGCACAACGAAGATGTCACCCACCTGCACATTCTCTATGGGCATCACGACTTCTTTGCCGTCACGCTCGACTGCGGCAGTTTTGGGTGTCAGTTTCATAAGACCTTTCAGCGCATCAGTGGTCTTGCCCTTTGAACGTGCCTCCAGCAGTTTGCCGACCGTTATTAGTGTCAGTATCATGGCGGCAGACTCAAAGTAGAAGTTCATCATAAGTTCTTCTGTTTTGTCGGTGTCGCCGTCAGTGACAGCGCGTGTCATGGCAAAAAGCACGAAAACGCTCCACAAAAACGATACCCCCGAACCCATCGCCACAAGGGTGTCCATATTGGGCGAGCGGTGTACCAGCCCCTTAAAGCCGCTCACAAAGAATTTCTGATTTATGACCATCACAGCGGCGGCGAATATCATCTCAAACAGCCCCATCGCAAGATGGTTGCCCTCAAAAAACGCAGGCAGAGGAAAGCCCCACATCATGTGACCCATCGAAACATACATAAGCGGTATGAGCAGGCAAAGCGAAGCTGTCAGCCGCTTTTTCAGCTTCGGCGTTTCGCGGTCAGCAAGGGTGTCTTCTTCGGCTGGGGCAGACTTTGCGCCCTTTCGCGATGCGCCGTAACCCGCATCTTCCACCGCTTTTATAATACTTTCGGGCGAAGCACTGCCCTCAACGCCCATCGAATTTGTCAGCAGGCTCACCGAGCAGGCAGTCACGCCGTCAACAGCGGCAACGGCTTTTTCCACCCTTGCACTGCACGCCGCACAGCTCATGCCCGTAACGTTATACTGTTCCATCTTGTACCCCCTTACTTCATCAGCTTTTGCAGAGTTGCCGCCAGTTCATCTATGGTTTCGTCCCTGCCCGCACGAATGTCATCAGCCACACAGGTGCGTATATGGTTTGTCAGCAGTTCCCGCGAAAAAGCGTTCATCGCGGCATTCACGGCGGCACACTGCGTAAGTATATCGGGGCAGTAGGCACTTTCCTCCACCATAGCCTTAATGCCGCGCACCTGACCCTCGATACGGCTCAGGCGGTTCAGCAGGCGCTTGTATTCTTCCTCACTGCGGACTTTTTTTCGTCCACAGCACTCGCATTTATGTTCACTCACAGTATCCCCTCCTCTACGTAACATTATATACCCCCAGGGGGTATTTTGTCAAGTACAAAAACGGCGGAAAAAATATCTTCCGCCGAAAATTAACAATTTATATCATTTACTATGTATACCACTCCACCACATCGAAAGACGACTCAGCCACTTCGACAATGATGCCCTCAAATCTCTCGGTGAGGGCTTTTTTCATGTAGTCACAGAAGATATTCTCGGTGTAGTAGTGCCCCGCATCGAACACGGTCAGACCTGCGTTATAGGCATCAACGAAGACATCGTGCTTGACATCGCCCGTGATGAAAGCATCACAGCCTTTCGCGATAACATCGCCCATAAAACTTCCGCCGCTTCCCGAACACACCGCTATCTTTCTGAGTGGGGTATTTTTTGCGTGGTCATACCTGACAGTAGGCGTGCCCAGCTTTTCTTTGCAGAGCACGGCGAGATCTGCCGCCATAATGCCCTGATGCCCGCATATACAGCCCATCTCAGCGCCATGCTCGACAGTTATGCAGTCATCGGGTATCAGCCCCAGCTTTTCACAGAGTATCTTGTTCATCACAGTGCTGTCAAAATTCGTGTGCGCCGAAAGTACCGCAACATTTCCCCTTACCAGCTGACCCACCACGCTTTCGGGGTCAAGCTGTTTTATGCCGCGAAAAATTACAGGGTGATGTGTCAGCACCAGCTGAAAGCCCTTTTCGGCGGCTTCCCTCGCCACATCTTTCGTGCAGTCCAGCGAAAGCATCACCTTGTCGGCAGGCATCGACATATTGCCCACGCACAGCCCGCTGTTATCGTAGCCCTCTTGCAGTGAAAAGGGCGCAAGTTCTTCGATAAAACCGTAAATATCGCTTATAGTATACATATCATACACCTCTCATATCTAAAATAAAAGGGCGGTAAGACCACCGCCCTTATGATTATTTACTTTTTTTGCCAAAAAGTCCGTTCTTTTTCTGGGGCTTTTTGCCGATGTTCTCGGTGGGGTCACCGAAACGCTCTTTGTTCTTTTCTATATCCATCGTGACATCATGGACACTTGCAGACATCAGACCTGTCATCTGCTGCATCAGCAGACTTTGCTCAAATATCTCGACAGCTTCTTCGCATGTTTCAGCCTCGCCGTTCACAAGGAATTCCTTTATCTGACCGATGTTCGTCATGTAGTCCATGTCCAGTTCCATGAAATCGATCTTCTTCCTCAGTGCCGCAAGGTAATCATCGCGCTGTTTTTCAAGCTGTTTTATCCTGCCTTCAAGAAGTTCTATCTGCTCGGTTATACCCTCATTGACCTCTATCTGATGGTTTTTGACTTCGGTGAGTTTCTGGGAGTAGTAATTATTTGCCAGCTTGTAGCCGAATGCTGTCACCGCCGCAAAGCCTATTAAAGGCACTATCCACAGAAGACCATCATGGAATGCCGCAGCAAGTATCGCCAAAAAGATAGTCGCGCCTATCAGCACATATATCATGGTCTTGTTGCGCTTGCCCTTGAAATCGAATTCTTTCTCTGCCTCGCTGACATCTCTGATGTATATTTTCAGGTACTCCTTGTTCTCCTTGCTGACTTCTACGCCTTCGGCAAACTCAAAGTATCTGTTTATATAGCATTCCGCCAGATCCATCTTTTCCAGCTCAGTCATACACTCACCCTCTGACTCCCTCTTATCCTTTTTACCATGTAGGAATATAGATGCGTAAAGTAAAAGTTTACATAGA
Source organism: Hominimerdicola alba 8 (assembly GCF_000178155.2). Classification (GTDB taxonomy): domain Bacteria; phylum Bacillota; class Clostridia; order Oscillospirales; family Ruminococcaceae; genus Hominimerdicola; species Hominimerdicola alba_C. The sequence continues at coordinate 69,298 of NZ_ADKM02000095.1, forward strand.
TAAAGTATAGCATACGTTCACGTTTTTGTCAACATTATTATTAATTTTTTATATAATAAAATCAAATTGACAAATTGCCGATCCGCTATTCATCATCGCTGTTATCATCGTGTCCCGCGCCACCGTTGTCATCGGTCTTATCACCGAAACTCTCGTCAACAGCGCGGTCGATATCCTTTTCAGCGCGGCGCATCATTGCGCTGAAAGTGTTGAAACCCTCTGCGGCATTCTCAAAAGTGCTCCTTAACATATCCGTAAAATAGTAGCCGCTGCTCTCCTTTTTGGGAGCTGCTTTTTCAGCAGTTGCTTCATTCTTCGGCTCTGTCTTGGGCATTTCCGCCTTTGGTGCTTCTTCCGAAGTATCCGCCTGCTTTTCGGGGATATCTGCCGTTTCCTTCACCTCAGCCTTTTCTTCTGCGGGCTGTGTGAAAGTCGCAGAGATATTCTCAGCCGTGATAGTACTGCCGTTTTTCACCTTAGAGTATATCAGGTCGAGCACCTGCTTCGGCAGTGTAACGCCTTTGAGCCTGAACTGTGTGCCGCCGCATTCGCTGTCAGCATCTATCATCATGCCGACACCCTCATCAGTCACAGTGACATTCTCAAGCACCACATTACAGCCGCCGCCGACCTTAGCCAGCACCACCGACAGCGCATAAGCCGTCATTGTAGTATCGCTGAAAACAAAACTGCTGCCCGCCGATGTATTGCCTATCATCATAAAACTCCTGTCAGCGGCAGGGGTAACAGTGCTGTTCCTCACAGTCAGACAGCACCCGCTGCCTATCTGCAACAGCTTTTCAGCCAGTTCGCTCTCGGTCAGCTTTTCACCGTCAGCAGTTATCGTCTGACCGTCCTGCCCCGCACCGAAGCCTTTTGCAGGTTCCTCACCGTTATCGACATAATCGGGCTTGCTGTTATCACCGAACATTGTGCCGTCAGGGTCGATGCCGCGCTTCACCTGGTCGATGACGCTGTCTATATCAAATCCCTGCTTTGCCTTGTCGATGACCTTATCCACATCAAAACCCTGCTTAGCCATATCTATCAGCTTTTTAAAAGTCCTGCCGCCGATTTTCAGGTCGGGGAACTCAGGCATCGGGAAGAACGAGTCCTTACTGCCGTTATCTCTCCCGAAGATACCCTTGCGCTTGCCGTTTTCAGCCAGCCATTGTTCATATGTCATGTTGCCCAGCGCAGCATATGCGCCCTCAGCCAGCGGCGCTAAGAACCTTGCAGGCGCACGCTCCTGCGTGATGATTATGCTCCAGTCCTCAGCCACACCTGTATTGAACGGAAGTTCAAACACCCTCAGCAGACCTGTTTTGTCGCGCTTGCTTATGACAGGTTCATACCTGCTCTTTTCCAGCGCAAAAGTCAGGCGGTCGTCCCAGCGGTTCTCAGGGAAGATGTTCACCTGCGATATCTCGGTGCCCTCTTCATTCTGACCGCCTATCATGGCAAATCTGAAAGTATAGTCGGTATACCTTTGCAGCTTCATCTTGCTGATTATCTGCGAGCGATGCTTATCGTGGTCACCTATCTCCCACACCTCAGCATTGCCGAGCGTTGTGGTCATGAATGCGCGCTGACCCGCATTGCTGCGGCAGCTTTTATCGAACCCGAATTTTCTTGGGTCAAATCCTATTATTTTACTCATTTGCTGTTCCTCCGTGTTTATCTCGTCCGACATAGAGTGAGCAGCATTCATTTTTATAACACAGTCGCTCACATACTCTGCCCGACCGTTTTTTACCAGCCCCTTAGCCCGTTTAGGGTAAGTCGAGCCGATGACGTTTCCGTTTTCGTCAATAATGACTATCTCTTTTGACATTATATACTCCCTCACAAGTTTTTTATCATGGGTGTCTTCCCCTGAAAGAAGCATTGTACTGCGGCAGCTGTTTTTTGTTATGGGTGTCATCCCCGTACCGTAACTTTAATTATAGCAAATTTACTCCCTTCTGTCAATCGGGATTTGGGGTTTTACATGAAAAATTTTTGTTTATTGGATTATTTTTGTACACAGGTTCAGTATTTGGTTCAGCCGATGGAAGGTTATTATTCACTCTACACTATTTAAATCAAAAAAAATCCCTGAGAATATCACATTATGAAATATTTGCCATCACAAACGCATCAAAAATGTGTATCATTTATAACCATTCTCCGCATAACACACCACCGTTTTGCCGCCTAAAGCCCCCATATGATCTATAGCAAGCCCCTGCCCTGCATATGACATATATCACAACTTTCTGTACGTTGGTTTGGGCTGTTTGCACCAATAACTTTTAACCTTAACTAACCGAATTTGTACCAATGTCCGAAAATCAAAAATCCACTTGACAAACGGGTGGGATTGGTGTATACTCATACACATAAACAGCAATGGCGCTGTGGACTCGATGTTGAGTCCACAGCGCTTTTATTTTTTGGAGGGATAATTATGGTTAATGTACCCGAGATCTTCGGCTCTGATGTTTTCAATGAGTCGGTAATGAGAGAAAAGCTGCCTAAAGCTACGTTCAAGGCGCTTAAAAAGACCATCGACAACGGCGACCCGCTTGCCGCTGATGTGGCAAACATCGTGGCTAATGCCATGAAGGACTGGGCTGTTGAAAAGGGCTGTACACACTACACCCACTGGTTCCAGCCGATGACAGGTCTTACCGCTGAAAAGCTGGACAGCTTCATTCAGCCCGCTGACGGCGGTCATGTTATCATGGAATTCTCGGGCAAAGAGTTGGTAAAGGGTGAGCCCGATGCTTCCAGCTTCCCCTCAGGCGGACTGAGAGCCACTTTTGAAGCAAGGGGCTACACCGCATGGGATCCGACTTCTTACGCATTCATCAAGGAGAAGACCCTCTGCATACCTACTGCTTTCTGCTCTTACAACGGCGAAGCACTGGATAAGAAGACCCCTCTGCTGAGGTCTATGGAAGCGGTAAACCGCTCGGCACTGAGAGTGCTTAAGCTGTTCGGTTCAGATGCCACAAGAGTTATCTCAAATGTCGGTCCCGAACAGGAGTATTTTCTGGTGGACAGAGAGATGTACTCCCACAGAAAAGACCTTATCTTCACAGGCAGGACACTGTTCGGCGCACCCGCACCAAAGGGTCAGGAGATGGAAGATCACTATTTCGGCACCATCAAGACGAGAGTTGCGGCTTACATGAAGGATCTCGATGAACAGCTGTGGAAGCTGGGCATCTATGCAAAGACCAAGCATAACGAGGTCGCACCTGCACAGCACGAACTCGCACCTATCTACGGCACTACCAACATCGCCACTGACCACAACCAGCTGACGATGGAGATAATGAAGAGAACTGCAAGAAAACACGGTTTCAAGTGTCTTCTGCACGAAAAGCCTTTTGCAGGCATCAACGGTTCGGGCAAGCACAATAACTGGTCACTTGCCACCAATACAGGCGTGAACCTCCTTGAACCCGGCAAGACCCCTGCCGAGAACGCACAGTTCTTACTGTTCCTGACTGCTGTTATCAAGGCTGTTTACGATTATCAGGACGTTCTCAGGGCTTGCGTGGCTACTGCGGGCAACGACCACAGACTTGGCGCTAACGAAGCACCTCCCGCTATCATCTCTATTTTCTTAGGTGATGAGCTGACAGGCGTGCTTGATGCCATCGTCAACGGCTACAAGTACGAGGGCGAACACGTTGAAATGGAGATAGGCGTTGATGTTCTGCCGCATTTCGCAAAGGATACCACCGACAGAAACAGAACTTCGCCTTTCGCTTTCACAGGCAATAAGTTCGAGTTCAGAAGTCCCGGTTCAAAACTCTCCTGCGCAGGTCCCAACACTGTCCTCAACACCATAGTTGCTAAGGTGCTGGACGATTTCGCTGACGTTCTCGAAAAGGCTGACAACTTCCAGGACGCACTGGACGACCTTATCAAGAACACCATCAAGGAGAGCAAGGCTATCATCTTCAACGGCGACGGCTATTCTGAGGACTGGGTGAACGAAGCCGAGAAGAGAGGTCTGCTGAACCTTAAGAGCACACCTGAAGCTGTTCCCACCTACCTTGCGCCCAAGAACGTTGAGCTGTTCTCAAAGTACAATGTCTACAGCGAGACCGAACTGAGGTCGCGTGTTGATATCCTGCTGGACGAATACTGCAAGACCATCAACATAGAAGCACTGACCATGATAGACATGGCAAAGAAAGATATCCTGCCTGCGGCGGCTACATATATCAAGGAACTGGCACAGACCTCAAAGCTGGCTAAGGACTGCGGCGCTGACACAAGTTTCGAGGACGATCTTGTGAAAAGACTTTCTTCTCTGGCGGCACAGACCTACAATAAACTCTCCGCACTGGAAGAAGCTGAGGTCAAGGCAAGAGATATCAATGATGTCGAAACTCTGGCTAACTACTACCACGACACAGTTTTCGTGGCTATGGGCGAACTGAGAGCGGCGGCAGACGAGATAGAAACTCTGGTGGGCGAAAAGTACTGGCCTTATCCCACATACGGTCAGCTGTTGTTCTACGTAAAGTAACGGCATACCCATATTAAATTTTCCCCGCTTAAGGGGATACCATAAACAAGTAACACGAGGAAGTGTATGCAGACGGTCCGTCCGTCGGTGTACACTTCCTTTTTATTTAGGAGGAATTTTTATGTCAAGTACGGTAACTCCACTGGCTGCCGAATTCAGTGCGGTCAGCACCATATGGGTGCTGGTCGGCGCGGCGCTGGTGTTCTTCATGCAGGCGGGCTTCGCAATGGTCGAAGCGGGATTCACGCGGGCGAAAAACGCGGGCAACATCATTATGAAGAACCTTATGGACTTCTGCATCGGCACACCGCTGTTCTGGCTGTTCGGATTCGGCATCATGTTCGGTGCAGGCAAATTCATCGGCACTTATCAGGGCATAGCCGATGAAACTTACGCATCGGTATCACCCGATGGCGTACCATTCTTCGCTTATTTCATCTTCCAGACCGTTTTCTGTGCAACGGCGGCGACCATCGTTTCGGGCGCTATGGCTGAGAGGACAAAGTTCATATCCTACTGCATCTACTCTGCCTGCATCAGCCTGATAGTATACCCCATCGAAGCACACTGGATATGGGGCGGCGGCTGGCTTTCAGAACTTGGCTTCCACGATTTTGCAGGCTCTGCCTGCGTACACATGGCAGGCGGCGTTGCAGCATTTGTGGGCGCAAAGATACTCGGACCCCGCATCGGCAAGTATGACAAGAACGGCAAGCCGAAAGCTATACCCGGTCACAACCTGACCATCGGCGCACTGGGTTGTTTCATACTCTGGTTCTGCTGGTTCGGATTTAACGGCGCTTCCACCGTTTCGATGGAGGGCGAAAACATCGCACTGGCAAGCAAGGTCTTCACCACCACCAACCTTTCGGCGGCAGTCGCCACCATCGTCACCATGATATTCACATGGATAAAGTACAAGAAACCCGATGTTTCCATGACCCTCAACGCATCGCTTGCAGGTCTGGTAGCGATAACAGCAGGCTGTGACACGGTATCGCCTGTATCGGCGGCGATCATCGGCGCAGTTTCGGGCATACTGGTAGTAGTTGCAGTAGAGTTCATCGACTCAAAGCTGAAAGTTGATGACCCTGTAGGCGCATGCGGCGTACACCTCTGCAACGGACTCTGGGGCACTGTCGCAGTAGGTCTGTTCTCTGACGGCACTATCGGTGAAAAAGGTCTGTTCACAGGCGGCGGAGCACATCTGCTGGGCATACAGGCACTCGGCGCAGGCGCAGTCATCGTATGGGTGGCAGGCACAATGTTCGTGGTATTTGAAGTCATCAAGCACACCATCGGTCTGAGGGCTTCCGAACAGGAAGAGATAATCGGTCTGGATATAACCGAACATGGTCTGGTGTCTTCTTATGCAGACTTCGCACCCACTATGGCACAGGCATCACTTTCATACACAAAGGACGATGCAAAGAGCGTAACAAAGATAGCACAGACCGTAAAGCCTGCCGTACCTGTTGAAAAGGCAGTCGAGGTCGAAAGCTACACTACAGGCAAAGACAAGCTGACAAAAATAGTCATCATCTGCAACCAGCAGAAACTCAACACGCTGATAGATGCCCTTGAAGATATCGATATCACAGGCGTTACCGTTACAAATGTTCTGGGCTGCGGCACACAGAAAGGTCAGCCCGAATACTATCGCGGCGCTGTTATAGAAGCCAGCCTTATACCAAAGGTCAAGGTAGAAGTCGTTGTAGGCAATGTTGCTCCCCGCGCTGTCATCGACACCGCAAGAAACGTGCTTTACACAGGTCACATCGGTGACGGCAAGATATTCATTTACGGTATCGACAATGTCATCAAGGTGCGCACAGGCGAAGAGGGGCGCGATGCTTTGCTGGACAGCCCCGCATAACACAAGCGTTTCACCTACCCCATCTTATATAGCAAAAGTACCGACCTGCGTAAATGCGGGTCGGTACTTTTTATGCTGATATATTTGGGTGATGAAATTTTATTTATATCGCCAATCCCAACTTAGTAATGGGCATATATTCAAACATTACATCACTAATCACTTGTCAAAAAGCATTTTCTCTGCCGAGTATCACACTCATAAGAATTGCACCGTACTCGGCAGAGAGAAAATATCATTTACGGTTCATAAACATTGATTGCCCAGTAACTGTCTTTCTTAGTTATTATCACACCATCAGATGTATCTGTAGCTGCTAATCTTCCTTCAAAGTCATAATAATTATTGTTATTGCCCTTGATAACATAATAAGCACCATTTACATCTTCTGTAACGGTAGGCATCATCGTAGGGTCACCAAGTCCTTCTACATTCGCACGAAGCACTGTATACGGAGCATTCCATGCCTTAAGGCTGTAACCATCGTCACGGAAATCGTATCCACCGGAAGCAACCTCTAATGTATCACCCACTCTAAGAATATCGCCATCGCTCAGGGAGGTGAATGTTTGAGGTACATATTCCGCACTCTCCACACTAGCCGTAAAAGTAACTGTATCGGTATAACTGCCTGCGGGCTTACCGCTGTAATCTTCAACATTTACGCCGATGGACTGCGATGCAGGGAGGTCGGTGAATTCCCATGAAGTTGCAGGGGCGCTGTCATCTTCGTAGTTCATCATTTCATAGCTTACTTCATTTTCGCCCGACTTGAGCGCCCAGTCGTTTGCCGATGTTGCTGTGACTACCAGCTTTTTGCCGTTTTCAAGAGTGCCGCCTGCCTTTATCTCGCCTATCTCGTTCCAGCCGCTGTTTGCGATGTCAAATGTGGCGGGTATGGTGATGGTGTAGTCTGATGAAGTTACAGGCTGGTCAGTGTCACCGCCGCCGATGCTGATGCCCGATTCATTAGATATAACAGCAGAATCATCGAACTTAACACCGCTTGTTGGATCAGGAATACTCGCATACACGCTCAGCGCCATCGGCACTGCCATGACAGCCGCGCACAGCATGGTCGTTGTTCTTCTTAAAATTGCTTTCATTTTTATACCTCCCCGATATGGAAATTTTTATTTAAAAGCGCCGAATATAGTGCGCTTTTTTCTGCATAGTCTGCCAAAGCCGCAATTATTGTCAGCGGGATAAGCATATCCACCTTTTACATAACTGCGACAAAATATTGAACAGTTTTAAGTTTGCTAACATTATAACACATTTTTACACAAATTGCAAGTGATTTGATTAATTTTTCTTGATGTTTTTGGATAAAATACTTAACTGAATATCTTCGTGAATATCCCCGAACTTTTGCGCCATAATATTTTCAGATAAAAAAGCGGTCATCGGTCAGCAAAGCGATGACCGAATTAAAAAGGACTGATGATATGACATTGACAAAACGCGGGCTGATGCGGCTGTGTACGCTGTCGCTGGCGGCTGTGACAGCACTCTCGGTGAAGAGTTACAAGCTGATGAAAAAAGCCGATGCCGCCGAACGTTCGGTAAACAACAACTACACCGCCGCCGTCGAAGAACTGGCGCACAGCTGTGACAGCCTTTCCAACGTGCTTGAAAAACAGCTGTATGCAGGTTCGGGGCAGGTACAGCAGACCCTTGCTGTTGACCTCTACCGCGAAGCCGCCACCGCAAAAGCGGCGCTGGCGCGTCTGCCTGTGGCAAAACTGGGGCTTGAAAACACTAATAAGTTCCTCTCACAGGTGGGCAACTACTCGCTGGCGCTGTCAAAAAAACTGGAGAACGGCGAAGAACTCACAAACGAAGAGTACTCGAACATCGCAAGGCTCAGCGAATTTTCGCAGACGCTAAGTGACAGATTATGGGAATTAGAGGGCGAAGTGGCAGGCGGCGAACTGACTTTTCAGCAGAGCGAAAGCATGATGACCGATAAAGAACCGCCCCATGTAACAGAGGGTTTCACCGATTTTGAGGGCGGCTTTGACGACTACCCCAAACTCATCTATGACGGACCGTTCTCCGACAATATTATGGAACAGACCCCGAAAATGACCGAAAACGCCGATGAAGTCAGCCGCGACTTCGCCTTGCAGAGGGCTTCTATGGCGCTGGATATCAACCCCTCCGACCTTTCGGAAGTGTCGGAAGTCGGCGGCAAAATGGCAGGCTGGCGCTTCTCAGACAAAGAGGGCGGGGTCTTCTGCGAGGTCACAAAGCAAGGCGGGTATATCTCGTATTTCCTCAACATGCGCGATGCGGGCAAGCCGATGATAGGCAAAACTGCGGCGCTCGACTACGCCAAAGAATACCTCGACTATCTGGGCATTCTCTCAATGGACGTGACCTACTACGAGATACAAAACGGCGTTATGACCGTGAATTTCTGCTATGATGACTTGGGCAGACGCATCTACCCCGACCTTGTGAAAGTGACCGTTGCGATGGATAACGGCGATATTCTGGGGTACGATGCGCGTGGCTTTCTGGTGAACCACCACAACCGCCGCTACGAAAAGAAGCTGTGTTCGGTGCTTCGCGCAAAAGAGGAAGTTTCGCCGCGCCTTACAGTCCTCAGTGACCGCATGGCAGTCATACCCACCGACGGCGGAAATGAAGTCCTCTGCTATGAATACACCTGCCGCGCAGGCAGCGGGCGCAAGGTGCTGGTCTATATAAACGCATACAACGCCAAAGAAGAGCAGGTGCTTCTGCTGGAAGAAAACGAAAACGGCACGCTGACTGTTTAAATTATCGTGGTTATCCCGCTGACACACCACAAAAACGTCGGCTTTACAGAATTTAAGGTGGTTGGCGTATATCTTTCCCCCGCCACAGGCGGGGGAAAGATATGTGGCGCTCAATTATCCTTTTGTTTACAGCATTTTCAGTTGGTGTGCTAAAGGGATAGTCATATTAAATTATTCAGACAACGAAAGGAGATCATCACATGGAATTTGCAAATTCAAAGACTAAGGAAAACCTTATGAGGGCATACGCAGGGGAAACTCAGGCGAGGACGAGGTACAATTTCGCGCAGGAAAAGCTGAAACAACAGCACTATGCAGTTTCGGAACTTTTCAGATTTACCGCCGACCAGGAAAAGGAACACGCGGAAGTTTTCTATAACCACCTGAAAGAATTTTCGGGTCAGCAGGTGAAAGTCTGCGCCGACTACCCTGTTGACCTCAGCACCGATGCCTGCGAACTTCTGAAACTGGCAGTACAGCATGAAACAAACGAGGCAGAAGACCTCTACCCCGAATTTGCCCGCACCGCAAGAGAAGAGGGCTTCGCTGATATAGCCCGCGACTTTGAGAACATCTCGAAGATAGAGAACACTCACGGCAGGCGCTTTGAGAGTTTCGCAAACCTGATGCGCGAGGGCAGGCTGTACAAGTCTGACAAAAGCGAAGTGTGGGTCTGCCTGAACTGCGGCTTTATAGTCGAAAGTGACAGCGCACCCGAAAATTGCCCTGTATGCGGTGCAGATCAGGGGTATTATATCAGGCTGTGCATGGCTGAATGGGGCGCACGCGGCGGCTGTCAGTGACAGAAAGATGAAAATTTTAAACTACACCAAAAATATCTCCTTTACCTCTTGCAATTTCTGACAAAAGAGGTTATAATAGTAGAAAAGGCGCGGCAGATAGTCTGCGTACCAAAAAGGAGGAAATTGAAATGGCATATTCTGTAACTAAGGACACCGTTATCGGTGATATCCTCGACGTTGATTTTGACGTTGCTCCCCTGTTTCTGGAGATAGGCATGCACTGTCTGGGCTGCCCTGCATCGAGAGGCGAAACTATCGAGGAGGCTTGTGCTGTTCACGGCACCGACCCTGAAGCGCTGGTAGCTAAGCTGAACGCTCACTTCGCTTCAAAGCAGTAATAGGATAACAGAGTTTTCTTAAGGCACTTCTGCACCATGCAGGGGTGCTTTTTTTGCCTGCCGAAAGGGCTGTCGCAGTCTTTAAAATACGCTTTTTTGGGGGGACTGATGGTTGATTTTTTTGCTGTGATGTGTTATAATTATCAAAAAGTTTAAATGAGGTCACATCGGGCTTAACAGCGTTTTGGCGGTATCGGCAGGCGCGTGAAAAGATAACATCAACTCAGTTTTTCCTCATTGATAAAGGTATTTTGCAGTGGTGTGCTAAAGAGATAGTCATAATCGCAAATGCAATCACACGTTGCGCAATTGCAAAGTTTCATTGGTTGAAAATCGCCGTTTCAAGTGGTATCATTATTTCATAAGATAAATACATGACGGAGGTCAGCAAAATGAGAACGTACACAAGCAGGCACGCCTATATGGGTCGCGGTGCTGTAAGGAATGTTTCACCGATAAAGGTGATGGCGCTGGTGACATCGATAATGGTCATCATCGGCATGGTATTCCTTGCGGTGGGCTTCGGCGTGAACAAAGGTCATCAGCACATCAAAGCAGTCTGTACTGAGGAAGTAAATGCACTGGTAGTTGATATAAAATATGATTCAAGCGGTCTTGGGTCGCCTGTTTACAGATACGATTTCGGCGGAAAAGAGTATAAGACAAATACGAACACCTATTCAAATCACCCGCCATACGATAAAGGTGACACCGCAAAGATAATGATATCCCCCGATGACCCCGAAAAGATATATGTACCGACCGATAACACGGCGGGAATGCTCAGCAAGATATTTATGATCCTGGGCGGTTCGCTGGCAGGTATCGGCGTGCTGGTATTCATACTGGCAAGTGCGGTGATAAAGTCGGGCAGAAGACAACAGATGCAGAATAACGAACCTTGGGAAATGTAAAAAGATATTTTTTCGCGAAAGCGATATCGGTAAAATTATTTTAAAACTATGTTATCAAAGGAACATAACGGAGGTAAAGAAAAATGGCAAGGGTCAGAAAAAACAGTCCTGTGGGCATGATAGTAGGCGGTATATGTTTCATGCTGGTCGCAGCGATCGTATTTACAATGGGACAGAGAGAAAAAGCGATGCAGAAACGCTGCACAGAAGAAACTTCTGCAACGATAACCTCTGTTGACAGGCAGACAAGAAGCAAAAAATCGGGCAAACACAGACATTACTACTATGTTTACAAATCAGGCTACATTTTCGATGTGGGTTCAACTTCATACAGCGGCAGCACCACGCTTAAGTCAAGCCCGACTATCGGTGAGTCGATAGCAGTCTACTACAACCCAAACGACCCTGACGAGAATTACACCGACAATGACAAAGTTGATTATGCTTCATTTTTTGTACCGATACTCTTCGGCGTTCTTGGCTTGATGTTCTTTATAACGGGCATAAAAGAAGGAAAGGAAGAACGCTCATACGGCGGAAATTACCGCAATTCGGGCATCGGCGGTGCGGTAGTCGGTGCGGCACTCAGCGACAGAAACAACAATTACAACAGCTACAACAATAACAACTACTACGGCAGAGTCAACAGCTATAACAGCTACGACCAGAACGGTTTCAACGGTAACAACGGCTATAACGGTTACAATAACCAGAACGGTTTCGGCGGTAACAACGGCTATAACAGTTACAACAACCAGAACGGTTTCGGCGGTAACAACGGCTATAACGGTTACAACAACCAGAACGGTTTCGGCGGTAACAACGGCTATAACAGTTACAACAACCAGAACAGTTTCGATGGAAGTAACGGCTATAACAACGGTTACAACAATAACTACAACGGCGGTTATAACGACAGCGACTTCAATCAGCTGAACTGATATCGTGTGGTTTGAACAGAACAGGAAAAAGATTTCCCCTGTCCCGTATTTTCGGGTCAGGGGCGGTCTGCATTATTGCGGCTTCGCTATAAGTTAAGACAGGAGGATAAATATGGCATCTATACTTGACGGCAACAGACAATTTCATATACAGACATTACCCGAAGAAGTCGGGAGATATGTGGTACTGCCGGGCGACCCGGGTCGTGTACCGAAAATAGCGGCTCTGCTGGACGATGCGAAACAGGTGGCTTACAACAGGGAGTTCAATGTGTACACAGGGTATCTCGACGGTGAGATGGTAACGGTCTGCTCGACGGGCATCGGCGGACCTTCTGCGGCTATCGCGGTGGAAGAACTGGTAAAGTGCGGCGCTGATACTTTCATAAGGGTGGGTACATGCGGCGGCATGCACCTTAAGGTCTGGGGCGGCGACCTGATAATCGCGGGCAGTGCCATTCGGTGCGAGGGCACTACTAAGGATTATCTGCCCGACGGCTATCCTGCGGCGGCGGATTACACGGTCATAAAGGCGCTGGCTGAGTCGGCTGATGAATTATCGGCTGATGAAAACGGCAAGCGTTACCATGTGGGCGTGGTTCATTCAAAGGACAGCTTTTACGGTCAGGTCGAACCTGAGAGGTCGGGCGTGGCATCTTATCTTCTGCCGAGATGGGAAAGTTTTGAGAAGTGCGGGTGTCTGGCTTCGGAGATGGAGTGCGCGGCAGTCTTCGCAGTGGGACAGGTGCTTGACGTAAGGTGCGGCGCGGTGCTGACCGCTATCTGGAACATGCAGCGTTCTCAGCTTGATCTGCCCGACACGATGACGAATGACTCTTCGCGTGCAATAAAGTGCGCGGTTGAAGCTATCCGCAAAATGATAGCAGATGACAGAAAAAAGAAAAGCAGGCGCGATGACGGATAAAGTCGGCAAAGAGCGTGCGGCAGAAGTTAGAAAACGGAGGTGCTGTAATGGGGCTTAATATCAGAAAGAGCTTTAAGATAGGCAATTTATTTAAGATAAACAAGACCAAAAAGGGTGTCAGCGTTTCGGTGGGCAACAAGAACCTCAAACTGACGGTAAATGACAAAAAGAAAGTGACTTTCGGTCTGCCGGGTACGGGTATATCTTATGACACCACGCTTGGCGGCGGCAAAAAGACTTCAGGCAAAACTTCGGCAAAAAAGCCGACTTCTGCAAAAAAGCCTTCGGCTAAGAAGTGAGCCGATGTTTTGCAGACTTTACATACACGGAAATTCGGTGAAGAGCGCTGCCGCGCTGTTTGAGAAGAAGTTCGGCAGGGCGGTGAAGTGCGGGAGAGATCACCGTTTCACAGCTTTTGAGATGACGCTGAAAGAGAACGAAGATCATGACCGAAACAAACTGCGCACTTATCCCGATGGTTTTCTGTACTACGAGATAACAGCTGAACTTGAGATATACGAAGATCATATCCGCGTGACGGACGAGATACTGGAAATGCTTTGGGATAATGGTCTGCCTGCTGTGGTTTCCTGTGAATATGAAGAAGAACTGAACCGTTACATTTTCAGCAAATAAGTGCTGAAAGTTCGTATAATCGGCAGATAAAACGTTTGAGCAAAAGTGTTTTTCCGACAGATCACACAATGATACGGTGTTCGGTACCGGCGTCGGCGCTGAGTATCATCAAGTTATGACATAAGCATATCCCCCCTGCTGTTTTATTGCAGGGGGGATATTTTTCACTTATGGTGATTTTTGTAAGGAATACGTCATCAATTGCCTGTCAGAAAATCGTGGTTTACTTTGGCGTTGGTATATATCAAATAATCATCTGCATAACTTCCGCCAACATCTGTATTACTGCCATCAAGCAATCTCATTGAAAGATTTACCCTGTAGTTAGCGTATTCTGTGAAGTTTTCACCTGTCTTTGCACTAAATCCGATATTGATGTTGATGTAGCCATTTTCATCAATTATAAAACCTGCTGTGCCGACCGCATCTTTCGGTATCTCAAAACTTAGTGTCTTGGCATTTGATGGTACAGGCACGATATTTTCATAGTTACCGCACTTTATGTACAAATTGGTCTTGCCTGCATCCGTTACAGGTTTACCCGCTTCATCAGGTTCAACTTCGTGTGTCTGTGCATCACGCTTAACAGCGCCCCAGTATTTGTCTATGCTTGTTACATCGGCATAATTCACGGCTGTGTACGTTCCTTCTGTCGGTGTATCAGTCTTTTTCTGCAAAGACAAGGTCACACTTAGTTTTTCAGCACTCTCAGCGGCACTTTCAATATTTGAGATATTGTACTTCGCAGTCGTGTTGACAGGCATATACTCGTTCATAGAATATTTGCCGCTTATACCCAGCCTTGATAAGTTTTCACTGGGCGCTCCGTCCAGATCGAAGCAGTCAGATTCAGGTTCAGCAAAATAGTTAAGGCTTGCAGAATCCATCGACTGGCGATAGAATATGTGCTTTGTAGCCGAAGGTTCTTCTGCCGATTCTGACATGCTTGAAAATGCAAGACTTGCCGCATCATACGCAAGAGTTGAAGCCGCCCTCACACTCACGCCCGTATCACTCAAAACCTTCTGCGGGAATTGCTGTTTCAGATAGGCATTGTCAAATCTCATACTGATCCTTGAATAGACTGTCACTCCGTCATCTTTCATTATTTCCTGACCACCGTCTACAGTACATATGTTTATGTAGTTATCCTGAAGATCGATGCTGTCTGCACCAACAGCGGTAAATCCTGTCAGATCTGCATCGATGTCTTTAGGCATCGCCTCACCAATACTGTACCATGCCTTTATTCTGGGTACTCCGTCCTCATCTCCGTCAAGTCCATAGATCGTATTTGTTATAGAACCGTTTTCACCTTTTCTGTCAAGATAAACATTGAACGAATGGTATATATCAGTCTTTACAACTTCAAGTATAGTCTTAACGTTATTATCCTTAGGTCTGATCGTGCTTTCAACATAAATGTTAAGTGTTCTGTTGCCTGTATCTATTTCAGGATCATTCGTCAACACTGTAAGTTTGGTATCCTGTTCAAAAAGCGTACCGATATAGACCTGACGATTCTGAGTATTTCCATTATTTTCATTACCGCTTATGTAGTGGCATTTTATTTTTGCAGACTTGGTTATTGCGTTATTTGTACCACTTTCATAAACAGGCGCATCAAACATCTCAGGTGTTCTGATATAATAACCGTACAATGGATCTGAATCCGATAATGTCGGTACATACATGCTTATATAATAACTCTCATTCAGAACATAGCCTTCAGGCAGCGAAAGATCATGGGTACCGCCACTTCCCACATACTCGTAGTAAGTGATCGTTTTGTTTTCACTCTCAGTAAAGACATAGTACTTTTTGCCTGTATTTGAGGGTGTCCCACTTCCGCTGTACAAATTGTATTTGCCGTCATGCTGAGGTTTTTCGACCGCTTTGATGTCCTTTGCTATCATTTCATTAAATGTGCTTACACTGAAATTATTTCCCTCACTGTCCTTAAACTTGGTAAGATCAAACGTTATCCTGCCCGTTGTAGAAGTTACGTTCTGCCTTGTGAAGTCATCGTTATTCAGCAAGATCTGATACTGTTTATCACTGTTTCCGTTGGGATCAACAAGTATCATATATGTGCTTTCAGGAAGCACATATGTAGTATCATGTTTAGTCTTATCAATATAAAAATACTTATTGTGATTCCAGTTCAGATCACCTGAATCAAGCAGTGCATTTAGATCATCTTCGCCGTACTCGTATCTGATATAAGTAGTGTACCATGTATCAAGATTCTCAACGTGTGTATCTGATGTTTCTTTATTGAGTTTTGTTGAATATACATTCTCATTTTCTGTACCGTCAGCTTTATATGATACTGAATTAGTCCCGTTCATCACCGCAGCATAGAAAGTTACTTCGATCTCCTTTATCGTATACACAGGGATATACAGATGATATGCGACCTTATTCTTGTTAAAAGGATCCTTGAACTGAATATCTACAAGTGTAAATGTATCAGTGGCAGAAAGTGAGTCAGCCGCCGAAGGGTCAAGGCTGAACTTTCCGTTTTCGTATTTCAGTCCTGCTTTTCCCGTATCGATAGCAAAGCCGCCGTCCTTAAGTTTGCAGGAAGCCACTTTGATATCAAAGTAATCATTTGCCGCATCTGTTCCCGCATAATCTGTTGATGTATTTGTTACCAGCTGGGCATAGCGGTTGATAAGGTCGGTCGTTTCATTGGTTGTGTTATTTGCTATGACTACGCATGCAAAATTATCATAGTCTGCTGTACTGATTCCTTTTTCGGCGTAGTAGTTCGATATGCGGTCACCATCATCGCTGACTGTACGCTTCATATAATGATCTATCTTATTGCCGCCATTTATTTTAGCAGCATCAGTACCATTAAACGTTCCGAATGTTGTATAGCGTCTTGAATAGTTTGCGGCACTTGTATCTGTCAGCTGAGTGTCCTCATATATCTTTAGTGCCATAGTTTTTTCAGCGGTCTTGCCACTGTATTCAGATGCAGACGAAGCTGTACCTGACAGTACCGCACCATCGCCCGAAATTATCTTACCGCCGCCCACAGACATCTGTGGATTGATGTTGACATACGGATATCTCGGCATTTCAACATTGTTTGAAGCATCAAATTCTGAAACCTTTGTCGGGTATACTATTTCAGTTTTTCCTTCAGGAATACTGCCGCCGCAGGCACCGCTGTAGTCAGCAAAAACAAAAGACGCTCTTTCAAAATTCTCTATGTTGCCAACATTCCGTGTAAAACCGTTGCCATAAATGCCCAGACCTGCAAACTGTATAGAAGTGCTGTCATCTTTACTGTCAACATAGCCTATCCATGCACCCATTCTTGAACTCTGGCTGGTAACATGATCCAGTTTGATGTTGTAGCCGAGAAGTTTGTTGTCACTTTTGTCGCTCTTTCTTTCAACTTTTCCTATAGCACCGCCTGCGTAGTTATTATCCGTTCCGATAACACAATTTTCAACAGAACTGTCATAGATATAGCAAGTTATTGAACTATCAGCCTCATACGAACCTGTAAAGCCTATAAATCCGCCGACATAACCTTTATCGCCATTTGTACCAACAGTTGAAGTTATATTATAGTGTGATACTTTGCAATCTTTGATGGTAATATTAGGGTCACCGCTGGCATAGACATTACCGCAGCCGAGAAAGCCGCCTGCATAAC
This sequence comes from Hominimerdicola alba 8, assembly GCF_000178155.2. Lineage (GTDB taxonomy): Bacteria > Bacillota > Clostridia > Oscillospirales > Ruminococcaceae > Hominimerdicola > Hominimerdicola alba_C. Next base: position 86,724 of record NZ_ADKM02000095.1, read on the forward strand.
CATTTTCATTTCGCAGGGAATTTCCTTTTATAGTATTGTTTGTACTTGTATCACCCACCATATTACAGTTATCCAGAGTTATGCTGTAAGGAGAATAGTCGTTTATCCACTTGCCGCCGTAGAAACCGCCTGCATAGTGTCCGTTTACATTGATTTTTTCAACCGTACAATTCTGATATACAGATACACAAGTCTTTTCACCCTTATTGAATGGCTGCATCAGACCTACAAGACCGCCTGCATAACCTGTATAATCACTGCCTATGGTCACTTCATGACCTGCCGATGGTGACAAAGTCATATCATAGATCCTACAGCCGTTACCTGCAAATCCTACAAGACCGCCTGCCACTGTACGGTGGTCTGTAACACCACTTAACGTTTCATAGCCAAATGATTTTAATGTAACACTCGAAAGTGTTGTTGTATTTCCATGAATTTCCACAGCACCCTCAACGCATTTGCCGACAAATCCTCCCATTGCATTTCTTGGTTTTACTATATCTTCCTGAGCTGAACTCGAATTCAGCTTTATTGACAGATCAGTTGCTCTGCATTCATTGACCTTGACTATTATGGTTTTTGACTGGTTATTAGAATAACCTAAAAGTCCACCGACAATACACGAACCACACACAGAAAGCGATCTCAGTTCTATATTGTCAAAAGTAAGATATGCTTCTGTAGCGTTAGTCGAACCACAAACACCGCCAACACTTATAAATCTTGCCTTATTATTTCCATAAATTGTCTGTTCCTGAGCAGTTTCACTATATGTATTGTTATATATCTCTGTATTCACAGAACCGCCGACCTTGAAATTGGTAAGTTTGCTGTCTTCACCTTTGGTTTTGATACTGTCAAACAGACCAATGCCGTGATGATCCTGTTCTTTGTTTACACCATATGCACTGCCTGTATTCGTTGACTGCGTTACAGCGTTGTGAATGACATTGAGGTAGTTATCACTCTGGAACTTGTTAAGATAGATATCCTCATCGATCATACAGCCCTTGCCGTCAAATCTATCGAGTTTTATCTCATAAGCTGTATTGTTATTGCCAACACAGCCCAGTCCTCTGAAACTGTCAGGCAGTTGATAAGTGCCGCTTCCACTAAGCGTAATGTCATAGTAACCAGCGGTACTTGTAACACAGCGTGCAGGGTAGCTAATCGACGTTGTCGTAGTATTCGTTGTGGTTATGGTTGTGGTTGTAACGGATGTAGGAGGAATATAGTAATATAAAGTCAAATCCGCACCATCATTTTCGTTTTGTCCACAAAATTCTCTTGTAGGTTTGCTAGGATTTCTTATGGCAACATATTTTTGGGTAGTTGATGTTTGGTTTCCATAAATCCTCCATATTGAACCATTTTTTTCTATATTGAAGTAATATGGTATTGACCAATAAGATGAGTTGGTGCTATAACGCATTTTTCTTGAATCACCCTCAAAGCCCACATACTTAGTTATTCCATTATCTGAGAAAGAGAGTGTGAATTTTCCTGCATTATCGCCTGTTTTTACCTTTGTAACTAACAATAGAGTAGCATTTGTCTCAGAATCTGCTTTAACTCCATGATCACCATTAGTTGCTTTCGCATTAAGATAATAATTACCAGACTTAATTCGTATCTCTTTACCATCCAAATCATCAACACTACCCTCAAATACTTCTATACATCCCTCAGCTGATGCTTCAACTGTTTTAGTCGAGGTAGTTGTCGTAGTTGTCATTTCCGAACTACCAACTGTGTAATGCCTGATGATATAAGGAATCGCTGAGCTTGCCGCAGTGTCAATGCTTGCTAGTTCAGAATAGTCGGTAATATCAGTAAAAGCACTATTTGTTCCAACATCACTGTAATCAGCATTATGGCTCATACCGTAAACTGAATCACTGTATGTTCCATAAGACAGGGAGTTAGTATATTCTTTTGCAGGCAAAGTGTTTACTATAGTTTTTTCTTTTTCAATAGTAACATTGCCTTCACCATCTTCGGTTCGAGAGGTTTCTACCTCTCCTGTATCGGATTGAGGAATGGCTGTTCCGTTTATTTCCGCCGCTGTTCCCGCCGTAGACTGCGTAATTAAGGACAGCACAAACAAAGCCTGCGCATTAGGCACGTAGATAGTGCCGTCGGCAGTAGTACTTGCAGGCGGTGTCACATCAAGCATAAGTGCATTTTTTTCTGCATCAGTAAGTTCATTCCACTGTTCAGCCGTTTTGCCATAATATGGGTCAATATCCGCAATTGAATAATGCTTTGCGCCGTTTTTCAGCGTATGCTTGATACCGCTTCTTTCGGTGTTTGCATCATCATGATAATGACCGTCCTCAGTCACAGAGAACTGCTGAACCTTTTCTCCCTTTGCATTAAGTGCATTGCCTCCTGTTTCGTTGACCGCATAACCGTTTATAACACGACCGACGATCGGGTTGACATAGATAGCCGCCCAATCCTCCGGCTTATTATTATCTGCAAGGTTTTCGTTTTTGCCGGTATAGATAACATTCAGCCCTGTGCTTGAAACAGTCGTATTTCGTGCGTCCATATTCTTGAAGATCAGCCCGCCGAATACGACCACGCCAACATAGCCGCCGACAGGCACAATTGTGCCGTTAGTGCCTGTGAGAGTTACCTTTTTGCCGTTTGCGAATTTCACATAGCTGTTGTCGATGATGTTGTCGCCGCCCATTATCTCGCCCATTATGCCGCCGTAATATTTGCACTGTGAAGCATAACCAAAGTAAGCGTTATCATTTCCGTTTTTGTCCTGATCCAAAGAAATATCAGAGTCTACCTCTATATTGATATCCTTGACCACACAGCCGTTGGAAATATTTATAAAAGGATACTTGCTATTATTTGTGATAGTAAATTTCGGAGTGCTGTCAGTTTCACCTTTCGTTTCACCGACGATAACTCCTCTGAAAGCAGTATTAGGTGTATTGCCGCCAAGTCCTACAAAGCCTGTTGCATTATCGCCTGACAGGTCAATATCGTTTTCGACCTTATAATAAGCATTTGCAAGATAATACTGTACGTTTGTTTTATTCCATGAGATATCGCCATTTTTATAATTTGTATCTCCGTCGGGGGTAAACAAAGCATGGAAAGTTTCGCCGTCTTTATCTGTACACCAACGTGAACCAACTGTATTCTCACTGATGGAATCATAGCTGCCTTTATCTTTAGGAAGCTGTACCTTTGAAAGTTCGTTCGTAGTACCGTTATAGATAAATCTCGAAACAGCTACCAGCTGCTTACCATCAGTGATAATATAGGGATCATTATAAGTTCCGCAGCCCTTTGTCAGACCCTCAGCAGAAACGTTAACTCTCAGTTCTCTGAAATACAGTTCGTTGGACTTAGCTTCTGTAAATCCCACAGCGACATAAGGAAGAAAGCCCGTACTAAAATCATTGTAGGACGAACCGCTCTGGTATGTTGTAGGGTGAGTATAATAACTGCTTCCGTCATATTTACTCTCTTGTGAAATATTGTTTTCACGGTATTCTTTGGAGTCAATGATCTCCTTACCGTATGTGACCCATCTGGTGCCGTTTGTACCGTTTGTGCCCCAGTCTTCTTCTATCGTATAGTAATATTTCAGCTGAGCTTTGTCATTTGTTTTTATCGAAGCCAGAAGTGTAGCATCTGTAAAGATCGCACTTTTTGTACCATAGGCATCATCAAGGGCATTATTACTGCTCAATGTACCCGATTTTCTTGAATCCAGCTTTATCTTGGTAAATTCGATATTAAGATCGTTTCCCGAAGCCGCACCCAGAAGACTCTTTGCAACAGTGACACCCTGCAAATAATTAGTCGTGCTGATACCTTCAAGTCTGATGGTTATGTCATCAGCGGAATTGATGCTGTTTACTCTTGTGATATTGTTCACAAGGAGATAGCCGCCATCATATGACGCATTTGCAGTGGTCTTAGGCAATATGCCATCAAGTTTCAGCGTACTGCCCGATGCCGAAACGATGCTTCCGTTAGATGTACCGCTTATAAGAACGCCGGAAACGCCGTCAACCTCAAGAAATGTGCCCTTTAAGGTATTATTTCCGCTTATAGTGAGAGTTTTGGTGTTTGAAAGGTACGTAAAAAGTCCTGACTGCATGAGGTAATGCTGATTTTTGTTGGTCACATCACCCGCATCACGGATATAACCGTCTGTGTTGCTGACACTTTCTGCGCCATATACGCCCGAATGATCCATAGTAAGTGTCAGCCCGCTGATATTACAGTTTTCTTTGCACTCTATGGGGTAGAAGGACAGACCTGTCATATCTGCATTGCCTGACAGGGTATTATTATTTACTGTACTAACAAACAGATCTCTTATATTTGCAGAAGCATACTTGTTAACGCTCCAGAGAACGATATTCTGACCTGCATCAGAACTGTTCATCCTATCAAGATCATAGTAATATCTTGAATTTGCATTCGGGTATCCTGCGGCATCTGCTAAAGCTGCTGATGCGCTGACAAGCTGATCCTGATATGTACCTGTTGAAGTTATCAGCGCACTGCCCGAATTTCTCGCAGCATTCATGTTGATGGATATGACACCTGCGCCGTATGTGTTATTACCTTCTGTATAGCTGCCCTTAACGACATTATTTGCGGAATAAGCCGCTATCTCATCATATACTGAAAGAGTATCGGGCAGAGTTATACCTGTATCGTCTGACTTATCTGTGAGGATATAACCCGATCTCAGCACATCAAGGTACAGTCCTTTATTGCCTTCATATGCCTTATTCACAAGCATGCCGATGGAAGCCTCTGCCCCGCCTGACAAAGACAGCTTATCAACTTTAAGGTCATTCACCTGCCACCTGCCTGTGGCTGCATAACACATTACGCCCACATTCGGTGAAGAATTTGTTATAGTCGCGTTTGTGACTTCAATGCCGCCTATAGTCGTATCCGTATCAAGCCACGCATAGCCTAATAGACCTCCGCCATTAGCGGAAGCCTTATTGATGACCGTACAGCCATCAATATCAAGCTTATCGATATTGACCTTTCTGTCTGAATATTTTGTACCTGATGTAATGTAGCCTATCAGTCCGCCGCCGTCTGCATTTGTGCCGGCAGTAAACCCACCATCGACCATAGTGTGCGCGACCGTCAGCTTATCGGAATCACCCTGAGCGATATCGATAGTAAACTTAC
>NZ_ADKM02000094.1 GCF_000178155.2 Hominimerdicola alba 8
AAACTAACTTCTCCCCAGATACTTTACATAGTATAACACCGCACCTATCAGGTATGCAGTCAGAGGGCATAACTCCCGGTTTAGCCAAGTGAGGAGTGTTCCTTTGGAAGAGCTGATAAAACTGGATTCTTATCCGATCAGAGGGCTGGTAGGGCGGCTGCTGCAGGATAAGACAACACGAAAAAATATATTGTTCGCATCGGACAGCTACGCTGGCTACGGTGCAGGATACAGAGATGATTCACAGATGACCGAGGGTGTGTTGCTGGGATTTGATTCCTGCGACATTCAGCCGAGAGTGTACAAGGCGGCATCAGAGCAGACGGAGCGTACCCGCAAACGTGCGGAGGTGTTCACGCCTGCGTGGATCGTCAATCAGATGAACAACCACTGCGATGCGGAGTGGTTCGGGCGAGCCGATGTATTCAATCATCAGGAAGGGCAGAAGTGGACGGTCAGCACCGATTCGGTCACATTCCCGGAGGGGAAAGACTGGAAGCAATATGTGGATTCCCGTCGGCTGGAGATCACCTGCGGTGAAGCGCCCTACATCGTATCACGCTATGACACATCGACAGGTGAGATCATTCCTATAGAGCGGCGCATCGGTATCCTTGACCGCAAGCTGCGTATCGTGAACGAGAACGCCGCCGATGAAGCGGAGTGGTTCAAATGGGCGTTCCGGGCATTTCAGAGCGTGTACGGCTATGAGTATCAGGGAGACAACCTGCTGATCGCACGCATGAATCTGCTGTATACGCTGGCGGACTACATCGAAGCGAAATGGCACAGGCAGGCGACACGGAAGGAGCTTGAAAAGTTCCTGAATGTGATCTGCTGGAACTTCTGGCAGATGGACGGCTTGAACGACACACCGCCCTATGGTATCCCGAACGATGAAGTTGTGCAGATGTCGCTGTTTGATGATGAAGAAGAAACAGCGGACGATGAGATCGTCTACTGTAAAATATATGACTGGCGGGCAGATATTTCCAAGCTGTTCAAAGGTCTGAAGAAAAGAGGGAAAGGCATGAAATTTGATTTTGTGATTGGAAATCCGCCGTATCAAGAGGACACAAACGGTGCTGGCAGACAGGCACGCCCTGTTTATCCGTTATTTATGGATACTGCTATCAATTTGCAACCTCAAGCTATTGTGATGATTACTCCATCACGATGGTTCACAGGAGGAATGGGCTTAGACGATTATCGCAAAAGAATGCTCGCCTCTAAAAACATTCGCAAAATTATTGACTATACGAACGCAAAAGATTGCTTCCCCAATATTAGTATAAGTGGTGGAGTTAGCATCGTAGTATGGACAAAAAGAGATAATGAAAGCTGTGAGTTCACCAACATAACAAATGGTAACGTTTCTTCTATGGCACGTAAACTTGATGAATTCGATACATTTATTCGGTATAATAGTGCGGTTTCATTAGTTCATAAGGTGCAAGCGCATTCTGATTCATTTTTGGATAGTATTGCAAGCTCGCTTATGCCGTATGGTCTAAATACCAATGTTAGAGGACAAAAAGAGCCTGCTGATGGATTATTAAAACTGTATTCAAGTAATGATACTACTTATATTCCTAAGAATATGATAACAAAGGGGAATGATACAGTCAATACATATCGTGTTATGATCAGCAAAACAAGTGCAGAACACGCTGGAGAACCAGGTAGAGACGGACGATTTAGAGTAATTCCTTCATCTATGCGTATAATTAGTCCTAACGAAGTATGCACACATTCTTATTTTGTAATCGGAAACTGGAATAATAAAACAGAAGCTGAAAACTGCGTAAAATACATGAAAACACAGTTTGTTCGCTCTTTGATGTTGGTTTGCATAAGTGGATTTGGTTTATCAAAAATAACACTTCCGTTTGTCCCACTCCAAAACTTCACCCCCAACAGCGATATCGACTGGACACAGCCCATTGCCGCCATTGACCAACAGCTCTATAAAAAATACGACCTCACCCCCGATGAGATACGTTTCATCGAGACCCATGTAAAGGAGATGGAATAAGTGGCAAACATCAACATTCAGACCACAAAAACTGCGATGCCCCGCTGTTACTGCTATTCTACGCCCACGATCTCCGAGCATGACGGGTGGGTGAAGATCGGCTACACCGAGCAGGACGATGTGGAAGACCGCATCCGTCAGCAGCTCCAGACCGCCCATATCCCGCACCATACCGAATGGAGCGACGTTGCTGTTTTTGCCGACGGCAGGACGTATTTCCGTGACAGCGATTTCCACGCCTACCTCAAAAAGCAGGGTATCGAACGCATGAAGCCGATGTCCGGCGACAAGAAACAGCCCGAGTGGTTCCGCATAAGCGGCGATGATTCGTTCTCGCTCTACTCCAAATTCCGCCGCACCAAGGGCGTAATGGATACTGTCGGAACGATCGCTTATGAACTCCGTGCCGAGCAGGAGCAGGCGGTCTCGCAGACGTTTGATTATTTCATGAGCCACGAAAAGGGCGAATTTCTCTGGAACGCAAAGCCCCGTTTCGGCAAAACACTTGCGACCTACGACCTCTGCAAGCGCTTGCAGGCGACAAAGGACGACTATGCCTGCAATATCCTGATTGTGACGAACCGCCCTGCTATCGCAAATTCGTGGTATGAGGATTTTGTAAAGTTTATCGGCACGGAGTCGGGTTTCCGTTTCGTGAGCGAGGTATCAGCCCTGAAAGGCAAGCCGTTTGTCATGTCCCGTGAGGAATACACCGACAGCCTGACGAAAGAACTTGCCGACTGTATCGAATTTGTCAGCCTGCAAGACCTGAAAGGTTCGCTGTATTTCGGCGGTCAGCATGATAAGCTGAAAGAGCTGATCAATATGCAGTGGGAACTGCTGGTCATTGATGAAGCGCATGAGGGTGTTGATACTTCCAAGACCGATGTGGCGTTTCATCAGATCAAGCGCAATCACACCCTGCACCTGTCGGGTACGCCGTTCAAAGCACTGTCAAATGACAAATTCCCGTCCGATGCGATCTATAACTGGACGTATGCCGACGAGCAGAAAGCAAAGGCAAGCTGGAACGATGCGGAGCGCAATAACCCTTATGAGAACCTGCCGCAGCTCAATCTGTTCACATATCAGATGTCGGAGATCATCCGTGAGGAATTGCAGCAGGGCGTTGAGATCGAGGGCGAGACAGAGGAGTATGCTTTCGATCTGAATCTGTTCTTCTCTGTCAAGCCAAACGGCGATTTCGTCTATGAGGAGTCTGTTGACCGTTTCCTTGATGCACTGACCACGCAGGAGAAATTCCCGTTCTCCACGCCGGAGCTTCGTGCAGAGCTGAAACACACCTTCTGGCTCCTGAACCGTGTGGACAGCGCAAAGGCTCTTGCGAAAAAGCTCAAATCGCACCCGATCTTCGGAGACTACGAGATCGTGCTTGCTGCCGGTGACGGCAAGCTCTCCGATGAAGAGGAAAGCAAGAAGGCTTACGACAAAGTCCGTGAAGCCATCGACCGCCATGAGAAGACGATTACCCTGTCCGTCGGCCAGCTGACAACAGGTATCACCGTTCCTGAGTGGACGGCGGTGCTGATGCTTTCCAACATCAAGTCTCCGGCGCTGTATATGCAGGCGGCATTCCGCAGTCAGAATCCGTGGCGCTATCAGGAGAACGGCACGCTTCATGTGAAGAAGAATGCCTATGTATTCGACTTTGACCCTGCAAGAACGCTGATCATCTTTGAGGAATTTGCAAACGACCTGTCCAGCGGCACTTCCGGCGGTAAGGGCGACAGCGACCAGCGCAAGCAGAATGTCCGTGAGCTGCTCAACTTCTTCCCGGTCATCGGAGAGGACGAAAACGGCGAGATGATCGAGCTGGATGCTGAAAAGGTGCTGTCCATTCCGAGAAAGATACGTTCTCTGGAAGTTGTCCGCCGTGGCTTTATGTCGAATTTCCTGTTCCAGAATATCGCCAATATCTTCAATGCACCGCCGGAGGTCATCGACATTATCCAGTCTCTGCCCAATGCGCCGGAGGGCGACCTTGTAGACGTATCGCCTGAAACAAGAGAAGACCTGTCCGTCAATGAGGAAGGTGAAGTGGAGCTGTCAGACGAATTTGTTATCGGCACAGCACAGGATGTGTTCGGTGACAAGATCTACAGCGATATTTCCGAAACGCTGGAACGCAAAACAGAAGAGATACTTGCTGCCCCCGAATCGACGGAAGATCAGCAGATATCCCATTTGCAGGATGTATTCCGCAAGGAGCTTGTTGCACCTGTGATGCAGGTGACAAACGACACCTATGGTGCCGACCTGAAGAAGCGGGATGCGCAGAAGCTCCAGAAGCAGCTTGAACAGAAGGCTGACAGGCTTGTTACGCAGGAATATGGTGATTACTCCATTCAGAAGAAAACGCTGGAAGCACAGCGGCAGGACGCACTTTCACATCTGAGTGAAACAGGTCAGACCGCTGCCGAGGTCAATGAACAATTCGATACTCTGGTGCAGGAGGCGACAGATGCTTTCAAGGAGCGTGTCAGCAATGTGCTGGAGGAGACTGTGCCAACTTTGTGCGAGGAAGTCGTAAAGACTGTCGAGACCAAGAAGCGTGAGCGTACCAAGGAGACCATCGAGGAGGCAGTCCGTGACCACCTCCGTGGCTTTGCAAGGACGATACCATCATTCCTTATGGCATACGGCGACGATGAGACCACACTCTCCACTTTCGATATGATCATCCCCGATGATGTGTTCTATGAAGTGACCAGTATCACACTTGACCAGTTCCGTTTCCTGCGTGACGGCGGTTCGTATACAGATGCAGAAACAGGCGAGGAGAAGCGATATCCCGGAAAGCTCTTTGACCCTGTGGTATTCGATGATTCTATCAAGGAGTTCCTGTCACTGCGTACACGGCTGGGCAATTACTTTGATGAAACCCATACCGAGGATATTTTCGACTATATCCCGCCGCAGAAGACCAATCAGATTTTCACGCCCAAGCGTATCGTGAAGCAGATGGTCGATATGCTGGAGCAGGAAAATCCCGGCTGTTTCGATGATCCGGGCAAGACCTTTGCTGATCTGTACATGAAATCAGGTCTTTACATAGCAGAGATCGTAAAGCGGCTGTTTAACAATGACGGCATGAAACGGGTATTTCCTAACGAGACACAGCGGTTACAACACATCTTTGAGCATCAGGTATACGGACTTGCTCCGACAGAGATCATCTATCAGATAGCCCTGCACTTCATTCTCGGTTTTGACGGCGGAGAGCTGATCGAAAAGCATCATCTGCGCCAGTGTGATGCACTGCCGCTCGCAAAGGATGGGACATTGGAAGCAAAGCTGGATAGTATTTTCGAGTAAGGTTTGATATGATACCAGAATATTACTAACACACGTAAATGGCGATTTCCAAAGCCGCTGAGTGATAAACACTCGGCGGCTTTATTGTTTTTCTGCCAACACCTCGCCAACATCCTGCCAACCACAAGGCATGAAATATCTGCTATACTGAAATTACAGCCAAAGGACAGCGTACAGCTATCCGCAAGGCTGAATAAAAGTATAACGGAGGTATCTGTTTTGAAACATTACAACGACTTCCTGATCGTAGGTATCGACCACGGTTATGGGAATATCAAGACCGCCAACACGGTAACGCCAACAGGCATCACCAAGCTCGATGCAGCACCTACCTTTACAAAGAACACTCTTTTCTTTGAGGGGAGCTACTACCAGATCGGTGAAGGACACAAGGAATATCTTGCCGACAAGTGGCAGGACGAGGACAACTACCTGTTCACGCTTATGGGCATTGCCCGTGAGCTGAACCAGGAGGGCATCACTTCGGCTAAAGTGTACCTTGCCGTGGGACTGCCGATCACCTGGGTAGGCAGACAGCGTGAGAGCTTCCGGCAGTATATGCTACAGCGTGAGAGCGTGGACTTCAAATATGAGGACAAGCTCTACTCCGTCCGCATCATCGGGTGCTATGTTTATCCGCAGGGCTATGCTGCAGTGGTGGAGAAGCTGAATGAAATGACAGGTCTGAGCATGATCGCCGACATCGGCAACGGAACGGTCAACATCATTTTTGTCAGCAACAAGCGTGTTATCAACACCAAAACTTACACCGAGAAAATGGGTGTGAACCAGTGCGTCAAGGCTGCGTCCAATGCGATGATGAACAAGCAGGGGGTAACCGTTGATGAGACGATTATTCAGAGCATGATCCGCTACGGCAAGGCTGACATTGCGAGCGAATATGCTGAGGTACTTCGTCAGGCTATTGCAGAGTACGCCGAGGACATTTTTGCTCTGCTCCGCAAGTATGAATATGACCCGAAGATGATGCGCCTTTACATCACGGGCGGCGGCGGAAAGCTGATTGAAAACTTCGGGAGCTATGACAAGGATAGAGTGACTATCATCGGAGACATTTGTGCATCGGCTAAGGGCTATGAATATTTCGCAGTTGCACAGCTTAAAAAGGAGGAGAAGAAATGAGCAAGGTTCTGACTACCTGTTTCCGTTTCAACATGGACAACCCTGAACACGCTAAGGCGTGGGACTACCTCCACAACTTCGACAAGGACAAGATCAAGTCTACTAACGTGGCTGCCATTACGGCGGTCAATGACTACTTCGACCGTATGGGAAGACTTGCTGACGATCCGTACTTTGAGACCCGTCAGCGTGAGGAGCGTTTTGTGGAGCAAATCGTGTCTGAGGTGGGCAAGGCGTTTATCGCTGAAATGCCGAAGTTTCTTGCAAGCCTGATGCTGAGCCTGAACAGGGGCTATCCGATGCAGGCTGTCTCCGTAGGAACGGAAAACAGTAGAGGATATGCCGAGATTGGCAATCCGAGCGCCACAGAGGGCTTTGGAAACGCTGACAACAGCGAAAACGACGATTATTCCGGTATTGATTTCGATTTTATCGGCGGCTGATACTGCTTGAAACAGCTTTACCGCCGAATACATAGCGGAGTGTTACAACAACAGCAACAAACCAATAGATAGGGGAAAAATCGGAGATATAACGCAAAAATGCCCGATAGCATTTTATGCGAAAAGAGAAAGCCTGCAAATATCACAGAGGAATTTGCAGGATTGAGCGCCTAACGCCAGTTGGGCGAGGCTCAAATTCGATACGGAGATCGAAAGTCTTGCAGGAACAAGACTACGCCCGTCACTGGATTTGCGCCGGGCTGGTAGTACCAATGTAGTGACACATTGGTCTCCCAGCTCAGAGACGTTCCCCCTCCGAGACCTTCCCCTAAGACCGCCGCAGGCGGAGAAAGGAGCGACTATGCCAAATCGCAGGCGCTATCACTCTATCAGTCTGAAACTGACCGATGAGGAGCTTCAGCTATGGAATACCAAGCATGAAGCGAGCGGTCTGAGCAAGACCGACTATCTGATGCAGGCTATCAGGAGTTCCGAAGTCAAGGTTTACTCCATAGAGGAGAGCATTGCACCTATCGTCCATGAGATCAGGAAGATCGGAACAAACCTCAATCAGCTTGCATACTTCTCAAACATCGGACAGGAATATCGTGTCCGTGCGGAGATCGAAGCGATACGCAAGACCAATGACAGAGTTATGGGGCAGCTCTCCGATTTTCTGAATGACCCGAAGTTCAGCATCAAGGGCAGTAAATAATGTTCGGGAACGTGAAAGTCAATTACACCCCCTGCAAATCCAAAGTGGCGGTGGAGCGCACAGCGCACTACATTTTGGGAAAGCTGCCTCAGCAGATCAAGGACGGAGTTATAAAAACAGCCCCGAACTTGTATTGGGGCATTAACTGTGATCGTGATAATTTTCCGAGAGATGTTATGATGACGAGAAAGCTGTTCGGTAAGCGCAATTCGGGCAATGCGAACCTTTCTTATCAGATCTCCATATCATTCTCTCCGGAGGACAGGGACAAGCTCACCAACGAGGAAGTTTTCAGGATAACGAAAGACTTTGCTGAGAAGTTTTTTCAGGGCTACGAAGTGCTGTTCGCAGTCCACATTGACAAGCCCCACCCTCACGCACATTTTCTCATAGGCAATTGCCATACCGTCACAGGGAAGGCATTCCGCCGTAACGAGAGAGACCTTTATAATATGTGTGAGTACCTGGGAGAGCAATGTCAGAAACGTGGGCTTACTCACTCTATGCGAGAGGAATATTATAATCACGATCTTGATGACAGCCCCGATAAGGAAACTTTTGCCGAAAAGCAGATGAAAGCCAAAGGCAAGGAGACGTTCAAGGATGAACTGAGAGAGGTCATTCGTATCGAGTGTGCCGACCCGAACAACAGGACTTTAGAAGATGTGGTGAATGCCCTCATGAAGCATTATCATGTGGAGTGCCGTGTCAAAGGCAACACCATATCCTACCGTCACCCGAATTATACCGATAAAAGCGGTAAACTTGTCTCGGTCAGGGGCAGTAAGCTGGGTGATAAATATACAGTGAAAGGAATCAACTATGAGCTTGGAAAGGATCAACGAGGACGTGAAGATCAAGAACTCGCAGGAACAGCAGTTATCACCGAAACCCGACGAGGAAGTGATAATATCAGAGAAAACAGGCAAGACAATACCACAAGAAACGATTCGTCCGTTCAGTCGGGAAAACCATCAACGACTTCAGGAACTGGCAGAACACAGGACGGAAAGCAGATACGCAGTACAGGAGACACAGGAGCAACTACCAATGGAATACAAGCCGGAGATAGTACTGGCACCGGCACTTCCGCAGGGGATAGACAACATCAAGGCGAGAGTACATCAACTGTTAGATCGCTCGGGAGCGAACACTCAGAACGCCAAAGTGGACGAGAGAGTTCTTCTGATGGCATCGGCAGTTCTGGAGATGTGCGATCTTTTGAAGATCTATTCCGAGAGTATGAACAGCGAAATGGAACGCCTGAACGAAAGCGCAAGCCACAACCTGAACCTGCAAGAGATGTACGCAAAAACCGTAGAAAACGTAACGAACCTGGCGGTAGGTAACGTCTATTACAACCTTAAAAAGCAGGAAAAGGAAGCTATCAACGAGCTGATGCAATATGTGCAGGCAAACAGCGATCAGATGGAGAAGGATATTACCGCCTGTGCAGGCAAAGTAAAATCGGCGACCGAAGTCGCCGAAAAAGCATCAATTCAGATCAGCAAGTCGGTGAAGCGTTTCTGCACTGTCAGAACGATAGGCGATCTTCTGTACTATGCTGCACCTGTTGCAGTGGTGATAGATGTACTGCTGAGGTTGTTTGATTTTATCTGATCATTCGTCATTCAAGCCGAAAATCTCAGCATCATCTTCCTCTGAAACAATGAATGATTTGATAAGCGGATCCGAGGGCGGCTCCTTGCCGTCCTCATGAGCGTGCCAGCGAGGATTGGTCTCTGTTTTTTCAAGAGTCTGCTTGATAAGATCAAAGTTTTCGCTGTCCTTGAAACGCTCAAAAAACTGAGCCTTGTCTGCCTGGTACAGCAGGCGGTGTTTGAAAATGTTCTTGTTATAGTTCATAGCCAAGCAGCTCATAGCCATATCTGTGCTGAAATTGCTTTCGATCTTGAAGTAAAACTGAAACAGCAGATGATATGCAACAAAAACATCACTTTCGATCATCGTTAGATATTTCAAGGGTGAAATTCTATCAGCAATCTCAGCAAGTACTTCTTTGGGAGCTTCGCTTGTATCCGTAGAGAACAAAGTCTCACCGAACGCAAGCATTTCTTCAGGGTTGATCTTATAATCGGCTTCAACGAGCTTGCGTACAATAGAGGTTATGGAGATCGTACCGTCAGAGTTATCATGGATAAAGCCGAGGTCGATCAGCTTGTCTATCTCTGTGAAATCAATAAGCCTTGTCAATTTCTGAAACAACATTTTCGGAACACCCGATTCGGGCATGAAACGCATATATGACAGAACATATTTATCGGTAACAGTGAGGTCTGCCTTTCTGAACAGGCTTTCAATGTGACGATAGTGTGTGTCGGTCTTAGGCTTACGGTCTTTATTAGCAGGGATTCTTGCTTTCATATTCTTGATTCCTCCTACAAGGGCATCTGCACAGGTATCGGGCGTGTCGGTTCCTCTTTTCATGGAGCGGGCGCACAGCTCCAATGAAAACGGATATTTATCTGTTATCAACGCAAGACGGTGCATTTTGAATTTTACATCAGAATCATTCTCATCAAACGGATAAAACTGCTTTATCAGATCATATGATTCACGGAATGTCCTGAACTCTGTCAGGTCATATACAGTAAAATCATCGTCATAGTGAGAATAGGAAATGAAAATAACATCACATTCCAATTCAAGAAGGTCAGGCAGTTTTGAGTCACGATCGGCAGGAACATTATAGTTGTCGATGATGAGCAGGAGATTTTTACCAAATGCCGACAGAAGTTCAAGGTTTTCTTCATAGAGAGCTTCAATGTCACTGCGGATAAATGCCATATTCGGCAGAACATTCGCAATAATATCTGCTATGCCGTTATGATATTCATTGTAATTATAATATCCGATATGGGCATATTCCGAAGCATACTTTTGCGCATAAGTGCGGACAAGCTCGCTCTTGCCGACACCTGCAACGCCTGTCAGAAACACTTTACCATCGGACTGCATCAATGCGTGCAGCTCTTCAAGCTCCTTTTCACGTCCAGTAAAATATTTTGGCGGAGCTTTAGGTTTAGCTTTGGAAAACAGACCTTCTGAGTTGCTGTTCGGATCATAGTAGTAGTCCGCATACCAGTTCTTATCAGCCTTATAATACGGACGGTATGCGGCAATGGTCACAGCAGTATAGAACACTTCCGCAAGATGTTCATCATCGGAGTATTCACGGGTATTATTCAAAGCAAACTGCTTTTTATAGGGTTTGGATATAAGCGGATCATTGATGATAAGGTCAAAGAACGAAACATGGAGCTGCGGTTTGTCGAGGATGTATTTCAGCATACCTTTAATATCACCGAGCAGTACAGACTTATCCTTTCGCACATAAAAATCCGTGATATTAGAGGATAACGTGCGAGTGCCTTTATTCAGCTTTGACGGTTCTGAACGGTCATATTCCGGACTGGTCGGATCGTTAAAATAGGACTTGAACAGCATATCCACCAATGCCTGATAGGTGCCCACAGACGATGATACGAGCTGTTTATAAAGAATGGCGATCACGGTTTTGATATCACAGTTCATACGGCAGCTCCTTTCGATATTATACCAATATAATTATATCACAAAGCCATATCAAATTCAAGCAATATCGGAAAATGTGCTGTGCTATTCTTACAAAATACAGGCTATTTATTTGTGCAAACAAATAGTTATTCTTTTAACTTAGACATATTTCATTATTTGTTGTACGTTTTCGTGCAACAAAAGGACGTTATTTTGCTGTAAGTGAAAGGAGGTTTTTACATGACAATATTTGAAGAAGTAAAAGAGCTTGTGGACGTGCCCACTGCCGCCCGAAGTTACGGCGTGGAAGTTCACCGAGGAAACATGGCACTCTGCCCGTTCCACAGGGAGCGTCATCCGTCCTGCAAGCTGTATGAAGATCATTATTACTGTTTCGGTTGTCAGGCTCACGGCGATGTTATCAAACTGGTGCAGGAGCTTTTCGGGCTGTCAGCTATCGAAGCTGTGAAGCAGATCAACAGCGATTTCGCTCTCGGTCTGGACTTGGACAAGCCACCCGACAATAAAGCTATCCAAAAACGACGCAGGGAGATCGAACAGCGAAAAGCAGAGAAACTGCATATCACCCGAATGTATGACATTCTGCTCAGGTACTTTACCCTACTTCATAAATACAAGATACGCTATGCCCCGAAAGCTCCCGAAGATGAGATAGACAGGCGGTACATTTATGCCATTCACCATATTGATTATGCGTGGTATCTGCTGGAGACTTTCAACCGTACCGATAAGCAGGGGCAAGATGAGATAAAATTGGAGGTAGACAGGATTGAACGAGAATACAAACGATGTGTCGAAGAATGGGGAGAATGTTGAAGTAACCACTCCGCCTGAAAAGAAAAAGCAGGAACGTGAGCTTCCCGACTGGATGCTCGATAAAACTACGGTCAACGAGCTGAAATTCTGCAAGCTGTTCACGCAGAAGCACCCCATGAAGTGCATTGGCGGACGGTTTTTCGACTATGACGGACTGGTGGACGAGAACGCACTTGGGGCGGAGGTCTATCGTATGCTCCGTCAGGGCGTGTGGATAGGGCTTTCAAAGAAAGTTGTGCAGATCATGGACGCACTGCGGCTTTATACATACAGCGCACCGCTTAACCCTGACCTCAACTTTATCCATGTGCAGAATGGAAAGCTCGACCTGAATGGCAACTTTTATCCACGAAAGGAGTTCTGCCAAAACCGCCTGAACATCTGCTATGACCCGAATATCCGCAACGGTGCGTATTATCCCGAAAGGTTCCTGACATTCCTCATGGAACTGCTCACCCCTGAAGATGTGACCACCTTGCAGGAATATCTCGGCTATCTGCTGATACCGTCCACCAAAGGGCAGAAGATGATGTTTCTTATAGGTCAGGGCGGTGAGGGAAAGAGCCGTATCGGCATCGTTCTTCGTGAGATATTCATGGACAATATGCTGACGGGGAATGTCCACCGCATCGAGAATGACCGCTTTTTCCGCTACAATCTCAAAGACCGCCTGCTTATGGTGGACGATGATATGCAGATGCAGGCGCTGTCGTCCACGGGATATATCAAGAACCTTGTCACCGCCGAAACGCCCATAGATGTTGAAGCCAAAGGCAAGCAGAGCGAACAGGCGCTCCTGTACACAAGGCTATTGTGTTTCGGCAACGGCAGTCCGAAAACGCTTTATGACAAGAGCAAGGGATTTTCACGGCGAATGATAATCCTCACCACCTTGCCGCCGCCCGAACGCCGTATCATTGACCCGTACATCGCCGAGAAGTTCATCGCCGAGAAAGAGAAGATTTTTTGCTGGATGTATGACGGACTGCTCCGCCTGCTTGCCAACAATTACCGCTTCACGATCTCCGACAGGGCAAGGCAGAATGTCATGGAGACTATGCAGGACAACTGCAATATCACGGAATTTCTGGAAGATACGGACAGGGTGCAGTATGGGGGAAATCTGCGGGTCGCATCATCGGCACTGTATGACAGTTATTACCATTGGTGCGAGGACAACGCCCTCACCGCCCTGAAACGTGAGACTTTTGTATCATGGCTCAGGCAGAATGAAGCGACGTATCATATCAAGTATGATCTCAATATTCCGAGTGGGAGCAGTCATGTCCGAGGCTTCAAGGGCATTGCGTTAAAGTTTAAGGCAAGTACCTATTAAGGCGTGTAGGCGTGTAAAGCTCGTAACTGCGAGCTTTCTGCCGTGTAGGTCAGGTGTGTGACCGCAGAAACGGCGTGTGGCACACACGCTGTCAGACACTTTACACGGCATAGGCACACGCTTAAAACAGCGTATTTGCGCCGTTTACACGGGAACACGCCATTTTATCAAGTTGTTTATGTTCCGAAAAATAAAGGAGGAAAAAAGAATGGAGAAAGTTCTTTACACAGTCAAAGAGGTATCGCAGATACTTCACACAAACCCGTCCTATGTTTATCAGCTCATCAATACGGGGCTGCTGCCTGTTCTGAAGCTGGGCTCATATAAGGTTCGGCACGAAGCTCTGATGAAGTTCCTGTCCGAATACGAGGGCTATGATCTTTCCGACCCGAATAATGTGGAAAAGATCACTGCCACAGCATAAAAACTGAGGATAGCATCATGAAAAGGTGCTATCCTCTTTTATGTTTATTTGAACACATCTTCCAGCGCTCTCTTGCTCAGCTCTGCCTGATTCTGCGTCAGATGATTGTAGATGTCCATGGTAACGCTGATGTTTTTGTGACCCAATCTCTCCTGTACATATTTAATAGGAAGCCCAGCTTCGAGCAGACGGGTGCAGTGTGTATGGCGCAGGGAATGGAATGTGAAAGCAGGATAGAACTTGTGTATGACCTGACTTGTGTGCTGTATCGTTCTCGGCTGAATGAAACCGCCGTTCTCATATACGTTTACAAAGTCTATCACGTTGCCTGTACTTTCGTTGATGCCGAGTTCTTCATCGTAGTATATCAGCGAGTATTCATCGGCGTAGTATTCCTTTGCCCGTATCTGCTTTTCCTGCAATTCTTTCAGCAGTTCCACGATAGTTTCATCTATATCTATCGTTCTGCTTGAATTGTACTTCGGCGGAGTCAGATACCAGAACTTCTTTTCCAGATCCCATTGAAGCTGTTTATTGATCGTGACTGTCCTGTCAGCGAAGTTCACGTTATCCCATGTGATCGCAAAGGCTTCACCGAGACGCATACCGCAGTGATAGGCGAACATCAGCGGAAGATAGGTGGAACTGCCTTTCGGGAAACGCACAAATATCTCGTCGATAATATCCTTTTCGATGACCTCACGCTTATACTGTGACGAACGGTAATTTGTGCGTGAGCCTTTGGGTATCTTCACATACGCCATAGGCGAGGTTTTCAGATAGTGAAGCGGCTGTACGGCATAGTTCAGGCTGCTTGACAGCACACCCTTGATGCCGATGACGGTATTCTTGCTGTAACCGTTAGCGACCATATCGTTGATCAGCTTCTGAAGCTGTTCCGCTGTGATCGTAGCAAGACGGTACTTGCCGATCTTCGGAGATATATGAAGCCTGATATACTTTTTATAGTTAGCGACAGTGGTTGGTTTCAGATTCGGGATACAGTACATCTCGATCCAGTAATTGAGGTAGTCGTGCATGGAAAGTTCGGAAGGCGTGTTCACTGTGCCTGCGGTCTGGTATTCGTGCATAGCCTTGACACCTTCGCTGACCGCTTCTGCCTTTGTATTGAAACCGCCCTTGCTGATACGCTTTCGCTTGCCGTCCATTTTGGCTATCTCAAAGTAGTATTCCCATTTCTTTCCACGCTTGCGAGCGTTGATATCTGCCATAAGATCACCCTCATTTATTATAGCGCGCCACACCCGAAAAAGTCAAGCATTTTTGTCACCCATTTGTCACCCAAAAATAAATTTTTGTGAGTAAAACGCCGTCAAAATAGATTTTGATAAATTTTCGACAATGCGTTATAACGGCGTAGTTACGGGCTTTTCTCGTCATTGCAAGTCACTTCTCGTAACAGTAAATTTTTTTGACATTGCATGGGCAACAACCCGATGGTTGGTGCGACAGTTGCTTGCGCAGTTGCTGTTGAAGAGGCTATGAAGTGATTCGCTCTGCGCGATTAAATTCAAGCACTTATAACATGTATCATGATGACACTCGTTCTTCTGAGCGAGTGTCATTTTTATGCCCGAAAACAGGCGCAAAAAAGAGCCTTTCCGCCATATGGCAGAAAAGCCCTTGTTGCTGTTCAAATGTAAAATAAATGTGGCTATTTCGCTGAAACACCCCAAAAACTTAAGGCGATCGGCGCGTATATTTTTGTTTACCTATTTTTTAGCACACCAGCTGAAAATGCTGTAAACAAAAGGATAATTGAGCGCCCCATATCTTTCTCCAGCCACCTTAAGTTCTGTAAAACCGCCGTTTTTTGTGGTGTGTCAGCGGGATAACCACGTAAATAAATGCAGAACTACGCCCACTCGCATCATCAGATGCGGTTATCAAGGAACGCGAGGGTCTTTTCATCATAGACCAAGTCCTGCGCCGCCATGTTCTCTTCCATCTGCCACAGCTTTGTCACCGCGAAAACCGATGATACAAAGAACGGCTGACTGTTCAGATAGCCCAGCGGTACTACTGCGGGCGGAGTGCCTGTTTGCTTGCAGAGCTGCTTCACGCGCGCGAGTCTTGCAAGGTTCGCGGTAGATGCAAACTGGCTCTCAGGGAGATTAGTCGCGGCATCGCCTTTGGCAAACTTCGCGAAAAAGCCCTTAGCCTGCGGCGAAAACGCCATAACAGGGAAGTGGTGCCTGCGGTACCAGCTAAATTCCTTCGTGTCCATACAGACCAGAGTCGGGTCACCCAGAATATCAGTGCTTGCGTGGGCAAGAGAATAGTTTATCTGGCTGATGCGTATCAGTTCAAGACCGTTTTCAGCCGCGAAACGGTTAGCCTTTTCTATGCGGGCGGTAGTCCAGTTGGAAACGCCGATGAAATGTACCCTGCCCTGACGGTAAAAGTCATCAAGTATCGGCATGATCTCCTCGACAGGCAGGTGGGTGTCATCACGGTGCAGGAAATATATGTCAACATAGTCGGTCTTAAGGCACTCAAGACTTTTGGCGAGGTCATATTCAAGACTTGCCCTGTCAAGTCTGGATTCGCCCGTTTGTCTGTCATGGTGACCGCCTTTGGTGGATATGATGACTTTATCACGGTTGTTGCGTGCTTCCAGCCAGTTGCCGATGACTTTCTCGCTGACATCAGCGCCGTCTTCGACCCATTCGCAGTAAACACGGGCAGTGTCAATGCAGTTGCCGCCCAGTTCGATATACTTGTCAAGAATCGAAAAATAGATATCCTCGTTGGCGAACCTGTCAAAATTGGCAGTCCCGTAGGTAAGGCTGGGAACTTTTATCTCGTATTTATCGTTTTTGAGTGTGTAGCTTAACATTTTGCTTTGACCTCCCCTTATAGTATGATAATATCAAATCATAAGCGGGAAAACAGCTGATAATGCGCCCCGCAAGTTTGTTATCTGATAATTATAACATATAAATATCGTGATTTATATAATAAATTGTTAAATTTTATGTTTTTGATATTGCCCTCTTGACAAACGAAGAATTATGGTATATAATAGTTTGTGTTGTAAAGCTGTTAGGCTTTACAGATGTGCGAGAAAAGTAACAGTTTGTCGGAGGGGAGTTGACCGTTATGGCGAAAAGCATCGAGATGTATAGTTTGCTTGACCTGTACGGCAAACTGCTGACCGAGAAGCAGTTCAATATAATGGATCTGTACTATAATGATGACCTCAGTCTTGGTGAGATAGCGGCTGAATGCGGCATCTCCCGACAGGGCGTACACGATGCGGTGAAGCACTGCGAAAAAGCACTGACCGAGTATGAAGAAAAGCTGGGTCTGCTGGCGGCGCAGAAAGCATATGTTGAAGAACTTAAAGAGTTCAAGGCGCAGGCACTTGATGTTTTCAATGAGTGCAAGCGTATAAACCTGTCAAGACCCATCGCAGAAAAGACGATAGTCCTGCTGGAGAACCTTGACAGTAAACTGGCTGAGTACGACACCGAAGGTCTTATCGAGGAAGCCGAGAACGAATAACGGCAGGTCGTGTCTGTAGAATTTATTGGCGGCAGAGATAAGCCGCGTTAGATAGCGAATTTTTGAAAGGGAGGCAGTGCTGATGGCATTCGAGGGTTTGAGCGAAAAGCTCGGCAGCGTATTTAAAAAGCTGAAAGGAAGAGGCAAGCTGACCGAAGCCGATGTAAGAGAGGCTATGAAAGAGGTCAAGATGGCGCTGCTTGAAGCTGATGTAAGCTACAAGGTCGTTAAGGATTTCGTGGCTAATGTCACCGAGAGAAGTGTCGGTGAGGATGTGCTGAAAAGCCTTACTCCCGGTCAGCAGGTAATAAAGATAGTTAATGACGAACTTGTCAAGCTGATGGGCGAGGCAAATTCAAAGATAAATTTCCCAAGCAAACCGCCTTGCGTAATAATGATGTGCGGCTTGCAGGGTTCGGGTAAAACGACCCATGCGGCAAAGCTGGCTAAGATGTTCAAGCGTCAGGGCAACAGACCTCTGCTGATAGCGGCAGACGTTTACAGACCTGCGGCTATCGACCAGCTGAAGATCGTCGCTGAAAAGGCTGATGTCCCTGTGTTCGAGATGGGACAGATCGATCCCAGAAAGATAGTCAAGCAAGGTCTTAAACAGGCAAAAGACTACGGAAACGATCTGGTCATCATAGATACTGCGGGTCGTCTGCATATCGATGAAGAACTGATGGACGAACTTAAGGATATCAAGAAGATCGCAGAACCCAGCGAAATAATGCTGGTAGTCGATGCGATGATCGGTCAGGACGCTGTAAAGGTGGCTTCCAGCTTTGATGAAGCGCTGGGCATCGATTCGGTAATACTGACAAAGCTCGATTCCGATACAAGAGGCGGCGCGGCGCTGTCGGTGCTGGCTGTTACCGGTAAGCCTATCAAGTTCGTGGGCATGGGCGAGAAACTGGACGAGTTCGAGCCTTTCCACCCTGAGAGAATGGCTTCGAGAATACTGGGCATGGGCGATATGCTCACCCTTATCGAGAGGGCTACCCAGACTGTTGATGAAGAAGAAGCTGAAAAGCTGGCAAAGAAACTCCAGTCTGAAGGCTTTGATCTCAATGATCTGCTGGATCAGATGAAGCAGATACAGAAGATGGGCAGCGTGAAGAGCATCATCCAGATGCTTCCCGGTGCCAATAAGATAACCGATGAAGACCTTGAATCGGGTGAAGCAGCGCTGAGGAAGACCGAAGCGATGATAAACTCCATGACAAAGGCTGAGAGGGCAAGACCTCAGATAATAGATCCCAAGCGCAAAAGACGTATCGCAGCGGGCAGCGGCACTCAGGTGTCAGATGTCAACCAGCTGCTCAAACAGTACGATGCTATGAAGAAAATGATGAAGGAAATGGGCATCGGCGGCGGTATGCTGCATGGCAAGAGTGCAAGACGCAAGAGAGCGGCGCTGATGAGAGGTCTGGGCGCAGGCAAGCCCAAGCAGTAAGATATGATGTTCGCGGCACTGCTCTTCATGGTGCTGGGCGGTATCGTGATATGGTGCTGCTTTGCAAACATCGATATATTTTTCAAGATAGTAAAGACAGGCAGTCTTAACAGGACAGCAGCGAGAGCCGTGTACATCGGCGTTGGTCTGCTGCTGGTGGTGTTCAGCATAATGCTGTTTATGAACATGTGAGGTGACGATATGACCAACGTGTTTGCATTTCTGATGAGTTTTGCAGTCGGCTTTTTTGCGATATTCTGTGCCTACAAGGACTATGACTGGTTTATGAACAGCCATAAGGCAAGAATATTTGTAAAGCTGTTTGGCAGGAACGGTGCGAGAATATTCTACATGGGTCTTGGCGTGTTCATTGTCGTCATTGGTTTGCTGCTTGTAATATTTGGCTGAGTTTTCAATGCGGAGTTCCCCGCTTGATATAATTTTTAAGGAAAGTACGGAGGTGAATTTGAAATGGCAGTAAAGATCAGACTGAGAAGAATGGGTGCTAAGAAGGCTCCTTTCTACAGACTTGTTGTTGCTGACTCCAGATATCCCAGAGATGGCAGATTTATCGAGGAGCTGGGTTACTATGATCCTACCAAGGAGCCTTCCCTGGTAAAGCTTGACGACGAGAAGGTAAAGAGCTGGATCGCTAAGGGCGCACAGCCTACCGATACAGTAAAGGCTATTCTGAAGAAGAACGGCACACTGTAATATACTGAGCAGGCGGCAGGATATCAATATTATTTTGCGCCTGTATTTGTATAAGCAGCTTATTTGTCGGTAAGGCATACGTATCCCGCATCAGCCTTACCGATTTGCTTTTGCGGGAGGTAATGGAGGTTGCATAATGAAAGAATTACTTGAAACTATCGTTGCCGATCTGGTGGAAGACAAGACCGCCATTGAGGTCACTGTTGATGAGCCGAATGATGAGGGCGTTGTGGTTTACCACTTGCACGTCGCAGCTGAGGACATGGGCAGGGTCATAGGCAAGCAGGGCAGGATAGCTAAGGCTATCAGAGTTGTTATGAGAGCCGCTGCTTCAAAGATAGGTCAGAAGATAATGGTCGAGATCGACTGATAGAATTTCCCCCGCAGTTTGTTTTTACTTTGACTGCGGGGGCATTTTAATTCATAATTCATAATTCATAATTCATAATTTGATTATCCCGCTGATGCACCAAAATAAACGATGTTATATCGGGAATTGAATACAGTTGATAAAGGTATTTTGCAGTGGTGTGCTAAAGGGATAGTCATATTCTCTATTATAGCGATCCAACTGTTTAAATTCACAAAATCCGGTCGCAAAAGCTAGTATCTATGGGTTTTGTGACCGGATCTTGTCTGAATTTTAAGGCGGATCGCTATAAGACACCGCTTAAAACGCCGAGATGATGACAAGATCTCACAGTGGTGTTTATTCGCGCTGAAACGCTTTTGCAGGCGGCTTTCTTGTTTAAGTGGTGTGCTGAAATGGTCGCCATATAGATCAAAAACGAGGTGTTTTACCATGACTTTGCGTTACCCTGATATTTTTCCGAAATTTGTCTGTACCTGTTCGGACTGTAAGGACAACTGCTGTAAGATGGGCTGGGATATTGAGATAGATGAAGATACTCTTGCGTATTATCGCGGACTTGACAGTGAACTGGGCAGGCGGCTTTGTGAGAACATTTATGAGGAGGACGGCTGTTACTATATGTCACAGCCCGATGGCTGTCCGTTTCTGTCGGAAGAGGGGCTGTGCAGTGTCCAGCAGGAGTGCGGGGCGGAGCATATCTCGGAGATATGCCGCGAACACCCTCGTTTCTACGAATGGTTCGGTGATTACAAGGAGGCGGGTCTGGGGCTTTGCTGTGAGGAAGTCAGCCGACTGGTGCTGACACACGAACGCCCGATGCTGTTCACTGAGAAGCAGACCGATGAAGCGGCAGACGACCTCGAATTTGATGCTGAACTTTTTGCGGCGGTAAGGACAGTTCGTGACAGGCTGATCGACATAGCGCAGGACAGGGGTTTTTCAGTCCTGCAAAGGCTGGTGGTGCTGAGTTACTGCGCGGAAGATATAGGCGATGCGGTGTTTGACGAGGACACTGAGCGGCTGAAACAGCTTTCGGGTATGCTGGCGATAGACGGTTTCCGCATGGAGATAGTCGTTCATGCACAGCAGAATATCAAAGAGCGCAGGAAGGTTTTCGGTAAGGCGGCTGAACTGTTGCGGCTGTTCTCGGTATTCGGCAGAATGGAATACATGGGCAGTCTGGGCGGGCGTTTTGAAACAGATGAAAAAACGGCTGAAAAGATGCTCGGTGCGGAAGCGGCTTTTGAAGCGGTATATGCGGGCTTTCAGCATGAACTTGAAAATGTGCTGGTTTATTTTTTGTACAGATATTTCATCAAGTGTTCCCGCGACCTTTCGGCGTGTGAAAGATTGTTCAGTGCGGTCTGTATGACGCTGGCTGTGCGGGGGCTTTTCCTGAGGGAGTTTGCCGAAAATGGAAGTCTGCCGAGCCTTGAAAGGCGCATAGAACTGGTCAAGGAGTTCTCGAAAGAGGTCGAGTATGACAGCGACAACATGGATATCATTTATGAAGAGATACAGCAGAATGCTGATATCAGGGATATCCTTTGCGGACTGTGCATGTAAGGCGGTGGCGGTATGGGACTTTTCAGGAAAAAGACAGTCAGAAAGATACCAGATGGCTGTGAGGGTCTGGAGATAAAGGTGCAGACTTCCACCTGTACAGGCGAGAAGACCATTGGTTTTTTTGACAGAAAAACAGGTGAACTGATGTATAAAGAACTGGTTCGCAATAAGGCGGATATCGATGCTTTTTATGACAGCTACGGGCTTGTGCCGCCTGAGGGATAAAAGTGCGGAAAATGCCCATAATAGATAGGAAAAACGCTTCACCCCGCGTTCGGTTTTGTCTATAAATACTATTGAAATTTCGGGGCGGTTATTGTATAATGGAATATGTCAAAAAACAGGCTTATTGTGTACTTTTGAGAGGTATTATATGGAAATTATAGATAAGAAAAACAAACAACTCTTAAAGGAGTATGAAAATTTCGCCAAGAACAGCGAGTACGGCAATTTCATGCAGTCGCTGAGATGGCCTAAAGTCAAGGAAAACTGGGGCTGGGACGCTGTTATTTCGCGCGGCGCTGACGGCAAGATAAGAGGAACTTGTCTGGTCATAATCAAGAACATTCCCGTTTTTCCGACGACATTTCTGTATGCACCTCACGGTCCTGTGTGTGACTGGAGCGATAAGGAAGTCATGGCTGACCTCTTTGAGGGCGTAAAGGTGCTGGCTAAAAAGTACCACGCCTATCAGTTCATGATGGATCCGCCTTTTGAAGAGAAGGAGAAGGATCGCTCGAAGATAATCACTGACATGGGCTTCTCGCACATCGAGAATGCGGCTGAACTGACCACCATTCAGGCGAGAAACAACTATATGCTGAGAAATATCAAGGGCAAGACCGCTGACGAAGTCATGATGAGTTTCAAGCCCGACTGGAGGAACCGTATCAGAAAAGGTCCTAAAAAGGGCGTTTACTGCGAGATATGCGGCACTGAGGCACTGGACGATTTCTACCCGATGATGGAGGCTACCGGCATACGTGACGGTTTCTCCATAAGGGGCAAGGAGTATTTTGTGAAGTTCATCGAGGGGCTTGGCAAGGAACACTGCCACCTGTTCATGTGCTATGTGGACGAGGACGGCAAGAAAATACCTCTTTCCGGTGCGGTGACCACACAGTATGCGGGCAAGACTTGCTATGTTTACGGCGCATCTGCCAACCACCACCGCAATCTCTACCCTAACTACCTCATGCAGTGGACTATGATAAACTGGGCGCTGGAGGGCAACTGCGAGATATACGACTTCATGGGCATACCTTTCTACACCGATGAAACAAATCCCAACTATGGTGTGTACAAATTCAAGAAGGGATTCAACGGTGAGGTAGTGACTTACGCAGGCGAATATTTCTACACTTTCAGACCTGTAATGAAGAAGATAGTGGACTTCGCTGAAAAGGTATACATGGATATGCACGAGCGCAAGCGTCAGAAACTTCTGAAAAACCGCAATACTGACATGCAGTAAACTTGATATTATATAATTGACCCCCTGCTGTGTGCGGGGGGTTTGTTTTGTCTAAAATAGACAAAATTGGGGCGTTTATTAGATTAGTTCACCAAACTTGCAGACAATTTTTCAAAGTTGTCTTTACAAATCAAAAAAAGTATGGTATAATTCAAGTAATTGGTAAAGTCATATTGTTGTACAAAAATGAACATATAATGATAATTTCATAAGATGTGTAATAATTTTGGTGCAACAAATATTTAGGGAGGGTCGAGATGGATAATTACAAATATTTGTCAATAGTTGAATGGGTAAAGAAACAGATCGAGGAAAAGGGGCTTAAACCAGGTGAGCGTTTTCTGACCGAGAAACAGCTTTGTGAGATACACGGTGTCAGCAGGCAGACCGTAAGGCAGGCGCTGATGCTGCTGGAAAGCGAGAATGTAATAGTCAGGGTGAGGGGCAGCGGCACATTTGTCGGCAACGGCATCGGCAGGACTGCGCCTGTGACCGTCAAGGGCAGTATAGGCGTTATCTCAACCTATTTCAGCGACTATATATTCCCGCATATCGTGACGGGCGTTGAGAATGTGCTGGGCGCGGCAGGCTGCACGATGCAGCTGGCGATAACCCACAATCAGGTCTATGAGGAAACTCAGGCGCTGGAAAGCATGCTGGCAAACGGCGTACAGGGATTGATAGTAGAGCCTTCAAAGAGTGCGCTGCCAAACCCGAATATGGAACTTTATGCCCGCATCAAGCGCGAGAATATCCCGCTGCTGTTCTTCAATGCGAAGTATCCGTGGGCTGACCAGCCCTGCGTGGCTATGGACGATTATGCGGCAGGCAAGACGGTCACTGACTATCTGTTCAGCTGCGGTCACCGCGATATCGCAGGCATTTTTGCGCTTGACGACTTGCAGGGGCACAAGCGTTACAGCGGCTATATGGACAGCTGTCTGGCGCATGGTGTGGCGGCATCTGAGAGGAATGTCATGTGGTTCGCGACATCTGAGCGCAACGACATTTTTACCTACACATCTGACAAGCTGCTGGAACTGCTGAGGGGCAAGACCGCAGTGGTATGCTATAATGACAAGATGGCTGTTAAGCTGCTACAGTTGTGCAGACAAAACGGAATACGTGTGCCTGAGGATATTTCGGTAGTGGGCATAGACGATTCGCGCTATGCTTCGATATGCGAAGTCCCGCTGACTACAGTACATCACCCTCAGAGAAAGCTGGGCGAGGCTGCTGCGCGAATGCTGCTTGACATGATAGAAAAGCACACAGGCACCCGCGAGGACGTACTGTTCACGCCCGAACTGGTGATACGCGATTCGGTGCGCGACCTCAATGCGGCAGACGACTGAATCATGTCAGGAATGACAAAATGATATATGCGTGATTTGTACGTATAAATTTCTCCACTTTTCAAACAAAAGCACCGCAGGCATCTTTTGCGAGGGTCTGCGGTGCTTATTTATGTGGTGCTGTTTTTCAACAATTTTTAAAAAGCGAGTTGAAAATTTCAGCCTAAAGCTGAAAAGTTCGCACAAAAAAGCCCGCGATGAACGCGGGCTTTGCTTATCATATCGTATTATCACTTAGCGTCTTTCTTGTCAACGAACTCACCTGTGGTGACATCGAATGCTTCACGGGACTTGCTGCTGATTATGAACCATACAACGCCCACTGCAACGATAACGCCTGCAGCAATGCCGACAACTATGCCGATTATATTCTTTTTGGTGTTTGCCTTTTCCTTCTTTTCAGCTTCTTCTGCCGCCTGTGCGATGGAAGGGTCTACCCAGTGATCGCCTTCGTCCTTGCAGTTGGTGATGGTAACGCCTGTTACAAGTATCTTTGCATCATTGGTCGAGCCGAAAAGTACGGCGTCAACCTTTTCAAAGTTGTCACTGCCGTATGCGGCTACGATATCAGCATAAGCAAATTCCTCAGTGTTGGAAGCAGCATCAACAGTTGCGGGGGCTACCTTCGCCCACAGACTGCCGTCACTGCCTGCCAGAGGGCTGTCAGGGTAAGACCAGCTCTGGAAAATAAGCTCAACAGGGTAGCCTGTAGCCTGAGTTTCATCAAAGTGGTCTTCAACGATGTCATAAGTGACCTTGATGACCGAATCGGGGGTCATTCTGGTGGCATCGAAGTTTTTGGCGCCGTTGGGGTCTTCTCTGTTGTAGCCGAACTTTACGCTCTGTGTCCAGCCTTCTGACTCGATAGCATCCGAGCAGTCAAGTGTGACATCGCCGTCAGCAAAGGCTGTCAGCGCCGAACCGGTCATAATGCCTGCCGCCATCAGTACAGAAGCGAATTTTTTGAAAATACCATTCCTCATTCTTATAATCTCCCTTTCAGTTTTGAAATTTTATCCTTTACGTTCTCTCATTTACGTATACTACCATATTCCATGATTATTCTAGCACATTCGGATTGATAAGTAAAGGGGGAATAAGTTTTTTTAAGCATTTGTTCACACATTTTAAAAGGCGGCAATAAACCTGTTGACAAGGCGTGAAAAATCGGTTATACTATAAAATACAGTAAGTTAAAAATGGCAGATTATGTTATATAATAAACATTTCTGTCAAATTTTTATTGTTGGGGCGACTGAAAAAATACGGAGGGAAAAGAATATGAGGAACGCCATCGGTGCAAGGCTGGCAGGGTTCAAGATAATACTGCTGGTGGCAGGTATCGCGATGATCGCAATGAGCATGGGCGATGCAGTCAAGATATGGAAGAGCGATTTCGCGAAGCTGTATGACAAGAGTATCACAGGATTTAATGAAGACGAACTGGTGACAGGCAAGATCGAATATGTGATCGATCCCATAGCTACGCTGGAGAGCAGTCAGACTGTTTACGGCATACCTGTCAGCAAGAAGATGACACCTTACTATCTCTGCATGATACCTTATAATGAGAAGACAGGTGAAGACGGCTATTACATTATCGTCCATGCGACTAAAGATGATACCATAAAGGCGATGGACAGCCTTGTAATAAGCACAGCTTTCGCACTGGAACACTACGATCAAGCTGTGAAGAGCAACAAGAAGCCTGTTTCGCTGGAAACAAAGACAAGACCCATTCCCGAAGAGGTGATGGATTATGCGCTGGAATACATGAATGACGGAGAGTCTTCCGATGCGGAGATAAAGAGTTATATTGCCGACATGATGCTGGAAGAGAAAGATTTCGGCGCAGCTAAGTGGGAACCTCTGCTGGGGCTGGTCATCACACTGATACCGATAGTTTGGTTCATCATATCGAAGAAGAGAACTCAGGCTTACAAGAACAGCCGCACACACTATGTAAATCAGGGTCCTTCCGACCCGTATAATACTGCACCTGTTCCGCGTGAGGGTGCGAGCGGTCAGCCGATGCGCCGCTACAGTCCTGAGGCGTACAACGCTCACACATATGCGGGCGGTATATCGCCTGAACAGGGCGGCGTTCAGCAGAACGGTCAGCAGTCCGCAGGCAGGCGCTACGACCCATCAGCTTACGGCGGCGGCGGTGACTATCAGCCGGGTGAGATGGATTCGATAGACACATCGAACCTGAAGCTGTAAGGGGTGGAATGATGCGTATACTTGCAGTTGATTACGGAGATGCAAGAACAGGCATAGCTATCTCGGACAACTCTGAGTTTTTAGCTTCCCCTGTCTGCACCATAACCGAATACCACGCCGACCGCCTTGCACAAAAGGTGGCTGATATAGCCAAAGAACGGGGCGCGGGCGAGATAGTTGTGGGTCTGCCGATAAATATGAACGGCACTAAGGGCGAACGCGCCGAAAAGTGTGAAGCCTTCGCGGAGATGCTGAGGGGACTGGTCGATGTGGAAGTAAAAATGTGGGACGAACGTTCGACCACAGTAACGGCGCACCAGTACCTCAACGAAACTAATGTGCGCGGCAAAAAGCGCAAAGCTGTCGTTGACACGGTGGCGGCGACTATCATTCTTGAAAGCTATCTGGCTTTCAGAAAAAAGTCGGGCAGATAAATTTGATGTTAACACCCGTTCTCTGGCGAGAGCGGGTGTTTTTTATATATGAAATAAAAAGCGCCCACGAAAAACGTGAGCGCATTTTTTCTTGAATCGAATGCTGAATATCAGCAAAAACATCACAGCAGGTGTCCATGTCAATAATTATGAATTATGACTATCCCTTTAGCACACTATAGCAATCCGCCTTAAAATTCAGACAAAATCCAGTCACAAAACCCATAAATCCTAGCTTTTGCGACTGGTTTTTTGTGAATTTAAACAGTTGGATTGCTATAGCTGAAAATGCTGTAAACAAAAGGATAATTGAGCGCCCACGAAAAACGTGAGCGCATTTTTTACTGAATTATAACGTCAAATCAACACAGCAGGTGTCCATGTCAATAATTATGAATTATGAATTATGAATTATGAATTATTCAATTGACTCCCTCTGCGAAGGTTATGGGTACGCCGAAAAGCACCCCTGCGTTGGGCTGAGTAAGATCGCCCGTTACGCTGACAATGGCATTCCTTGCCACCTGTACCTGATCTTCATGTACTGCAACGAAGATGGTCTTGCCTTTCTGGTCGGGGTCTTCGCCGCTTAGCAGAGCGCGGAGAACCCCTATCATCGGCAGATTGTCCATATCAGAAATGGACTTTGCCATACCCATGCTGTCAATGCAGGTGCCGCCTCTTATACCTGCCGAAGCCAGCGCGTGCATTATCTCGTCCACCAATTCTACCCTCTTTATCACCAAAAACAACAGCTGCATTTTAAGCACTTCCTTTCTATCTTTGAGATCAGCCGCAGGTGAGGGCGGCTGTATCCCTTACTGCGGTGCGGTGAATGATGCCGCTACCCAGTCTTCTTTTTCTCTGATCTCGTTAAGTTCAAAGCCCTGTTCCTTTATCTTGTCGAGGACTTCGTCCTTGCGCATATCTATTATGCCCGAAACTATCAGTCTGCCGCCGGGCTTTAAGAAGCCTGCGAACAGCCCGCTCATACCGATGAGCACATCTGCCACGATGTTAGCGCAAAGCAGGTCATAGCCTCCGCCGATCTCTTTGACGAGTTCGGTGTCATCGATGACATTGCCGCAGACGGCGCGGTATTTTTCAGCGGGGATATGGTTCTTCTCGGCATTCTCGCCCGCTATTTTCACTGAATTTGCATCGATATCAACTGCAACGCAGTCACCCGCACCGAGAAGCACAGCACCTATAGAAAGTATACCGCTGCCGCAGCCCAGATCAAGCACGCGGCCGCCGTCTTTCAGGTATTTCTCAACAAGTTCAAGGCAAAGCTGAGTTGTATTGTGCTGACCTGTACCGAAGCTGGACGCGGGGTCTATCTCCAGTATCTTTCTGGTTTCGCCCTCGCTTACTTCCTCCCAGCTGGGTTTGATGAGCAGTTTATCGCCTATCTCCAGCGGTTTGAAATACTGTTTCCAGTTATTCGCCCAGTCCTCTTCACGGACATTTTTCAGTTCGTACTCAAGTCTGCCGAACTGATCTTCGGCATCGCGCTGTTTCAGGGCTTTCAGTTCAGCCTTGACAGCTTCGAGGTAGTCAAGCCCCTGTGCATTTTCGGGCAGATAAGCTGTAACGGTAGTTTCGCAGTTTTTCAGACCCATCAGGTCATCATCAATATAATCCCAGTTTACACTTTTATCGTTGAGAAATTCCTCGAAATCTGCGGCATCTTTGATGACAAATCCGTTGATGCCCAGCCCCAGCAGACACCCTGTTACAGGTTCAATACCCTCAGAAGTTGTAAAAATATCGACTTCGACCCAATTCATAGCAATTTCCTTTCAGTGACTTAAAATAATTATCAAAAATCAATAATCACCTTTTTCATTATACCACACTTTACACAATTTGTAAAGTGATTTCACATAATTTTCATAGATATCTAAATTTTCTTCTATCAAGGTGCGAAATTTTGCGGGCGGGTGGGAGGGGAGCGCGAAACCTAAAGAGAACATCAGCTCGCTGAAATATAGCGATTCGCCTTAAAATTCAGACAAAATCCGGTCACAAAACCCATAGATCCGAGCTTTAGCGACCGGATTTTGTGAATTTAAAAAAGTTGGATCGCTATAATCTTTAACGGACATCGCAAAGTACGGGAGCTTTTTGGGACGGCAGATACGTATATTCTGGTTGCAGATCTCCTGCTTTTGATATGATGCACAATTTATGCGGCAAATGATTTGAGATGGCAGTGTGATTTTCACAAAGATGATAAATTTCCAGAAAACCTATTGACAAGATAGGAAAAATATGATATCATTAGACCATCGAAAGAAACCTAGTTAACAACTAGGAAAAGTAAGATAAGAAAGCGGGCGAGGAAAATGAGGTCTGTAAACCGTAATATTAAAGTTTCGCCCCACCTGCGAATGTGCGGGCGGGAATGACTGAACGACGATAAGTTTTGATAATACGAACGCCTTGAACGGCAGAATGATATACATAATATAAGAAATGAGGAATTTACAATGAGTAACATAAATGAAAGAGCACTTAAGTTTGAAACCAGACAGCTTCACGTAGGTCAGGAGAACCCCGACCCCGTCACCGATGCAAGAGCTGTGCCTATCTATCTGACTTCAAGCTATGTTTTCCACAACTCCGAGCATGCGGCTGACAGATTCGGTCTGAGAGATGCGGGCAACATCTACGGCAGACTCACCAATCCCACACAGGGCATCTTTGAAGAGAGGATAGCTTCCCTTGAGGGCGGCGTGGCTGCTCTGGCAGTTTCTTCGGGTGCGGCGGCTCTGACTTACGCTATACAGGGCGTTGCTCATGCAGGTGACCATATCGTTGCCGCAAAGAACATCTACGGCGGTACTTATAATCTGCTTAAGCACACACTTCCCGCTTACGGCATTGAAACAACTTTCGTTGACCCATTTGACTACGATGCTATCGAAGCCGCAATTCAGGATAACACTAAGGCTATCGAGATAGAAACTCTCGGCAACCCCAATTCTGAAGTGGTTGACATCGAACGCATTGCTGAGATCGCTCATGCGCACAAGATACCTCTTATTGTTGACAACACTTTCGCGACCCCGTATCTGGTAAGACCGATCGAGCATGGTGCAGATATCGTAGTTCATTCGGCTACCAAGTTCATCGGAGGTCACGGCACTACCATCGGCGGCGTGATCGTTGACAGCGGCAAGTTCGACTGGGAGGGCGCAAACAAGCACCCATGGCTGTATGAACCAAATGTAAGCTATCACGGTGTCAGCTTCACAAAGGCAGTCGGCGCGGCGGCTTATGTTACCTATATCAGGGCTATCCTGCTGAGAGATACAGGCTCGACACTTTCTCCTGTACACGCTTTCATTTTCTTACAGGGTCTTGAAACTCTGTCGCTGAGAGTTGAGCGCCATGTTGAGAATGCGCTGAAAGTCGTTCAGTTCCTGAAAGACCAGCCTCAGGTAGAAAAGGTAAATCACCCCTCCATCTCGGCTGACCCTGTTCAGCAGGAACTCTACAAGAAGTATTTCCCCAACGGCGGCGGCTCTATCTTCACCTTTGAGATAAAGGGCGGTGCGGCAGAGGCACAGAAGTTCATCGACAATCTCCAGCTGTTCAGCCTGCTGGCTAACGTTGCTGATGTCAAGTCGCTGGCGATACACCCCGCTTCCACCACACACTCAGAGTGCAACGAGGAAGAACTGCTGGATCAGGGCATCAAGTCCAACACCATCAGACTGTCCATCGGCACAGAGCATATCGATGATATCATCGAAGATCTTGCAGAAGCATTCAAGGCTCTTTAAGAACAAGTGCGTGTTCTGAAAAAGAGATAGCATAACAAAAAAATTATATACCTTCTTATAAATAAAAACCGCCGTGATGCCGCGAAAAGAGCAGTTTCGCGGTCGGCGGTAAACAGAATAATATTGATCTTTCCATAGGTCGTTAGACGATACATACCTTCTTATAATCACCGCCGCGTTTTGCCATAGTAACGCGGCGGTATTATTGTTGGCTGAAAATTTAGCGTACAGATATCATGCGCCTGTGACAGAGATCAGGTTTTGTCATATTATTGCACCTCTGAAAAATGGTTGTGTATCGTTATGTGCAGAGGGCGGGGGGACAGACCTCGCAGGTGGAGAAAAATAAAAGCCGCAGTATTTACATCGGAAATACTGCGGCTTTTGGTATAAAGATCTTTATCAGCCGGGGCGTTGGCTTATTTCTGCCTGTATGTGGAGAGAAAATCTTTCATCTCAGCCATTGACAGCTTGAGCTGGTCGATGTTGGGCAGGTAGACTATCCTGAAATGGTCGGGCTGTTCCCAGTGGAAGCCGCCGCCTGCTACCAGAAGTATCTTTTTTGTTCTCAGCAGGTCGAGCACGAACTGTTCATCGCTGGTGATGTTGAATTTCTTTGCATCTATCTTCGGGAAGATGTAGAACGCCGCTTTCGGCTTGACTGCGCTGATGCCGTCAATGTCGTTGAGCAGAGTATAGATGCACTCGCGCTGTTCGTAGATGCGTCCGCCGGGAAGAAGTTCCTTATCGGGCGAACCTGTTCCTGACAGTGCCGCAGGTATCACATACTGTGCCTGAACGTTTGAGCACAGGCGCATGGAGGACAGCATGTTAAGACCCTCGATATAGCC
Organism: Hominimerdicola alba 8; assembly: GCF_000178155.2. GTDB lineage: Bacteria > Bacillota > Clostridia > Oscillospirales > Ruminococcaceae > Hominimerdicola > Hominimerdicola alba_C. The sequence goes on from NZ_ADKM02000094.1 coordinate 31,572, forward strand.
GCCCATATTGGACTTATTGCCGCTCAGCACCATCCAGCCTGCGCGGAAGCCCGCAGACATGTGCGACTTGGATATGCCGTTGAATGTTATGCAGAAAAGTTCGGGGTCGATGGAAGCGATGGAGGTGTGTTCAACGCCGTCCATCAGCAGGCGATCATATATCTCGTCTGCAAACACGATAAGTTCGTGCTTTTTCGCCATAGCCGCTATCTTTTCCAGCACCTCGCGCGGGTATACCGCACCTGTGGGGTTGTTGGGGTTGATTATAACGACTGCCTTGGTCTTGTCGGTTATCTTTGACTCCATATCCGCGATATCGGGGAACCATTCCGACTGTTCATCACAGATGTAGTGAACGGCTGTGCCGCCCGCAAGGGTAACGGAAGCTGTCCAAAGCGGATAATCGGGTGCGGGCACGAGTACTTCATCGCCGTTGTCGAGAAGACCCTGCATGACCATAGTGATAAGTTCGGAAACGCCGTTGCCTGTGTAAATATCATCAACAGACGCAACGTTTACGCCCTTTCCGCGATGATATTTAAGAATGGCTTCACGCGCCTGCACTATGCCCTTTGAGGTGGAGTAGCCCTGTGCGTTGTGCAGATTATCGGTCATAGCCTTGATTATCTCAGGCGGCGCATCAAAATCAAAAGGTGCGGGGTTGCCGATGTTCAGCTTGAGTATCTTCTCGCCCGCCGCTATCATTCTGTCAGCTTCGTCCATTACAGGACCGCGTATATCGTAGCAGACATTGTCCAGCTTGTGTGATTTTGAAAATGTTCTCATGTCATTTTACCTTCTTCATATAGAATTTGTCTATCTCGGTCTTATGTTTCACAGCCCCGATAAATGTCAGGGTCAAAATACTTACTGCCCTTTGGCGGACAGAGATCGCTGAGGGTCATGCCATATTTCGGGACGAAGCTGTCAAGCGCTTCTTCGATGGTATCGTAAGCGGTGACGATCTCGGTGCTTTCAAGTTCATGCTCGTAATACGTATCCACATCGAACTCATCGGAAAATACTATGTATCTGCCGCCGACCTTCTGCGCAGCGAAGATGAATGCGATACAGGCACCGCCTGTTTCTGCATACTTCCTTACGCCAAGCTGTCTGCCATTTTCGATCAATGTTATGATCCGTGATATTTCCGTAACGACCTCACCCCGACTGACAGCAGTACCCTTGCTGTCAAAGCACTTTAAACTACATTGTACCACCATTTACCGACATTGTCAATAACGCCAGCGCCGAATAACCTGCTTTGCCCATTTATTCCTTTAAACAAATTGTACAACTTTTATATCAAATATTAATTGCCGGGATTTTTGCAATCGGAAACTTTGAAAATTGCAAAAGCGGATAATTATGACTCTGAAAATCAGCTTTCGTTCGGCAAAACGAATTTAAAAGAGGATTTTTATTCAAAATCGCTAAAAAAACGCTTCCAAAATTTATATATTGTTTATGGGCGGGGTCTTGACAATCGGGCTATAAAGTAATATAATTATAGTATTGATTTTATTTATTTTAATTAATGGAGGTTATCACAATGGGCAGAGTTTATAATTTCAGCGCAGGTCCTGCTGTTCTTCCGGAGGAAGTTCTTAAGGAAGCTGCTGAGGAAATGCTCGATTACAAGGGCACAGGCATGAGCGTAATGGAGATGTCCCACAGATCCAAGGCTTATGACGAGATCATCAAGGAAGCTGAGAAGGATCTCCGCGACCTGATGGGCATCCCCGACAACTATAAGGTAATATTCAGACAGGGCGGCGCATCTCTGCAGTTTGCAGAAGTTCCTATGAACCTGATGAAGAACGGCAAGGCTGCTTACATCATCACCGGTCAGTGGGCAAAGAAGGCTGCTGCTGAGGCTGAGAAGTACGGCGAGGTAGTAAGAGTTGCTTCTTCTGCTGACAAGACTTTCTCTTATATCCCTGATTGCTCCGATCTGGACATTCCTGAGGATGCAGACTATGTTTACATCTGCGAGAACAACACTATCTACGGCACCAAGTACAAGACACTGCCCAACACCAAGGGTCACATTCTGGTAGCTGACGTTTCCAGCTGCTTCCTGAGCGAGCCTATCGACGTAAGCAAGTACGGCGTTGTATACGGCGGCGTTCAGAAGAACGTTGGTCCTGCGGGCGTACAGATCGTTATCGTAAGAGAAGACCTGATCGCTGACGGTCCCGCATTCAAGCAGTGCCCGACCATGATGGACTGGAAGATACAGGCTGACAATGACTCTCTGTATAACACTCCTCCCTGCTACGGCATCTACATCTGCGGCAAGGTATTCAAGTGGATCAAGAAAATGGGCGGTCTTGAGGGCATGAAGGCTCACAACGAGAAGAAGGCTAAGATACTGTATGATTTCCTCGACAGCAGCAAGCTGTTCAAGGGTACTGTTGTTCCCGAGGACAGATCTCTGATGAACGTTCCTTTCGTAACAGGCAACGAGGAGCTGGACAAGAAGTTCGTAGCTGAGGCTAAGGCAGCAGGCTTCGAGAACCTGAAAGGTCACAGAACTGTTGGCGGTATGAGAGCTTCCATCTACAATGCAATGCCTATCGAGGGCGTTGAGAAGCTGGTTGCTTTCATGAAGAAGTTCGAGGAAGAGAACGCTTGACAGAAAGATAATTCCGGAGGGGCGAAAGATGGCGGAGTCTGATAAGGTAGTTGAGGAAAAGGTAGTTGAGGAAGTAAAGCCTGACGGTACAAAGACCACGACTACAACGAAAAAATTAGGATCTGCCGGCGGCGGTGCTGCCTACTCCTTCGGTACATGCCTGGCTATCGTGATAAGCTATGTCAAGTGGAAGTCCATTGGCTGGGCGATATTTCACGGTTTTCTCAGCTGGGTATATGTTATCTATTATGCGATAAAATACTGAAAATAAGCGATAGCGCAGGGCGGGAACGGTCTGCGCTGTTGCCGATTTAAAAGGAGTATCTTTTTACTCCTGCAAGCGAAATGCTTGTATAATATTTTTACAGAAAAGGAATGATCTCAATGTACAATATTCTGACAATGAATAAGATCGCAGCATGCGGAACCGATAAGTTCGACAAGGCTGCTTACACCATAACCGATGAATGCGCTGAGCCTACCGCTATAATGGTACGTTCAGCTAAGCTGCACGACTACGAGATGCCCGCTTCTCTGCTGGCTATCGCGAGAGCAGGTGCAGGTGTCAACAATATCCCTGTTGACAAGTGCGCTGAGCAGGGCATTGTTGTTTTCAACACTCCCGGTGCTAACGCAAACGCTGTTAAGGAACTGGTCATCTGCGCACTGCTGCTGTCCTCCAGAAGAATAACCGAGGCTGCTGCATGGGCTAACTCCCTGAAAGGCACTGAGGACGCTCCCAAGACTGTTGAGGGCGGCAAGGCTAAGTTCGCAGGTCCTGAGATCTTCGGCAAGACACTGGGCGTTATCGGTCTGGGTGCTATCGGCGGCAAGGTAGCAAACGCTGCTGTTGCACTGGGCATGAACGTTATCGGTTTTGACCCGTTCCTGTCTGAGGCTGCTGCTAAGGCTCTTGACTCTTCCGTTAAGGTAGTTGACAGCAAGGACGAGATCTACAAGAACTCCGATTACATCACTCTGCACGTTCCTTTCACTCCTGATGCAAAGAACAGCATCAGCAAGGAGCAGATCGCTATGATGAAGGACGGCGTTCGCATCATCAACGCTGCAAGAGGCGAACTGGTAGACACCGCTGCTGTTGTTGAGGCTATCAAGGCAGGCAAGGTAGCTAAGTATGTTACCGACTTCGCTGATGATATTGGTCTGGGCGAGGAGAACGTTATCACTCTGCCTCATCTGGGCGCTTCTACCCCTGAGAGCGAGGACAACTGCGCTATCATGGCTGCTGACGAACTGATGGACTACATCGAGAGAGGTAAGATCAGAAACTCTGTTACTTTCCCGAACCTGGAACTGGCTAAGACTGCCGATCAGCTGGTTTGCGTACTGCACAAGGCTGAGGTAACTGAGGACGCTGTTAAGGCTGCTGTCGGTGCTGATGTTGTTGCAAGCGCTTCCGCTACAAAGAAGGCTTGGGGCTACACTCTGCTGGACGTTAAGGGCAGTGCGAACGTTGACGCTGTAAAGGCTGTTGCGGGCGTTGTAGGCGTAAGAGTTATATAAGATATCGACCTGAAAATTTCTGCACAAGGGAGGTTAGACCCATGAATGTAATTTCACTGATACTGCTTATCGGTATACCGATGGCGGTGATGCAGGCTCTGTACAGGCTGTATGACCCTCAGGGCGATAAGACTATCGCGCTTTCGGAAAAGCTGCCCGTACTCATGGGCAGGAAATTCCTGATGCAGATAGTAACTCCGCTGTTGTTCATAGTGGTGTTCGGCGTGATATCGGTGCTGCTGCATATACCGATAGCGGTATTTTACGTGGTATGCGGTGTTGTGCTGGGCGTGATAAACGGCATGGCGGTAACGCTGATGTACTTTGGCGACAGGACAAGATAAAAAAATCAGGGCTGTCTTTGGGGACAGCCCTGATTTTTTTGATATTTTGATCCGTTCAAAATGCACTTGTTCATTCGGTTGGGGAGGACGGGTGTGCGGGGGTCATCGTGGAGTAATTCAAATTGAAGTTTTCGGCATTTACCGTTTTATCGGCATCGCCGTCTGTGCTGATGACAGTGCCGTCAGCTACACATAAAATATTGCCAAAATTCTCGCCTCTGTTCCACGATACCATCGCTATGGGCGTGCTGTTCCTCAAGGCTTCTGTATAGCACGCTTCAAGACCTGTTGCTGTGCCGTTGGCAGGTTCGCCGTCAGCTATTATCTGCATACCTATTACTTCTTCGCTGTCTTTATCGATGATGAAAACAGCATATGTTTCGGTGGGAGTTACCTGCGCGGCATCTTCTGTTTCGTAGAAAACAAATGGGTCGCTGTACCATACCGAATCTGAGGATATCTCTTTGCCGCTGCCCGTGAATGTAAACCCGTCATCGGTTTTCACAAAGAGATTGCGATCCATGTAGTCAAGAGTTTTTGTGAACGCTTCATCATCAAGTGCGGCAGGTCCATTGACAGCAGTTTCCTCAGATGATATGTCTGCATCAGAAGACTCGGAAGAGTCCGATACTTCGGCAGTTGAAGAAACATCGGAAGATGATGAAACATCGGAAGATGATGAAACATCGGAAGATGATGAAACGGCGTTTTGATTTGCAGGTTCTTCCGTACTGCCGCAGGCAGTCATCGGAAGTGAAAGCATTACAGCGAAAATGATATAAAACAGCTTATTTTTCATGTTATCACCTCATCTGAAAACTATTACCATCATATAAAAAGAGTCCCGTGAATGTATTTCACTTTATGAATATCCCTTTAGCACACTATAGCAATCCGCCTTAAAATTCAGACAAAATCCAGTCACAAAACCCATAAATCCTAGCTTTTGCGACTGGATTTTGTGAATTTAAACAGTTGGATTGCTATAGCTGAAAATGCTGTAAACAAAAGGATAATTGAGCACCATACGCCAACCACCTTAAGTTCTGCAAAACCGCCGTTTTTGTGGTGTGTCAGCGGGATAACCACGTTTCACTTTATGAGCGTAAAGACATTTCCGAAAAGTTCTTTACGGTGTACCTGTATATACTATAGCACATTATTTGTAAAATGTAAATAATGTGTTATTTACAAAAAAAGCGCTTATTTTTTGTAACATTTGGCAGAGGTGATAGGTGCGTTGAAAAATATCTGTCCGTATTATCGAACCGAACCAGACCTAAAATGCGCAGATAATAAAAAAATTCAAAGATTTTTGTAGTTTGTCATTCAATTATCACATTGGCGGGTATAATAGAATTACATCAAGGAATTTTCGGCATGTAAAGGCAGGAGGAAACGTTCAGTGAATGATTACAACGGCGGTTACCGCCCTTATAATAACGGGCAGTCGCCTTATAACACGCAGGAACAGCCCTATATTAACAGAGAACAGCCCTATGTGAACCGTGAATACGAACAGGGCTACTACAACCCGCAGGGTGTTACTAATGAATATTCCTATCAGCCCCATGCCAAAAAAAGTTCGGCAGGAAAGAAGATACTGACCGCTTTTCTGGCTGTGCTGGGCGTGGCGGCTATCGGGGTGACTTCGATCGTGGGCTACAAACTGGTCACGGGGAAAAATGACCCCGAACCCGCAGGCAGACAGGATAAGTCTGCAAACGGTGTGGTCAAAACAGATGATGATAGTTCAAAGGTCGAAAATGCCATTGACAGGAGCAATCTGCCGACTCTTGAACAGCTTGCCGCACCTGCTGATGCGATGCCGATACCCGATATCATCGAGAAGATGTCGCCTTCGGTGGTGGGCATAAGCTGTATCACAAACAAGGGCATAGCCACAGGTTCGGGCATTGTGTTGAGTGAGGACGGCTATATCATCACCAACGCGCACGTTATAAAGGACGCACAGTCGATATCGGTGGTGCTTCCGCCTTATTACGGTGAAGAGGGCGACACTCAGGATCAGCTGACTTTTACCGCGACTAATGTTGGCAAGGACACCCAGACGGATCTCGCAGTGCTGAAAATAGAATACGATGGTCTGCAAAAGGCTGAGATAGGTAAATCTGCCGATGTGCAGGTGGGTGAGTTGGCGATAGTAATAGGCAACCCGCTGGGACTTGACCTTGCAAATACTGCAACTTCGGGCATAATCTCCGCTAAGGACAGAACTATAACTGTTGAGGATATAACCATGAAGGTCTTCCAGACCGATGCTTCGATAAACGGCGGCAACTCAGGCGGTGCGCTGATAAACGCATACGGTCAGGTGGTGGGCATAACCTCTGCAAAGGTGGCTTCGGCTGAGGTCGAAGGTCTGGGCTTTGCGATACCCATTGATGACGCGCTCCCGATAGTGAGCGACCTGATGGCTTACGGCTATGTAACAGGCAGACCCAGTCTTGGCATAACAGGTGCAGATGTTACGGCGGCTTATTCAAGCTACTACGGCATACCGCAGGGCTTCCTTGTAAGGACTGTCACTCCTGACAGCGGTGCTGAGAAGGCGGGCATTCAGGAGAACGACATTATTATAGCCATAGATGACACCATCGTAAACGGCATAGTCCAGCTGAATGCTGTTAAAAACGAGCATGCTCCCGGTGACACGGTAACGCTGACAGTCTACCGCAACCGCAAAAAGCTGGATGTTGAGGTAGTGCTTGACGAGTCCACAGGCGAAACTGTTTCACAAGAAGAACAGCCTGCTGAAGACAACGGCTATGACAGATACAACGATTATGATTACTACTATGACCCCTTCAATTTCTTCGGGGGATTTTAACTAAGCATTCTTCTAATCATTTTTTCATATTCTTTACTTCCGGGAAAGAGCCGCACAAAAACGTGCGGCTCTTTTCTTCTGTGTTTATTTCTGAGTTTTGCCTGTCAGCTTTTCGGCGTACCTTGCGGAATAGAAATTCGTGCCGACCATTTCAGCGCCTTTATCAAGTGCGTTAAAGGCATCGCCCAGCTTGTCATAAGCGAAAATGACAGGCTTCATGCCCTTGCTTTTCAGCATTTCGGCGGTGCTGTCATCAAATGTCTTTGAAAGCATGGATATCAGCGTAATGCTGTATTTTTCGCATATCTCCAGCGCTTTTGCCTGCTTTTCTGCGCGTTCTTCGGGTATGTCGCTGTCGGGCAGGAAATACATGAGTTCACAGGGGCATTTCTGCTTTTTCCACAGTTTTATATCACCCTCGCGCTGTAGCCTGATGTATGAGCGCTTTTTGCTCAGACCTGTTTTTTTCAGTATCTCAGCGATGTCTGCGAACATCTTCTCTTTCAGGTCGGCAGGCGGCAGACCCACATCAATTATCACTTTAGCGCCCTGATAGCCCGCTATGAGTCCTGCTATCTCTTCAAAACTGCCCATAGTGAAAGCACCGTCAAGGCGGCTTTGTCTGAGGACTTGCGCGGGCAGTTCCTTTCTGGGGTAGTCTTTGGCAGAAAGCCCCAGCAGTTTCAGGTTTTTCTCCGTCCAGCCGTTTATGCAGACAGGTGTGCCGTCCTCAGAGGCACGGACATCGGCTTCAAACAGCAGACAGCCCTCTTCAAGGCGGTTTGACAGTTCATCGGGGCTGTTGGGGGCTTTGTAGCGGTGCTGTATGCCGCCCAGACCAACCTCAAAAAGCTGACCCTTGTCGGGGGTTTTGCAGGTGATGTTCCTGTTATCGGCATATTTTTCGAGAAATCTTTCAAGTTCTTTATAAACGCTTCTGCGCTTCATCTCGGATACGTGTGGAGCGCCTTTTTTTATGGCTCTCATCAGGGCATCTACCAGATTTTCGGCGCTGATATCATCGGCTGATATGAAGCGTTCGGGTCTGCCTGTTTTTTTGCCCCAGAAAGACAGCTTGTCGTTCCAGACAAGCCCCACACATGGGATACCCAGAGAATAGGCGGTTATGCAGGCGTGCATGCGGGTGGCGATCATAGCCGAAAAGTCGCTGATATTGCGTACCAGCTGTTTTGCACCCATCGGAGCGGGCAGTTTTTCGCCTCTGCCAAGACGCGCCATCAGTTTATCAGCGAATGCTTCGTCAGCCAGTGCGCCGTTGGTGAACACCCTCCATTCAAGACCCTTTTCGTCAAGGCGCTTCGCCACATCAGCCCAGAGGTCAAGCATGAACTCTTCGCCCATATCTTCTCTGCCGTAATCGGGGAAAAGTTCGCCGCGTGCCACATTCAGCCCGATGACTTCTTCATCGCCGTTTTCGTAGCCGTAAAGCCGCCCTGCCCACACTGCGGGGTCGAAAACGCCCTTTACCCGCAGGTCTTTGCGCTGAACGTACTTTTCTTTTAACAGCTTAAGGTCATCACGCACAGTCACACCCTTGACACAGGGGGAGTTGAGTGCATCTCTCAGCATGGTACAGCGCTCGTCACTGTCGTCAAAGCCCTCAACGCCCACCGCGTTCATAAAGACGGGTATACCATGTTTTTCGGCTTCGCTGATGATGTCACACACATGCGGATAGAATTTCTCCTGTCTGAATTTTACAAGCCCTCCGCCTGCGAACACCACCGCATCGGCAAACTGTATCTGCCACAGGTCGCCGCAGTCTATTTTGTAGCGCAGTATGCTGCTGCCGCTGTCACGACCCAGTGCCCGCCTTATAAGATAGTCGGTGCAGTCAGCTATTATGGTGTCGCCGTAATTTCTGTTGACTATGCAGACAAGCAGTATTTTCAGCCCTTTTTTCTTCATATCATATACCCTCTTTCTCGATATAATACATGATACCATAAAACGGGAAAAAGGTCAATGCCTGCGGCGGGGAAAGATATCCGCCAACCACTTTAAGTTCTGCTATAGCAATCCAACTTTTTAAATTCACAAAATCCAGTCGCAAAAGCTGGGATTTATGGGTTTTGTGACTGGATTTTGTCTGAATTTTAAGGCGGATTGCTATAGATCGCTGTTTTTTGTGGTGTGTCAGCGGGATAACCATGTTAAAAAATGATTTTCTTGCATGAAAAGTCATTGGTCGGGCATAAAGTCAGTCAAGCTGTTGCCGATATATCTCAGCAGTTTGCTGACCTGACCCGCGCTGTTGAATGCTGACGGCGAGAACCTCACTGCTCCGCGCCTGCCTGTGCCAAGACTTTCGTGCGCCAGTGCGGCGCAGTGCATTCCGCCGCGCAGTGCAAAGCCGCCTTTATTGAGGGCAGAAGCAGTTTCTTCGGAAGTTCTGCCCTTTAAGTTGAAAGCGACTATCGGCACACGGTCACAGCCGATATCATAGACCTCAGCGCCCAGCTTTTTCAGACCGTCCTCAAACATTTTGCAAAGCGACTGTTCGTGGCGGCGGATATTGCCGATGCCGTGCTTTTTTACAAAATCTATGCCCGCGCCAAGACCTATCAGCCCCGCAGTGTTGAGAGTGCCGCTCTCCAGCTTTTCGGGCATGTGGGGAGTTTGTGTCAGTTCGCCCGAAGTTGCACCTGTGCCGCCCTCGATTATGGTAGAAAGAGCGAATTCACCACTGCTTATCAGCAGACCTGTTCCTGTGGGACCATACAGACCTTTCTGCCCCGATGTGCAGATAAAGCTGATGCCGTCCTTTATGCTGACGGGAAGCACGCCCGCCGCCTGTGCGCAGTCGCATACAAAGGCTATGCCGCGCTGTCTGCACAGTTCGCCTATCTCATGGTATGGCATTATGCGTCCTGTCACGTTAGATGCCGCCATACAGCAGACACACAGCGTATCACGTCTTATCAGCCGCCTGATGCCCTCGATTGTGCGCTGGACATCATCGGGGTATATCTCGCAGACCGAACATTTCACGCCGTTATTTCTGGTCAGCGCGTATACGGGGCGGCTTGCGGAATTGTGTTCCCAACCGCTGATGATGATGTGTCCGCCGAACTGCATCAGCCCTTTTATCGCCATATTCAGAGCGTAGGTGCAGTTTGGCGTGAATGCCGCATTCTCGATCTCTGCCCCGAAAAACTCCGCCGCGCTTTTCCGCACAGCGTATATCCGTTCTGCCGCCGCCATTGAAAGCTGATGTCCGCCGCGCCCGGGATTGCCGCCCAATTCCCGCATGGCATAAGCTACCGCCTGCCTGACAGACTCAGGCTTTGGGTGAGTGCCCGCCGAGTTGTCAAAATTCACAGTGTTCTTCTTTTCCATGCTGACCTCCTAAAGCCTGTATATCCCCTTGTAGGGTATGCCTGCGCGGTCAAGCAGGGGAGTGACAAGGTCGGGGTGTACCCTTATTATGATAGAGTACCCGCACCCACTGCCTATATTCTTACGTGTCCGCTCGACATCGCACCTGTAGCCCATAGAGTTGAGGTATTCCTTTGCTTTCATGGCGTAGGTGATGCTGGACATCGTGATTATTGTCTTTTCCATAGTTATCTTCCTCTCCTTGTTTTATTAACAGGGTATGCAGTGTGGGAGAGAAGTGTGAAAATGCCCCCGACAAGTCTTCGGGGGCTTTGGGAGAATTTATGGAACAGCTATTGCAGTATGGGGATCGTACCTATAGCAATCCGCCTTAAAATTCAGACAAAATCCAGTCACAAAACCCATAAATCCCAGCTTTTGCGACTGGATTTTGTGAATTTAAAAAGTTGGATTGCTATATTTATGAAATTTTTGATCTGTTTTTCATGCTCTTGTATGTGTCGGTAACTTCCTGCCATAAAAA
>NZ_ADKM02000093.1 GCF_000178155.2 Hominimerdicola alba 8
AAAAAATGGCTGATCGCTTTTTGAATTTATACACTTTTTATACAGAAGCCTTGCTTACTGTTTGGGAACTGCTCACAGGCTGATCTTTCCGATCGGTCCTGAGCTGCTTATAAGTCCTGACGATAAGGAACAAAGTTACCGCAAAAGTAAGGATATCCGACACTGGCATTGAATACAGCACACCGTCAAGTCCGAAGAACATTGGCAGGAGAAGTGCAAAGCCCACACCGAAAACGATCTCTCTTATCATCGAAAGTGCAGTCGATTCCACAGCCTTGCCCATAGCTTGCAGGAAGATGAAGCAAGCCTTGTTCACGCAGGCAAATATCATCATACAGAGATATATGCGGAATGCGTGTACCGCAAAATCAGTATAATAACTGCTCTCGTTCGCCGCACCGAATATGCCGATAAGCTGTTTCGGGAAGAACTCCACAAAGATAAGACCAACCGCACCGACAGCCGCTTCTGCTATCAGCAGTTTTGTGAACAGCTCACGCACGCGGTATTTGAGTCCCGCGCCCATATTAAAGCCGACGATCGGGATACAGCCTGCCGCCATACCTACTACGATAGAAATAACGATCTGGAAGAACTTCATAACGATGCCGACTACCGCCATAGGTATCTGCGCATACTGCTCCTGCCCGAAAATGCTGTCCATTGCACCGTATTTGCGTATCATATTATTGATCGCTGCCATTGCCGCCACAAGTGAGATCTGCGAGAGAAAACTGGTAAGTCCCAGCGTAAGTGTTTTGCGGATAATGATGCTTTGCGGCTTGAAGTCGGCTCTTGCGGGCTTTACCATCTTCATGTTACAGAGATACCAAACAGCAAGCACCGCTGTGACGATCTGCCCGATGACTGTTGCGACCGCTGCACCCATCATGCCCCACCTTAAAGCAAAAATGAATATCGGGTCGAGTATCATATTCAGCACTGCACCTGCAAGGGTGGAGATCATAGCAAACTTCGGGCTGCCGTCTGCGCGGATAACGGGGTTCATAGCCTGCCCGAACATATAGAAAGGAATTCCAAGCGAGATATAGAAGAAGTATTCTTTTGAGTGAAGGAAGGTTTCCTCATTTACTGTTCCGCCGAACATAGCTATGATACCGTCGCTGAATATCAGATACACAGCACAGAGTATCAAACTGCTTATTATCGTCATTAGGACTGAACTGCCGACACTTTTCTTAGCCATATCGGGTTCGCCCTTTCCGAGACTCAGGCTGACAAAGGCACAGCAGCCGTCACCTATCATAACAGCTATGGCAAGCGCGATGACTGTCAGCGGAAACACGACTGTATTTGCGGCATTTCCGTAAGAACCGAGATAGCTTGCGTTGGCGATGAATATCTGGTCAACGATGTTGTAGAGCGCTCCCACCAGCAGAGAAATGATGCAGGGAACGGCATATTTTTTCATCAGTCTGCCCACAGGCTCACGCCCTAAGAATTGATTTGCTGTTTGTTCCATTTGATTTCCTCCTAAAAAATACAGCGTGAAGCCATAAGCCGGAATTACGCTTAAAGCCACACGCTGTTTTGATGATATGAAATTGTATCAGTCGAGATAAGAGCCGACAGGAGCAGTGTTGTACTGCTTGATGATCTTCATGATAACAGAGCCGTTAGGCTGTTCTGTTTCCTCTACGATCTTGTACTTAGTCTTGTTTTTATCAAGTCCCGCCTTGTACTTTTCAATTTCGTCCTTAACGAGCTTTACGGCGTAGTCATGACCGACATCTTCCTTGAGCATAAAATGAAGTGTCTGGCAGATACACGCTTCTTTGATTCTTTTCACTATGATCTACCTCCATAAAAAAATAAAACGAGCAGCAATAACCGGACTTACGCAGGATCGCTACTCGTTATATATTTATCATATCAGATTTTCAGCTTTTTTGCAAAGGACATTTTGCACAAAGTTTACGCCTTTACAGCCTGTGCTGTTTCGGCTTTTCTTCTGAACACCGCCTTGAAACAAGTTCTGATAAGCGGCTGTATAAAGAAAAGCTGAGAGAAAAATGCGAACGGGAAATTAAAGCAGACGAGTTTGACCCAGTTTGCAAGGAGCGTCAACACATTGAAGCCTGCGTAGTAGGGATAGTAGAGAAAAGCCGCAAGAAGGCTCATCGCAGGACACATGATGCCGACAGTCGCACAGATGATCGCAGTTTCAAAGAGTACGGGGTGTGTTTCTCTCGGATCAAAGACTTTACATGCCAGCTTAAAGGACATGGGGCTTCCGACTGTTACTTCAAGAGTATATGCAAGGATGAACTCAGTGATAACGACTGCCCATATCGGCAGATTTCTTCCGAACATATAGACACCGCCCATAGCGTTTACCGCACCGAGCACACTGTTTTCCCCCGTTACGCTCATAAGCGTTGAACCGTTGACAACATACAGACTGTAAAACACATAAGCGTGTACAGTCACAATAACGGTCATCAAAGCGAACATCATTCTTTCAAATTGGTTTCTTGGCATAGTTTTCTCCGTTTCCGCACAAAAAACACGCTGTACTCAAAGGATACTTCATCTTCGGATAGCATTCCGTGATCAGATTTACGCATTCCTGAGAATACAACGTGTGTCAGTGCTATAATATTATTACCTGAATATTATAGCAAAAATATTTTTTGATGTCAAAGGCGATATTCAACAAAGATTTTCAAAGTTCGGTTTTGTCGTTCTGTACTGCATTTACATCATGATGCCCGCTTTGTGCTTTCATAAACTAAGGCTTGCTGTTACGTTCCAATAGTCTACAGTCTTATGGTATTATCACAGACTACCATTTTAGGGTACTGTATCATCACGCAGTAATTCCAAACTTAGTGCCCGCCTCCCCAAGAAACAGCACTCTGCCGCCTTTTGGCATGGGGATAACATTTCCTGCGTCTTTAACATGGGAAGTGTATATAGGCTCATCGAATTTATTGAACACGATAACAGCACTGTTTTCGGGTCTTGTCACGGTAATGGGGGTATTTGCGATGCTGTCTGAAATACTGTACCACTCCGCATTGCCTGTCATTTCCACCGTTTTGACCGATATATCAAATTCGGGAATGTCATTCGCCAAAATATATTCCGTACCAAATGAAGTTTTCATTGTCTGCCTGCCGTTTTTATCTGTGTCAAGCGTAATATCCATAAGATCTCTGCTTGAAGATGACGGTATATTTTTCGGTGAGACAAGATGTTTGTTGTCGGATATTTTCAGCAGGAAATCAGCGCCATTGCCATTCAGAAAAACATACCCTTTCATTTCGTCCACAATACTAAACCGTGCGATAGCGGCACGCTCATAATTGCTCGATGAATACTTATCCCCCGCAAGAAGAAATTTCTTTCCGTCAAGTGCCTTAAAGCTGTTAATAACACCCTCTCCGACATTGTTCTCATCTATCATCTGTCCTGCATACATTTTCACATCAATTGAACCAAGTACGGGATAGTACAGTCCGCCCGATATTTTCATAAATGTTCCGTCTGCGTTCTTTTCAAAGGACAGACGGCTGCTCCCGCCCGCCAGCAGGCGCTTGTCAAATCCGCTTTCATCGACTTCGTAGGCAAGTTCAGCGAAGTCGCCGTCTGCGGTATAAACGTAGTCGGTATATTCGGTCTTGCGTGAGGTGATCTTTTCCATGTGAAGATACTTATTATCGGGGAACGTCACTCTGCAAAGCGTATCGCTCCCGCCCATTATATTCATGACATACCAGCCCTCATAAGCCTTGTATTCATCGGGGATCTCGTCAGCTATCGTACATTCGGGCAATGCTTTCTCTGCAATGCTTATGCCCTTTTCCTGCAAGCACACGTCCATGAGTGCCTGCGCCACAAGCTCATTCTGCGTGCTGCCGCCGCCGTTGGAAAGCACCGCAACGCTTATCTTTTCATCGGGGGCAACCATCAGAAAAGCGTGATCCATGTCCGTATCGCCGCCCTTGCCGACTACCTTGACACCGCTTTGCTTGTAGCGGAGCATTTCCGCATAATCCCAGCCAAGACCGTTATCATCGCTGTATTCGTTGTCGTTGTGGCGGGTAGACATAGCGCTCTTAGCATCATCCGGAATGAGCGTGTCATCGCCTGTGAAGAACGCCGCACCGAATTTTGCAGTATCGGAAGCCGTTGCGTAGATACCGCCGCCGCCGATCATCACGCAGTAGCTTGTTTCAAGCGGCAGACCGCCTGCCGAAAATGAGGGCACAAGCATATCATTGCGGAACATATCAATAGGCGTTCCCGTGTCGGTGACACCTATCTTATCCGAGATGTTCTCCCTCACATAGTCCGTGTAGCTCTTGCCTGTTACATTCTCAACGATAAGTTCCAGCAGGCTGAAACCGTCATTGCAGTACGCCGCATATTTTCCGGGGTCGGCTTTGAGCCGCTGAGAAGCAAGGTTTTCAAGCAGATGGTCGTGGTTATATGTATCATTGTCATCATACAGACCGCTGTTAACTGTTGTTGAACCCATTATCCCTGAAGTGTGATCCATAAGCATGCGAACAGTTATGTCCTTGTATCGCTCATCAGCCATTTTGAAGTCGGGAATATATTCGGTTATGGGCGTATCAAGTTCCACCAGTCCCTTATCAACAAGCTGCATGACGGCGGCTGTGGAATATATCTTGCTCACCGAACCCACGCAGTAGATATATTCGCCGTCAGCTGTGTTATTTTCGGCAGACACAGCTTTCGCCGCCGTGTCTGTATTTTCGGTTTTATCTGCCTTGACACTTCCGCACCCTGTCAGCATTAGAAGTGCCATAACTGCGGCAGAAATGATCTTTATCTGTTTCATATTATCTCCCTCTTATTCGGTCATAAGTTCTGTTACCGATATTGCCTTTATCCTGCCTGCGCTGATGTAAGTAACAGCATAGCAGAAAGCCACCAGTACAACATCTGCAACGATAGTCAGCGGTATGTTCAGCTCACCGACAGTGCCGAATACCATCAGCCAGAATGCGCTGTATACATACATTGCTGCAAATGAAGCAATTATAACGTAAACTATTGTTACAGGCATGGTTTTCAGTGCGATCTGTTTCATCAAGTCTTTGGAGGTGTAGCCCATACCTTTCATGATGCCTAAGCGCCTGCGCTGACGCTTTACGTTCGATGATGCGATCAGTCCAAGTATCACAGCAACTACCGCAGAAAGCACGAGCATCGCCCCGAAAGAGCCGTATTTCGATACCGTTGCAACTCCGCTCATCGACTGCTCAGCAAGTGTCATGAGAGAGGAAACGTCCTTTATGATAAAGTGTCTGCTGTTTCCCGTGATGACCTGTCCGTCAACGACTAACGCATAGTCGATATTAGTCACGCCGTACTGCGAGGTCAGCAGAGCCAGCTTTTCATCTGCCGCCGCTCGTATGCGTTCTTCAAGTGTGCCGTCTGCACCGCCTGCATTCACGCTGTCTTTTGCAGAAGTGCCGAACTTTTCGTTCAGCTTTTCCTCAAACTGTTCCATTGTCACGCCGTCTTTCAGATATACCGAAACGATGTTCGGGCGTGCATCGGGGCAGGCACGGCAGTATCCCTCAGAGGTCATATACAGCATTGTTCCGTTGTTCATCATGCTGCTTGTCATACCCGTTACAATAAACTTTGTTTCTGTTCCATTGCCCTTGATAACGATGCTGTCACCGATGTCCACGCCGTCATACTGCTTTCTTGAAATGGTGGTCATGACCTCGTTGTCATGCTCCGGAAATCTGCCGTCTATGAGTTTTATGTTTTCAGCGTCATTATAATTATCGAATACAACTGTAGCGCCCGGATATTCCGAATCTCTGACAGAAAGCCACTTTTGCTGATATTTCACAAGTGCTTTTCTTACTTCGGGCATCTTGGCTATCTCGTCCCTGACTGCATAAGTGTCAACGCCGTTCAGCAGTTCCACCTCAGTTACAATGTCATCACCTGTCATTGACAGAAGCCCGTCAATGCCATGTCCGAAAAATTCCGCACTCGTCACACAGAACAGTATCGCCGTACCTGCCGCAATGATGCAGACTGCCGTTCCGACAGCAGACTTGATGTCACAGAGAAAACTCTTCATCGCAAGTGCAATATTGATATTTCCCTTAGCCTTTTCCAGCGGAAGAATGTTCCTGCCGAAATGATGTGTGCGTATGCCCTTTCTGAACGCCACAACAGGCGGATATTTCTTGACTTTTGCTGCCTTTAAAAGCGCAAATACAGTTACAAGCACCACCACGATAAAGCAGGAAAGAAGTATCATTCCGCCCTCTGTTTTTACGGTCACGGGTCTGCCTATCGTGTTTTGTATGCCGAGATTCATCAGCGGACTTACCAGAAATGCTCCCACAACACCCAGTACCGCACCGATGCCTGCTGTTATCACATATTCGTACACATAGGAAAGGGAAATTTCACGGGAACGGTAGCCCAGCGCTTCGAGAACACCTATCTGCTGCATCTGGTCTTCGATGTCGTTGGTGATGCGGTGAATTATCATCAGCACTGCCGAAAGCATGGTTATTCCCGAAAAAAACGCAAGGAAATACATGAACATATTTATGAATTGCAGGGAATTTAACTTTTCATTTCTTGTGCTATTGTATGTAAAATAAGAATTCAGCTCCTCGCCGCTGAGTTTCTCGCAGCTTTCGATAAAAATATCTTCATTATATCCTGTATTTGCGGAGTTGAACCACAGGGTGGCATAAGCCCCGTAAACACCGTCGTCAAGTATCAGCTTGAAAAGCTCATAGTCATTATCGGATATGACCATTTTATAGCCGTAGGACGAATTGTTATATAATCCTGTCTTGTAAAAACCCGCTATGGTGAACGGATAGTCTCTGCCATTTTTGCAGACTGTCAGTGTATCGCCGGCCTGATACCCTTCACCGATGCTGAAAAACATTGGCAGCCATATGGGGTGTTCGAGCTTTTCTACCTCTTCATCTGTGAGTTTATCGGTCTTTACAAAATCCTCTATCTTTCTTTCGTTCTTTTCAGGAACGAAAACGGAAACGTAGGTGCGTTCATCACCATTGTTTGTTTTATAATCAAGTGTAAAGCCGTATACACATTCCGTTTCGGTTATCTCTCTAATGCCATACTCACTATTAAGCAGGTCTTTGTATTCATCACGGTATTTGTCTTTTTTTATCATAACGCAGGTGTCTTTTGACCCCGACTGTGCGAAACTGTCATCATAAGCCTTGTTCGCCTTTGAGATGTTCGCCGCAAATACACTGAGCATAAGCGTGGTTATCATCGTGAGAAAGACGATGGCGAACGCTTCTTTTTTGTTTTTTTTCAGCTTGAAAAGCGATAAGCGAAGTATGTTCATGTCATCACCCCTTACCAGCCCATTTCTTCAAGGAAAGCCGTCAGACCTGCGCGGCGCTCCTGTTTGTCGTCCTCACCGTAGGGCTTCATACGGTAGTCGCCCACAACGCCGCCATCGCGCAGATACAGCACCCTCGTTCCGCGCAGAGCCGTTTTCAGGTCATGTGTTACCATGACGATACTCTGTCCGTTTTTATGTATCTCCGTGAATATATCCAGCACATCACGGCTCGATGCCGAGTTCAGCGCACCTGTCGGCTCGTCTGCAAAAAGTATTTTCGGGTCGTTGATGACCGCTCTCACAATGCCCACTCTCTGCGCCTCACCGCCCGAAAGCTGATTGGAGTACTTCTTAAAGTCCTCCTCATTCAGCCCGACTTTTTTCAGCAGTTCCTTTGCTTTGCTCACAAGTTCGGGCGTATTCTTCTGCACGATCAGCGCACCCGTCAGCACATTGTCAAGCACCGTCTGATCGTCAAGCAGATACACGCTCTGAAAGACAAATCCGCAGTTGCCCCGCCGAAACTGTGCAAGCTGATCGTTTGTATAGTCCTGTATCTGCGTATCTCCAAAAAATATCTTGCCCAGCGTGGGCTTGTCCATACCCGAAAGCGCGTACAGAAGCGTGGATTTTCCCGAACCCGATGATCCCATGATGACCGTGAAGTCACCCTCGATAATATCAATGTCAAGATTCTTGATGACATGCTGTTGTGTGCCGCCGTTTGAAAATGATTTGCATAGTTTTTCTGTTCTTAAAATAGAAGAAGCCATATATAACATCCTTTCTTGCAGTCCTTTCTGCTGTTCTATAGCAATCCTCCTTAAAATTCAGACAAAATCCAGTCACAAAACCCATAGATCCGAGCTTTTGCGACTGGATTTTGTGAATTTAAACAGTTGGATTGCTATAAGGATATTATACATGACTTCCAAAAAATCTTCCATAAATCTTTCTTGTAAAATTCTTATATTTTTCTTAAATGGTCGCTCGGGCGAACGGCTCGTCAAAAGGCAGAGCTTTTAACTTAGCGGTATTATCAGCGTTACAGCAAGCCCGCCGTCACTCTCTGCTGTCAGATCGCCGTTCATCTTTTTCATCAGCGATTTTGCGATGTACAGCCCCAGTCCGTTGCCGTCTTTTTCGCTGTCAGCCCACTCTTTGCCCCGATAGAATTTGTTTGTGATAAGCTCTATCTCTTCTGAGGAAACACCATTACCATGATCCTGCAAGCGCATTTCCAGAAAGCCCTCCGACAGCTTGAAATCAACATTTATCGCTGTATCTGCGTATTTGTAGGAATTTGATATGATATTCCCTACGACCTGTGTCATACGCTTTCTGTCTATGCTGATAATGACCTGCGGCAGTTCGCCCATGACCGCATAATGCTTATCATCACAGCTTTTCACGATATCTGCAAGCACTGCCGAATTTTCATCGCGGCAGTTCACCTTGAATTCACCCAAGTCGTCAAGTGTTGCTGTGAAAAGGTCGCTCACCAGTGAATTTATCTGCTCCGATTTTTGCAGAATGCCGTCCACGCTGTCATTTATGCTGTTTGTTTCATCTCTGCTGAAAGTAATACCGCTGTCAGAATTTTCAGCCTTGACAGATAACCGCATCTGCAAAAGTTCCGCTGCCAGCTTTATACCCGTGACAGGCGTTTTCAGGTCGTGGCTCAGCGATGCCACAAGTTCACGCTCTTTCTTCTGCAATTCCAGTTCACGCTGTTTTGATGCGGAAAGTTCCTCACGCATGATGTCAAAACTCTCCGAGAATGCGCCGAAAAGGTTATCCCTGTCCATTGCAAGCGGCTCGTCCAGCCTGCCCTCAGCCACTTTTCCCGCAAAACTCTGCATTCTTTTAAAAGGTGTGATGACATTCCTGTTCAGATATACTCCGAAGCCGACCATTCCCAGCAGTATTATCACACCGCCGACACTCATGCCTGCAATAAAACGCAAACGGAGCATTCTGTATCCGTCAAGCCCGTCATCTGTCATAATGACACAGCCCCATACACCGCTGTCATCTTTCAGATATTGATAGGGATAGCGCTTTTGTATCGCTTTTTCCACCGTCAGTTTATCTTTCTCATCAGTATTGGAATACAAAACATTGTCTGTCATATCAAGTATGACAAAATCACCATTATAGTTGTTCCCACTGAGTATATCAAGTTTCGAACGATGCGCTTCGGCAGTCCTTGCAATATCATTGAGCGCAGTTATCGTTTGTCGTGAGGTGTCCTGCGTGACGGTTTTTGAAGTAAGAACAGCGAGCAGAATGATGCCAACAAGAAATATCACCGCCGTCAGAACGGTTATCCTGATATAGCTTTTCATGCGCCGTCACCGTGAAAGAGAGCGTCCTGTTCCACAACATAGCCCACACCCCACACAGTCTTTATGATAGCAGGATCTTTGAGGTCAGGCTCTATCTTTTCCCTGATATGACGGATATGAACGGAAATAGTTCCGTCCCCCGTGTATTCGTCTTCCCACACGTTTTTGAGCAGTTCTTCCTTTGTCACGACCCTGCCTGCGTTTTCAAGCAGATAGGTCAGCAGCTTATATTCCATCGCTCTGAATTCTTCCTGTCTGCCGTCAATTATCAGCTTGTGCATGGAGGTATCAAGATAAACTCCCTCGCGGAAATATATCCTGCCCTCATTTGTCTGAACTGACTTTCCCTCTATACCTGCCGCAAGCTGTGCCGCTTCCTTTGCCTTTTCATATCTGCCGAGTATCGCCTTTACTTTAGCAAAGAGAACGCCAAGCGTATATGGCTTCTTGATGTAGTCATCACCGCCGATGTTCAGCGCTATGATAACATCATCATCGCTTGTGCGGGCGCTGATGAAAAGTATGGGCATATCATAGTTTTCACGCACTTTTCTGCACAGGTCAAAGCCCGACCTGTCACCGAGATTTATGTCGAGCAGTAACCAGCGATATTTCATGAGTGTCAAGAAACTTCACCGCCGCATCATAGCTTGTTACATAAGCGGTCTTACAGCCTAAAATATTGAAATATTCCGCTGTTGAGCGTGCTATCAGTTCATCATCGTCTATCATTAAAACTTTGTACTCTGTATCGTTCATATCTGCCTCCCGCATGGAACATATTCCTGTATCTTTTCTATTCATCATCAAGTTTTGTGAACTCGTCTTTCATGAGTTCTCGCTTCAATTCTTCCTCAGTTGGCAGATATGCAGCGTAATTTGAAACGAATATCAGGTTATCGCCCTCGTTTCCTGATGATATACGTATTATACCATACCGCACCTCTTTTTTCAAGTGATATATCGTCAGCGGTGTAAAAATACATCTTGCTGTACTATAGTAAACGACATTAATTTCAGGACATTCAGCGCTCACAGCCACAAAAATAACAGCGTCAGTGAGCGCTGAATGTAGAAATAAATATGTCGTTTACTATAATTTTGCAATATTTGTCAGAGATCTTCTTTAAGCCTGATGTCTTTGTAGTGGCAGGTGCGATAAGCGTGACGGCTACAGATAAAGATCCTGTCAAAAAAATAACGCTCTCGGATACACCGAGAGCGTCAGTAAGTCGTAAAAGTCTACCCTTGCAGGCAGACTTTTTTGATCGGGTGAGAGCCTATGAAATAAAAACAGGTTATTTTGATCCTTGAACTGAACCAAAGTTTTATCATAGCTTTTGGTATACGTAATAGGCGAATACGATAAAACAGAAAATAACTTTCTTCGTTTTTCTTTATGAGATATTATTATAATAATATATGACTATCCCTTTAGCACACCACCCAAAAATACCTTTATAACAAGGAAATAATGAGTTGATGTTATCTTTCCCCTGCCGCAGGCGTGGGAAAGATATACGCCAACCACCTTAAGTTCTGTAAAACAGCCGTTTTTGTGGTGTGTCAGCGGGATAACCACGTTATTAAAAATACAATAACAAAATATATCATTGCTCAGTCTTCAATAGATAAGATCAATCCTATAATATTGATTATCAAAGCTGCATGTATAATAGAAATGGTTACAATGATCTCTTTTTTTCGTGCTTTTCTTTCTTCTGCATTTAAATGCAGAAACCTATAACAAGCACTATACAGAGTTAATAGCATAGAAACGATAAGCAATAATTCTGTAGTAAAATGTGTCATTGTTTCCACCTCCATGAGCAGTTACATAATTGAGATCATAATATCTTTATTTACTCATAATTATACAAACAATTGCAATAACAGCGCAAAAAGAAGATATTATAAAATTAATATATGCCCTTTTTTTATTTCTTTTTTGTATTATAATTGAAGTTACATTAAGTATTAAGTAGATCACAAGTAATATGATACTTATGGTATTAAATCTATTCATACAGATCCCTCATTGTGCTAATTACAAGTTTTAATAATTCCTGAATTTGAAACATCTTTATCTACAATTCCAATATCATCTACACTAGAAATCTTATTGATATAAGGGTCACTTGTCCACGGATTCAATTTTTTCTAAAATGCTTAAATGACAATTTTGGGGGCATTTCAATTTGGAAATTCATATGATAACGAAATGTAATGAGAACAAAATATGATTATAGATAATATTATAATTAAAATCAAGTGAATATAATTTTTCTTTTTTCGAGATTTTGATTTAATAAACAAACTAATATAGAATATGTCATATAATATTATAGCTACTTGTCCTATTATGTGTATCATACCGGTTCTTCCACT
Organism: Hominimerdicola alba 8; assembly: GCF_000178155.2. Taxonomy (GTDB): domain Bacteria; phylum Bacillota; class Clostridia; order Oscillospirales; family Ruminococcaceae; genus Hominimerdicola; species Hominimerdicola alba_C. The sequence continues at coordinate 12,097 of NZ_ADKM02000093.1, forward strand.
TTCCATTTGCACCAATTGATCATATCTCTGTCAGATATATTTTTATTCACTTTATTGTACCATAACCAAATATTGCATGTCAATAATATAACATATTATTCGATGTATTTTACTTAAAAATATAATTTATGAAAACAAAATATCAGTGTTATATACAAAAGTCCCTGCATTACAAAGTGTGTAAATGCAAGGACTTTTTCATACTATATTATTTATCAAGATCGCGGGTGCTTTGGTCAGTGTGATCGTTACAGTTTCTTTATATATCGCAGGTAAAGGAATGTCACTATTATAAGTACTGCCGAACCGCCCGACAGCCATAGTTTGCTGACACCTGTTTGCGCAGAAAGACCAAAAAGGTAGAACACCCCCAGCCTTGTTTTGAGAAAGAAATTAGCCGTAAAGTACAGAAAAGATGCCATATATCCTATTACCGCATTTCCGCCTATAGCCGAGCCTGCAACTCCCAGTGAGCCGAGAAACAACGCTGCTGTCAGCCCTCCGAAATAGTGTGCTGTGGTCACGACACTTTCTCCTCTGATGAGTGCGGCTGTGATGATGCCGTACAGTATGGCTATGATGACTGCCAGATATGCGATGCGCATTGCACATACCGTCAGATACGACATCTGTCTGACACGTACCGTGTCCCGTATATCTTCGTTTTGTTCGGGCAGGAATACGGGTGTCAGCAACAGTGTGCCTGTAAGTGAAAGATACATTTCGAGCGGCTGTGCTGAAAGTTCGGCACTCAGCGAGGTCAGGCTGAACACTATCGGTACTGTAAGCGTTAGCGCAGCTGCGGCAAGTATATGGGGCAGAGAATTACGTTTCAGATCTATGTAAAGACAGCTTAGATAACAGCTTGCTTTCACCGAACCTGCCCTCCCTTCTGAGTTTCCATATGAATACATACAGCGCAGTGCATATAAGACCAAGCGCCGTAAAGAAAAGTCTGTTCTGTACGAATACCGTGATATTGTCCATAAAGCCCTGCCTGTCATATTCGGTATTGTGGCGTATAACAAGGTCGAAAACTCCGAAATCTTCGTAGAGCGAACCCATGAACATCATCATGAACCATGCACCGAACTGTATTATCACCACAGCCACAGCAGGCAAAAGACCTGACAGCAGCATATCTGTTCCCGTGACGGCTATTGCAGTGGGAAGTATCCATATAAAAGAATACTTGAACATTGCGAACATATCCATCATGGCAGGATCATAGAACTGTGCCACGCGGTAAGTCGCCAGTATCGCTGTGAACAGCACAGGTATCATCTCGGCAGTAACAAGTGCCGCAAATCTCGCCGCCGCCAGCTTTACAGAGGATATGCTCCGCGAGAAGATAAGCTGTTCCGCTTTGCTTCGCTTGTCAGCGGAAAGGTATACAGCCACAAGGAACACAGGCAGAAGTGCCATGAAAAAACCGTGATAATCACAGAAAAGCCTTGCATATCCGTTTGTTATCCTGTCATCATATATAAGGCTGTTGTATTCGGCAAGTGCTTCTTCGTAGGACTTCGGACCCAGCGAAAAATTGTACATTATCTCTTTGGGAGAATACTTTGAACCGCCGCCCAGTATCTTGTCTGCCTCAGTCATAAGAGCATGGAATTCATCTATACTTACGTTGTTCAGTACGCCCAGTTCGGGAATAATATATTGCTTGTACTCATCGTAGGTATATTTTATCTCAAAAGATGATCTGACATATTGCTCAATTTCCACGATACCCGTCAGTTTGGAAAGTATCACCGATATCTTGTCCTTATCCGAGCCTTTGAGATGCACAGTATGTATGAATCCGTATGGGTAGGTCGTATACTCGTTGTTGACATAGTCGTTTATAAGACTTGCTGTGGCTTCCTGTGTAAGAGTCGGCGGGTCGTCAACCACCGTCATGCCGTAATCGCCGCCGGGTACAGGCGGGGCGTAATTCCTGAAGCCTGAACCCATATCGCTCCAGAACTGTGTGAAGAACGCCATAAACACCTCAGCCACGAAAAACAGTATGAATATCTTTGAAAAAACAACTCTTCTTAGTTCCTTTAAAAACAGCATCAGTCCTCACCTCCGATGTCTATACAGCCGTTTTTGAAAAGGCAGAAGATGTATGCGTCTTCAAGACCGGGATCCGTCTGTGCGGCACCCGTCAGGTCGGGAGCGCCGTCATGTACAAAGCGTACAGCAGTCTGTGAGCCTTGCATGACCATGCCTGTGACCGAATAAAGGCTCTTGATCTGCGGCAGAAAGCGTGATTCGACCGTTACCGTCCACACTTTGCCCTCCGCTTCATGCAAAAGGTCTTTGACATTCCCCGTCCAGAGTATCTTTCCCTCGTTCATGACCGCCGCCATCTCACATGATGCTTCGATATCGCCAACGATATGCGTTGACAGTATAACTATCCTGTCCTCCGCCACCTCACCGAGAAGATTGCGGAAGCGTATCCTTTCCTCAGGGTCAAGACCTGCCGTAGGTTCGTCAACTATCAGAACTTTCGGCTCATGAAGAAGCGCCTGCGCTATACCCAGCCTGCGCTTCATTCCGCCTGAAAGTTCTTTGACCTTTTTTTGGCGGTGCCCGTAAAGATTTACCTTCTTCAGAAGCATTTCCGCGCGTTCCTTTCTCAGCGCCTTACTCATGCCCGAAAGTATGCCCAGATAGTCAAGACACTCATCAACTCTCATGGTAGGGTACATCGAAAATTCCTGCGGCAGGTATCCTGTCATAGAGCGTATTTTCTTTCTGTCCTCTATGGGAACTCCGCATACCCGTATAGTTCCGCCGCTTTTGGGGTGCAGTGCCGCAAGCGTTTTCATGAGCGTTGTTTTGCCCGCTCCGTTTCTGCCCAGCAGTCCGAACATACCCTTTCCGATGGTGAGGTCTACATTGTCAAGCGCCGTCTTTGAGCCGTATCTTTTGCTGACCTTTCTTATCTCTATTTTGTCATCCATAATGTTATCTCCTTTCAGAATAAAAAGATCACAGCACCCTTTCTCCTGCTGTGATCTTATTATGAACTGTAAATATCAACTTTTTATCAACTTTTGCAAAAAAATTTCTGCGGTCACCTTTCCGCCGCCGTCCTCAGCGTTTTCTATGCGCAGACTTCCGCCCTGTTTTTTGCAGAGTATCCTGCATATATACAGCCCCAGCCCGAAATGCAGGTCGGGATTTTGTTCTCCCCTGAAAAACGGCTTTGACGCATTTTCCAGTGCCTTCTGTGAAAAGCCTTTTCCGTCATCCTGTACTGTCACATACAGCATATTTCCGTCTGTACCTGCCGATACATCTATGCGGCTTTCGGCATACCTCACGGCATTTGATACAAGATTTTCGTATACCTGCATAAAAAGTTCGCTGTCTATGTTTGCTTCATCATCGCTGATGTTATCGTTCGTAAATGAAAACAGCATATCGCCGCAGACGAGCCTTCCCGTGTCCTCCATCTCCGCGCAAAGCGCCGAAAGACGAGTTTGGCGGCGCGATGGGAAAATATCCTCCAGCTTCTGGACAGCGTTCATTTTTTCGGTGTAGTTGGTGAGTCGGGTTATCTGTGACCGCATCTTTTCAAGTATCTCGCCGCGCTTTTCCTCAGACAGCTTGCCGCCGTAGCTTCCAAGCAGTTCGACATATCCCGAAAGCACAGTCAGCGGAGTCCTGAGGTCGTGTGAAAATGCCGCAGACAGCCTTTTTCGTTCTTCAAGAGTATACCATATATCAAGGTTGCTGTCGAACAGCTTCTGCCGCATATCCTCAAAAGCACCGCAAAGTACCCCAAGTTCGTTTTCCTTGTCATATCTCACATGAAAATCAAGTTCGTTCTCTGCTATTTTCTTTGAAGCGTCCATGAGAATGGCTATGGGCTTTTTCAGTTCAAGGGTATAAAAAATATATCCTGCCGCAGAAACACAGAATATGACCCACAGCACACTAAGCACGATACCTGAATTTTCGGCGGCAAAGCAGAAAAACTGCCTGCCGCTTCTCACCCATTCCACTCTGTCATCAATGACATTTACTTCCTTTATCGGGTAATACATGTCATATGCACGCTCAACTCTTTCGCTTATCCAGCCTATCGCTTTAAGTCCCGTAAATACGGCGGCAAGGCATATCGGCAGATACATCAGCAAAGCCGTTTTCAGCGACTTCATCGGTTTAGTTATGTTACCCATTTGTAGCCCATTCCCCATACTGTTTCAATATGTGAACCTTCGCCGTACTTTGACAGCTTTGAACGCAGTCTTCTTATATGTTCCGCGACCACTGAACTGTCGCCCTCAGCATCATAACTCCATACCTTTTCATATATGCGTTCCTTGCTGTAGACCTGCCCCGTATTCCGCGAGAGCAGTTCAAGTATCTGGAACTCTTTTTTTGCAAGGTTTATCTCCTCACCGCCTGATGAAACTGTCATGTTGCCGTAGTCCACCGAAAGGCTTCCGCAGAGAAGTACATCACGCTTCGCCGCTGACCTGTTTTCACGCCTGATGTGGGCGGCTATCCTTGCTCCCAGTTCTTCAAGTGAAAAAGGCTTGATGATATAGTCATCGCCGCCTGCCGCAAAACCCGATACCTTGTCGCTGTCCTCTATCCTTGCGGTCAGAAAAACTATCGGGCAGGGAACATAGTCCCTGATGCGCCTGCAAACCTCAATACCGTCCGCTTCGGGCATATTTATGTCAAGCAGTATTATATCAGGCTGTCTGGAAGCCTGTTTTATAGCCTCACTGCCGTTTTTCGCCGTAAAAACGAGATAACCGTTAAGTTCAAAGTAATCCTTGACCAGGCTCACAACATCAGGTTCATCATCTGCAATAAGTATCTTATACAATCTTCTGCCTCCTTAAAATAGTCAGGTTTATTATACATCAAAATATATTCCTTGTCAATCGCGCTTTAATACAGAATGTGGTTATCCCGCTGACACACCACAAAAACAGCGGCTGTACAGAACTTAAGGTCCTTGGCGTATGGCACTGTTTTGGGTGGCAGGTCAGCGGTATGACCATAATAAAACAAGACCTCTTACGGCACATCATATGCCATAAGAGGTCTGTCTGTTTTTTGAGGATATATCCGACTCAGATCATTTGACTGTAACAGTGAATGCTCTGCTGCTCAGTGAAGATATGTCCCACTTGCCGCCTACCTTAGCGCAGATGACCATTTTGTAGGTCTGACCTGCTCTTAGTTTTGGCGAAGTGTAGCTTGTCGTTCCTGCGGGGATATCCTGAGTGACTATCTTCCATTTGCCTGCCAGATAAACAGCCACACCGTAACGCTGAGCGCCCTTTACTTCATTCCAGTTAAGCCTGAACTGATGGAATTTTTCACTGTGCTCTACGGAAGTTACCGTAACTTTTCCGCGCACAGCTGCGGCAGGGGAGTTCTTTGGTATCAGAGCAAGCACCTTTTCGGTTTGCGGCTCACCTGTTCCGAACCAGTAGTATTCGCTCTTTTCGGTCGTTTCGCCCTTGCCTGTGACAAGTATGCGGTCGGTCGTGTCTGCGAGAGTCACTTCGCCCTGAACAGGCTCAGTCGGTTCGTGGTAGCTTGCACCGCCCTCAAGATATACCTTCGCAGCAGCTATGATGCCCTTGCCGCTGACCGCTGCTCCGCCGCTGCCCTTGCTTGTATCTGCCGTTATGTTCATGCCGTATCCGCCGATGGCGATAAGACTGCCTGCGCCATTGACAGTGCCATTGTCGAGTATCACTGCATCTCCGCCGTCAGCAGTCAGGAAAGATGTCCCTCCGCCGTAACATGCAAGTACCGAACCTTCCGTTATAGTCAAAGTTCCGCTTACGCTCAGCGCAGCCTGAGCATTACCGCCTGTAGGTGCTTCCTCACCGAGAATGTATACGTCGCCTTTTATGGTCACATTTCCTTCGGCAGTCACGAGCGGTTCGGAGTTTTGTCTGTTTATATCGTCGTTCGCAGTATAATTTGCGTGACAGGTTATGCGGGCGTTTTCCAGCACAGAACCGTCCTTCATGCGAAGCTGACCGTTTATGCTTGACCCGTGAAGCCATTCGCCGCTGTAGTCGTTGTAGTCCATCGAGAAAGTTCCACCGTCAAGAACTTCTATGATACCCTCAGCAGTAGTCTGCCTGAGAGTGAGTTTAGCACCCTTCTCAACAATGACCTTGACACCGCTGTGTATGCGCATATTTACCATAGTCAGGTCACAGCCTGTTGGTATAATAAGTGTCTGTGTAGGCTCTTCACCGTCAGTCAGTGAGATAGTTCTTCCTATCTCACCATAGTTTACCTGCGGCAGTGCAGCGTGTGAACCATACCATGCCTTTATGTCTTTCGGAACGATAACAGTTTCGTTGTCACCGCCGAATTCCTGCATATACCAGGGTTCGCAGTCATACATGTATTTTCCGTCAGCTGTCTGTGTGCAGTTCTCATATGTGAGCCTGTCAGCAAGTTTTTCATTTCCCGAATACACCTTAAATTCAAGGGGATTGCTTTCAGCGCTGCCCTTATCGGTATCCAGATAAACATGTACATTATAAATGCCCGCCTGCTGCGGCACACCTCTCAGGTAAACATCACCGCTGAGAGGGTCTATCTCACCGTGTATACCCTCACATTCAGGTGATATGACTATCTTTGATGCCGCGCCGTTCACTTTCAGCAGACCGCCGTTTTTGAAATAGTCAGGCTTGTGCCATTCTTCTTCCGTGATATCTTCTATAGCTGTATCCTTGTCTGCCAGAGCGTATTCAACATGCGCCGTACTGCCCGAACTGTAATATGCCGCACCGCCTGTTGTCGCAGAACTTACTGCGTCAAGGTCATCTTCCTGACCTGTTATCCTGTGGTCAAAACTGCCGTTCAGACGAACGAATAACTGCTGTTCAGTCTGCGGTTCGGTCTGTTCTTCATCAACTGCCTGCTCTATGATGTAATCGTAAGAAACGCTTTCATACCAGTATTTGGGCGGAACTTCGACTTTTGAAACTTTTACGCATATGCTCTTGTCCTCACCGCCGTCAGGTGATGTGAAAGTAACCGTGTTTTCGCCCTCATCGAACAGAGAAGAATGGAACTGTATCGTATGACTTGTAACTATGCAGTCGCCTTTATCAACATAGTACAGTGAGTTGTAAGCGCTGTTGAAATGCAGTTTTGTGCCGTTTACATACACACCCGCACTTGCTGTCTTCTGTAGTTCAGCATACTCGTTACCGAATTCAGCCACAGTATAGCCCGAATTATCAGCATCGGCGGATATCGATACAAAGTCTATGACAGTTGACTCGGCAGGTTCGGTAACTTCGCACGCCTCATCTGAGGTCGCCCTGACAGTGTAGCTGTATCCGCTCCAATAGTTGCCCGACTTTGACATATGCAGTCCTACGGAAATATCACCACCATCGGGAACAGTGAATGTCACCGTGTTGTCCCCCTCGCTGAGTGAAGAGGTGTAGAACTGTATCGTGTTTCCGCTGACGATGCAGTCACCTGTATTTGCATAGCTTATATAGCTGTACGCACTGTTGTAGCTGAGTTTTTTGCCGTTTACAAACACTCCTGCCTCAGCCACACGGGTGAGGTCGGTATAGTCGTTGTCAAAGCTGACCTCAACAAAAGCGTTGGTGCTTCCGCTCGTTGTAACGCTTTGCAGTTTTATGACAGCGTTCTCATTAGTTTCGGCACTTGCTGTAATGCTCCCCGAGTTTATCGGTGTCGTGAAAGCAGGCTGTGTACAGCCGTACACGACCAGCAGACTCAGCATAAAGCCCAGTACCTTCTTTGCGCTTTTCGTAGTGTTTTTCATGTTTGGTCGAACCTCCTGATAAATAATTATAATGTTAGCTTAGGCTAACTACGTGTCAAAAAATAACAGCATACTCGCAGAGAGTGATGTTGCAAAAAGAATGCTTACCACCGCAAATTCTGCTGAGATATGCAAAGCATATTTCACACCGCTGATATAAGTTACTCAAACCTATAGCAATCCAACTATTTAAATTCACAAAATCCGGTCGCTAAAGCTCGGATTTATGGGTTTTGTGACCGGATTTTGTCTGAATTTTAAGGCGGATTGCTATAACTACCGTATTATATCAGAATGTTTGATCTTTGTCAATAGAAATTCTTTATTTTAATATTATGTCCGACTGAATATTTCTTTAACTGCTGGCAGTGATTTCCTGCACTTGCGATGACAAGGCGAAAATGGCTGTATTTGTGGAAAAATTCCCCATATAAACCAATTCGGACAATATCGGGATATCAGTAATTTTTTTTCTAATCATGCTTGAAAAATATAACACTTTATGGTATAATTAAGAATGAACTATTAAATGCGAGTGTGGCTTTAACTATGTTCATCAAAGCCAAACGGGGGCGCTTATCTCCGTCTCCTGCAATGAAATACACTCTGCTTGATTAGGGGTGAAAATTTTGGAACTCATCAGTAAATTTGATGAAGCGTTGAAAAATGGATATATCAAAGCATTTTACCAGCCTTTGACACGTACTGTCACAGGTAAGGTCTGCGGTGCTGAGGCATTGGCACGCTGGCTCGACCCCGAATTCGGTCTTATCCCTCCGGGTGAGTTTATCGGTCTGCTTGAACAGCATGGGCTGATACACAGGCTCGACCTTGCTATGATAGAGAACGTGTGCAGATTTTATAAAAAATATGACTGCCGCGATATGACTTTCTCAGTCAACCTTTCAAGGATAGATTTTAAACAGACCGATATGTTCAGTGCGATAACTGATATCATGAAACGCTACGATGTTCCCGTTTCTGCGATACACTTTGAGATAACCGAAAGCACTATGCTGGCAGATATAGAAAATACCCGCAGACTGTCAAAGCAGTTTTTTGATGCGGGCTTCGAGATATGGCTCGACGATTTCGGGAGCGGCTATTCGTCACTTAGCTTGCTTCGTGACTTCAGGTTCAATGTTCTCAAGATGGATATGTCACTGCTCAAACAGTTCGATGTCCGTTCAAGGAAGATAGTCTCTTCAGTCGTAAATATGTCGAAAGCGCTGGGCATACATACGCTGTCGGAAGGTGTTGAAACTGAGGAACAGCTTGTATTCCTCCGTAATATCGGCTGTGAGATGATACAGGGCTATTATTTTTCAAGACCCCTCTGTGAAGAAGATTTCCTTGCTTACCTGAAAGAACACGCCGCTGAAACGTGCAGTGATCGGGTATTCTGGAACAAGGCTGTGAAAGTGAATTTTCTCAGCGGCTACCCGCTGATGACTTCGCACGATCATTCGGAAGAAGATGGAGTTTTCGGCACAGCACCCATTGCGCTTATCGAGTACGAAAACCGAAAGACCACTTTCAGGTATGTGAATGCCGCATATTTAAGTGAACTGAAAAAGCTGGGATATGAAAGTATCGAACAGCTGGACAAAGATGTCAATGACGAGAACTTCGCCTACTATGACCGCTTTATGGGATATATCGAAAAGACCATCTGTAAGGGGGGCGTGTTTAAGACTGACAGCATCATCGGAGATGTGGTGTATAATTTCACTACCGAACTTATAGCGTCAAGCGGCGAAAAACATCTCATCGCCTCAACTGTTCATACTATCAGTGCCGAACACAGTGACTACCTCGTTCTCAAATACAGTCAGTCACTTTATGCGACCTACGACCTTGTGACCGAGATAACGCCCGATAAAGACACCGCAGTGCAGATATACTCCAATGCAGGCTTTGCAAAAGTCTACGGCACATCTTCGCTGAGAAAGGGAATACTCGAATTTGCCGCCACAGAAGTCCACCCTGCTGACCATGAAAGGTATCTGGAGTTTTTTGACCTCGCTACACTCAGCAACGGAACTTCCGACTATATCCAGCAGTCATTCAAAGTCCGCAGCGGCAGCGGCTATAAACTGAAAAATATCCGTATATCGAAACTTGAGAACGGCAAGTATCTCTACACGATACAGTCTGTCTGAAAAGCAGGTGGAACATATGAACACAACTGACAAAAACTCTACGATACTAAAAAATCTGACTTTGTTTTTCGGCATATTTCTGTTGTTTACTGATATATTTTTCCTGACTATGGGAATCGTCTTTGATATGCCTGTGGTAAGGTATGTGATATATGCAAAGCTGGTCATCAACACGACCAATGTATACCTTATACTGAAAAAGCACTATTTTATTTCAACGCTTATAATCTATGGGGTCATACTTTTGTATATGGTCGTGGGGGTAGTCTGTATGGGGCTTGATTCAGCTTTTCAGCTGTACGCTCTCGGAATGCTTGCCTGCATCAGCTATTTCGGCTATCTCCATAAACGGGTGCTTAAAAAGGAACTGCCTTTCGTCCTGCTGACCGCCATACATGTAGCCTGCTATATCGGCGTATACCTGTATGCGCGCTTTCACGAACCGCTCTACGATGTCCCGCAGAAAGCTGTCGATATACACATCATCTTCAACTCAGGGGCGACTTTCTGCATATTGATACTGTTTCTGTTCCTTTTCCACAATGTAGCGATAAACTCCGAAGAAAAGCTGGAACGCATGGCGATGGTCGATAACCTGACAGGGCTGTATAACCGCCATTACCTGCTTTCTGTCCTTGACAGGACAGAAGCGGTCAGTCCCGAAAAACGCTGGATAGCGCTCCTTGATATAGACGATTTCAAGAAAGTCAATGATACCTACGGACACAACTGCGGCGACTATATCCTGCATCATGTCGCAGAACTTTCACAGCAGGTCTGCAATGACTGCATCGTGTGTCGCTGGGGCGGCGAAGAATTCATTATCCTCTCCACGAACTTTCAGAAGTTATCTTTATCGAATCGTCGCTGGGGCGGCGAAGAATTCATTATCCTCTCCATGAATACCGAACACAGCACCGATATACTCGAAACACTGCGCAAGAGGATAGCAGATGAAAAATTCCGATTTGAGGGTTGTGAACTGAATATCACAGTCACCATCGGTGTCTGCGGCTATGATAAGGAACTTACCAACGATGTCTGGATATCAAAGGCAGATGAAAAACTCTACATCGGCAAAAAGAACGGCAAAAATCAGGTCGTGAGATGATAAACGATTAACAGCACATGTCGGAAGATATCTTCTGATATGTGCTGCTATTTTTTCTGCATCGGTACTCAGTGCATGAATTCGTATATCGCTTTTTCGGCGGCAGTCGGTCACCACTCTTGACAGCGAGAAAAAGATGTGCTATAATATCACTCGGTTAGTAGTGCCTAACCGCATGTGCGGCATGACCAAATATATTATAGCAGGGAGAAAAAGTAATGAAGAGATCAAAGATCGATCAGAAGAAAGCCTTGTGTGCTGTGCTTTCAACTGCGGTGCTGATGAATTCGGTCGGCACTGTTGCTTTTGCAGAAAGTACAAAAGGCTACAAAGACGGGGTCTATGAAGGTCAGGCAAGGGGATATAAAAGCGATATCGCGGTGTCGGTGACCGTATCTGACGGCGTGATATCGGCTATCGATGTTACAGGTCAGAACGAAACGCCCGAATTTTGGGAACGTGCATCAGCTATCATCCCAAAGATAATCGAAGCAAATACTACAGAGGGCGTTGATGCCGTAAGCGGTGCTACACGCAGCAGCAACGGTATAAAGAATGCGGTCAATGATGCACTGCTCAAAAGCATTTACGGCTGCTTCAAAAGCGGCAGCGGCAGCATATCCGACCCGTTCGTTATCAGTACTGCCGAACAGCTGATAGGCTTTGCTGAAAGCGTTGATAATGGTGAAAACTATCTCGGCAAGTATATCGTCCTTGATTCGGATATCGACCTTTCAACAGCAGGTAACTGGGATCCTATCGGTGCGGAAGGTTCGGCAGGCAAAAATCTTGATAAGATATTTGCAGGTAGCTTTGACGGCTGCGGTCACATCATAAGCGGTCTTACGATACGTAATGATGCTGACTCTCCATATACCGAAGAACAGAATGTTGGACTTTTCTCTTCTATCTCGACTTCGGCAAAAGTTTCAAATATAAGGCTTGAAAATGTGGATATCGATGTTACAGGTCAGAAAGTCGTTAGAGCAGGCGGCATAACAGGCGATATCACAAGCAAAGCTGTTTCGGGACAGGAAGGCTCAGCGTCGGTGGACAGCTGTACTGTCAGCGGCTCGGTGTCAGCCAAAACTGACGCTGCAATGGTAATGACAGGCGGCGTAGTGGGCAGAGCATCGGGAAATGCCAATATAACGAACTGTGTTTCCGATGCCGAGATAAACTCTTCGTCAAACAGCAAGATAGCTTATGGTGCAGGTATAGCCGCAATGACAGGCAACAATACATACGTTGTCAACTGCGCAGGCAAGGGTGATGTTACTGTACTGACAAAAAGCGGTTTTTCTCTTTATGCAGGCGGCGTTGTCGGCATGATGACATCGGCGCAGTATAACTGCTTTGCCAGCGGCAGTGTAAATGTCGGGACTATCACACAGGCTGATGCCGAAAGCGGAGCGGGTCTTATAGACGGCGCACTCATGCCTGCGGCATCGGGTAAGTATAATTTCTATTCTTCCGATGCGAAGGTAAACTATGTCAGCAGCGATGGCGGTATGACCGAGATCGGTACATTCTCTCACGGCTCAGGCTCTATGAATGCTGAGGGTACTTTTGCGCCCGAAATTCTTACGGCAGAGCAGATGGGCAGCAGCGAATTTGCCGAAATGCTCAATAATGACCTTAAAGATATCGCAAGGCTGCTCGAAGAAAACAATATCGATGTAGACCTGAAAATGTGGGAATATAACGGTTCTGAAACTCCCGAACTTTCGGGAGAGATATACATCGATGTTTCTGTTGACTCTTCTGTCTTTGAATCGGGAGAGGGAACAAAGGACTCGCCTTATGAGATAAAAACATCGGAACAGCTGAGAAAATTTGCTGTATCTTTGTCCGAAAACGTTGATTACAGCGGAAAGTACATCGAACTTTCATCGGATATCGACATTTCCGATGCTGAATGGACTCCGATAGGTGACAGCGAGTATGTATTTAACGGCTGTTTTGACGGCAAGGGTCATAAAGTAACAGGTATGACCATCGGCAGTGCAGATAAGGCAAAAGAACTTGAAGACGGCAAGATATATGTCGGATTTTTCAGCGTTCTTGGTGCCGATGCCGTTGTTAAAGATGTCGAACTGACTGATGTACTGGTGAACGTTTCCTACAGTGCAAGTGCATATGCAGGCGGTATCGCCGCAGTTATGGACTCCGATGCCGATGGATACAAGGGTGCTGTCGTTGACGGCTGTACAGTCAAGGGCGCAGTCACTTTGACTGCTGAAAACGGCAACAGTTTTGTCGGCGGTATCTGTTCTTATATATACAAGGGCGCTGTCATCAACTGCAAGACCGATGTCGATGTTTCCTGTACAGTCAAGTCGGGTGCCGCATACGGTGAAGCGGGCGGTATCTCAGCACTTGTGAACAGAGCGCTTGTTGCGAACTGCTATACTCTCGGTGATGTATACGGAAGCGGAAACCGTGAAGACGAGGGCATGGCGGTGATAAGTTCGCTCGTAGCAGTCAATGCAGGGTATATCGCCAACTGTTACGGCGGCGGAAGTCATACCGCAAATGATTACTCCATATATACAGGTGCGCTTTCAGGCTGGATCACAGGTATAGGTCATACATATGACTGCTATTATAACAGCGAAGCGCAGATGAAGATAGGCGGCACGATAGTTGACCCTGTTGCCGATGTCGGAACAAGGGTATCATCAGGTGTCAGCGATGACGGCATGGTCTATACAGGCGGCGTAGTTTCGGGTAACTCGGCATACAGCGCCGATAACTATAAGGATATCGCTGATAAGCTGAACGCCAATTTCACAGCATTCCCCGTTGAGATAACTCAGTTCGGCATCTCGGAAGATCAGCTGAAAAAATGGCAGTATGCTGACGGCGAGGTAACTTTTGCCGATACTGCTGCATCTGCGGTATATGTACAGCCCGAAGCCGAAATAGTCGTAAGACCCGAACTCACGCTGAATGACGGTATATGGTACGGTCGTGACAGTGAGAAGAATGTCGTGGTCGCTGTCACTGTCAGGAATGGTGAGGTGACCGACATCAAGTCCTCCGATGGTTCATCTTCCGGTGAAGCATATGAAAATGCTGTCAAGATCGCAAAGGAAAAATCCACATATAACGATAAAACTTCATACGATGCCGCCGATGTATCCGTATTTGCAGGCGGAAAGGGTACTGAGGAAGAACCTTATATCGTAAAGACCGAAGCACAGCTGAGGTATATCGCAGAGGCGGTCAATGAGGATGTTGACTGGGAAAATGTTTGGTTCGCACTTGACAGCGATGTGACCCTTTCGGGCGGCGACTGGCTTCCCATCGGTCATGCTGTGCAGGCAGAGATAAACGGTCAGAAGTCGAATTTTGCAGTCTATCCGTTCAGAGGAAACTTTGACGGCAGAGGTCACACGATAACAGGTCTGACGATAGGCAGCAAAGAACAGCCGGCTGATGTATATCTTTCGGGTCTGTTCGGTCTTGCGGCAGGAGAGCATAATACAAATCTTACTCCCACAGATGATGAAAGACTCGTTATCATAAGAAATGTCAGGCTGAAAAATATATCTATCAATGTAAAGCCGCGCTATGAGGCTAATGTAGGCGGTATCGCAGCATGGGCTCAGAATGGTTTTGTTATAGATAACTGCTCGGTACAGGGCACTATAAACGCCAAGACCGAAGAGTCCTTTGCAAGGGTAGGCGGACTTGTCGGCAGCGCACTTCGCGGCACTGTTACCGACTGCTTCACCGATACCGAGATAAATGCTTCGACCGAAACATCTTCGGTATATGCAGGCGGACTTGCAGGCATGACGAACCGCTCGATACAGATAAACTGCTATACTCTCGGTGATATCTGTGCTGATGCCGAAAGCAACAATAAAACAACAGTCGGCGGTCTGACAGGTATGTCGGGCGGCACTAACATCAACTGCTACACATACGGTAATGTCGGTTCGCTGGTCACAACTGTTGATGTAGGCGGTATCAACGGAAGGATCGCAGGTATCGCTGTAGATCATGATTGCTTCTATAACAGTGATGCCGCTCAGACGATAGCAGGCAGAGAGGCGGCAGAAAAGAGATCTTCGGGAACGTTCGTTGGCGAAGAGATCAATACTTATCCTGTTACAGCCGAAAAGATGGCTTCGGATAAGTTTGTAAAGCACCTCAATAACAACAAGGAAAATATGACCCTGATACTTAAGGATGTAAGCACATATCTTGAAGATATGACCGAAAACAACAAGGAAGGTCTTTCGCATTTCCTGTTCTATACAGGTGACGGTTCCGACCTGAACAGCTGGACGATGGGTGCCAAAGCGCCCGAATTTAAGAATGCGGCAGGCATCAGGGTGACTTACACCAGAGGCGACGGTTGTGTAAAACTCGACTGGTCAGCTTCGGAAAATGCTGAAAAATATGCGGTTTGCGGATTTGTCAGCGGAAAATGGAGAATACTTGCAGAGGGCTACGGCACTTCTTATGTGCTTGATGATCTCAGTTCCGGAAACTACTACAAGGTGGCAGTTATCGCAAAGACTAACGGCGTTTGGAGCAAAGATATCTCAAATGCTGTTTACGTGACTCCAAAAGCGGTCGAAGCACATGGATATCCCGAAGTATCTTCCGTTGTGTATGATGAAAACACTCATCAGTTCAGACTGAACTGGTCGGCAGTCGATAATGCAGAGATGTATGGCATCGCTGTCAAGTCGGCAGGCAAATGGAAGGTACAGGCATATACCGATGGTGATACTACCGAATTTACTTCGCCTAAACTCAGAGCAGGCAACAAGTATGAAGTCGTGATATGTGCAAAAGTCGGCGGCAAATGGGATATCTCCGATATCGCAGGGAGATCTTTCACTGTAACCGTAAAATGATATCCCGATCAACTCACAGCAAATGATAAAAGACCTCTTATGGCGCTTAAATCCGTAAGAGGTCTTTGTTTTTGCGGCTCAAAGCCTTTACCTATAGCGATCCAACTTTTTAAATTCACAAAATCCGGTCGCAAAAGCTGGGATTTATGGGTTTTGTGACTGGATTTTGTCTGAATTTTAAGGCGGATTGCTATAAACTATGAAATGCTGCGCGGGATCTTTTGCACATAAAAAGCAGCCTGCGCTCATGCACAGACTGCTTTTGCCATATTCAGGAAAAATGTATCACTTTACTGTAACTGTTACAGCGTTCTTTATAGCATCAGCTACGCCCCATACACCGTTTACCTTAGCAGCTATAGCTACCTTGTAGGTCTTGTAGGGTGTCAGATTTTTTGGGGTGGTGTAAGAAGTTGTGTTAGCGGAGATAGACTGTGTCTGTATCCTCCACTTGCCCGCCAGATAAACTGCTATGCCGTAGTTCTGGGCATTGTTTACAGGCGACCATGTAAATCTTATCTGGTGATAAGTGCTGTTGTATTCGATGTTGGTAACGGTGGGGGCTGCGGGGTCGTTGTTGCCCTGATTCTGGTTGCCCTGATTGTTGCCGAACGAATAGTTCTTCTTTATCTCAGATGCGTTGTTTATTATATTCGATGCACCGCTGCTGGTGTTGCCGTACAGATTTACCAGCGCTGCACAAGCCAGAGCGAAACAGCCGTTGTAGTCCAGCGCACCCTCTGTCCAGCGGTAGCTTTCGGTGACTTCGTTGAATGTTCCGGAAGAATCAGTGCCGCCGATAAGATAGCCGTAGTTTACATATTTAGCATCGGGGTTTGAAGAAGCATCGCCGTTGCCGGGATTTGCAGCCCTGTGGTGTACCTTAGATGACCATGAAGAGCCGAAACCTGTCAGGAAACTCTTGTTAGCAGGGTTATTGCCCAGAATGTAGTTCATCTGATACTTTGCACCCTTAGCAAGGTCGGAATTCTTATCGCCGTTAACGGCAGCCAGTGCTTCCATCTGTACAGCACAGTTGTAGCGTGTGCAGCCCCATTCCTGTCTGCAAGTGTTGTAGGTGCCTTCTCTCATGCCGCCCATGTTGTTCACTTCAAACTTGAGTTCATCGGCAAACTTGGAATCGCCTGTCTTCTTGTACATCATTGCTGCATAGCCTGACCATACCTTGTCCCAGCTGTACAGATAGTAGTCATAGTGCTGATAATTGTAGCAGCCGTTGCCTGTTGGTTTGAATGAAGGCTCTGAGCCTTCGCCCAGTATGTACAGCCAGCCTTCGGTCATAGCCTGTTCGTCCTGATACATTGAATTTGTACCGTACATTGAGCCCATGCCTTCCATATAGTTGCCTGTATGCTGTGTGCCGAATCTGTACAGCGCCTTAGCGTACTTTGTACACTTTGCCGCATAAGCCGAGTCAGAATCCTTGAAAGCATATGCTGTGCCTGCCAGCGCACTTGCCATCTCCAGTACGACAGCAGAGTTGTTTGAAGAAGTTGTCAGCCAGTATGTGGGACGCTCACCTGTCTGATTTTCGGGAGAACCCCAATAGCTGTGGTCGCCTACATCTGATACCATGTAGCATACCGCACCGACTTCACCGCTGTTGTCAAGGAATGTTGTCTTCATCAGATAATCTGCACCATTCCTGAGTATGTACAAAAGATGGTCGCGGCAGCCTGCCTTATCGTAAGCACCCGGATTTAAATAATCGGAAAGTGCCAGACTGTTCATGCCAAAGCCTATGGTCAGGTTGAACTTGATATGGTCACCCGCGTCGTGATAACCGCCCGAAACATCAACTTTGCCGTCGCCGTCAGGGTCTACGATACTGCGTGCGCCGCCCAGATTTACAGCGCTTGAAAGGTTCGCTGTAGCATCTGAAACATGGCAGTTGCCTCTCCATGTCAGCGGGTTGTCGTCAACACCTGTACCGCACTGGTTTGAATCAAAGAAATACAGCGATAATGCCAGCGCATCAGCATAATTAGCGTCACCGCTGTCAGCCTTAGCAGTCACAGCAGGAACTGCCGATGAAAGCAGTGTGCTTGCTGATAACACCATTGCAGCCGCAAATGCAGCGGCCTTCGATGCTCTTCTCTTGTGGTTTTTCATCTCATAACACTCCTATTCTCTCAATTTGAACTTAAACGTTTTCGTACATAAGGTCAGACCTTCCCCTTATGCAACATATTAAATAATGTAATTATATTATAGCACACTTTTTCGTTTTTGTCTACATATTTTTGCAAACTTATTATGTATATTTATCTAACTTTAACTAAAAGCGCGGATCCTTTGTCTGTATACCCCAAAAAACTCAATGATAACGCCGCTGTTGCCTTTATTTTCTGCGTTATGCTCACACACCGTCAGAAAGACCATGCCCGATACTTCACATTATGTGAAAATTGTTCGTTCTTACAAATATAATGATACCCCTCTTGACAGTTTTGAAGCGATGTGATAATATCGTAATTATTGATAATGACATTATTGATGAGGTGAAATATGGCTCTCCGTGATACTTCTATCGACCCTTTACTGCTTGAAAGCGCAAGGCATCAGTTCATCGAAAAAGGCTTTGCTAAGGCATCGGTCTTGGAGATATGCAAAAATGCGGGCGTAACTACAGGGGCTCTCTACATTCGGTATAAAGGCAAAGCCGAACTGTATGACGCTCTTGTGGAAGATGCGGTGGCTATGATGGAAAAATTTATGGAGCATGCAGATGTCGATATCGAACATCTGTCCGACAAAGAATTGCTGTCATCGTGGTATGCCGACAAACATCGGTTGGGCAGTTTCTTTGATATGTTTGAAAATGTGCGTGAACAGTTCACACTTCTTCTGACCTGTTCTGAGGGTACGAAGTATCAGAACTTTCACCATGACTTTGCCAACAGAATGACCGAAGTAGACTACCGCTATTATTCCGAAGCCTACAGGCGCGGCTTTGCCGCCGAGAAAGTCACGAAAGAACAGATGCACATTTATCTCACCGCCTATTGGGAACTTTTCTACGAACCGTTCATTCACGGCATGACAAGAAGTGAGATAGATG
The DNA here is from genome assembly GCF_000178155.2 of Hominimerdicola alba 8. GTDB lineage: Bacteria > Bacillota > Clostridia > Oscillospirales > Ruminococcaceae > Hominimerdicola > Hominimerdicola alba_C. The sequence continues at coordinate 31,136 of NZ_ADKM02000093.1, forward strand.
ACCTCTGCGCAGGCATTGCAAGGTGGATAGACTGGAGAGCGCTTCTCGGTTTACCCGAAAAAATGCCGTTCTGATATTGACGGCTTTTTTTATGAAAAGCGGTTAGTTAAATCTAACTCTTTGCTGACATATAACAGCTATAAAATTCGTGGTTATCCCGCTGACACACCACAAAAAACGGTGGTTTTACAGAACTTAAGGCGGCTGGTGTGCTAAAGGGATAGTCATAATAAAATTTAAATGGGAGGACTCACTATGGAACTTAAACTCGGAGATGTACAGACAACAGCACTTATCCCGCTTGCTGTCAAAGCAAATGAAACTATGCGCAAAAATGCAAGGATAAAAGACCGCAAAGCGGTCGAGATAATCAAAACGCTTGATATCGATACCACCAAGTACGATAAATTCATGTCCCACGAAGGTGTTATCGCAAGGACTATCATGCTCGACCGACAGCTGAAAGGCATAATAAAAAGTTCGCCCGATACCGTCATAGTCAATGTTGGCGCAGGGTTTGATGACAGGTTCTCGCGTGTAGACAACGGCAAAATAGCATGGTTCGACCTTGACCTGCCTGATGCCATAGCCGCCAGAAGAAAGGCTTTTCCCGAACGTGAACGTGTAACTATGCTGGCAGGCAGTGCGCTGGACGATGACTGGTGCAGTGCAGTCCGTCAGTCACTCGCAGGCAGAAGGTCAAAGCCCGTGTTTATCGCTGAGGGCTTGTTCATGTACTTTGCCTTCGACCAGATACGCACGTTCCTTGAAGTGCTGAAAAATAATTTCCCCGACGGCGGCACCCTTATAGCCGAGCAGAACAGCAAGGCACTCCAGAAGAACGAAAAGCACCACGATACCGTCAAAAATACCAACGCGCATTTCAGATCGGGCACCGAATCAGGTCAGGAGATAGCCGATCTTACAGAGGGTTTCAGACTGATCGAAGAGCACAGTTTCAACGAAGAAATGAAAAAGTACAGCATAAGGGGCAAACTCTTTGCACTTCTCCTGCCCAAAGTAAACGACCGCTGGGCAACATTCAGCTGGTGACATGATAAATGCCGTCAGGCAGTAAAACACGCCGCATATCAAAAGCCCTGCACTCCATTTCGGAGTGCGGGGCTTTTGGCGTTGATCGCGTTTTTGTCCATTGTCTTTTTTATGGTATCGATGTATAATAAACGAATAAATCAACTTATTGTCCCACCGGTGATCTTTATTCAGTAAGATCATTCTTTCACCCGATGTATAGCTTGTTATCAAAGCCGCATGCAAGCGCGGTCATGATCTATATTATCACAGAAAAGGAGAGAAATATATGGCAAAGAAAAATCAACCTTATTCAGAAATAATTGATCTGCAAAAAGAACTCAAAGAATATAAAAAATTATGCAGAGGAAAAAAATCAAAGTTTAAATATTATCTTGACTGGAAAGAACATATCACGGAAAATCTTTTAAAATTAGATGATAATGATAAGAAAGAAAATTTCCTACATTATCTTATCAATCGTAAACGTGGAAGCGGAGTTGCCAAGTCTATTTATATGCCTTTGATCTTGTCTGTTATCGCTTTGTATGTTAATAATATAGTTAACACAAGTACTGAAAACAAATATGGAATTGCAGCCAATGTTATCGCATTAGTTATTTTTATATTATTGATTATTTTTTTTGTGGTGAAAGATTCATTTGGTTATCATGATGATTACTGCTTTTACTGCGACACGATAGAAATATTGGAAGAGATAATGTATGGCAAAAAAAGCCATACCCCCGATCCGCTGACTGAAACGCTGTGATCCTGCGAAAAAAGATCACAATATCGATGGGAAAATAACACTGGATTAAAAAAAGTGAAGAATAAGATCAAGCCCCTGCCAATTTGCTAGTGTTGTGTCAGTGTACCGACCTAAAGTTCCATCGCATATCCTGCGGCTATCCCCATTACAGCAGATACGGCGATGATAACTATTGGGTGTACCTTCCTGAAAGCAAGCACTGCCCCCGCTGTGAATATCCCCAGCGATGTCCATAAGCCTGCATTTGAGAATACAGCACTCTTCAAACCGTTCGGGAAGAAAACCGTCATACCCACAGACAAAAAAGCCGCCCCTATAAGTCCTATCACCGCAGGACGCAGTCCGAACATCACACCGTCAACAACACGGCTTTTTCGGAACTTCTCATAGAACTTTGCCACGATAAGTATTACAACGAATGACGGCAGTACAACTCCGAAAGTAGCGCATACAGCCCCAAATATCCCCCCTGTGCGTATGCCGATGAATGTTGCCATATTTATCGCAAGCGGTCCGGGCGTGCTTTCGCTGACTGCTATGAAGTCTACCACCTCCGCCTGTGTCAGCCACCCGTGACGCTCGACCTCGCTCTGTATCAGCGGAAGCATCGCGTAGCCGCCGCCGAATGTAAACGCGCCTATTTTCAGAAATGTGAGGAAAAGTTCAAGCCATATCATCAGCCTTCCCCCTTTTTACCGAATATCAGTGACCACACCAGCCCGAATGTCCCGCACCCGATTATCACAAACACCGCATCTGTTTTCAGTAAAGCCGTCAGCACCAGCGCCGCCGCCATTATGAAATAAGATACCCCATGCTTCTTCGCTGACCTGAACATCGTATATACCGCTTTTAGTATCAGCGCAAGAACTCCTGCGCGTATGCCCATAAAAGCATACTGTACGGCTCTTGACTCCTGAAATGCTCTCAGTACATATGATATCACTGAAATTATCAGGAACGATGGCAGAACGACCCCCAGTGTCGCACACACAGCCCCGACCGTCCCCGCAGTACGGCTTCCCACAAATGTAGCGGCATTTATCGCCACAGGTCCGGGCGTAGATTCTGCTATCGCAACTATTTCAAGTATATCATCATCGTTCAGCCACTTTTTATTTTCACAGACCTCCCGCTGTATCAGCGGTATCATGGCATAGCCGCCGCCGAATGTAAATGCGCCTATCTTCAAAAATGTCACAAACAGGTCAATAACTTTATTCACAGGCATCACCTCAATAAACAATGTGGTCATCCCGCTGACACCCCATACCGAACAGCCTTTCAGCGGGCGTTGGCAATTATCGGTGGTTTTCTTTCCTTGATATACCTTTATTATTAGTGGCGTTTTAAAGGGATAACCATAATAAACAATTATATCCTATGATCCGTCCTGTGTCAATCCACATTCAGCACAATTATAGCAATCCGCCTTAAAATTCAGACAAAATCCGGTCACAAAACCCATAGATCCCGGCTTTTGCGACCGGATTTTGTTTTGACATCACCCGCCCGCCTGTTCCGCATACTGTGTCAGGAAAGATCTGTCAGCAGTACAGTATAAATTATCTTAAGATATCTTTGTGCAAATGCGTCTGACACGAACGCGAAAATACAATGCGGTTTGTGCATTGCTACAAAGATCAGTCTTTTCCTTTCAAAAAACGTTACTTATGTGCTAAAATCAGCATTAGTATATGAACGCGTTCAATAACAGTGAAAGGCGGTGAGGCAGATGACCGATGAACAAAAAGATCTTGGAGCGGTGATGGATAAATACGGAAGGACTGTCAACGGCATCATTGCATCGATGCTGACTTCTCCATCAGAACGTGATGATATTTTTCAGGAGGTCTTCCTGCTTTACTATACCAAAGACCTGTATTTCGAGGAAGAGGGTGCAAGGCGGTCATGGCTGATACGTACCGCGATAAACCTCTGCAAGTCGGCTAACCGTTCACCCTGGAACAGATTGCGTGACGGTGAGGAGTTCGACCCCGATACGGTGCAGTACACCGAAAGCGGAGCAGAAGACATCGGACTCTGGCAGGCTTTGTGCAGGCTGAAAGAGAAATACCGCATTTTGCTGTATCTGCATTACTTTGAAGAGATACCCGTAATTGATATCGCAAAGGTCATGAAACTCAGCGAAGGCGCTGTGAAGATGCGGCTCAGGCGTGCAAGAGAAAAGCTGAAAGCTGAACTTGAGAGCGGCAGAAATAAAACAGAAAGGACGGTGGGAGCACATGAAAGAGGAAACGAATATATCACACATTCTCCAAAGGCTTGAACCGTCATCTGAACTGAAACGCAGTGTCATGGAGCGTGCATCACAGCTTGAAGCAGGCAGAAAGACCTTCGGGAACAGAATGGCAGCAGACAACAGACAGATACAAAAGGAGAATATAACAATGAACGCGATCAGTACAAAAGAAACAGCATACGTAAAAAAACGTTTTCCGCTCGCCGTTATATCTGCGGCGGCTTGTGCGGCAGTAGTTATAGGGCTGGCGGCAGTCACCCTGAATAAGGACGATACAAAATTCATCAATGAGAGCAGTTCTCACAATTCCTCAGCCGAACAGAAAGAAAATCCTGTCATCGCCGTTGATGACGAAAGCACCCGCGAAGGTCTGCTTACCGTTACCGATGCAGTCGGCAGACCCTACACCATCACAGATAAAAACAGGATAGCGGCTATAGATTCACTGGTGGAAAAAGCCATGACATACCCCGTCGCAGATAACTGTGATATCCCCACCCGCCGCACACTTGAATATTATGTCGGCGGCGAAAAGCGAACCGTCGGACTGGGTGACGAAGGCTATGCCGCACCGGGCGTTTATCTCGGCATAGCCTCAGATGGCGATGATGATTCCGGCACAGAATATCTGACCATTACCGTAAACGGCACTAAACATCTTGTTGAACGGTATTCCGATGGATCGCCCTACTATGACCTGCTGTACGCCACAGAAAAGGACAGTCCCATGTTCTTTAACGATAAAGAACTTATAACATATGATGAAACTGCTGTACCAAAAGCGCTTGATATCATCAGCGATATCCGAAAGAACGGCACTCAGCTTGCTGATATCGGCGGTTCACCGCTCAGCGATATTGAAAAACTGCAAGAGATCCCCGATACAGATCTTTCTTTCACGTTATCAGGCGTAAACTACACTGTGGGTCTGTACGAAGATCACGATCTCATCAGCATAAAGCTGTATGGCTGTATCGGTGATGAACTTCCAACAGCGTATTACGAAAATGCCCGCAAGTGGATAGACGATATCAATGCACTTATTGACTCTGTAGAAATATCTGAGGCATATCTGTATACATCAAGGGAATTATCCGAGATAGATGTCTACAATAACCCCGAGATCGTTGGCTATATCCGTATACCTGACCTTGTTAATGCCGCAGGACAGGAGTATATCAGCAATGAAGTGACTCAGCACGATGATAACGAATACTATCTGACCCACGACTGCGTTGACAGATTTTCTGAGTCGGGCTGTATCTTTGCAGACTGTAATAATAATGTGACAGGCGAAGAACGCTCCGACAACATCATACTCTACGGTCATAATATCAGAACGCTTGGCACTATGTTCACGCACCTCACCGATCTTGACGACGGCACAGGCGATATGCTCAATAAATGCCCCGATATATTGTTCGGTACAGTGCGTGACGATGGTCTTGCGCAGTATGCCATCATCGGTGCAGGCTGTGTCAGGCTGGAGAACGTAAGCAGTTTCCTGAACGAATACCGCAGTTTTGACAATGACAGCCATACCTTCGACAGCTGGATAAAAAACGTTAAGGAAACCTGTTCGATAATGCGCGACATCGACTGTGATGCAGATGACGAATACCTCACCCTCATTACGACCGTACCCGCCGATAATGCCGAAGACTACCGCTTCGCGGTATTCGCACGTAAACTCCGCAGTGACGATGAAGCACCCGAACTCAACTTCAAGCCTGTAAAAGACAGCCCGTTCGTTATCGAGCCTGTGGAAGAGGTGAAGATGCCCGACATATCAGAACTTACAGAGGAACAGGCTGTTGCCGCCCTCAATGATGCAGGGCTGAACTGTGTCATCAGTTATGACTTTGACTACACAGAAAAGGGTCATGTATGCTATTCTTATGCACCCTATTACGACCCGCTCCACCCCTTAGACTATGTATGCAAGGGTGCGACTGTTGAGGTGCATGTATCTCTTGGCGAATATGACGGCGAAAGGACCGAACCGACTGATAACTACCCCTTTGCATATCCCGTAACGAAAAATATAAAGCTGGAAGTCCCCGTCCCCGACAGCATGAAAGGTTCGTACACCTTTAGTATCTTTGAGGGTACAGGTGCAGGATATACCAAGACCATAGATGATATGAGCGGCGTGGAAAGCATCAGCTTTGACACGAACGAAGCTGATAAGATGCGGCTGGTGGTCTACGCAAAGAACAATGATGCCAAAGACGGAAAATATATCCGCTACGCCGACTTTGAGGCAGACCACGCAGACAACACTTACCATCTTATCGGCACTCTCAACACCGATGAACTTCTTGAAACCATGAAGTGATATCTCTGTTGTATCGGCTCAGTCAGCGATACAGCCCCCCCGCAGATGCCCCCATCACGCATCTGCGGGCTTTTTGTTACGATTTTGTATATCAGAACAAATATATTTTCGTTGTTATCTGCTAAAAGGTTGCACAAAAATTAACTAAACTACTTGCAATCTGCGCAAAAGTATGCTATACTTATGTCGAATTTAAGATTGTTCAATAAATCTTTACATGAAAGTTACAAAAAAAGGGAGCAATATGGTAATGCACCCTTTTTTAGTTAAAAATAAGGAACAGGAGGTTCAAATTATGAATGCGATTTTGAGAAGAACAACAACGATGCTCTGCGCGGCTGTCATGGCAGTGCCGATGGCGCTGAGTGCGAATGCAGTAGAACCATTGCCAAATGATAAGGGCATTCGCTATAATGATTATGCAAGCATATCAGAGTCATCAGACTACACCCTCACCATACCCGCCACATTTGACATCAAAAACAGCGGTTGGAACGAGATAGGCGATATTTCGGCAAGCGGCACTCTTGAAAACGGCAAAAAGCTGGTAGTTTCTGCCGAATCTGAAAACGGCTGGGCGCTAAAGTCGGGCGAAAATTCCGTAGGCTACACCATGAAGAATGCCGAAACAGACACCGCCGCCGCCGATACATGGGATTTCACCAACCTCCCCGCATCGCAGTCCATCGGCATAAATGTTGAAGAATATCGCGGCAAGCCCGCAGGCAGTTACACCGATACAGTTACCTTTACGGCTAGTGTGGAAGATGCTGCTGTTGCGGTAACAAGTCTTACTCTTGACAAGACAAGCATACCATATTCGGGCGGTTCCCTGATGGTAACGGTAGAGCCTTCAACAGCGACAGATAGTACTGTGATCTGGAAAATTCCCGATGTTGCGCATATCTATTCCGATGCGGAGTATCAGAATGAGATCGCCACTACAATGATAGATTATTACAAGTACACAGAACCTATGGAAGCAGGGATCGTGTATTTGAAGAGAGATAGTGGATCAGGATCAGATACGATAACAGTTATCAGTAATGCCGATGAAACAAAGACTGCAACAAGCAGTTTTGAATTCAAATATGACTAAAAACAACAAGTGTGCCGACAGCCGTTCTGTCAGCACACTTGTTTTTTGCATTTCCCCCCGCGCGGGCAGATATGCTGTTGTTAAAATGTCCATTAATTATTAAATATAACTATTTGAAGTTAACAAAAATGCCGCCAATAGCAAGTTTTGACTTTACAAGCGGTCGCTGCTATGCTATTATATACTGTAGTTGAACTGATCTGCGGGCGTTCATTTATTTATCATTTTTTGTTAAAAACTGTTTGCTCCTATGATCTGTTCGGTCTGATCTGACAGCAGATAACTGCTTAAAACAATATCACAGAAAGGAAGATCGAAAATGCAAAAGGGAAGTTTTCTTAAACGTTCACTGGCAGGCGTTTCAGCTGCGGTAATGATGCTGACGGGCAACGCTGTTCCTACCGTTACCGCCGCAGTGATCGACAAAGATAATCCCAACAACTATCACAACTATGCAGAGGCTCTCCAGCTCGCACTTTGTTTCTACGATGCAAATAAGTGCGGTGACGAGGTGGCAGATGACGGCTATTACTCATGGCGCGCCAACTGCCATGTAAAGGACGGTGTCATACCCCTCACACCGATGACCCCGATGCCTGAGGTGGGCAAGGGCAAGACCGATGACCAGCTTAAGGAAGATCAGGGCCTTGGTGCAGGCGATGACGGCAAGACTAAGCCGAATCTCGGTGACGATGACCCCGACCTCTACGTTGGCGTTAATATGTCGCAGGAATTCATCGACAAAAACAAGAAGTACCTCGACCCCGACGGTGACGGTACTCTCGACCTCACAGGCGGCTGGCACGATGCGGGCGACCACGTAAAGTTCGGACTTCCGGGAAGCTATTCCGCTTCTACCATAGGCTGGGGCTACTATGAGTTCCGCGATTCCTATAAGGAACTGGGTCTTGACAAGCACGTTGAGGACGAACTTCATTGGATAAACGACTACTTTATGAAAGTCACTTTCATGGACGACAAGGATAACGTAGTCGCTTACTGCTATCAGGTAGGCGAGGGCAATAACGACCATAACTACTGGTGCCCGCCCGAATTGCAGGTAGAGGATACTATGGTAGCCTCTTCGTCATGCGCAGTTAAGCGCCCCGCTTACTTCGCAACAGAGGAAATGCCCGCTTCCGACCAGTGCGCAGGCGCAGCCGCATCGCTGGCTATCAACTACCTCAACTTCAAGGATACCGAACCCGAATATGCAGAGAAGTGCCTTAAGTACGCAAAGGCGCTGTATGATTTCGCAGTAAAGACCCACGTTGAGGAATGGAATCCGGGCGAAGTTCCCAGCTGTTCCAGTCTTGGCTATGACGGCGGTTTCTATACCTCCAGCTATGACTACGATGAACTTGCATGGGCGGCTGTATGGCTCTACTACTGCACCGAAGACTACGATTATATCAACGATATCATCGCAGTTGACGAAACTACCACCAACGCAAAGGGCGCTCACCCCTACACAGGCTATATGAAGCGCATCATCACCGATACAGGCAACTGCTGGCAGAATATCTGGGTACACTGCTGGGATACAGTATGGGGCGGCGTGTTCGCTAAGCTCGCACCTGTTACCAACACAGCCCGTGACTGGTATATCTTCCGCTATAACCTCGAATTCTGGTCGGGCTGCAAGGAGAGCGTAGACAGTTCCGAATGGGGCTATGAGCCTGTTCATACCCATAAGTACTTCGGTATGGACGACTATCTCTGGAATACTCCCATGACCGCTGACGAGATACCCTCTCTCCCCGACAGCAAGACCAGCAGTGACTTCATTGCAAAGTCGCCTAAGGGCTGGGCAGTTGTATCGGGCTACGGTTCAGCAAGATATAACACAGCCGCAGGTCTGTGCGCATGCGTATACGCAAAGACCACTAAGGACGAAACATTCCTCCCCTGGGCAAGGGCACAGATGGAATACATTCTCGGCAACAACCCTATGGGTTACGCATATGAGGTAGGCTACGGCAATAACTTCGCAAGCCACCCTCACCACCGCGCATCACACTGCTCCGCTACTCAGAGCATGGACGACCCCATCACACAGGTACATACTCTCTGGGGCGCACTTGTAGGCGGTCCTGACCTGAAAGACAACCATGTTGACCAGACTAAGGACTACATCTACAACGAGGTAACTGACGACTACAACGCAGGCTTCTGCGGCGACCTCGCAGGTCTTTACCATTACTACGGACGCAAGGGCGGCATCGATGCTAAGGAGAACCACATTATCGAGAACTTCGATATGTCGGGCAACGCTAAGGGCTATGAGCAGGTAGACGAGAACGGCAACTCACTGCCTGTCGGCTACTTCGTATCGGGCGGCAAGGCTCAGGAAAAGGACGACGGCATACAGCTCAAGATCGTTCTCCACAACAGAACAGTCGATCCTCCGAGATTTGAGTGTGATGTCAAGGCAAGATACTACTTCAACATCAAGGAACTCCTTGATGAAGGCTACGATATCGACTACATCACCGCACGCATCGACTACGATCAGGTCGCAGGCTATTCAGACAACAAGTCACACGCAGTACTCTCCGACCCTGTAAAGTATGACGATAAGGGCACATACTACGTTGAGATCACATGGAAAGACTGCAAGTTCTACGGCAGCCGCGTATATCAGTTCGCGCTGACGACCAAGATGGATCAGCAGAAGTACGTATATCCCAAGTGGGATTCTTCCAACGACTACAGCTATTCCGACCTTGTCAGCTTCGAGGACGACAACTCCGCAGCCGCTATCACAGATAAGATCACACTTTACGCTGATGATAAGCTGATCTGGGGCGTTGAGCCTGACGGTACCACACCATCGGCTGACGAACCGATCAACGTTTCAAACAAGAATGTCAATTACGGTGACGCTGACTGTGATGGTGTCGTAACTATCGCTGATGCTGTAGCTGTAAGCCGCTATCTTGCAAACGCAAAGAAGTACCCACTTACCGAAGCGGGCAAACTCAATGCAGACTGCGTTGATGCAGGCAAGGGCATCACAGCTGATGATGTCACTGCGATACAGGTCATTGCATCCGGTTCCGTAAATGGTTCCGATCTTCCCCTGACAGCATCTTCACTAAAAAAGATTACGGCTAAGAAATAACATATTTGACACGTCGGTACTCATCGGGTGACGGCGTGTTTTTTGTCTGCATAAAATACAACTCTCCCCGAACGTTTACCGCATCGGGGAGAGTTTCTTATATCAAAATGTTATGTGGTTATCCCGCTGACACACCACAAAAACAGCGGCTATACAGAACTTAAGGTTCTTGGCGTATATCTTTCCCCCGCCGCAGGCGGGGGAAAGATAACATCAACTCAGTATTTCCTTGTTATAAAGGTATTTTTGGGTGGTGTGCTAAAGGGATAGTCATAAAATGTCATCATCTGTTGTTTTTGCGGTATTTTGAAGGCGATTCGCAGGCGTATTTCTGGAATACCTTTGAAAAGTGTGAATAGTCGGGATATCCGCATTTTTCCGACACCTCCACCGCAGAAAGTTCAGTGGTGGTCAGCAGTTGTTTGGCATATTCCATTCGGCTGGTGAGTATATCCTTCGTGCATGGTATACCGTAGCGCTGTTTGTACAACCGCTGAAAATGTGATACCGACAAATTCATATCCTGCGCTATCTGTGGTATGTTCCAGTTAGCAGACGGGTCATCGTATATCTGTTTGCGTATGCTTTCAAGTTCATTTTCATACTGCGAACGCCCGCCCCTGTCCTCAGGATTTGCGCAGCTTTTTATCTGCATGAAGATGGCTTTCATCAGATAACGTACAGTGGCATCTTTCTCACTGTTTTCCGAATAAAATATCTCCACACACATTTTTATCATTTCAGATACCGTATCTGTGTCCAGCTTTATCGGTACATTGTGTTCGATCCCCAGCGAATTTAAAAATTCATTATCCTCATCTTCCAGATCAAATCTTATCCAGTCATCAACGTACTCCTCGCCGTCACCGCACAGCGTATGCGGATAGCAGCTTTCAATTACAAAGAGCGTGTTATCGTCCACATTGTAGAACTTGCTGCCCATGCCTATACGTGCCTTTGAGCGTATAAGAAGTATCTGCATGCCGTGTATGCCGTTCGGTCTGTCTTTATAAAGGTCAGCGGAATGCTTGCTGTGCCAGCCCAGCATATATGCTTTCATGGTCAACGCCTCCTAACGTGATCGGTCTTTCCTGATTTAACACATCGTATAACGTTTAACATTTAGTGCAATGCCCGCATCGTTCTGTCAGCTGACAATAACAATGCAGTACGGTCTTATCGGGAAGTCAGATTTATAATCATATTATATAATGATTTGCACCGTCTGTCAATAACTTTTGCAATAAAATCACAACTTTGTGATAGAAATTTACATTGAAAATAAAGTGCGTAAATGGTAAAATGATATTACAAACTACAGCGATCCGGATTTTAAATTATGACTATCCCTTTAGCACACCGGCTGAAAATGCTGTAAACAAAAGGATAATTGAGCGCCCCATATCTTGTCTGAATTTTAAGGCGGATCGCTATAAGTCGGCTGTTCAAAGGTAAAATTATAAAAACGGAGGATCAAAAAAATGAGCAGTATCACAAAAAAGGTCGCCGCATTCGCTGCATCAATGGCGTTGGCGGCAACATCGAATGTCGGACTGATGAGCAGTATAAAGGCAAGTGCTGCTTATGGTGTCGGCGGCAATGGCAAAGCCATCATGGAATACCTTGACAGAGGCATCTATGCCGTAAAAAGCGGCAGCGGTATGTTCGTCAGCTGGCGTTATAATGCCAACGATGCCGATGATGCAGAGTTCAGGCTCTACCGTGATGATAAGCTGATCTACACAAGCAGGTCGGGTGATGCCACTTCCTATCAGGACAACGGCGGCAGTACAAACTCAAAGTACCGCGTTGACTGTGTATCGGGCGGCAAGACCGTCAACTCCCGGACCTGTAAATTCACATCGGCAAACAATTATTTCGACATCAAGCTGAACAGTCCTGGCAGTCAGTATTCGCCCAACGACTGCTGCGTAGGCGATGCTGACGGCGATGGTCAGTACGAGATATTCCTGAAATGGGATCCAAGCAATTCAAAGGATAATTCCCAGCAGGGCAAGACCGATAATGTTTTCATCGACTGCTATACCCTCACAGGCAAACAGTTATGGCGTATCGATCTGGGCAAGAATATCCGCGCAGGTCAGCACTATACGCAGATGTGTGTTGCTGATTTCGACTGTGACGGCAAAGCCGAACTCATCACCAAGACCGCCGACGGCACCAAAGACGGCAAGGGTAAAGTCATCGGCAGCGGCAGCAAGGACTACCGCAACGGTAACGGCTATATCCTTGACGGTCCTGAGTATATGACCCTCTTTGACGGTCAGACAGGCGCGGCACTTGATACCATCGATTTCCCTGTACCGCGCGGCAAAGTTTCCGACTGGGGCGACAACTACGGCAACCGTGTTGACCGAATGAACAGCGGCATCGCCTACCTTGACGGTGTACACCCCAGCGCCATCTACGGCAGAGGTTACTACACAAGACTTACATGGTCGGCTGTCGATGTCAGAAACAAAAAGCTGGTCAAGAGATGGGTCTATGACTCCACATTCAATAAGTCAGCTGCGGGCTGGGGCTGCGGAAACCATAACGTAATGGTCGCTGACTGCGATAATGACGGCAAGCAGGAGATATTCACAGGCGCAAACTGCATCGATGACAACGGTAAACTGCTCTGGTCAACAGGCGACCTTCACGGCGATGCCATGCACGTTGGTGACCTTATCCCAGACAGAGAGGGTCTTGAAGTCTGGGAGTGCCATGAGGACAAGCCCTACGGTGAAAGCTGCTACGATGCCAAAACAGGCAAAAAGATATTCCATATAAACAATTCCAAAGATACAGGACGCTGTGCCGCCGACAATATCTGGGCAGGCAATAAGGGCGCAGAATTCTGGGGCGCTGCCGACGGCAACGTGTATAACTCATCAGGTAAGAAGATAGGCGGCACAAAGCCCGCACAGAACTTCTTCATCTACTGGGACGGCGACCTGGAACGTGAGATACTTGATGGCAACAAGATATCCAAAATGACAGGTGCCGACAAGATAGACCGCATATTCACCGCTAACGGCTGCGGTACCAACAACAGTTCAAAGTCCGTACCCTGTATGACAGCAGACCTCTTCGGTGACTGGCGCGAAGAACTGATACTCAGGACCGATGATAACACAAAACTCCGCATATGGTGTACCACAAGCACCACTAAAGTGCGTCTTACCACTCTCATGCACGATATGCAGTATCGCGCCCAGAACTGCTGCCAGCAGAGCGCATATAATCAGCCTCCCCATGTCAGCTATTATCTCGGCAGTGATGCACCGCTGCCCGCAAGACCGAAGGTGCTGATGAATAATTCCGCTGTACCTTCCGATCCGATCATAGATGACCCCGTACAGCCGATCACAAATGTCAGCAAGAAGTTCGATCTCGGCGCAAATTCTACCAACGGCTTCACCACCGTCGAAGCGGCAGATAAGTATTCCGCAGGCAAGGGCTACGGCTTCTCGGGAAATGATGTCAAAGATGTGTCAGCCGCAGGCAGAAACGAACTCAGCGATGCTGTACAGTTCACAGGCAGCACCACTTTCAATGCAGATGTCCCCAACGGACTCTACAAAGTAAAGGTAACTCTCGGCAATACCACACGAACCAGCGTTTATATGGAGAACATGCTCCAGATAGTCAACATGACAGGCAATAACGCCACAGACGAGATCATTCTCCCCGTTACCGACGGTCAGCTGAATATCCGCGCAGCCGCAGGCAAGGAGGGCAACGCCTACTCCATCAGTGCCATCGAGATAAACAAAATATCCGACAGCACCACCATGCCGAAAACTGTATGGCTCTGCGGTGATTCTACCGTGTGCAACTACTATCCGCTCGATTCAAGCACTCAGGCAGGCTGGGGTCAGATGCTCGGCAAATATCTCGGCAGCGATGTGTATATAAGAAATATGGCAGCAAGCGGCGAATATGCCAAGGGCTTTGTAGATCACGGCAACTTCAGCTGTATCGAAAAATACGGCAAGAGCGGTGATACATTCATCATCTCCATTGGTATAAACGACAGCAAGTACTATAACGGCACTGAGTACCGTAAGGTAGTCACCGATATGGTCAAGAGAGCCAAAGCCAAAGGCATGGAGGTCATACTCGTCAAGCAGCAGGGCAGAAAGGGCGACTACTCTCTGTCACCTCTTCTCAAGAGCAGGTATTTCTCTGCCGAACTTGACAAGATAGCTTCCGAACAGGGCTGCAAGGTGATAGACCTGTTCACACTTTGGCAGGACTACTGCGTATCTGTCGGCGCATCAAAGGCAGATTCCATGTACATCGACAATGTTCACCCCAACCGCACAGGCGCAGATAAGCTGGCTGAACTCGTGGCATCACAGCTGGGCGGCACACCTTCTTACTCTTCTGATATCATCGATGGTCAGATATATACCATCAAGAATGTCAACAGCGGTCTGTATCTCTCGGTAGAGGGTGCGAACGCCGCCAACGGCTCAAATGTTGAGCAGTCTTCCGCAAACGGCACACAGATACAGTTCAGGGCAGTTGCGGCAGGTGACGGTTACTTCTATCTGGTATCTCAGCTGGGCGACGGCAAGTCCTACGCACTCGATGTTACAGGCAGACATACCGATGATGAAACCAATATCGAGATATATGAATTCAACAAGGGCGATAACCAGAAGTTCATGATAAACAAGAATGCCGACGGAACATACAGCATACTCACAAAGATAACCGACGGCAAGTCCGCACTCGATGTCAACGGCAAGTCCCGCGACAACGGCGCAAATGTCCAGCAGTATACCTATAAGGGCAGTGATAACCAGAAATGGTACTTTGAAACTGTCAAGCCCGCTGTCACCCCCGACCCGATAACACCATCTGTTCCCGCAACAGATATCGTTGACGGCAAGGTGTACACATTCAAGAATGTCAACAGCGGTCTGTATCTCTCAGTAGAGGGTGCGAACGCCGCCAACGGCTCAAATGTCGAGCAGTCTTCCGCAAACGGCGCACAGACACAGTTCAGGGCAGTTGCGGCAGGTGACGGTTACTTCTATCTGGTATCACAGCTGGGCGACGGCAGATCCTACGCACTTGATGTTTCAGGCAGAAATACCGACAATTCTGCCAACATCGAGATCTACACCTTCAACAAGGGCGATAACCAGAAGTTCAGGATAGACAAGAATGCCGACGGAACATACAGCATACTCACCAAAATTACCGACGGCAAGTCCGCACTCGATGTCAACGGCAAGTCCCGCGACAACGGCGCGAATGTCCAGCAGTATACCTACAACGGCGGCAATAACCAGAAATGGTATGCCGAAACAGCTTCTCCCGCTGTGATCGGTACAGGTTCATATCCCGAAGTCACAAAGATCGAGTACAGCGAAACATACCATCAGTTCCGCATAAGCTGGACACCTGTAAAGAATGCGGATAAGTACGGCATAGCTGTTTACATCGCAGGCAAGTGGAGAGTTCAGGCGTACACCGATGCGACCACATTCATTTCGCCCAAGCTGAAAGCAGGCGAAAGCTACAGAATGCTCATCGCCGCAAGATCAGGCGGTAACTGGGATCTCACCGACATGAACAAGAGAACTTTCATTGTGACCGTAAGATAACGACATCTCCTATAATGTTAACCAACCACCTCCCAAATGAAAGACTGCTGATCTGCGCAGGGTCAGCAGTCCGATAGGGAGAACCTGAGTTTGATGACATTAAGCTATAATTCTTCCATGAAAACCGCCCTCTCCGAGCATTCCGCATCGGTGGGGGCAGAGTTTTCTCTTTTTTATGACCATTCACTCTGAAATAATTTTTATATGCAGTCATATGTCGAACCGCAGCCGTTAAGTTAATATTTCAATATAATTATGTTTAAATAGACGAATTTCTCAGTTTAATATTGACATAAAAGTTGTGTTTATGATATACTGTTATCGTTAATTAGATATTTTGCTTAATTAAAATAAGACTTATCTTACTTTGGCTGAGATGAAGTAAATAAAGCATTGAAATGACTTCTGTCCCATAAGGCAGATACCCGCCAAAAGCCGAATATAACACCGTTACACAGCTGTTTAATATCCACGTATCCCGCAGGATAAGCAGACTTTTTTTGCATAGTAGACAGCTTTAATATATTAATCAACTTATATAAAAAATGTTAATTCGGTAATTCACTGAATATTTGTTAACTTTTTGATGGTTGACAAATCCGACCATAAGTGATATAAATATTAATTGTTTGAATGATACAAAGTGAAGTCGTCAGAACTGTCACATATTACAAATAAATATTGCGGCGGCGCTGATATGTCAGTGCAGTGTCAGTCGGTTTTCAGACTCGGTTATCGGGTCTTTTATTTGGCAAAACGGTTAGTTTAGACTAATTATTTATAAGGTCTTTCAGATAGGGGGTAAAAAGCGATGTCAATTATTTATATTGCACATATCTCTGATCTGACCCAACCTATAACCGAAAACATGCTGTCTAAGCTGACCCCACAGCGCAAAGCGCGAATGTGCCGCTACAGACAGCACAGCGATAAACTTCGGTGCGTGGCGGCGGCACTGCTTGCAAGGCTCGGCGCACAGGAATTTTTCTCGGATACAAATGTGCAGGTCTTCATGCCCGCAGGTATGCCCCCTTATGCGGTCAGCGGAGATAAGGTCTGCCGCATGAGCATTTCTCACACCGCCGACCGCGTTATGTGCATGACTGACAGCGAAGACTGCGGCGTTGATATCGAATCCGAACACGCCTGCCGTGAAGCTGTCGGGCTTGCCAAAAGGTATTTCTTCACTTCCGAAGCGGCATGGATATGCGCGGCTGAAACCGAAACCTTACGCGCCGAACGTTTCGCACGCATCTGGACGGCTAAGGAAGCATATCTTAAATACTGTGCCACAGGTCTGCGGCGGGGACTTGATACTTTTTGCATAACGGCAGGCGATGACGGAGTTTCCGTGACCGACCCCATGATGCCTGCGGCGCATCTTTACAGCATTGCCGATAAAGACGGCGGCTTTGTTTACACAGCCTTCTCACGTACCCCTGTTGAGAGGTTTACTAAGGTGGAAAGTGATGTATTGTTCTGTGACTGGGTTAGGCTAAACTAACTATATGATATCTCTGTATTGATCGCAATATCGATCGGAAAGGAAATGATAGACATGGGAGATGTATTCAAATTTGTGCGTGATAAGAGTGCGGCTGTGATCTCGGCTATCCTTGCTGTGATCTCAGTTTTTGCAGGTCTTGTCCCGTATCTTGCGGCGGCAAAACTGCTTACAGCACTTGTAAGCGGGCAGATAACCGAAAGCATGATATGGAAATGGGGTGCGGCGGCACTTGTGGGCTACTTTTTAAAGACCTTGCTCTTGTCCGTTGCATCGAGCATATCTCACCGCATGGCGTATTCGACCATGAGTGAGATAAGAACAGCCCTTGCACAGAAACTTCTTCGCGTACCGCTTGGCACAGTCCGCGAAAAGAGGATAGGCGAGTATAAACAGATGCTTATGGACGAGATAGAACACCTCGAATACCCGCTGGCACATATGGTGCCCGAACTGACCTCTAACCTCATCGGTTTTCTGGCTGTGCTTATCTACATTTTTGTGATCAACTGGAAGCTGGGACTTTGCGCTGTCGGCACACTTATCGTCGGCTTCATCATATACGGCATGATGACCGCAGGTCACGACCTTATGGAGATATTCAAACAGTTCACCTCAGATAGTGAGAAGATGACAGGCATAATGGTCGAATATGTCGGCGGCATGGAAGTCATAAAGGCATACGGCAGAACTGCTTCGTCTATGGAAAAATTCACATCATCTGTCATGAAGTTCAAGGATTCGATGATGACATGGTTCAAACACTGCTATCCGTTCATGGCAGGATTTTACGTGGTCACACCCAACAGTCTTCTGTTCATACTGCCTATAGGCACAGCGATGCTCGCAAGCGGCAAACTTGAACTTTCAGAACTTATCATGTGTATGCTTCTGGCTTTCGGCGTGGCAGAACCTCTCATAAAAATAGTTGAATTCTCCGACAACATCACAGCCATCACCACCACAATGAAAAAGGTAAACGAGGTGCTGGAACTTGAAGAGATGGAGAAAGGCACCGTCAAAGCACAGGGCGCTGAGGTCATTACCGCCAAAGATGTAAAGTTTGCCTACAAGGAGAAGGAGATACTTCACGGTATCAGCTTCAGTGTGAAAAAGGGCGAGAAGATAGCTTTTGTCGGCGCTTCCGGTTCAGGTAAATCTACCATCGCGAAACTTCTTGCAAGGTTCTACGATGTCAAAGATGGAAGTATCCTCTTAGACGGCACAGATATACGCAATATCGATATGGACAGCCTTATGCAGCAGCTGAACTATGTCACACAGGATAACTACCTGCTGGATATGACCATTGCAGACAATATCCGTCTTGGCAACCCCGACGCAACAGATGCACAGGTCGAAGAGATAGCAAAGCGCACTGGCTGTCACGATTTCATAATGACACTGCCCGATAAGTATAACACCACCGTAGGCGGTGCAGGCGCAAAACTCTCAGGCGGACAGAAACAGCGTATCGCTATCGCACGCGCCATGCTGAAAAATGCGCCTATCATCATACTTGATGAAGCTACAGCCTACATGGACCCCGAAAATGAAGCACTGGTGCAGAGTTCGATAAACGAACTTGCAAAGGATAAAACACTTATCATGATAGCCCACCGCTTGCAGACAGTCACCGACTGCGACAGGATATATCTGGTCGATAACGGCAATATCAAAGCATTCGGCACTCATGAAGAACTTCTGAAAAACAGTGAAGAATATCGTTCGATGTGGGCACACCACAGCGGAGAGGGGGAAGCAAGATGATAGAACTGCTCAGACAATTTATGGAACTTTGCGGCAATAAAAGCGGCAAAATAAAAAAGAGCATCTTTGTAGGCGCTCTTGACGGTATGTTTGAATCACTGCCTTTCACAGCGGTGTTCTACCTGTTCACCCGCCTTAAGGAACTGCATTTTCAGGCAGATGCACTCACAAAGAAAGATGTTCTCATAATAAGCGTGATCTTCCTCGTTGGTGTCATCGGCAGATGGATATGCAAATACTTCGTCTACAATTTACAGAGCGTTGCAGGCTATGAAGCCGCCGCTGAAACACGCTGTGATATAGGCGACCACCTCAAAAAGGTTTCGATGGGCTTCTTCTCTTCAAGAAGTATCGGTGATACCATAACCACACTTACAGATGATATCCATTTCATGGAACAGAACGCCTCAAACATTCTCGAAAAGAGCATAAATAATGTGATAAGCGTGCTCACACTGACTATCTGCATGCTGTTCTTTGACCTGCGCATCGGTGCGGCATTTATCGTTGGTGCGCTGATATCTGTTGCGATAATCAGTTCACAGCAGAAAACTTCGAGAGTTGTGGTCGAAAAGCTGAAAGATAACCAGATGAAGACCAACAACAAAGTCCTTGAATATCTTGAGGGCATCACAGTCTATAAACTGTTCCCCAATGCAGGTTCGGCAAAAAACGATATGGGCAAAGTTTTCTCCGAGCATTCAAAGCACGAACTAAGCCTTGAAAAGAACTTCATCTTCGGAAGTTTCTGGTTCCTCGCTGTTGAGCGCATCACCGCCAGCATCATCATTTTCGCATCGGCATGGCTGGCAATGAAAGGTTCGCTGGATATCGTAAAAGCGGCAGTACTGCTGGTAGGCGCTTTCGCACTGTATAAGCCCCTCGAAAATCTCGGCACTGTCATGGGCATGGTGAGAATGATGGATATATCCATGAAGCGCATACGTGAAACAAAGAATATCCCTGTAATGGAGGGCGGCAATAAAAATGCCGATAGGTTCGATATAGCACTTGACCATGTATCATTCAGCTATGATGGTGATGATGCTGTCATCTCAGATGTCACACTGGATATCCCCGCACATAAGATGACCGCCATAGTCGGACCGTCAGGCTGCGGCAAGACCACCCTGACACGCCTTATGGCTCGCTTCTGGGATGTAAGCAGCGGCACAGTGCGCATCGGCGGCGTAGATGTGCGCGATATTCAGCCCGAAACGCTGTATCAGTATTTCAGCATAGTTTTCCAGAACGTATTCCTGTTCAACGATACCATCGAGAACAATATCCGTTTCGGCAAACCCGATGCTACCCACGAAGAAGTCGTAAATGCCGCAAAGCGTGCCTGCTGTCACGAGTTCATCTCACAGCTTGAAAACGGCTATGACACCCTTGCAGGCGAGAACGGCAGTTCGCTTTCGGGCGGCGAAAAACAGCGTATCGCTATGGCGCGTGCTATACTCAAAGATGCGCCAATAATCATTCTTGACGAAGCAACATCAAGCGTTGACCCCGAAAACGAATGGATGATGGTCAAGGCTATCGATGAACTGGTGGAGGGCAAGACCGTTATAATGATAGCACACAAGATGCGCACCATTATGAATGCCGACCAGATAGTCGTCATGGAAAACGGACGCATACACGGCACAGGCACCCATGACACACTGCTCGAAAAAGACAGCATCTACCGCAGTTTCTGGGATAACAGAAAAAATGCGGCAAGCTGGAAGATATAAAGGGAGGATAATCATGAAAACAAAAAACACAAACGGCAAAGACCTTATCACAACAGGAATTTATACTGCGCTGTACATCGTGGCGCTGTTTGCGGCATCAGTCGCGAATGTCACACCGCTGACATTCATGTTCTATCCTGCGGTAGCATCTTTGCTTGGCGGAACATTTTTCCTTATGCTGGCGATAAAGGTAAAAAACAGTTTTTCCATAATAGTGTGGGGCATCATAGTGGGACTGCTGTTTTTAGTTCTCGGCATGGGTATGGCACTGCCGTTCTTCGTAGTGGGCGCAGTAGTCGGGCAGTTAATAATAGCAAAGTCGGGTCACAAGAGTCTTGGCATGATAACACTTGCATACATCATAACATCGGTTTGCTCTGTCGGCGGATATGCACAGCTGTTCTTCACAACAGACTCGTATCTTAAAGAAGCATCTGCACGCGGGCTGACAGACGATTTCGTGAACGGTCTTTCAAAATATGCCACAGGCACTTTCCTTGCAGTGATAATTCTTGTTACAGCAGCAGCGGCGCTGTGCGGAATCATGGCCGGCAGACTGATAATGAAGAAACATCTTGTAAAAGCAGGTGTCATCTGACATGAAAGCAGGCGGACTTGATGTCCGTACCAAACTGATACTGCTTCTGTACACCGCCATAGTTGTTTTCGCAGTGCCGAAATTGTGGCTGGAGGTGACCATGTTCGCGCTGTGTTCATTACTGCACATCATATATGGCAGTGTGCGCAGAAGCCTGAAATATCTTGTGATATACGCGGCGGCAGTGGCAGTACAGTTTTTTCTCCTGCCGAAACTCAGCGGGGCGGCACTGATGACTGTTTCGATCTTCGCAGTGTCTTTCCGCAGACTTATGCCCTGTATAATGGCAGGCAGACTGCTTTTGCAGACCACCACCGCATCTGAGATGTTAAACGGTCTGCAAAAACTGCATATCCCCATAGAGGTAACGATACCCCTTGCAGTCACGGTGAGGTATATCCCCGCAGTAAAGGAACAGCTTCAGCATATCCGTGATGCAAGACGGCTTCGGCAGTTTAGCAAACGTGGCGGTTTTCTGCACAGGGCGGTGCGCAGTATGGAACTATATTACGTACCTCTGCTTGTATCGGCGGTGCAGATGTCTGATGAGATAACCGCCGCCGCAGTCACAAGAGGTATAGAAGACCCATGCAGGCACACTTCAGCCCTTGAACGCAGGTTCGGCACAGCTGACTATCTTCTGCTGACACTACTTGCGGCGCTGACTGCATTAATTATCTTTACCCGAAAGGCGGCGGTGGCATGATAAGAATTCAAGGGCTGACATTCAGCTACCCCGAACGGGGAGAAGCGGTGCTGAAAGATATCACGCTTGAAATCGGGCGGGGCGAAACGGTGTTGCTGTGCGGTGTAAGCGGTTGTGGGAAATCAACGCTCCTAAGGACGATAAACGGCATGATACCACATGTTGCCGATAATGAAATTTCGGGCAGTCCGAAATTATTTCCGCAGAATGCTTTCATAATATATCCCCGAAAGGCGGCGGTGGCATGATAAGAATTCAAGGGCTGACATTCAGCTACCCCGAACAGGTAGAAGCGGTGCTGAAAGATATCACGCTCGATATCGGGCGGGGCGAAACAGTACTGCTGTGCGGTGTCAGCGGGTGTGGAAAATCAACGCTCCTAAGGACGATAAACGGCATGATACCACATGCTGCCGATGATGAATTTTCGGGCAGTCCGAAATTTCTTTCGCAAAATGCTTTCATAATATATCCCCGAAAGGCGGCGGTGGCATGAT
>NZ_ADKM02000092.1 GCF_000178155.2 Hominimerdicola alba 8
ATGCTTTGTCATCATTTTTACTGAAATCCAGCGCATTTGTGATAGCATCGCAGTTTCTTGCCCGAGCCTCCTGGAAAATATGGGAATACAAGTTCAAAATTGTTCCTGAGTTGCAATGTCCTAACGCTCCCGATACCGTCACCACATCAAGCCCCGACGAGATCAAAGCAGAAGCTGCGAAGTATCTGAAACTGTGAATACCATAGAAAGGCATATCGTTCTTCTCGCAGAACTCTTTCAGCCAGCCGTAAGGGGTCTGATTGTTCATGGGTTCACCGTTCAACTTGACAAACAACATTGGAAATTGCTATAAATTTTGCAGAAAAAAGGGGCTGCATATAAAGACAGCCCCAAAGAAGGTATATTATTATGGCATTGTTCTGTTAGCCTGAGATCTTAGTCACGGGTATCACTGCACCGTTATACTTTTCAATTATAAACTTTGCAGTATCCTCCGATTGCAGCAGCTCGACCAGTGCCTTTAGTCCCGGATCGTCTGCTTTTTCGGGGGTTGTCACAATGATGTTGGCGTAGGGTGAATCCTCGCCTTCACGGAACAGATACTTTGTTGCGTCAAGGCCTGCTTCTATGACTTTATTGGTGTTGTTTATATAAACATCAAACTCTGTTCTGTGAGAATTTATCTGTATACTGTCAAGCTCGGTTATCTCGATAGGTTTTATGTACTCTTCAATGTCATCCACACTTGCACGGATAGTTTCCGTTTCACCCAGCTTGATCCAGCCCTGCTGTTCGAGTATGCGTAAAGCTCTGTACTCGTTTGTCGCATCGTTCGGGATCACAATAGTTGCACCGTCGGGTACTTCGTCAGCAGAGGTATACTTTTCTGAGTAGGCACCTATGGGCTCTACATGGATATCACCGATATTCACAAGTTTGCCGTTGTTGATCTCGTTCCACTCGTCAAGGGCGGGCTGGTGCTGCATGAAATTGAAATCTACCTCACCATTCTGTGTTTTCTCATTCCATGTTGCATCTGCACCGGTGCTGACGATCTTTACTGTGTAACCTTTCTCATTGAGTTTGGGTTCAACATACTCTATAAGTTCACTATGAGGTGTAAGGTCTGCCAATGCTCTGATAACGGTAAGCTCCTTACCGTCAACCAGTTCCTTTACCTTCTCGCCGTTAGAGCTATCGGTCTTACCGCAGCTTGCAAATACCGATGCTGCAAGAGTTGCAGCTACTGCTGTTGCTAAAATTCTCTTTACTTTCATGATACTTTTCCTCCTAAAATGTTTTTAATGTTTACTTTCCTCAATATGTAACGGTCTGTGCCGTCATCAACTTAAACAAGATGTCTTTTTCTGAGTATCAGACCAGAGATCAGATCACCGAATACCTGTGCGATCTCAACCATTATTATAAGCACAAGTACCGATGCTATCAGCATATCGTGATAGAACCTATTGAAGCCGAATCTTACCGCTATATCTCCTATGCCGCCTGCACCAAAGCTGCCTGCAAGTGCTGTCATGGAAATTATACCGATAAGTGCTACCGTAAAACCTCTGATAATAGAGGGTATCGCTTCGGGCAGCATAACTCGGAAAACGATAGTTGCCGAGCTTGATCCCATAGCTTTGGCTGCTTCTATCTTTCCCTTTGGTATCTCAACGAATGCACCCTGTACAAGTCTGGCATACATTGGTATGCAAGATGCCGCAAGGGCTATGATACAGGCATTTACACCATAACTCTGACCCAGCAGCATTCGTGCCAGCGGAAGTGTGATGATTATCATTATCATCTGCGGCAGTGAACGCAGACAGTTGACGATAGTTCCTGCTGTTTCGTTAAGTACGGGTATGGGTCTTACGCCTTCCTTTGATATTATAGAAAGCCCTATGCCTAGAAGTACCCCCAGCACGAGAGTTATAAGTGCACTGAGTGCCACCATATAAAGTGTGTCCCACACTGCCGGCCACAGAGTATCCCATACCTCACTGCTGAAAGCGTGCTTTACTACCTCCCAGAAAGGATATTTACTAAGACTCATATTCCACCACCTCCTGTAAATGTATTTTCCTGACTGAATTCTTTGTATACTTCAAGAAATATCTTCCCCGTATTGCTTTTGGGATCAAGGAAAATATCCCTCGTATTACCTTTTTCGGTTATGACTCCGTTTTCCAGAACAGCTATCTTTTTGCATATTCGCTTTGCTGCTTCAAGCTCGTGTGTTATCATTATTATAGTCACTCCAAGTTCATCGTTTATATGTTCCAGAAGGTCTAATATCGAAAGTGTTGAAACCGGATCAAGTGCGCTGGTGGCTTCATCGGAGAGCAGAACGTCGGGATCGTTGGCAAGTGCTCTTGCTATTCCCACACGCTGTTTTTGTCCGCCCGACAAAGACCCGGGATAAGCATTCTTTTTATCTGAAAGTCCCACAAGCTCCAGCAGCTTATCTACCTTTGCAGTGATCTGTTTTTTTGAAGTTCCCACCAGCTTCAGCGAATAGGCAATGTTCTGTGATACTGTCATGGAGTCAAAAAGATTGAACTGTTGGAATATCATGCCTATCTTTTGGCGACGCAGTGTCAGCTGCTTCTTGTTGAGAGCGGTTATCTCGGTATCGCCTATCCAGACCTTACCGCTGTCGGGCTCTTCCAAACGGTTTATGCACCGTACCAATGTAGACTTGCCCGCACCTGAAAAACCAACGACTCCGTATATTTCACCTTTGTTTATCTCAAGATCGATCCCTGAAAGAACGTGATTTACTTCTCCTTTGTTGTGAAAGGATTTATGCAGATCCTTTATTCTTATATATGCACTCATTTTTCTCCTCCTTATAGAAATACGCCATTGATATTGCTTATGCGATAGCTATGATTTATAGCTGCATATAAGAAATATTTATTGCAGATGCTTTCTTTTATTGAACATATTTATATCACCGAAAACGCAAATTGTCAATCAATATCTCAGATAACGTTATCTCAAAGGTAAATCTCTCTGCGCAGATAGGGTGAAATGTGAAAAATAAATGTTAACATTTTTTTGATCTATAATGTAAGTCGGTAATAATTTTCTGTTGATCTATGAACAAATAATTATATATCCCGAAATCATGACATCGTCATCGTACCGAATGAGCGGTTATATTTATATTAAAATTGAAAAGACTAAATTTTCTTAAAAGCGTAAATGATGACATCGTTGTCTTCTTCTTGACATAGCAGCTGTTTTGTGATATTTTATTTACTATATATTTTTGAACAGAGGTGAGAAGATGGGCAGTTTTGATAATAACAGGGCAAGAGAAGTTATTGCATTGAGTGTGCCTGCGATACTGAGTCAGCTTTCAACGGTGGTCATGCAGTATATCGATACAGCAATGGTGGGCAGTCTGGGCGCAAATGCCACTGCATCTGTCGGATTGATAAACAGCACTATATATCTGACAAACGGATTTTGCACAGCAGCAGCAACAGGCGGCTCGGTACTGACGGCTTACGCTGTTGGTGCCGGAGAACTGAGAAAAGCAAAACTCAACTATCGGCAATCTCTCATCTGCATTACGGTGTTTGCTGTTTTGCTGGGGATATTTTGTGCAGAGATCAGCGGGCGGCTTCCGGTCTGGCTGGCAGGTGATGAGGCTATCATAAAGGATTCTTCGGCATACTTTTTTGTATATTCTCTGTCACTTCCTTTTGTGGCTCTGAATACCATGGCTTCGTCGGCACTTCAATGCAGCGGCAACACGAAGATAGCAGGCGCAGTGAATCTTATCATGTGTGTTCTCGATGTTTTGTTCAACAGGCTGTTTATTTTCGAGCCATTCGGATTGGGGGTGGCAGGTGCGGCAATAGGAACGGCACTTTCGCAGTTTACTGCCGCTGTTATCCTGCTGATATACTCCTGTTTGTTTTTTGATAAGCTAAGACTAAAAGATATTCACGGCAGACTTATAGATATGTCTGTTTTCAAAAAAGCACTTAAAATATCACTTCCTGTCGCTTTTGAGGAATTCGTCATGTGCGGAACGTTCATCATTACCACACGCATACTTGCGCCTTATGGTGCATTGCAGACAGCGGTATATTCGTTGGTGGTGACGGCTGAGAGCATATGCTATATGCCCGGTTTCGGCATGGGGATAGCAGCGACCTCGCTGGTGGGCAGAAGTCTTGGCAGCGGCAGCCGTGAGCTTACCAAAACATATTCCGCACTTACCATTAGGATAGGTACTGCGATCATGAGCATCATGGCTGTAGTGATGTTCATTGCCGCACCTGCCATAGCCGGTATGCTTACGGCAGACAGAGAAGCTGCAAGGCTCACTGTGACGTGTCTGAGGATACAGATGCTCTGTGAACCGCTATTTGCGGTGCAGCTGGTGACATCGGGGATATTTCGTGGTGCAGGTGACACATTGGTTTCGGGAATCATCAACGCTGTGAGTATGTGGGGAGTCCGCCTGCTCCTCATAGTTTTACTGGTGAAAAGATACATGACAGTAGGTGTGTGGATAGCGGTTAGTGCCGAACTTTGTGTGAGAGGAACTGTGTTTTTTATTTATTATAAAAGTTATAGGTGGCTGAATAAATATAAATTATGACTATCCCTTTAGCACAAGGGCTGAAAATGCGGTAAACAAAAGGATAAGGAACACTCTGAAAAAATATCCGTATATCGTAATTGAAAAAGATGATCGTATAATAGGATACGCATATGCAGGGACGTTCATAAACAGAGCAGCTTATGACTATTCGGCTGATGTCAGCATATATGTAGACAATGACGATCACGGACACGGCGCAGGCAGGCTGCTGTATGAAAGCATAGGATCGGCACTAAAAGATATGAATATCACAAACCTCTATACCTGCATCGGTGTACCGGCGGAACGTGAAGATGAATACCTGACCTTTAACAGCATGAATTTCCACAAACACATGGGATACGATCTGGTCGGACGTTTCAAAAAATGCGGCTACAAATTTAACAGATGGTATGATATGGTGTGGATGGAAAAGATCATCGGACAGCATATATCAGATCCTCCATCAGTCCGAAAATACGGTCAGATCATGGCGGCGATCGACCGTTAAGATAGTCATGTAGATCGAACAGCAAAAAGCCAAGCGTACAAATATCTTCGATGCGCTTGGCTGTGCCTATATCATATACCTGCAAGATCATCAAAGGGACATGAAGAATTTTGGTGTGATTTTGTCCGCTGATATGATCTGCACATCGGTGAAAAACGAATAAGTACAAGGGTATGCCGAATGTTTTTTGTCCGCTATTTGTCCGCTAAGGTCGCAAAAACTTAGCGAAAAACATGATAAACTGACTTTTGTGTATTGTTCTGAAACGCTGTATTTTCGGGCGCTTCTGCATATCTCGACAAGCCACGAAAAGTGCGCCGAGATTTTCAAGTCCCGTTTGTCGCACCAAAACTGGACCGGTAATTGATACAAGGTGTCGATTACCGGTCCGTTTCATTTTATTCCGAAAAACCTTGTAAACCGTACTCGCCCCAAAAGCCCCACCCTACCCAACGAACTCCAAATAGACTAAACTAGTAATAACTAAAGAAGTCTAACCGGAGTTGATTAGAATGAATGAGATAACGAAGATCAAAAACGAAGTTAAGCTGAAACAATGGGCTGAAAAGATAGCACCGACAGTTCTTCCTAAAACGCAGCTTGGAAAGGCATTTGAGTATGCTTTCAAGAAACGGGAATTTCTCGGAAACTACTTCAAAGACGGTGACTGTGCGATCTCGAACAATGCCGCTGAAAATGCGATAAGACCTTTCACCGTCGGGCGTAAAAACTGGCTGTTCAGCGACACGCCTAAAGGTGCGAGAGCAAGTGCTGATATCTACAGTATCGTTGAAACTGCTAAGGCAAACAGACTTGATGTTTTCAAATATTTTGAGTTGCTGCTGACAGTTCTGCCCAGCATGGAGTTTTTTATCAATCCCGATATACTTGAAGAGCTTCTGTCTTGGAACGAATCTGTGCAGAAAATTTGTAAAGCAATATGAGTGATCCCCGGGCTACTGCTCGGGGATCTGTGTTTTTGTGGGTGGGTTGTTGGGCGGGGACGATGAAAATGTTATTCGGGTATTGTTATGGGTAAAAGTTCGGATTTTGTATTGCTTTTCAGTTTTTTGTATGCTATAATAAAAATATTTATAGCTTGAAAGTATGATTAAAATGCGGCTGACAATAAATGATTTGATAGGTGTTACTGATGACAGCGCTGTCAAAAAAAAGAAGATGATACCTGATGAAGTCGGTGGTGATCATATCGACATTAAAAAATAATTTTATCATAAAATGAGGTGTAAAAATGCAGGAGTTACCGAAAATAGCTTATATCCGGAGCCTGTTTTCTCTGTCGCCCATACTCAGCGGTACATTCGGTGTTCCTGCAAAGGTCGTGTTCGACCTGCCCTGACATTTCGATCATCATTCAAAGGTGTGATAACATATGGAAAACACTAAAAAAAATATAGCTTATTTTCATCTGCCGGGACTGTTTGAGTTCTATGACCTGTACAGCGTGTTTCTGCCGCTGTACCGTGAGCATCGGGAATATTTCTATGATCGGTTTGAGATAGCATCTGTCTATGGTGCTCCCGCAGACTGTATCTGGGGCGGCGGACGTGTCGGATACGGTGAATGTAAAGCGGAAGACGTACTCGCACTTATGAATGAGTACGGCATTTCTTCAAGGCTCACTTTCAGCAATTCGCTTTTAAGACCCGAACATCTGACCGACAGGAAATGCAATGCGCTGTGTGAACTTTTCGCCGCAAGCAAAGGCGTACAGAACGGTGTGATTATCCACTCGGATCTTCTGCTTGAACATATCAAAAAAAATTACCCCGACCTTTATTTCGTTTCATCGACTACAAAGGTGCAGACTGATTTTGATGAGTTTTTAAGCGAAACAGAACGGAGTGAGTTTAAATATGTTGTTCCAGATTTCAGGCTCAATAAGCAGTACGATAAACTTGCTGTGCTCCCGCAGGCAATGAAAGACAAGGTCGAATTTCTGTGCAATGAATGCTGTTCATTTTACTGTAAAGACAGAAAAGCGTGCTACGAAAATGTCAGCCGAAAAAATCTGGGAGAAAGCTGTGAAGATCACATCTGTAAAGCACCCGATGCTAAGGACGGATACCGTTTTTCGAGGGCGATGAAAAATCCCGCATTTATCAGCACAGATGACATCATGAACACATATCTGCCACTCGGTTTTTCTAATTTCAAAATAGAAGGAAGAGGACTGGGAAGTGCTGTCAATCTCGAATTTCTGCTTTATTATCTCACAAAGCCCGAATATCGGCTCACTGTCCGTGAAGAGATCTATCTCGACAGTATGCTGGATCTTTTCTGAAAAAAGTGCATTTTTCTCTTGACAAAGACTAATGTATCATCTTTTTAGACATGGACTGACATGCTATAGTAAACAGTGCAGATGCGTTGTCTTTAAGTTATTCTTGATTTTCAGATAAGTCAAAAAACTCTTATTGCAAAAACATTAGTCCTGATCCGCAGAGATAAACAGAAATGCCGATCTGTATTGGTTTCTTTAAGCAGAAAGCCTGTATTTTTCACGATACGAATTGTAAGTGCCTATGAATTGCTCGGAACGCTGTGCTTTCAGTTCGTTGAGGTATACATGGCTTCTCATGCTCGACTTTGCTATCTGGATAATGGACACTGCGATATTTGAGCAATGGTCGGATACTCTCTCGCAGTTTATCAGCAGGTCGGACAGATAAACGCCCAGTTCAGGACTGCACTCGCCCTTTCGGAGTCTGGCGATATGCTTATCCCTGATGGTTTGGGTGAGGTCATCAATGACCTCTTCCAGCGGTTCGACATTGACCGCGATATCTGTATCATTATCGGTGAACGCCTTTATGGTAATGCCCGATATCTCTGTCAGTGCGGCAAAAAGTGTTGAGAAATCCGCCTTCGCGCTGTCAGAAAAACTCCGGCTGTTACGCTCCATTTCCTGCGCTATCTCTATCATGTTGATAGCGTGGTCACTGATACGCTCAAAGTCGCTTATCGTGTGCAGAAGTTCGGTGACAGTGCGGCTGTCCTCGTCCGTCAGGCTGACTGCGGATAATTCCAGCAGGAACGTGGAAAGCTGATCTTCCATTTCATCAAGAAGCTGTTCTTTTTCTTCTACCTTGACCACAGCCTTGTCAGAATAATCAAATATTGCCCTAAGCGCTTCATGAAGTGCTTCCTTTGCTCCCTGTGCCATTTCCACCGTCTTTTCTCTGCACTGTGAAACAGCAAGGGGCGGTGTGGCGATAAGACGTTTATCGAGAAGAACAGATTCTTCGGCTTCTTTGGAATCGGGTATCAGCTTTTTTGCCAGCTTTACAAGCTGTGAGGAGAACGGCAGGAGTATCAGTGTTGTTACGATATTGAAAATGGAGTGTACAGCGGCGATCTCCACCGCACCGATGGACTTGTCCACAAAGCTGAAATGAACGACCGCATTCAGCCCATAAAACGCGGCAAGACAAACTACCGTACCGATGATATTGAATAACATATGCACAACAGTCACACGATTTGCGTTCTTGTTGACACCGATAGAGGACAGCAGTGCCGTCACGCAGGTGCCGATATTCTGACCCATGATTATAGGGATAGCCATTCTGTAAGATATCGTGCCTGTCAGCGAAAGTGCCTGCAAGATGCCCACAGATGCCGCTGAAGACTGTATAACGCCCGTAAATACAGCACCGAAAAGAACGCTGAGAAGCGGATTTTTGAAAGCCACAAGAAGTTTGCTGAAGCCTTCCATTTCTGCAAGGGGCGAAACTGCATTCTTCATCAGTTCCATGCCGTACATCAGCACCGCAAAGCCTACCATGATCGTGCCGATGTCCTGACGCTTTTTCTTTTTGCTCATCATTATCATGATGATGCCGATCAGGGCAACGATGGGGGCAAAGTTTTCGGGTTTCAGCATTGAGATAAGTATGTTGTCGCTCTTAATGCCTGCGGTACTTAACAGCCACGCAGTCAGCGTAGTGCCGACATTTGAGCCCATGATAACGCCGACCGTCTGTTCAAGCTGCATGATGCCTGAATTGACAAGTCCGACCAGCATTACTGTCATGGCTGATGAAGACTGCACAGCTATGGTGATGCCTGCACCGAGTGCGAGGCTCTTGAACGGATTTGAAGTCATTTTTTTCAGGGTCGATTCCAGCTTGCCGCCTGCTATCTTCTCCAGACTTTGCGACATAACGTGCATGCCGAACAGGAAGAACGCAAGTCCTCCGCATAAAGTGCATATTGAAAAAATGTTCATTTTACTCTCCTTATCTGAATGTAACTGTGATGCTTGTTCCTACGCCGACTGTGCTTTCCACATCTATCTCAGCACCGTGATGCTCTGCGATATGTTTGACTATAGAAAGCCCCAGTCCTGTGCCGCCCTTTGCGCGGCTCCTGCTTTTGTCGATGCGGTAAAATCGCTCAAATATTCGTGGGATACTCTCCTGCGGTATACCGATGCCCGTGTCGGTAACAGTCAGCTTTTTATCAGCTGTCTTTATTTCGATATTGCCGTTCTCACGGTTATATTTGATCGCATTATCCACAAGGTTATAGACCAGTTCGGTGATCTCCGTCCTGCTGCCTGTGATGTTCGCACTTTTTCCGCTGACCGTCATTCTGATACCGCGTTTTTCTGCATGCTGTGACAGACGTTCCTTGCAGTCCTCTGCAACAGCTTTAATGTCTACCTTGTCGTCAAGGGGCGTTTCACCGATGCTGTCAAGTTCGGAAAGCCGCAGTATATCTCCGATGAGTGCAAGCATACGGTCAGATTCTTTTCTGATCTTTCCTGCAAACTTCACGCTGTCAGCGCCTTTCGCCATTCCCGATTCAATAAGCTCCGCATAGCCCGAAATGGAGGTCAGCGGTGTTTTCAGTTCGTGAGAAACATTTGCCGTGAACTCCTGCCGCATTTCGCTCTGTGAATTTCTGGCACTGCGTATCTCCTCGACCAGCGGTATGACTTCGGGGTAGATATCGGTGTCGGTGACAGGTATGTTCTTTTCGAGCATCTCAGGTATCCTTTTTAGTGGTGCTATCAGCTTTTCGGTCAGCTTTACCGATGCGATGAGCGACACTATTATGATACCGATTATGACAAATATTATTATCAGCAGAGAACGTTCAAACAGTGCTAATATTGAATCTGTCTGTATCGAAACGCGCAGTATGCTGTCATCATCAAGCTGTATCGCGTAGTAGTGGTCTTCCGTACCCAGTGTATCGGAAAGACGGGTGTCGCTGCCCGTACCTTTTTCAGCGGCAGACCTTATCTCAGGTCTGTCAAGATGATTTGTCATTGTAAGGTGGTCTGCATCGCTCTCATACAGCACATTACCGTCCTTGTCTATCAGCGTTATGCGGAAATCCTCTCCCGAAAACTTTTCAAGTTCGTCAGGTGAAGAAAGCATATCATAGCTTTCAGCCACCAGCCTGCATTCGTGTACAAGGTTCTTCTCCACCTCACGGCGGAAAAATCCGTAATATGCAAAAGTTGTTGCCACGATACCCACTATCGCTGTTATGATGCCCATATAAAACAGGCTGAGCACTATCTTCCTTTCCATGTCAATCGTCCCTGTCCAGTTTGTAGCCGACATTGCGGATAGTCTTGATATATTTGCCATACTCGCCCAGCTTGCTTCTCAGGGTACGGATATGCACATCAAGGGTTCGCCCTGTGCTTTCCTGTCCCCATATTTTATCAAGGATATCATCACGCCTGAGCACTATCTTTGGGGAACTCAAAAACATTTTCAGAAGTTCGTATTCTTTAAATGTAAGTTCCACAGGCTTACCGTCAGCGCTGACTGTTCTTGTATCTTCCGACATAGTTATGCCGTCGAAACATATCATATCATCATTTTTATCCCGAACACCTCTCAGCCTTGCCTTTACACGGCTGACCATCTCCATTACGCTGAACGGCTTGCACATATAGTCATCAGCCCCCATGTCAAGCCCTTTTACGCGGTCAAGTTCGGTCGTCTTGGCGGATATTATGATAATGGGTATCTTTGCGGTCGCGGGGTCATCACGCAATTTTTTTAGCAGCGTAAGTCCGTCATCGCCCGGCAGCATAATGTCAAGCAAAATCAGGTCGGGAACAGCTTTTGTTATCGCCTGACAGAACTCTTTGGAGTCTGCAAAGCACTCGGTATCATAGCCGCTGTTTTTCATTGCAAACGCTTCAAGCTCACGGATATTATCATCATCTTCAACAATATATATCAGCATATTATCATCACACTCCTGATACTATAATTATAACAGGTCAATGTTAATTTGAACAGTACCGAAAGGTTAAGCCCATGTTAAGTGCGCTTAAATACGTTTTGTTGATTGACTTTTCTGAACTTGTCTGATATAATCAGTTATAGGAATCATCGTTCAGATTATAAGAGAAGGGGGCGAACTGTGATGGAGCGTAAACTTGTACAGCGAATGATCTCCCTGATGTTCGCCGTTACCTTTTTGGGTTTGCTGTTTTCAGGCGGCATCAGTGAATATGATAACAGACTTTGCAAGGCTTCTTCCGACACTGCGATCACGGTCAGAGAAGTTACAAGGCTTGCTCAGGGTGTGTGTTCAGAAGAACTGCTTCCTTCAAACAATGCAAAGATCACACATTCGGATACTATAAGACCGCAGAACAGGCTTAAATACTTCGACAAATGGTTCAAGGTCGGCTGTATCCTTTTCATTGCAGCGGAAGTTCTGTATCTTTTGCTGTTTCAGGCTTTAAGGCAGATATGGTGCCTTGAAAAATATATCATCAGATACATACACGATCAGGACGGATATAAAAACAGACCTTCGTTATAATTTTCTAATTTAGATATAACGGAGGAAATAAGATGTTCAATATAATAATTGTGACAATAAGTGCTTTGATACCTATAGGACTTATCGTATTCTATTATTTTATCACCCGCAGTACGGAAAAGCCTGTAAGACGTGATGAAAACATAAGCAACGATGACAATACCGATAAGCAGAAACATTAAGCGCTAAAAAACAACCGCATTCCCGTAAACTAAGGAATGCGGTTGTTTTTGAATATGATATAGCAGACTTGTATAAAGCCGCTGTTTTTGTGGTGTGTCAGCGTGATAACACATTATGAATTATGAATTAAACAAATGTATCGCAGTCATCATGCCCGAAATAGTTGACCCATCGGACTATGAACTTGTAAAAGGCGCGCATATACAGGCTAAAAAACCGGGTCTTGAACAGGTATATTCAATTCGCAAAAAGAATTACAGCAGGACGATTATATCCATGCGCCGGAAGACGGCGTCTGGTGCCGCATAGCATCTGTGGGCGATGCTGACGGGGGAAGTTTTTTGTGTGGAATATGTTTCTGCCGCAAGCAGGGAAGGATACAGCTATCTGTGCCGACCTCACCCGATGACATAAAACTTTACTTTTTGCGGATAATGTGGTATACTTTTTCTTGTGCTGACATTTACAGACAGGAGGAACGTTCATGCAGGAAATTCTGGTCATCGATGACGATATATATATAGGTGATATGCTGGAGGAAGCGCTGAATAAGGAGGGCTACGGGGTGCTGCGGGCTTATTCGGGCACTGAGGCTTTGCTGGTGGTAGAACGGAAAAAGCCTGACCTGATACTGCTTGACCTTATGCTTCCGGGTCTTAGCGGAGAAGAACTTCTGCCAAAAATAAAGGACATACCTGTGATAGTGGTGAGCGCGAAAGCTGATGTTGCCGACAAGGTGGGTCTGCTTATGGCGGGTGCTTGTGACTATGTGACAAAGCCGTTCAATATTGCTGAACTTACTGCGAGGATAGCCGTACAGCTGAGAATGGCACAGTCAAAGGGTGATGCAGCTGCACTGACATTCGGTGACCTGACGCTGCACTGCGATACGCTGACAGCTGCGATAAACGGTGAAGAGGTCAGGCTGACGAGGACTGAGTGTGCGATACTGAAACTGCTCATGCAAAATCCGAACACCCCTGTGGGCAGAACGACTATACTCGATAAGATAAGCATAGATACCCCCGACTGCACCGAGAGGTCGTTAAAACAGCATATAAGCAATATGCGCAAAAAGCTGGAAGCTGTGAACGGTCACGATTATATCGAAGCGGTGTACGGCATCGGGTTCAAGATGCGCTGATGATATCTTGACCAAATCTTGACTTTTTCTTTGCCGCAATCTTGACTATTGTGTGTTATACTGATATCAGAAAAAGGGGAACAGCCCCTCAGTAAACAACACGGAGGTAATTACAATGGCAAACATCATATCGGAAAAAGGTTTCACTTATCTGCTGACAAAAGCGGTATCGGCAGTCATGTCAGCGGCAGCGGCGGCAGGATTTTTAATGGCGGGGGAATATGACGGCAGACTTGCTGTGCCCGCACTGCTGGTATTCATAGCATCTATGAGTAAGGATATGCTGAGTGAAAGGCATCAGAAAATAGTGTGCCGCCTGACAGCAGTTGCGGCGGTGATGACGGCGCTGATGGTGACAGCAGGTGTGGGGCTTTGGATATTCAATGCAAGATATCCGGCGGCAGTGACGTTCACTGCGATGGCAGTTATGGCATCTGCGGAAGCTGTGTTCTTTGCATCGGAGAACATGAAAAACAGAAAAAATATGTGAAGAACAAAGTGAAAAAGAAAGAGGAAACAAAGATGGAATACGTACTCAGGACAACAGAACTAAGAAAAAAATATAAAGGCTTCACCGCCCTTGACGGGCTGACCATGAATATCCCGAAAGGCGCGATATACGGCTTTGTCGGCAGGAACGGCGCAGGCAAGACCACGCTTATACGCCTTATTACAGGTCTGCAAAGACCGACTGAGGGCGGGTTTGAGATATTCGGCATAAAAAATACCGACAGGGATATTGTAAAGTCAAGAAGGCGAATGGGTGCTGTGGTGGAAACTCCTGCCATATACCTTGACCTGACAGCAAGGGAAAATCTCAGACAGCAGTACAGGATACTCGGTCTGCCAAATACTGACGGCATAGACGAACTGCTGGAACTGGTGGGGCTTGCCGATACAGGCAGAAAAAAAGCGAAGAACTTCTCGCTGGGCATGAAGCAAAGACTGGGCATAGCCATAGCGCTGTGCGGCGACCCCGACCTTGTGGTACTGGACGAGCCGATAAACGGTCTTGACCCGCAGGGCATAATCGAGATACGCGAACTGATACTGAAACTCAACCGCGAGAGAAACATGACCATACTCATATCCAGCCATATCCTCGATGAACTGGCAAAGCTGGCGACACACTACGGCTTCATCGACAGCGGCAGGATAGTGCGCGAGATGAGCGCTGAGGAACTTGAGTCGGCTTGCAGGAAATGCGTTAGAATGACAGTGACAGATACAGGCATACTCTCCCGCGTGCTGGACGAAATGGGCATCGACTACAAGATACTTGATGACAAAACCGCAGATGTCTTTGCAAAGCTGAATTTCTCGCAGACAGCAGGCAAACTCAGCGAACAGGGCTGTGAGGTCGTTTCGATGACCGAAAAGGACGAGAGCCTTGAAAGTTTCTATATATCTCTGGTGGGAGGTGAGGAGCAGTGACGAGTCTGATAGTTATGGGGCTAAGCAGAATGTTCAGGTCGCCGGTATTTAAAATAGGCATGTGCGTGATGGTGCTGTACCCGCTGTTCATAGTGCTTGTTTCGTTAAAGGACAGGACTCCCGACTCAGCCCCCCTCAACGGAGTGTATAATTCGGGGCTGGTATTTATAGGGCTTCTGATAGGCGCTTTCGTGTCGGTGCTGATAGGTCAGGACTACATTGAAAAGACCATAAACAACAAGATAATGGCAGGTCATTCAAGGGCGGCGATATATCTTTCGGACTTCATCGTTACATTCATCGGCGCAGTCATCATGCAGATGTGCTGTGCGGTGTCCGCATCAGCGGCGGCGATACCTCTTTTCGGCATGTACACCACGCCCCTCAGCGAGATACTGCGCACACAGCCGATAGTGCTGTGCGTTATAGCTGTGTATACTGCGCTGGCGCTTTTCGTGACTACGATAGTCAATTCAAAATCCTACGCGGTGGCGGCTTCTATGTTTCTGACGATGGCAGTGTTCGCGGCAGGCATGATGTCCTATCAGGTGATAACGGAAGATAAGGCTGAAAAGGCACTTGCGGAAGAACAGGGCAAAAATATTGAAATGACAGAAGAAGATACTCTCGCGATGAAGATATTCGGTGTGATATACGATGCCGACCCGCAGAGTCAGGTGTGTGTCCTGTCAGAGGACAGATATCCCGAAAACGGAACAAAAATGATAGTTACAGATATAGCGGCGATAGCAGTCATAACATCGGCAGGTCTGCTCAATTTCTGCCGCAAGGACATAAAGTGAGGAAAGTGCGATGACAGATCTTTTCGGTTCATACTGTGCAAGGATGTTCAGGCATAAATTATATATATTCGGTCTGGCGGCGGCATTTATCATAACATATTTTATCTCGGCAAACGGTGCTGAGATACTGCCGCTCCACAATATCAATAACGATCTTGAATGTGCAAAGCTGGCAAGTCTTGGCATACCTGCATTCTTCTCGCTGTTCACGGCGGTATTTCTCGGTGCTGAATATTTCGGCGGTGCTATACGCAATAAGCTGATATGCGGCAGGACAAGGCGGGAGATATACTTTGCATCTTTCGGTGCTGTGGCGCTGGGCATGCTCATAATGATCGCAGTGTGGGCAGCGGCGGCACTGCTGGGGGCACATGTCCTTCCCGACGGCAGTGAGATAGCTTCGTGCATCGTTAGAACAGTTTTCTATGATATTGCGAACCTTTCTGTTCTGGTGCTTGTCAGCATGAATATTGAAAAGGAAGTCCTTTCAGCCGCTGTTGCGATAATGTCATTTCAGGCATCGTTCATGGCAGTTATATTGATGCAGGCGATCATGGGCATGACGGGCGACGGCATCGGCGCGGTGCTGAGGGCTTTGATAAATGTTATCCCTTATGGTCAGTGGCTTTCGATGTCGCTGATCGGTGATACGAGTATAGCATTCACCGCCCCTGTACAGATAGTCATATCGGCGGTATCGGCAGTCATCATCACTGCCGCAGGTCTGCATCTGATGGAGAAAAAGGATATTAGATAATGTGGTTATCCCGCTGACACACCAAAATAAACTATGTTATATCGGGAACTGAATATAGTTGGCGTTTATCTTTCCTTGTTTTAAAGGTGTTTTTGGGTGGTGTGCTAAAGGGATAGTCATATTAGATAAAAAAGGAGTACTGCGTATGGTATATGTTCTGTTTGCTGTGATAACAGCGGCGCTGGTCATCAAGATAATATCTCTGAAAACTGCCGCAAGGTCGATAAAAAGGCAGTTCGCTGAAAAGCTGGAAACTGATACGAATACCGTCATATCCATACATTCAGCCGACAGGGACATGCGTGAACTGGCGGGCAGTATAAACACTCAGCTAAAAAAACTGCGGGCAGAACATAACCGATATGTCAGCGGCGACGCGGAGCTTAAAGCCGCAATAACCAATATCTCCCACGACCTGCGTACACCTCTTACCGCTATATGCGGGTATCTGGAAGTTATGAAAAAGGAAGAAAAGTCGGAACAGATGGAAAAGTATCTGGATATAATCGGGGGCAGGGCGGAACTTATGAAACAGCTGACAGAGGAACTTTTCCGCTATTCTGTCATACTCTCTTCCGATGCTGATGCCGAAATTGAGGAGCTGTCGGTAAATCAGGTGCTTGAAGACTGCATAATGGGCTACTACGCGGCGCTCTCCGAAAAAGGCATAACACCTGAGATAGAACTCTGCGAGGAAAAGGTCATAAGGAAAGTCAACAAAAACGCCCTTGCAAGGACATTCAACAACCTTATGAACAATGCCCTGAAATACAGCGGGGGAGATCTTTTCATAAGCCTTTCCGCTGAGGGAGAGATAATATTTTCAAATACAGCCGCCGACCTGACGAAAGTTCAGGTGGAACGGCTGTTTGACCGTTTTTATACGGTGCAGGCGGCAAGAAATTCCACAGGTCTTGGTCTGTCCATAGCAAGGACTTTCATCGAGCAGATGAACGGCAGTATCTCCGCCGAACTTGCCGACAGCAGGCTTATCATAAGGATAAAGATATGAGGCGGCTGTACAAGACCAAAACTTGATATTTTTTCAGATGCAGAGCGGCGGCGGCTCTGCATTTTTTCTTTTTAAATGGCTTCCTAAAGCAAATAATCGCAAAAAATATGCAGTTTTTCCACCAAATCTGCAATTTTTGGGTTGAAATGTATATTCTGTTGTTGTAAAATATAGTTAGAAAAAATAACTATATGTTGTTTTTGTTAGTTAGTTTTCAACGGTAAAATGATATTTTAAGGAGATGTTTGAACATGAAAAAGCATAAGAAATTGCTGGCTATGCTGATGGCGCTCAGCTGTCTTGCAACAGCAGTACCGCAGCTTGCCGCACCTGTAAGCGCACAGGAGGTCGTTTATGACAGTTTTGAACTGAACTATGACGGCTGGCATGGTACCGATACTTCCATCGAACTTACCGCCGATGCAGGCGCAGGTTTTGATGCTACACGCGGCATGAAGGTAACAGGACGTACCTCAGCTGAGGACGGCGCGGCTTCTTCAAAGGGTCTGTACCTTTCAGGCGGCATAAAGTATGATTATTCGATGCAGGTGTTCAGTGAGAAGGATACCACTTTTACGCTGACCCTTAAGTACATAGATGAAAAGACCGAAGAGGAAACTGTTGTCACCCTTGCAGAACAGAAAGTAAAGGGCGGCAAGTGGGCAGAACTTTCGGCTGACTACAAGGCACCTGATGATACCTACGAGTATGAACTGACCCTTACCAATGACCTGACAGATGATTTCGTGTTCGATGATGTCAGGGTAACTGCCGAGAAGTCGGCGGCTGTGGCAAAAGCGGCTTCGTATGAAAAAGGTCTTAAGGACGAGTTCGCTGACTACTTCCGTGTGGGCAACATCTTCAACGGCAACACTATCAGAAATTCGGCTATTCAGGGCATAATCCTCAAAGACCACAACGCAGTGGAGTGCGAGAATGAAACAAAGCCTTATGCGACTATCGTGCAGAACGGTTCCAGCGACAGCAACGTAAAGGTAACTCTCAACAGCTGTGCGGCTATACTTGATTTCTGTGCAAAGAACAATATCGCTTTCAGAGGTCACACATTCGTATGGCACAGCCAGACCCCTGAGTGGTTCTTTAAGTCGAATTTCAGCGACAACGGCGGCTATGTATCATCATCTGTGATGGATAAGCGTATGGAAAGCTATATCAAGAACATGTTCAACGCTTACGCTACACAGTACCCGTCTGTAAACCTGTACGCATACGATGTCTGCAACGAGGTCATCTATGACGGCACTGCAAAGAGCGGCGGTCTGCGCCCTACCAACGGCACTAACGGTCAGAACGGTTCTTCCGCATGGGTAAGAGTTTACGGCAACAACTCTTTCGTTGAGAAGGCTTTCACTTATGCAAGAAGATATGCTCCCTCTACCTGCAAACTTTATTACAACGACTACAATGAGTTCGCTTCCGATAAGAAGGAGTGCATAAAGAACACTATCCTTATCCCTCTGCACAACAAGGGTCTGCTGGACGGCATGGGCATGCAGTCGCATATTGATTGCAGCACAGGTCAGTGGGACTGGGGCAGCACCTCTTCCTATCTGGCGGCTATGGATGACTATCTGAGTCTGGGCATCGATGTACAGGTGACCGAACTTGATATCTCCCGCGACGGCGGCAAGTTTACTGACCAGCAGCAGGCTGAGAAGTACAAGGCTATATTCCAGCACTGCGTTGATGTAAACACCAGCGGCAAGTACAAGGGCAAGGTAACTCTGGTACAGGTCTGGGGTCCCAACGACAACAACTCGTGGGTAGGTACCAATAACAATGGTCAGCCCAACTATCCTCTGCTGTACAACGGCAACAACCAGCCCAAGACCGCTTACAACTATGTAACTTCGATAATCCCAAAGGAAAAGTGGGGCGACGGCTCTAACTACAACGGCGAGACTCCTGTTAAGCCTATCGAACCCAACAAGTACGGCTGGTACTTCCAGTGCGGTTTTGAGGGCGATACAAGCGGCTTCTCTGCAAGAGGTCCGGCAAGCATAGCTTCCAGCAACGCGACTGCATTCGTAGGCAGCAATTCGCTGTATGTATCCGGCAGAGAGAGCGCATGGAACGGCGCTTCCTATCAGCTGGACAGCCGCGCATTC
The DNA here is from genome assembly GCF_000178155.2 of Hominimerdicola alba 8. Taxonomy (GTDB): domain Bacteria; phylum Bacillota; class Clostridia; order Oscillospirales; family Ruminococcaceae; genus Hominimerdicola; species Hominimerdicola alba_C. The sequence goes on from NZ_ADKM02000092.1 coordinate 19,369, forward strand.
AAGGCAGGCACGGAGTACAGCTTCAGCGCTATCGTTTCCTACCTGAACGGCGATCCTACCGACAAGTTCCACCTGACTCTCCAGTATGACGGTTCTGACGGTGTTACTCACTATGACAAGATAGCTTCCGAAACTGTTACTAAGGGTGAGTGGGTACAGCTGGCAAACACCAACTACAAGATACCCGAAGGCGCTTCCAACTTACAGATATATGTTGAAACTGACAACGCTTCCACTTCATTCTATATAGATGAAGTCATCGGTGCAGTTGCAGGTACAGGCATACTGGGACCTGAGAAACAGCAGGACCCTCAGCCCCAGCCAAGCGGCAAGACTTATCCCGAATCTGTACAGGTAAGCTACAATTCGCAGTATCACCAGATAAGATTTACATGGGACGCAGTGGAAAATGCACAGAATTACGGCATAGCTGTATATCTGGCAGGCAAGTGGAGGATACAGACTCAGTCGATATCTTCTTCCACAACTACCTATACAACTCCCAAGAACCTTACACCCGGCAAATCCTACAAGGTTGCAGTAGCCGCAAAGGTAAACGGCACATGGGATGTTGCGAACGCTATCAAAAACGCAGTTACCGTAACTGTTATGTAATGCAGTTTTACCCATAATTTCCTTTCAAGAAAGAACGGACGCTGAGCCGTTCTTTCTTTTTTATGCAGATATCCTCAGTGCTGAAAGACGGTTGCTTTTTTAGGAAAGATCTGCTAAAATAGTAGCACCGCTGATAAATTGAGATGTCGGTCATGGATAAAAACAAAACGTTCATAAGACAGCAGAGGGACAAACTGTGCTGTCTGACTAAAAAGCACCGCAGTGTCAGGCGCTTTATCGTTTAAACTGTAGAAGAATAAAAAACTTGCAGGATATCGAAAAAAAGTGAAACTAAATTTTAGCCGCAGGGGTCTATTATTACGGAAGGGGCAAGAAAGCCCCCCACACGGAAGGAGGTGTGAGGCATTGAGCAAAAAAGATGTGACATTGCAGTTTCAGAAGATCTATGATGACACTTATGACTACATATACCGTTATATCATGTCCAAAGCGGACACGCGCGAGAATGCAGAGGATCTGATACAGAACGTCTACTTAACATTTTACAGAAAAATGCTGAGCGGCGCAACGGTGCTCAACCCAAAGCACTATCTTCTGAGGATAGCCAAAAATGATCTTTCTGATCATTACGGCTCAGATGCGGTAAGGCGCAGCAAGATAACTATCGAGAACATAGATGATCACTATGATATCCCCGACGACGATGCGCTGACTGCACTGGAAAAGACCGAGTGTACAGCTTATGAAGAAGTGATGGCAGTACTCAAAAGGTCGGACATCACAGCTTTCAACATCTTCATGCTGCATTTCGGTCAAGGGCTGACGCTGAGAGAAACGGCATCAGTGCTTGAGATGGAGGAGTCAACAGTAAAGACAAAGATGTACAGAATGCTGAAAAAGCTGAAAAAAACAGTAAAGGAGGACAGGAGCCATGCGTTATTCCGACGTAGCTCAAAAGTATTATAAAGATACTAAGAACAGGATATTAGAGAACGTTCTTGCGGCGGAAAACGGCGGCGAACGTTCGGACGGGAGAATCATCGGAGAAAGAGAAAGCAAGGAGAAAAATATCATGACAAACAGTACAGCGATCATCAGAAACAGCAAAGGAATAATAGCAGCGGCGTGCGCACTCGTTATGCTGGGCAGCAGCACATTCGTTATGCACAGACTGAGAGCATCGGACGACAGGGAAGTTTCGTCAAGACCCGACAAGGTGAGGTCAACGGTTGTAACTTCTTCCGATGAAGATACTTCGTCAGAGGTGAATGAAGAAGATAACGAAACTGCCCCCGATGCAGACGACAGCACATCGGAGAAGAGCGCGGAGAAGAAACAGGAGAAGAAAAATGACAGCGGCGAGACTACATCAGCCGCAGAAAAGGCAGACAACAGCAACGTTGTAGTGCTCAAAGATGACAGTGCTAAAAAGACAGACAACGGTACAAATTCGGATAACAGTACTCCCGTCAGCACTGTAAATGACAGCACAGCGTCGGCAGACAGTTCGTCAAAGGCAGACATCACCGATCCATCTGCTGACAGTCAGCAGGCAGACAGCACCGCTGATATTGACTACTCATTGGACGAGGACAGCTATGTTAATGAAGATCTTTATAGGCAGATCGACAGAGATTTCTTCTTGTGCGAGGGTACGGTGTTCTCAAAGGAAATCTACGGTGATTCAGTAGACGGTGAATACAAGCCGTTGAGCGAATATGCTCCCGAAGAGTTTGAAAAAGTGAGAAGTCTGTATATAAGATTTGACGTAAAGCTCGATGGTATATGCCTGAAGGGTGAAGATATGAAGCCCTTCTATGCTATGAATACGGGTATCGAAGATGAAATGTCATTAGCTGTTCCGGCAGACGAAGAGATCTACATCAACAATGGTATCTCTACAGATTATTACTTAACTTATATCAAAAATGGATCACCCGATATCTTCAATATAGGCGATAAAGTATTGATCGAACGTTACGGGCGTGCATATATCGATGGCAGGTTACGTGATGAACAGGTTCTGTTCAAATATGATTTCATTGATAAGATGTATCACTATTGTTCTTACTATTTATCTATTGGTGATTATGATGTAGACATACGTGGAGGCATTACCAACTATATACTCAATACATTCAAAGGCGGCACACCCGAAGCCGCTGAACAGTGGGTGAACTATCTGGGCGAAAGCTATACGATAAAATATATACCCAGCATGCGTTTCGCATCGGGCGAGGTCGTAAGTGTAAACTACTCACAGCCTGACGGCTGCTATGTTATCTACGTGGCAGAATAAACAAGCGTTCAAGTTAAGCCTGACTGCATACATCAATGGCTGATCGTTTAAACTGTAAAAAACTTGCAAGATCTCCCCAAAAAAAGTGAAACTAAATTTTAGCCGCAGGGGTCTATTATTACGGAAGGGGCAAGAAAGCCCCCCACACGGAAGGAGGTGTGAGGCATTGAGCAAAAAAGATGTGACATTGCAGTTTCAGAAGATCTATGATGACACTTATGACTACATATACCGTTATATCATGTCCAAAGCGGACACGCGCGAGAATGCAGAGGATCTGATACAGAACGTCTACTTAACATTTTACAGAAAAATGCTGAGCGGCGCAACGGTGCTCAACCCGAAGCACTATCTTCTGAGGATAGCCAAAAATGATCTGTCGGATCATTACGGCTCAGATGCGGTAAGGCGCAACAAGATAACCGTCGAGAACATAGATGATCACTATGATATCCCCGATGACGATGCGCTGACTGCACTGGAAAAGACCGAATGCACAGCTTATGAAGAAGTGATGGCAGTACTCAAAAGGTCGGACATCACAGCTTTCAACATCTTCATGCTGCATTTCGGTCAAGGGCTGACGCTGAGAGAAACGGCATCAGTGCTTGATATGGAGGAGTCAACAGTAAAGACAAAGATGTACAGAATGCTGAAAAAGCTGAAAAAAACAGTAAAGGAGGACAGGAGCCATGCGTTATTCCGACGTAGCTCAAAAGTATTATAAAGATACTAAGAACAGGATACTAGAGAACGTTCTTGCGGCGGAAAACGGCGGCGAACGTTCGGACGAGAGAATCATCAGAGAAAGAGAGAACAAGGAGAAAAATATCATGACAAACAGTACAGCGATCATCAGAAACAGCAAAGGAATAATAGCAGCGGCGTGCGCACTCGTTATGCTGGGCAGCAGCACATTCGTTATGCACAGACTGAGAGCATCGGACGACAGGGAAGTTTCGTCAAGACCCGACAAGGTGAGGTCAACGGTTGTAACTTCTTCCGATGAAGATACTTCGTCAGAGGTGAATGAAGAAGATAACGAAACTGCCCCCGATGCAGACGACAGCACATCGGAGAAGAGCGCGGAGAAGAAACAGGAGAAGAAAAATGACAGCGGCAAGACTACATCAGCCGCAGAAAAGGCAGACAACAGCAACGTTGTAGTGCTCAAAGATGACAGTGCTAAAAAGACAGACACCGGTACAAATTCGGATAACAGCACCCCCGTCAGCACTGTAAATGACAGCACAGCGGCGGCAGACAGTTCGTCAAAGGCTGACACCACCGATCCATCTGCTGACAGTCAGCAGGCAGACAGCACCGCTGATATCGACTACAGCCTTGATGAGGATAACTATATAAATGATGATGCAAGGCGGGAGGTAGATGAAGCTGCTTTCATCTGCGAAGGCACAGTGACTTCTAAGGAGATATACGGCAGGACACGCACCGATGAATTCAAGCCGCTGAGCGAGTACACCGAAGATGAAATTGAAAACGTGGGCAGACTATATTTCAGATGCACTGTAAGACTTGACGGCAGATGCTTCAAGGGCAGTGAACTGGTGCCATACCTTTCACAGCTCAGAGAATACGATGCGGCAAGCGGCGATATGGTAGTTATCATACCTATCGGCAGAAGGATATCTGAATACGATGATGAATTTGCAGGCACTTACGCTGAAACTATCGATGAGGCAGACAATACCGATCTCTACAATGTGGGCGAGAAGCTGCTGCTTGCATATTACATGGAGTTGGAAGATGGTGCATTGTGGAAACACGCAGAAAATACATACAGATATGATGAATATGAATCGATGTATCATAATGTGGCATACTATGTGCCCACTCTGAAAGAAGAATATGAGATTAAAGACTATGATGGCGTGATGAACTATGTTCTGAACACATTCAAGGGCGGCACACCCGAAGCCGCTGAACAGTGGGTGAACTATCTGGGCAAAAGCTATATGATAAAGTATATACCCAGCAAGCGTTTCGCATCGGGCGAGGTCGTAAGTGTAAACTACTCACAGCCTGACGGCTGCTATGTTATCTGCGTGGCAGAATAAACAAGCGTTCAAGTTAAGCCTGACTGCATACACCCAATGATATATCCCACACAAGTACGTTAACCATACCGCAGCAGGCATATATAGCAATCCGCCTCAAAATTCAGACAAAATCCAGTCACAAAACCCATAGATCCCAGCTTTTGCGACTGGATTTTGTGAATTTAAAAAGTTGGATTGCTATAGATAAAGCCCGTCCTCTCTGACATTCGGGAGGGCGGGCTTTTTTGTCTGCATAAGAAAAAAGCTGTGCGGCGCAAAACGCTGACACAGCTTGTGGTATATGCCCGTATAGCACGATCTAGCAATTCTCCAGCGCCGCTGTGAACTCGCGGTACATATACAGCGAGCCTAATGCTATCAGCGGGATATCCTTTTCTTTTGCGTAAGAATATGCTTTGCGCACACCATCTGCAAGTACTTCAAAACTCTCGGCTTCTATGCCTTTTCCGTTGAAGACTTCAGCCAGCTTTCCGCTGTCAAGGGCGCGGGGGTTATCGGGTCTTACGGTGAATGCCTTGTCGATGTAACAGCCCAGCATGTCGGCATACAGGCTGTATTCCTTGTCTGCCATAACGCCGATAAGTATCGCCGCTTTTTTATCGAAATAGCGGGATATAGTATCAGCCGCAAAGCGTATGCCGTCGGGATTATGTGCGCCGTCAAATATAACATACGGCTCACGGCGGAGTATTTCGAACCTGCCATGCCACTTTGCTTCTGCAAGACCCTTTTTCAGCGCATCATCGCTTATATCAAAGCCAATATCTCTCAGGATATCAACACATGTCAGCACATTTACGATATTGTCAAGCTGGTAAGAGCCGCACAGGGGAGTGTTCAGCGGCAGACCTTTCCACGTAAGGCTTATGCCGTCAAGAGAATACCGAACATCTGAAACGGGGGAGAGATCCTTCAAAGTCAGCGGTGCAGACATCTCAGCCGCCCTTGTTTTTATGACATTGAGTGCTTCCTCACTGTCACCGCCGAAATATGCGGGGCGACCCTGTTTGATTATGCCTGCCTTGTGTGAGGCTATCTCAGCGATCGTGCTTCCCAGAAAACCGCAGTGGTCTGACTGAACATTGGTTATCACTGAAAGCATGGGAGCGGTCATAACATTTGTGGCATCGGTATCACCGCCCATACCGCACTCGACTACTGCGATATCACACTTTTCCTCATCAAACAGAAGATATGCCGCCGCCGCCAGCACCTCAAATTCGGTGGGCTTGTCGTCCATGCTTTCACACAGGGGAGCGGCTTTTGTGATGATATCGGCAAATCTCTGCTCTGTTATCTCTTTACAGCCGATGCGGTAACTGTCGGTAACGGCAGTTATGGCAGGCGAAGAAAATCCGCCTGTTTTATAGCCCGCACTGCACAGTACAGATGTCAGCATCGCCCCGAAAGAGCCTTTACCGTTTGTGCCCGAAACGTGTATCACTTTCACTTTTTCCTGCGGGTCACCCAGCAGTCCCATCAGTGCTTCCACACGTTCAAGCCCCAGCTTACTGCCCCTTTCGGAAGCAAGTTTCAGGTAGTCGAGCGCTTCGGTGTATGTCATCTTCTCACCTTTTCAAGTTCGCGCATGAATGCCTTGCTGGACATAAGCGCCGATATTATGACAGTTTCAGCCGCCGAAGTGATAAGATATATCGGTACGCGCATGAAGAGGGTCTGCATCGGTGTGTGGTAGTACACATAAAGTCCGAAAGAAGTTATTATCATCGAACCAACGATGTGTGCACATACGGCAGATATGGCTATCTTCGGTATAACAGGCTTTATGCCTTTAAGTACATTGTGGAACATAAGACCCGATACAAGACCGATACAGGTCGAACCCACAGTGATGATGGGGTTGATGGAATAGCCCCTCAGCAGACAGCCCACCAAGTCAGCCACAAGACCTACCGCCCCGCCGATGACAGGTCCGAAGAACATGCCTGCCATCTGTATAGGCAGACCGCCGAATCCGATGCGTATGCTGTCACCGATGTTGATGGCGCAGAACTTGCCCAGCACTATGCTGAGTGCCACGAAGATAGATGCCGCCGCCAGTACCTTTGTTGAGCCGAATAATTTTATGTTCGGCTCGATTGCTGTTGAATTGTTTGTGTTCATAAAAAAATCCTCCTTTTCCTCACTCATACGACAGAAAAGAAGGCGTGATGTCTTTTATTTTGCCCTATGAAGCGGGATGCAAAATACGAACCGCAAGCCGATGCTAAAAGCACACGCTTTTCGTCTGACTGACAACTCCCCGTTCAGCCAACACTTAACGAACGTATTTTTACTCTTCAGCGATATTTCGCAACAGCATTATTATACAGCATACCGAAACGTTTGTCAATATTCATTTTCAAATATTTTTAAGTTTACATTAACCTAAAAAATGGTAAATATTTTAATTCGAGGCGATCCTGACGGCACATCATCTAATTTCTGACTGAAAGTATGTTCAAAGATATGTGTGACAGCCATGCAAAAGTGTGTAAATTCGGCATGCTGTCACTTGAAAAGTAAGATATCCTGTGATATAATATTATAATGTAAAATGCAGGACTGCCCTGTACATGTATCTTATCCGAACAAGTCGGAAAGGTAACATAATAAAAAGGAGTACATGCTTATGAAAAACACAGTTTTGACCTTGCTTAAGCAGAAGCAATCGGGCGACAGGATAACGATGCTTACCGCTTATGACTACACGACTGCACGCATCTTTGACGAGTGCGGTGTGAATTCCATACTGGTCGGGGATTCGCTCGGTATGACGATGCTTGGGTATGATGACACCCTCGCTGTCACTATGGAGGACATGATACATCACACCCGCGCCGTTGCGAGAGGTGCAAATAACGCTTTTGTGGTAGCCGATATGCCGTTTATGTCATATCAGGTCAGCACAGAAGATGCGGTGCGCAATGCAGGCAGGCTTATAAAGGAGGGCGGCGCAAATGCTGTAAAGCTGGAAGGCGGCGCTGAGGTCTGCGGGCAGATAAGTGCCATCGTAAATGCTTCGATACCCGTTGTGGCACATCTGGGACTTACACCGCAGTCAGTCAATGTATTCGGCGGGTTCAAGGTTCAGGGCAAAAGCCTTGACAACGCAAGAAAACTCATTGAAGATGCTGTAAAGATACAGCAGGCAGGCGCATGCGCGGTCACGCTGGAGGGCATACCCGCAAAGCTGGCTGAAATAATAACCAAAAAGCTGGTCATACCGACCATCGGCATCGGCGCGGGAAGCGGCTGTGACGGTCAGGTGCTTGTTTATCAGGATATGCTGGGGCTTACCGTCGGTCATACTCCGAAATTCGTCAAAAAATTTGCAGATGTGGGCGAAGTGATGCGTCAGGGCGTTTCTGACTATATCACAGCGGTAAAGGACGGCAGTTTCCCGTCAGAAGAACACACATATGCGATAGATGAAGATGTGATATCAGCCATAGCAAAGGAGTATGAGTAAAATGAAGATAGTAAAGACTATAGATGAAGTACGCAGACAGGTAAAGGAATGGAAGTCACAGGGGCTAAGCGTGGGTCTTGTGCCGACTATGGGGTATCTGCATGAGGGTCATGCAAGCCTTATAGATGCTTCTCACCGTGACAATGACAGGACGGTGGTATCTGATTTTGTGAACCCGATGCAGTTTGGTCCAACCGAAGACCTTGAAAGTTACCCGCGCGATATCGAACGTGATGCGGCACTGGTGGAAGAACACGGCGGCGATATCATATTCAATCCCGAACCGAGCGAGATGTATCACGAAGGATTTTCCTCCTTTGTTGATATGGATGTGCTGACAAAGGAACTCTGCGGGCTTAGCCGCCCTGTGCATTTCAGGGGCGTTTGCACTGTTGTGTCGAAGCTGTTCAACATAGTTCAGCCTGACAGGGCATATTTCGGCAAAAAAGATGCCCAGCAGCTTGCAGTCATCAGACATATGGTCGATGACCTGAATATGGATATCGAGATAATCGGCTGCCCGATAGTGCGCGAAGAAGACGGTCTTGCGAAAAGTTCGCGCAATACCTACCTGAATGCTGAGGAAAGAAAGGCAGCACTGGTGCTGTCACAGGCTATAAATATAGGTATCGGCATGGTCAGAAACGGTGAGAACGACTGCGCCGCCATAACCGATGCCATGAAGCGCCATATCAGCGCCGAACCACTTGCCAAGATAGACTATGTCAAGATAGTTGACCTTGCCACAATGCAGCAGATACCTGTCATCGACCGCCCTGCGCTTTGTGCCATAGCGGTATATATCGGCAGTACCCGCCTGATAGACAATTTCTTCACCGAAGATATTTAAGGAGGCAGCATGAGATTATCTATCCTTAAAAGCAAGATACACCGCGCTGTCATAACACAGGCTGAACTTAATTATGTGGGCAGTGTCACAATAGATGAAGACCTGATAGATGCAGCGGGTCTGTATGAGTATGAACATGTGCATATCGTCAATGTCAACAGCGGCAGCCGCATAGAAACATATGTTATAGCAGGTGAACGCGGCAGCGGTATGATATGCCTGAACGGTGCAGCTGCAAGGGCAGGTCAGGTAGGTGACCCTGTAATAATCATGTCATATGCTGATATGACCCCCGAAGAGTTGAAGTGCTTCTCACCGAAAGTCGTATTCGTTGACGAAAAGAACAAGGCTGTCCGCGTGGCAGACTATGAAAAACACGGTGAACTGAGATAAGTTTTCCCCCGATACGGTATATCCGCTGTCGGGGGATATTTTTGTATTGGGCATTCTAATAAAATGACGCAGTTGTACATACAAATATCATTCACAAAAATGACAGCATAATACACAAGTGACATTAACAAATGAAGTTTATTACGCCAAAATTCTAGTGATGACTGTTTTTTGAATTTACATTTCGGATATAATGTGGTATAATGCAAATCATAATATTATAATCTGTATGTACAAATCATACAGGGAAAAGGAGTGTAAATATGCAACACAGAACATTGAGTTTATCTCAGCGTATGGTGTCTGTTATCTCTGCCCTTGCATTGGTGCTGACTGTGCTGGTGGTCTTCCCTGTGGGGACTGCTTACGCGGCGACTACCGACCTTTATGTCGGCTATTCGGGCAAGAGCAATAGCTACTCCACCGTACAGGCAGCCGTTGACAAGGCGGCTTCCATCAACCCGACCAGTGAGTCACAGAGGGTCACGATACACATCGCACCGGGCACATACCGCCAGCAGGTGGTGGTGCAGACCCCCTACATCAAGTTCGTCAATGACGAGCCTTCAAAGGGCGATGTACTGCTGACATGGTACTACGGTATCGGCTACAAGTACTACAGTGCCAATTCAAAGGGCTACTATGACAGTTCGCTGGCAAAGTCGAAGAGCGGCAAGAATGTTGCCAACTACCGCTGGGGCGCAACTGTACAGCTTTGGCCTAAGGCAACATATTTTCAGGCTGAGAACATAGTTTTCGAGAACTCGTTCAACCGCTATATCACCAGCGAAGAGATAGCTGACGGCGTTGAATGCACCAACGAAACACTGACCGTTGCCCGCAAGAGCGGTGTTGACGTTCAGTCAAAGTCATACACTGAGAGAGCGGCGGCTTTCTCGGCTGATGCGGCTTACTGTGAGTTCCTCAACTGCAAATTCTACAGCAGTCAGGATACACTTTACACAGGCGGTTCGCCCCAGTACTACAAGCACTGCCTTATAGAGGGTCAGACCGACTACATCTTCGGCGGAAGCAACGCTGTGTTCGACCAGTGCGAACTCCGCTGGAAGGGCTACAGTTCAGGTTCGACAGGCGGCTATATCACTGCCGCAAGGGAACAGGGCGACTCCTATACAGGCTACCTCTTCTCCGACTGCAAAGTGACTGCTAACCCCGACCTCACCGTAACTGCGGGCTATCTTGGCAGACCTTGGGCGCAGACCGCAAAAGTAATGTTCATAAATACCACATTGCAGAACAGCAGTATGATAAATGCGGCAGGCTGGTATTCGATGAGCGGCGTTCAGCCCGAAACCGTTGACGGCTTCAAGGAGAACGGCACTAAGCTGGCTAACGGCACAGCTGTTGACCTCTCAAAGAGAAAGGGTCACATCATATCTGACAGCGATGCGGCTAACATAAAGCTGAAAAACTACATGAACAACTGGACACCCGCTTTCATAAACGGTTCGGCTTCATCTTCATCGGGTACTACTACCCCCGCTGTGCTCAGCACATCGCTTATCAGCAGTCTTTCGGTAAAGGACAGCACTTACGGTTCTTACTGGTCGCTGGCTGAGAATACAGCTGTGGGCGCAAAGGCTTTCGGTGACCGCGATTTCACCATCACTACACTGCCCGATATACTGGCAGGCGCAGACCATATCGTGACAGCATGCGACTCCAAAAAGACCGATGCTGACCTTGCAGTACTGACTGCCGCTAAGGATATCACCGTTTATGTGGCTATGGACCAGAGAAATGTGACACTTCCCGCATGGCTGGGCAGTTTCACAAAGACAGGCTATATTCTGGGCGTGACCGATGGCGAGGGCGAAAAGCCTTTCGATATTTATTCCATCGATATCAAGTCAGGTTCATCGCTTACACTTGGCACAAACGGCATGATTGGCTCAGTTATGGGCTATACAGCTTTTGCCGCACCCACACCCCGCGAAGACCTTAAGAGCACTCTTATCAGCAAGCTGACTGTCAAGGACGAAACTTACGGCGAATACTGGTCGCTCGACAGCTACACATACGTTGGCGCAA
>NZ_ADKM02000091.1 GCF_000178155.2 Hominimerdicola alba 8
GGTTAGGTATGACAAAAGGCACCTCCGCAATAAAGCAGAGGTGCCCGAACTATTTTAGCGTCAGTGAGTGCTGACTGTATTTATTCCGCATTTTTCAGCGCTTCCGCAAGAGGTATCTTCTTTACGCCGCGATTGAGTACGAATGCCACCAGCGAATAGGATATAACGCCTGTGATAAAACATTTCACCATTACGGTCAGGTCTGTTTCATAGGCAAAATAGCCCGAATAACTCATAAACACCATCTTGAATATAGCGCCGATAAGGAAATCTACCAGCGGCAGTGTCACCAGCATCGAAAGCAGTGCAACTATGGTGGTGGTGTGTACGTAAAGCCCGTTTATCTCGCGGTTGGAGTAACCCAGTATCTTCGTCATGGAGATGGACTGCGCGTTCTTGTCGATTATCAGCTTTGCCAGCAGGTAAATGACCATTACGAACATGACAACGCCGAACCACTTGAATACTGTCATTATGCCGCTCATCGACCTGGTCATCTGTCTTGAAGTCTTTGTCAGGTCGTCTTCGGTTATTTTGCTCATTATCAGCTTTTCGTCGATGTCCTCTATCTTCTCGTCGGCAAAGTATATGTTGAAATATCCCTCGTCCATATCGAAAGTTTCGCAGAAGTCATCTATATCCATGAATACCGCGATGGTAGAAGGGTAGTCGTAGAAGCCCGTTATCTCGAACTCGTAATCCTTTTCGCCGTACTTCTCGGTCAGGGTGATGCTGTCGCCCTTTTTAAGACCGTACTTGTTCATGAATGCGGTGGAGATGGTCACGCCGCCATTGTGGTCTATCTTCACATATCTGCTGTTTTCGGATATTCCGTAGACCGAAACATCCTCAGCCTTATATTTCTCAAAAGTGGTCTCAAGCGATGTCATAGCCGCTTTTTCGGCAGATGCGGCATCTGTTTCGGCGGGCATTCGCAGTACATATATGCTGTCAGCTATCATGTTGTTTACAGTTTCTTCCTTGAAATTATCCAGCATCGGCTCAAACATAAGCCCGAAGAACAGTATCGAATAGCCAAGTATTATGCCGAAGATTATCACGATATAGCCCGAAATGTTCTGGAAGAATATCCTCAGCCTGAAACGTGTCATTATGCCTATTTTGGTATTCAGGCGGAAAGCCTTTTTCTTCTGACCGCGCGTAAGGTCGCGGCGCAGGAATTTCAGCGGTGAAAGCGTCAGCTTGCGTGTCAGCGCCGCAAGGTTTATCACGAACATTATCACAAAGGGTATCAGCGTTGTCAGCACAAAAGCGTCCGCACTAAAGCTGACCGAGTAGGTGGTCAGGCTGTAGCTTCCAAGATATGCCGCCGCCATGTACTTCTCCATAAGCGTGTAGCCCACGATATTGCCGACTATCGCGCCCGCCGTCAGCGTATACATGGGAAGCTTCATGTAGTGCCTTACTATCTCGCCGCGCGTGTAGCCCGAAGCCCTCAGCGTGCCGATGACTGCGGCTTCCTTAGCGATGGTGCTTTCTGTCGTCACCACAAAGATGAATGCCAGTATCACCATAGTGATGTACAGAAAGACCAGAATGCTTGTGCGGTCGTTGTGCAGGTCGTTGCCCGCGAAGTGTATCGCCTGATTTGAATAGGCGGGTATGAAGTTTTGCAGCATCGCTTTTTCGGCAACGGTCTTCATCAGTTCTTCCGACATCTCCTGCGCCTGCACATCGCCATCGGGCGACTTGTCGTACAGCCACGAATAATTGTAATGCAGGTGGTCATCATTGAAGGAATCAAATCCTGAATCTGTCACAGCGCCCACGCCGAACATGTCATTGTCGAACATCAGGTCTGATGGGCTTTCGTACAGCGCCGAATAGTCGGTGAATGCCACTATTCCGCAGACATTCAGAGTCCTGCCCGAAACTTCAAAGCTGCTGCCCACTTTCAGGTCGTGGTTCTGTGCGTACAGCCTGTCAAGTGCGATGTCGTCATCAGCTGACGGGAATTCGCCCTCCCACAGGCAAAGCCTGTCTATCTCATCACGCTCGCCGTAGATGCGCAGTGTGCTGTCAAAGCTGTCAGTTTCTTCGTCTTTATAGAAGTTTTCGTACAGCTTTATGCCGCCGTCCTTTTCTATATCTTCTATGGTATCCTTGTCGGGGTCGAGAGTGAATTCGAGGTTGCCGTCTTCGATGTTATACTTTTCAAAGCTCTCGTTGTAGGCGTTTATCATGCCCGTGTCAGATATTATGAAGCCCGATACCGCGCCTATCATCATTACAAAAAACAGGAAGATTATCACATACTTGCCAAGCTCTTCCCGAAGCTGTCTGCCAAGCCGTTTGTTAAGAGGGTCACGCATATTTATCCCCCTTACCATTCAAGCTCGTCAACAGTGAGCTTAGTTTCGTTGAGATAGTTCTTGCGTATCATGCCGTCGCGCAGGCTGACCACACGGTCTGCCATATTTTTGATGGCATCGTTGTGCGTTACCATGACCACAGTTGTGCCGTACTTGTTGTGAACATCATTGATAAGCGCCAGTATCTCCTTTGAGGTCTTGTAATCAAGCGCACCCGTAGGCTCGTCACAAAGAAGTATATCAGGGTTCTTGACCAGTGCCCTGCCGATGGCGGTGCGCTGCTGCTGACCGCCCGAAAGCTGATTGGGCAGTTTGTGGCGGTGCTCGTAAAGTCCCAGTGTTTTCAGCAGTTCATCTACCTCCAGCGGTGAATCGCTGAGATATGCGCCGACCTCAACATTCTCCTTGATGTTCAGGTTCGGTATCAGGTTGTACATCTGGAAAATGTACCCCAGATGCTTGCGCCTGTATTTTGTCAGCGCTTTTTCGTTCATGTCGGCGGTCTTTTCGCCGTTTATGGAGATGTACCCGCTGTCGGCAGTGTCGATGCCGCCGATGATGTTCAGCAGTGTTGACTTGCCCGAACCCGATGGTCCGAGCAGTACGCAGAATTCGCCCTTTTCAATTTGCAGGTCGATGCCTTTCAGCACCTCCACCCTGCTTTCGCCCTCACCGAAAGCGCGCTTTATCTGACTAAGTTCAAGAAACATTTTATTCTCCTCCCGCTATGTCGTTTTTCTTTCTTTTGTGATATGCTTTTTTACGCCGCGTGTTAGCTTATACTATAGCAATCCGCCTTAAAATTCAGACAAAATCCAGTCACAAAACCCATAAATCCCAGCTTTTGCGACTGGATTTTGTGAATTTAAAAAGTTGGATTGCTATAATTATATCGCATGGTCGTTCACAATTCAACCAACCATTGTTGGCAATTTCGCAACAAAAGCAGGCAATCACAAAAGATACATTTGAACCACTGTTCATATGTTCATTATATCACTGATGTTGAATTAAGTCAATAGCGGCGGCGCAAAAACATAAACGAAGTTAGTTCTTGCAAACCGAATTGATTTGTGTATTTCCGACTATTCAAAAAAATCATAGCCGAATGCCATGTTTTAGCCCGAATGTGAAATCGCAAAAATACCGCCTGCTGAATATGTGACCATGCCGACGGCGTTTTTTCCATAATGCACCGCCCATTTCAACAGCCGATATTTTGAGGTCTTTCAGCTATATGACTATCCCTTTAGCACACCAGCTGAAAATGCTGTAAACAAAAGGATAATTGAGCACCATACGCCAACCGCCTTATAGCAATCCGCCTTAAAATTCAGACAAAATCCAGTCACAAAACCCATAAATCCCAGCTTTTGCGACTGGATTTTGTGAATTTAAAAAGTTGGATTGCTATAAGTTCTGTAAAACCGCCGTTTTGGTGGTGTGTCAGCGGAATAACCACGTTCAGCTAAGCAGGCATTCTTTGCGTCGGCCGTACCTCAAATATCGTGAGCCGTGAAAACTGTAGTCATAAAATGTTCCCAAAACAGACTTACGCAGTCTTCGGCTTTTGCTTGACAAAACAGCATTTATACTGTATAATGTAAGATGTACAAAAATATTCAAATCAAAGAACCGATATTAACATTTACGCTGGCGGCACTGCCGCACACGGTAAGACCTCATAAAGGAGAGAGTGATAATGAAACACAATATGATAAAGCGCACCTTAGCGGGTGTAATGGCTGTACTGACGGTTGCGGGCACTGTTCCTGCAAACTTCGTATCTTTCCCGCTTTTCGGGCTGACTGCTTCGGCTGAGAGCACAGCTGATGCCGCAGTAAATGCCGAAAATGTCAAGGAAAAAGAAGCTGAAAGCAAGAAGACCGTAGTTGTCAGCAGTGAAGAAGAGTTCAAAGCGGCTGTCGAAAAGGGCGGCAAATTCGCGATAGGCAAGGATATCAAACTCACAGAAGAGTACATAATAAAGTCAGATGCAGAGATAGACCTCAAAGGCTGTAAGCTGACAACTGCAAGAGAGTTCATCGTTGAAGGCTCACTGACCATAAACGATACGGTCGGCGGCGGTAAGGTGACTTCTGAAAGCAAGTACGGCGCTGTTGTGATAAATGATGCAACAGATAAGAAAGCATCTTTCACTTTTGCAGGCGGCACTGTAGAAGCAACTAAGGCTATCGACAAGTTTGGTGCGGTAAGCGTTGCTGAGGGTGCAGTCTTCGAGATGACAGGCGGTACACTGAAAAGCAACGACATTGCAGTTTTCTGCGAAAGACCCGGCGGCAAGACCACTATTTCGGGCGGTGTTGTTATAGGCAAGTTCGGTTTCAGTGAGGAGAACAAGGTCGGCAGTGAAGCCCTTTCCATCAAGGGCGGCAGATTTACCGCAGACCCCGCAAAGTATCTTTCTAAGGAAAGCAAGGCTTCCAAAAAGACTCTCTACTGGTCGGTAAGACCTGCCGATGACACCATTGCGGTCGGCAAGGAGTTCAGCGTGGGCGACACTATCACCCTGAAAGACCAGTGGGTGTATCTTGAAGAAGATATAAAAGATGTCAAGCAGAGCGTTTCGGGCACTTTCACTCTGCCTGCTCCCGAATTTTACGACGGTGAGAACACAGAGAGAAAATATATAAAGCTGACGGACGCTTTCGGTGAGTCTTACAGCCTCTACCTCAAGCCCGACAGCAGGTTCGACAAAAAGAACTATGACGGCGTGAAGATAGTCAGCGGTGAGGGTACAGAGAAGTCGCCTTTCGTCATCGCTTCGCTCTATGATGAGAGTTATGTGAAGACCGCCGCAAAAGAACCCGATTGCGAGAACGACGGCAATATGGAGTACTACACCGCTATCGACGGCAAGTACTATCACGTTGAAGAGGATAAGTTCATCGAGGAAGAAAGGCAGGAGATCCCTGTTATACCCGCACTTGGTCACCGCTGGGGCACACCTGAGTGGACATGGACAGGCTCAGACTCAGCTAAGGCGGCTTTCACCTGCGAAAGAGATGAAGAGCATAAAAAGGAACTTGAAGCAAAGGTGAGCGTAAAGCTGACTGCAAGCGGCGAAATGGTATTCACTGCCACTGTTGAACTTGACGGCGTTGAGTATACCGATACCCGCACCGCTGATGCTCCTGCCATCACCTTTGAGAAAGTCGAAGCTGTTGAAGCCGCATGCGGCAAGGCAGGCAACATAGAGTATTACAAGGGTTCTGACGGCAAGAACTATGTATTCAAGGACGGCGGCTATGCGGAAGTTTCGGCAGATGATGTTGTGATACCTGCGGCTGAACATGTTTATGGTGAGCCGACATGGGAGTGGAACAATGCAAAGTCTGAAGCTGTGGCTGTTTTTGAGTGCAAAAACAAGGACGACAAGCAGACCGTCAATGCAAAGGTGACTTCTAAGCAGACTGTTTATGCTACCTATTTAAACGAGGGCAAGATAGTATATACTGCAACCGCGACCTTTGAGGGCAAGGAGTATACCGACACTGTTGAGGTCACTGTTCCCAAGAATACTCTGTCACATGTTGAAGCTGTAGAACCTACCTGCACTAAGGACGGCAACATGGAATACTGGTGGGATCTGATGACACTCAGATTCTATGAGGATCCTGAGTGCAAGACCGAAACTACTATCTTTAAGATGACACTGCCGAAGACAGGTCACAAGGGCAGCGATCCGGAGTTTATCTGGAACGAGGACAACACGGCAGATATCAAGTATACCTGTGAGGTATGCGGCGAGGTCATCACTGATGATGCTGAGGTAACTGCGAAAAAGACTGCGCCAAGCTATTCTGCTGACGGCAAGGTAGTTTACACTGCAACTGCAAAGCTGGACGGCAAGAACTACACCGACACTAAGGAAGTCACTGTAAGCAAGCCTGAACCTGTAGATGTTACCTACCACGCAGGCAGCAAGTGCGTACAGCTGAACTGGAATGCTGTCGAGGGCGCTGACAAGTACGCTGTATGCAGCATAGTAAAGGGCAAGTGGCAGATAATCACTGAGGGCTACGGCACTTCTTATCTGCTCAAGGGTCTTGAAGCAGGTCAGGAGTATCAGGTGGCTGTTATACCGAAGGTCGGCGGCATGTGGTGCAAAGACTTTACCCATGCGGCGACTGTTGCGGCTGCACCCGAAGTTCCCACAGTGAACGCACAGGTAAGAGATGGTCGTATACAGCTGGAGTGGAGTGCTGTAAAGGGCGCAGAGAAGTTCGGCGTGGCAGTTTACCGTTCGGGCAAGTGGGTGATAATGGGTTCTGTTGATGCAGAAGAAACTTCCTACATCTCACCCGAAATAAGAAACGGCAAGTACAAGATGGTCGTTTGCGCAAAGGTAAACGGCAAGTGGGACACCAGAAACCTCAATGACAGGGCTTTTGAGATAACTGTAAAATAAACTGATATAATGAAGACCGATGTACATGAGTGCATCGGTCTTTTTTTGCTGATACTGATAGAATAGGCAGGAGCCGCATGCAAAATATCCCCCGATGCACAACACATCGGGGGATATCGTATCATATTTCGCTCAGTCCCAGCCCAGCGCTTTGCGCTTTGCTTTCATGTCAGCAACTATCTTCTCGCCCAGCTTCACAGGGTCGGTGTCAACGTTCATAGACGAACCGAGTGTTTCCAGTGTGCCGTATTTCAGGAACTCTATGACGTTTTTCGAGCCGTATATCTGCGCTTCAACGCAGTGGTAGGAACTTATACCGTTCAGGCGGAAGCCCAGCGCGGCATCTATGCCCTTTTCGTTGCCCCATTCGGGGGAAGAGAACGCAAAAGGCATCTCATACAGCTTGTGACCCAGCGCATTTGCTATGCCTGCGAAAATACCTGTCGAGCGGGTGTTGTCTATGCACTCGCCCACATGCCATACAGGGGGCAGGTCGGGTTCAAGGAACTCGCGCAGAGTGTCACCCGCTTTTTCCTTGCCCGATATCGCGCAGTAGCCCAGCTTCATCAGCGGGAACGACGCACAGCCGTTGGAGATTATCAGCACGTTGTTTTTCAGCAGGACATCTGCCACATCTATTATGCACTTTTCGTAAAGGACTTTCGGGTTGTTGCACCCGACCATGTTGACAACGCCGAGAATGCGCCCGTCTTTGATGGCATCGGCAAGGGGCTGCATGCTGCCGAAACGCTTGTGTATGTACTCCACCGAGAAGCCCACCTCAGCTTCGACTTCATAGGGCGGTATGTAGACGGGTATGCCCTTTCTCGCCTCAAAACTCTCAATGGCGCGACAGACTATCTTCTCAGCCAGTGCCTTTGTTTCGGCAATGTTAGAATGGTGGTGGTCGTATTCGTATCTTTCAGCACCGGGCAGTCTTGCAGACTCGCTGGTGGTGACAACGGTGGTCTTGAAACAGTGTGCAACTTCCATGATGGAGGGGAAAACGTCCTGCACATCAGCCACCCACAGGTCAAGTGCGCCTGTACCCAGCACCAGTTCGGCAGATACCGCATTTGACAGCGGCACTACTCCCGCATATCTGTACATGGCAGACAGACCCGAACAGCATATACCATAGAAGCGTATTCCCTTAGCGCCTTTCGACTTTGCCAGTTCTATCAGGTCCTCGCGCTTGCCCGCCTCAACTATCTGACTGACCAGAAATGGCAGATGTCCGTGGACTGCTATGTTTACATAGCCCTTTTCCAGTGCGCCGATGTTGACTTTTGAAGTCACCCTGTCACCCACACCGAAAAGGCTGTCAGTTGCAATGGAAGCGCCCACAACGCCCGAAAAAGTGAAAGCCAGTCCGCAGCGCAAAAACTGCTGCATCACCGAGCGCCAGTCGCCGTCAGTGGCACAGCCCGACTTGTGGTATGCTTCAAATACTTCGTGATATGCGCTTATGGGCAATATGTCAAGGTCTTTCCACACCTGCTGTCTTTCGGGCAGTGCGCAGGCTGAAATGGTCTTGTACTCGTCGGGAACAGTGCGCGAAAGGTCATCAAGCAGTGCATCTGCAAGGTCTTTTGCCACATTTTTCAGCTGACGGTTCTTTTGCTTTATTCCGAATGCTTCTGCTGTTGCACGAATTTTCTGCTCGCCCAGTATAGGCACATCGAGTTTGCCCTCAGCCGCCCATTTCAGCGCCAGCATCACTTCGCGGGCGTGCATGCCGTGCTGTGCCGCACCTGCCGCCGCCGAGCGCAGAAGATTTCGCGCCACGATGAGGTCGGCATCAGCGCCGCAGACACCTTTCGGAGCTTTGGCGGTTATGCGGCAGGGACCCATGTTGCATATCTTACAGCAGATGCCCGCCAGACCGAAATTACACTGGGGCTTCTGCTTGTCAAAGCGGTCGAAAGCGGTGTCGATGCCCAGCTGTTCCATTCGCAGGAGCATCTCGCGCACAGCGGGGTCGGGGGTCTGTTCGATAACGTCCTGCTTTGTGGGGAAAGTCTTGCGGTACTCCGAAACTGCGTTCATGTAGTCCTTGATGAACGCCTGCGGGTCGCCCTCTTCGCCCTCGCCGTGACTTGCTTTGAGTATGACGGTGGGAATGCCGTGTTCGTCAAAGCCGATTATGTTTCTGTGTGAATGTATGTGCGCAGGTGAATGGTCGTGGTCATGCTCATGTTCGTGATGGTGGTGATGTTCATGTTCGTGATGGTGGTCATGCTCATGTTCGTGATGGTGATGATGTTCATGTTCGTGCTTGCTCATAATAACAACTCCCGATATAGATTTTTCTGCCGCCTGTCTGTGCGGACAGGCTTCAAGTTAACTATATTATACTACTGTGATATGATAATTTCAATAAGCTGTAACAAATCTTACTAGAATAGTAGGAGTTTGTTCATAAAATCAGACTCCCTATTTTGACGTGTATTGCTGATACACCGCACCAAACAGCCTTTCAGCAGGTATTAACGATAGTCGGCGGTCATCTTTTCCACGTCTGCGGCGGGGGAAAGCGATAAACGACCAAATCGGGACAGATCAGATATTGTATTCGATATAGTCATCGACCTTCATGTTGAACAGCTCGAAAATTTTGTCGCGCACATACAGGAAATCGTCGTTCGTCCTGTCGCGGTGTGTGCCTAGAGGTACTTTCACTATACTTTTGATGCGTCCGGGGTCTGCCATCATAACAACTATCCTGTCAGCGAGGAATACCGCTTCTTCGATGTCGTGGGTAACGAATATGATGGTCTTTTTCTCCTCGCGGGATATGCGCAGTATATCCTCCTGCAATTTCATACGGGTGATGGCATCAAGCGCACCGAAAGGTTCGTCCATGAAGATGATATCGGGGTCTACCGCCAGCCCCCTTGCTATGGCAACACGCTGCTGCTGACCGCCCGAAAGCTGTTTGGGGTGGCGTTCCTCATACCCCGAAAGTCCCACAAGGGCGAGGTATTTCTTAGCGGTCTTTTCGCGCTCTTCTTTGGGAATTTTTTTCGACTCCAGCCCCAGTTCGACATTTTTCAGCACATTTCGCCAGGGGAGCAGACCGTAATTCTGGAAAATGGTTATGTTGTTTATGGATGGCGCTGTGACTTCCTTGCCGTCTATCTTCACACTGCCGCTGTTGACTTTCTCAACCCCCGCAAGGGCATTGAGCAACGTGCTTTTGCCGCACCCCGACGGTCCCAGCAGGCAGATGAATTCGCCTTTTTCTATGTCCAGCGAAACGTGGTCAAGGGCGGTGAACTCTCTGCCGTCCTGCACGTAGTTCTTGCATGCGTCTTTTACTTCAATGTACATCAGTCAGCACCTCCCCACGATTTTAGTATCAGTTTTTCTATCAGT
Source organism: Hominimerdicola alba 8 (assembly GCF_000178155.2). Lineage (GTDB taxonomy): Bacteria > Bacillota > Clostridia > Oscillospirales > Ruminococcaceae > Hominimerdicola > Hominimerdicola alba_C. Next base: position 10,144 of record NZ_ADKM02000091.1, read on the forward strand.
TTCAGCAGACCGTCAAGCAGTATGCCGATAATGCCTATCACAAGTATGGTGGCAAGCAGTATATCGGCGCGAATGTTGTTTCGTGCATCGATTATCTGGTAGCCCAGACCCGACTGTGCGCCCACCATCTCGCCTGCCACAAGGAATATCCATGCAGTGCCCAGCGCCAGATGTATGCCGTTCGCTATCTGGGGGAATGCCGCAGGGAAGATGACTTTCCATGTCAGCGCGGGCTGAGAGATGCCGAAATTCTTCGACACTTTCAGGTATATGGGGTCGATGTTTCCCACCGCCGCAACAGTCGAGAGCAGTACGGGGAAGAATGCCGCGATGAAGATTATCACCACCGCAGGCACATCACCGATGCCGAAAAGCAGTACTATAAAGGGCATCCAAGCGGTAGGGGAAATGGGTCTTAAAAGCTGGAGGGCGGGGTTGACATACTGAAAGACTTTCGGCAGTCTGCCGAGTATCAGTCCCAGAAGCACCGCGACTGTCACGGAAGTCAGGTAGCCCGCCGCAAAACGGTACATGCTGGTGCTTATGTTCTCAAAAAGTTTTCCGTTCTCTATCATCTCGACAAGCGCATCCAGCGCCATTTTCGGTGACGGGAACAGCGCCGCATCATAGTTGCTGACAGTAAACAATATCTGCCAGATGATAATAAGTATCGCTATGGATATCACTACATTTTTAAGTGCCAACAGTTTCTTCATCGGTATCACGCCTTATCAAAAATCATTCTTTACAAAGTCTTCGTATGCGGGTGGGTTATCTGAAAGCCCGTATTCTTTCACCTTTTCAGCGAGGGTGTTGTATATATCTTCGGTTATTTCGAGGTCGCTGTAGGATATCCACTGGAGCGATATATCCAGCACCTCATCAGACTGGCTGAGGTATTTTTTCGCCAATTCTTTCGCCTTTTCCTTGTCAAGGGCGTTGCCTGCCGCCTTGTAGCTGTCAACGAACTCCTTAGCATCATCGGGGCGTTCGTCTATAAACTTGTCAGTCAGCACCAGTCCGCAGCAGAGTGAGTTTTCCCACAGTTCTTCCGAACGGAACAGCACCTTGCCCGCCCCAAGCGAAACGCCCATAGCGCCGAAAGGTTCAGCCACGCAGTAGCCGTCTATCTGTTCGCTTGCCAGTGCTGACGGCATCTCGGTGGGGGCAAGTTCGGTTATATTCAGGTCATCAGTGGTAAGCCCCGCAGTGGCAAGTGCATCGTTCAGCAGTATGTTGTGCGAGGACTGCCTGTGAGGTATCGCAAAAGTCTTGCCCTTTAAGTCGGCGGCAGAACCGATGTCGTTTGAAACGACTATCACGTTGCCGTCCCTGTGACCCAGCGCAACAGCCTTAAGCCCGATGCCCTCCTGCTTTGATTTCATTGCCAGTTCTATCAGCACCGATGCGCCGTCAACGCGGTTGGAATTGAGTGCATCGAGCAGTTCAGCCCATGAACCGTACTTGACAAGTTCTACCTTTACGCCCGACTTTTCTTCCAGTTCTTCGGCTTCCTCCAGCACCGCCAGCGAGTGGGTGATGGGCAGGTAAGCTATCTTGACGGTGTTGCCGTCATCGCCGCCCTTGTCCGATTTCCCGCAGGAAACGGCGGAAAATGCCAGTGTCAGCGCAAGTATCGAGGATAAAAATTTTTTCTTCATATAAGATCTTCCTTTCGTTATCTGATAGGCTCTGAAATTAATAAGAAAACATATCGTCTTACTAGGATATGATTATACACTATAAACTCCTACTTGTCAAGTAGGTTTACCATGAAATTTTCCAAATCGGGAAATTTGACCATTTGTTTCCACAAATCGGACTGCGCTTTGTGCAAGATCATTGAAAGGGTGCTGAAAGTACACAGCGTTCGGTGGTGTGGCTGAAATATCCCGATAAATTTGCATTTTCAGGATTGAAAATTGATTTTGGATATGTTATAATATATAACAGCGTGTTTTTTTAGGGTAAAAAGCCTTGTTTATTATGAGGCAGTCTGTATACGGTTTTCGCTTTCACGGCTGAATGTTTTGGCGGGGAAGTGTGTGCTGTTTGATTTGAGTAAGGAGAGTAATATCATGTCAAAAGGAATATTAAAGCGCGTCCTTTCTGCGGCGGCAGCGGCGGTGCTGACTATGAACAGTACTGCGGCGCTGGGCGTTTTTGCGGGTCAGCAGTTGGGGCAGACGGATTTTGATGACGGCGTGGGTCTGCCCTGGCACATCTGCGAGTCTACCACAGGCGAGATGGATTTCGATATCGCTGACGGCAAGTACAAGATAACCATAGTCAATCCGGGCGGCGCTTCCAACGGCGGTGAGGACAGGTGGGACTGTCAGTTCCGCCACCGGGGACTCAAGATAGTTTCCGGTCACCAGTACAAGGTGTCATACGAGATAACACCGTCAAACAGCGGCAAATACTACACTAAAATAGGCAACCTTGACGGCGACGTTGAGGTGTGGCACAACATGTCCAACGGCTATGACCTTGACAGCACATGGGATCCGATACCCATCGGCGCAAATGAAACCAAGAAAGTCGAGGTGACTTTCACCGCTTCACAGAATATCGATGTGGCAGAGTGGGCTTTCCATCTGGGCGGTGATGGTCAGTATACTCCGGGCGGCTGTTTTCCTGCGGGTACTGTCATCACCTTTGACAACATGTCGCTTATCGACCTTACAAGTGATGAGAACGACTACGTTTTCCCCGAAGTGTGGCAGAGGGCGGATATCCTGACAAATCAGGTGGGCTATTTTGCTGAACGTGAGAAGAAAGCGACCCTGCTGTGTACCGACAAGGACGAGGTCGGCTTTGAACTTATAGACGAGTCGGGCGACAGTGTCTACGAGGGCAAGAGCGAGTATTTCGGCTATGACGAGGATTCGGAGGACACTGTGCATATCCTCGATTTTTCGGATTTTGACGGCAGCGGCACTTTTCATATCGAAGCCGACAACGGCGCTGTCAGCCGTGATTTCAAGGTGTTCGCAAAGGACGAAGTCAGCGACTATTCGGCTATGCTTTATGATTCGCTCAACTATTTTTACCAGAATCGAAGCGGCATCGAAATAAAGGAAGAGTATATCAGTTCGGGCGACAAGTCCTCATTGGCGCGTGCGGCGGGTCACACCACCGATAATGCCGAAATACAGCAGACATGGGGCTACAGCGGCACAAGCGGCACTGTAGATGTGACAGGCGGCTGGTACGATGCGGGCGATCACGGCAAGTACACAGTCAACGGCGGTCTTTCACTGTGGATGCTTCAGGATCTCTACGAATTTTTTGTGTACACAGGCAACGAAAAGATCTTCGCTGACGGCTCGATGATAATACCCGAAAGCGGCAACGGCTTCCCCGACCTGCTTGACGAAGCGAGGTGGGAGATGGAATGGATGCTGAAAATGCAGATAGACGGCGGCGACTATTCGGGCATGGCTTACCACAAAGCCCATGACGAAACATGGACAGGTCTGGGCGTAGCCCCCGCCGATGACGATAAAAAGCGTATAATCAAGCCCCAAACGACTGCCGCTACTCTGAACCTCGCGGCTTGTGCGGCGCAGTCGGCAAGGCTGTGGGAAGACCTTGACAAGGAGTTTTCCGACAAGTGCCTCGATGCCGCAGAAAAGGCATATGAAGCCGCCAAAAAGCACCCAGACATGTACGCACCCCTCGATGAGAGCGTAGGCGGCGGCGCTTACGGCGACAACGATGTTACAGATGAATTCTATTGGGCGGCTATGGAACTTTATGTGTCAACAGGCAAGGATAACTACCTCAAAGATGCTGAAAAGTCCGATTTTTACATGACAGTTCCCGTAACGCTGGGCGGCGGTGAGAGCGTTGACACGGTTGGTACTTTTGACTGGGGCAACACTGCGGCTCTGGGTACTTTCACCGCTCTGCTGAACTTTGAAAGTTTCGATGATGTCAAAAAGGCTGAAAAGTCACTGAAAGAAGCGGCTGACCACTACCTTGATACAGAGAACGCACAGGGCTTCGGTCTGCCGTATGGTCAGAGCACCCTCAGCTATAACGACAAGGACAAGGGCTACCTCTGGGGCTCAAATTCATTCGTGGCAGACAATGCCATCGTGCTGGCTTTTGCCGCTGTCATGAACGAAGATGACAGCTATACCGATGGTGCTTTGCAGGGTCTTGACTACCTGCTGGGCAGAAATGCTATGGACTATTCTTATGTTACAGGCTACGGCACGCACACCACTGAAAATCCCCACCACCGCTGGTGGTCGAACCAGATAGATGACGCATTCCCGAAAGCGCCCTGCGGCGTGCTTTCAGGCGGACCAAACTCAGGCATGCAGGACCCGTGGGTCAGGGGCATGGGCTGGAAAAAGGGCGAGATAGCTCCCCAGAAGTGCTATGTTGACCACGTTGAGGCTTGGTGCGTCAACGAGTGTACTATAAACTGGAATGCTTCTCTCGCATGGCTGACTGCTTTCTCGGCGCTGAATGCCGAAATTAAACCGGGTGAGGGCGGCAAGGATATAGGTGTCGAAAATGACGGCGGCGGTGCTTCAAGTACCGAAAAGACCACATATGACGAGGAAAAGGCAGAAGAGAACGCGGCTAAGTCGGGCAAGTCTGCCAAGTCAAGGTCTTCCGCAAAGGACGCTGATGATGAAAATGGCGAGGGCATCAGCAGTACAAAGCTGGTGGTCATAATCGTGGCGGCTGTGGCGGTCATCATACTTATCATCGCGACATATGTGTTCATTTTCGAGATGACAAAGCTGAACCGCCAGAGTCAGAACAACAATAACGGCAATAACGGCGACGATAAATAACGTGGTCATCACGCTGAAAAAACAGCGATAACAACGCAAAAGGCAGCACCCGCAGATATCGGGGTGCTGCCTTTCGGTTTTTGGAATGTATTTTTTGAAGTATAAGCTATGTTTACAATAAGCGGGAGCGCTTGTTATAATCTCCAGGAAGCCGCTTCGCGCCTGTTTTCGACAAAGCTGCGGTAGATTCCGCCTGCTGCCATAAGCTGTTCGTGAGTGCCCTGCTGGGCTATCTTTCCGCCGCTGATGACCAGTATGTTGTCAGCACTGCGGACAGTCTTTAACCTGTGGGCTATCATAATTATGGTCTTTTCCTTTGTCAGCGCTTCGACCGCTTTCATAAGTTCAGCTTCGTTTTCGGGGTCAACGTTGGCAGTGGCTTCGTCAAGTACTATTATCGGCGCATCTTTCATGATGGCGCGTGCTATGGATATCCTCTGCTTCTCGCCGCCCGAAAGTGAAGCGCCGCCCTCACCGATGACCGTGTCGTAGCCATCGGGCAGCTGCATTATGAAATCGTGGCAGCAGGCTTTTTTTGCCGCTTCTATGACCTTCTCCATCGGCGCATCGGGCTGACCGAAGCGTATGTTGTTGGCGATGGTGTCAGCAAACAGGTACACCCGCTGGAACACGAAGCTGTAGTTTTTCATCAGTGCGTCCATGCTGTAGTCGCGTACATCTCTGCCATCAAGGGTGACCTTTCCCGTGTCAACGTCCCAGAATCGCGACAGCAGGGAAGTCAGCGTTGTCTTGCCGCCGCCCGAAGGTCCTACTATGGCGGTGGTGGTGCGCTGTGGTATATCGAGGGATATGCCGTCTATTATCTTTCTCTTTTCGTATGCAAAGCTGATGTTCTCAGCCTTTATGGAGAAGTGTGCGGGGGCGATATCCTCGCCCGAAATATCCATCTGCGGGGTGTCGAGTATCTCCTGCGCCTGCGAAACGCAGACATCTACAGTTCTCAGCATAGCCGAGTAGTTGCCCGCAGTGTCAAGCTGTGCATAGATAAGGTAAGAACTGATTATCATTATTATGGTGGTCAGCAAGTCCATGCTGCCGTTTATGTGCAGCAGTACCGATGCCAGTACGATGACAGTGCCCACCGCTTTCAGCCAGAAACTCTGCATGGTCATGAAAGGTATCAGCTTTAATTCCATAGCGGAGTTAGCATTCTCGTTCTCGTCTATGGCAACGTTCAGTTCGCGGCTGCGGCTTCCTGTCAGATTGAAAGTCTTTACCTCAAAAATGCCCTGAATGTATTCGATGACTTTCGCTACCAGCGCCGCGTCCTTTTTCTGCTTTTCCTTTGCCATACCTGCCGAAACTTTCATCATGCCGCTGTTTATCATAAAGAACACGACCAGTCCGCCGCAGAGTATCAGCCCGATGCGCCAGTCATAGAATAACAGCATCAGCGTTATCACAGCAGTTGCCAGCAGTCCCGAGCAAACCAGCATGACAACTCGTGTGGCTACATTTTCAAGGTTCTGCATTGTGTTGGTGGTCACAGACATTATCTGCCCCAGACTGTTGTCATTGTAGTAACCCATCGGCAGATATCTCAGGTGTTCGGCTATCTGCATGCGCTTGTCGGCACATGTGCTGTAGCCGCCCTCAGTTTGCAGCATGGTGCTTTTTGATTTGAATATGCCCGAACCGATAACGCTCACAAGCATTATCCCAAGACAGGTCAGGCAGGTCTTTTTTGTGACATTCCCCTCCAGCAGTGCCTTTATCATGCAGGATATGGCAGGTATCTTGAGTGCTTCAAATATCGCCTGAAAGAGGTTCAGCACTATGGATATGTAAAAGCGCTTTCTGTCCTCCTCGTTGCAGAAATCAAAGAAGTTTTTCAGTATCTTAAACATCTTCTTCACCGTCCTTTGCCGAGATGTGTGCCGCCCACATCGAACTGTACAGCCCGCCCTTTGACAGCAGTTCATCATGTGTGCCCTGTTCCGCGATATTGCCGTCATTTATCACGTAAAGTCTGTCAGCGTTCTTTACGGTAGAAAGCCTGTGTGCTATGACGATAAGTGTCTTGCCCTCGACCAGCTTTGCCACACTGCGCTGTATCACCGCTTCGTTTTCGGGGTCGGTGTAGGCAGTGGCTTCATCAAGTATGACGATATCTGCGTTTTTCAGCATTGCCCTCGCGATGGAGATGCGCTGGCGCTCGCCGCCCGAAAGGTGTCCGCCCGATGTGCCGACCACTGTGTCGTAGCCGTTTTCAAGCCCCATTATGAAGTCGTGACAACCGCACTTTTTAGCGGCTTCTTCGACTTCCTTATCGGTGGCTGTACGGTCGCCCAGCCTTATGTTCTCGCGCACCGTCAGGTCAAACAGGAAATTATCCTGCGAAACATAAGCTATGCGCTTGTTGTATTCATCAAAGGGGATATCTTTTATATCGACTCCGCCCAGTGAGATACTGCCGCTGTCAACGTCCCAGAGGCTCGCTATAAGCCTTGCAACGGTTGATTTGCCGCTTCCCGACGGTCCGACGAATGCGGCAAATCCGCCGCCGTGTATCGTCATAGATATGCCGTGAAGTATCTCCTTGTCAGAGTAGGAGAAATGCACGTTGTCAAGCACTATGTCGCCGCCCTTGATGGTCTTTGTCAGCTTTTCGGGGCGAACCATCTCAGGGGCATCGATTATGTTCCTGACCTCTGTCACGATGGTGTCCATCTGTGCTATGTCGTCAGAGTATGACATAACGCCGATAAGTGGTTCGATAAGCCCGACCGTCAGTATGATGACGGTGATGAAGTCTGTATTGCTTATGGTGCCGCGCATTGCCATTATACCGCCTATCGGCAGTACCGAAAGCATGGTAGCTGGCATTATGCACATGGCAAACGTCATGTATACGTTGCACTTGCGCATCCAGTCAACGAAGCTGGCTGCACTCTCTTTTGCGGCGGCGGCGAACTTCTCGTAGCTTGACTGTGCCTTGCCGAACACCTTTATCACCTCAATGCCGTTGATGTACTCGGTGGTAACAGCGTTGAGGGCTTTTGTCGCCCTTACCGTCCTGCCGTAGTTCTCCTCATAGCCGAACATCATAAGTGCATAGCAGACAAGTCCCAGCGGAACGGTTATCAGCGCCGCAAGACCCAGCTTCCAGCTGATGGTAAAGGCGTAGATGAGTATTATTATCGGTGCGCCGATGCCTGTGGTAAATTCGGGCAGTATGTGCGCGAGAGTAGTTTCGATGCTGTCTATGCGCTCAACTATGGTGCTTTTCAGTGCGCCCGACGGCTGACTGATAACATCGCCCAGCGGCATCTTAGCCAGCTTGTCAAGTGCTTTCTTGCGTATTACCGCCAGCGTGTGGAAGGTGGCAAGGTGAGAATTTGCAGTACTCAGTGCATGGAACAGCGAACGCCCCAGCCAGAGCACCAGTATTATCACACAGTCGGTGATGTATGCGCCCTTGTCAGTGCTGCCCGCCAGCAGTGCCTTTACTATCCTTGCGATGAAGTAGTACGGCACTATGCCGCATAATGTGCTGACTGCCGCAAGTATCACACTCAGCACGAATTTTCCTTTTCGCTCGCCCGACTGACCCAGCAGCCACCCGAAAGAGCCGTTTTTGTCCTTTCCCACTAGATATCCTCCTGTCTTTTCCTGTAATTCTGCGGCGTGACACCCATGATGTCACGGAAAGCTGCCGCGAATTTTGATGCGTTGTCGTAGCCCAGCCGCTGTGATATCTCCGAAACTGTAAGTCCCTCAGATATCAGCATCGCAGCCGCCGCCTTCATTTTGTAACCCTTTATATAACGGTATATCGGTACACCGTACACCGCTTTGAAGACCTTTCTGAGGGTCGCGGGCGGCATGCCCGATATCTCCGAAAGTTCCTCGGCCGTGAAAGTCTTTTCAAGACTGCCCGTGATAAGGCTGTGTATCTCCTTGACCTTGTCGGTCTGCCCCGCAGGGAAATACTGCCGCTGTACAGTCTGTGCGGCGGGGTCTGTAGTTTCAAGCAGCAGAAGAAGTTCTGCTATCTTCACCCTGTAATAGTCCAGCCGTATGCTTTTGGGCGCATGATACAGCTGTGAGAACAGCAGGTTGAGCGGTTCGTTGGTGCGCAGAAGAAATTCCTTGCTGTCGGGGCAGAATTTCTGCGCCAGCTTATCAAGGTCGATATTCAGCGAGGGCATCTCGCGCTTGATGGAACGCTGTGCAGGTTCGTTCATAAAGCCGATGGTCATGCCGTGATAGTGTGCCAGCGGAAGTTCTACTTTGCCCGAATGGTGTACCCTCCTGTCGATGCGCAGGTCGCCCGCTTCCATATAGTACCTGCCGCCCAGCTTGTTTTCATGCTCTATGCGCCCCTCGCGGCAGTGGTCGATGCAGAGCACCGTTTCGGCATTCTGATACTCCGAAATGCACGAGCGCAGATGGAAGTCGTTGTACATAAGGTAAATGCCGTCAAAGACGCGGTACATGGTCATGAAAGCCTCGCCCGAACTGTTATCCAGCCGCAGTACTCTGCATTCGCCCTCAGCCGCTATCTCATGTACGTTCGACCCGAAGCCCGCATCGTCAAGCTGGTCAAAAAGGTCACTGCTCATGCCATGCCTGCCTTTCGGAAGTGTTTCTTCAGCAGTTTTTTGCCTGCCGGCGCACCTATTATCCCGCATATGAATGCCGCCGCGAACAGTACGGGACACATCCATGCAGGCATCAGCTTTGTAACGCTGTCGATGTATTCTTTGCCGAAATTCTGTCTTGAAGCCCAGTACTTCTCAGCGGCAAAGAACAGCGGCAGATAGTTCGCCGCCACCCACATGCTGAACACGCCGCAGGTCAGCACAGCTTTTGAAGTGCTCTTGTATCTGCCGCTTCTGTAGATAAGTTCGGCTAACAGCCCTGTCACCGCAGATACAGCCAGCGGCGGCCAGCTCATGCCTGTCAGCAGCATCATGATACCCATGATGACGCTCATTATCCATATCATGCCGAATGTTTTTACCTTAGTCAGAAAAAGCATGAACGGCACACCTCCGAGAAGCGGCACGAGCACCGCCAGCAAAGGCAGAAATATTGGTATGAACCCCAGCATGGCTATCACTGTGGTGATAACAAAATAGATCGCTGAAAAAATACCGATGTTGATAAGGTCTTTGACTTTCATGTTTACCTCCCGAAAATTAGCTGCAACTAACTTACCCCTATAAATATTGTTCTCAGCTTTGCCATATCAAACGAAACAGATCTTTATGCCGTTCAATATATCTTTCTCCGAGAACGTTATATATTATAGCACAGCGAAAACGTTTTTTCAACTCCGTTTTGTTCCCGATACTCCATTATGAAAATTATTTCGCGCTTCTTATGCTCCGTTCCATATACAGCTTCCGAATATCATAACAGCAAAAGCGTGCCCTACAGGAAAATATATCCCGCAAAGCACGCATGACCGATATTTTGCATTTATCATATTGAGTTTTTCGCCATCAGTGCCTCGACCAACTCTCGCTTTTCGTAGAGTACACAGCCGCCCTCATGGTCATCAAGAAGTATCTCACCGCTCCTCAGCGCCGTGAAAAGGGGAGAGTGCAGTGCATCTCTCAGCGAAGTGTCCCTGATATTCACATCAGAATAGGGCGAAAAAGGACATGGTTCAGCGCCGCCGTGTGAATTGATGTGGAAGAACCCTCTGCCTGCCGCCACACATCCTCCCGAACTTTTCTCGTCACCGGGAAAAGAGATATAAACCATTTCGGGGCGTTTTTCGCGTAAGCGCTGTATCTCTTCAGTGATATACTCACGCTCGCTGTCAGTGGGCGCAAGGTCTTTGCTGCCTTCCGAAACAGGCACATATTCCACAAAAATGACCGCCTTGCAGCCTCTTTCCGACAAGTTGTCAAGAAACTCCTGCGAGGTGACTTCCCTGTAGTTTTTTGTGGTCACTGTCACCGATGCCCCGAATATCAGCCCGCGACGCTTGAATTCGTCCATGTTGGCTGTCAGCTTGTCGTATATGCCAGCACCGCGCCTTGTGTCGGTGGTATCGCGATTGCCCTCTATACTCATTATGGGCACAAGGTTGCGGCAGCTGTCAAACAGCGAGAAATAGCGGTCGTCAATATAAGTGCCGTTGGTGAATATGGGGAAGAGTATGTTCTGCTTTCTGCCTGCCGCTTCGATGATATCCCGCCGCAGCATCGGTTCGCCGCCTGCCAGCAGTATAAAGCTGATGCCCAGCACGTCGGCTTCATCGAATATCCTCAGCCAGTCTTCGGCGGATAACTGCTTCACAGGTTCAGCGTCATTGGTGGCGTTGCTGCATCGCGAATAGCACCCCGCACAGTGCAGGTTACACTTGCTTGTGATGCTTGCTATCAGAAACGGCGGGATATGTTCGCCGCTGTCCTCTGCGGTGCGGCGCTTTTTTGATGCCGAGCGGCTTGCCGCCGCAAATTTAACCATGAATGCGCTCTCGCGGGGATTTTTCAGCGTAGCCTTGACAGCTTCCGCCACCACGCGCTCAACACCCTTTGTCATATAGCTTTGCAGGTCAAAACTTCCGTTCATGACTTTCTGTCCTCCATTCCGCTCAGTGCCTTGTCAAGCAGGCATTTTAGCTGTATAAGTTCATCGGTATCCAGCGCGATGCACCCCTGCATCGACATCGGTACCTCCACTGCCTTTTCTTTAAGTGCTTCGCCCTCATCAGTCAGTGTGATGGAGAGTTTGCGCTCGTTTTCTGCATGCCTTGCCCTGTTTATCAGTCCTTGCTTCTCAAGTCTTTTCAGCAGAGGTGCCAGCGTCCCCGAATCGAGGTGTACCAGCCTGCCAAGTTCGCCCTCACACATGCCGCCGTGTTCCCACAGCACCATCATCACCACATACTGTGTGTAGGTCAGCCCCAGCGCTTCCAGCGGCTTGCGGTACTGCCGCACGACTTCCTTCGCGCAGGCGTAAAGTGGAAAGCATATCTGATTTTCAAGCCTTATGCAGTCATATTTTGTGAATTTCTTTTCGTCTTCCATGATACAGCCTTTCATAGTCGAAATATTGTGTGCTGTCATATTGCGCACAACCTTTAATGATATTATACACCTTTTGCAAAGGATTGCAATATAAACTTTTGAATATACATAGTGATATTATATTGTCATTCCAAAATGTGGTTATCCCGCTGACACACCACAAAAACAGCGGCTATACAGAACTTAAGGTTTTTGGCGTATGGTGCTCAATTATCCTTTTGTTTACCGCATTTTTAATTGGTGTACTAAAGGGATAGTCATATTCCAAAATGCCCGGCATGCCAACTGTTTCAAAGTTACAAAATAACATCATTATTGTGGCGTGTCAGCAGGCTGACCGCATAATACCATACTTTTGCACAAAAAAGTGTCTTCCGATACTATATTATAGCAATCCGCCTTAAAATTCAGACAAAATCCGGTCACAAAACCCATAGATCCCAGCTTTTGCGACCGGATTTAGTGAATTTAAAAAGTTGGATCGCTATAATAAGCGGCGCTCCGTGATATGCTTTCGGCGGGGCAGCGGGTGCAAAGCGGACATCATCAACGGTCTGCTGCGGTGATAGATCATTCGTTTTACCGCCTGCTTTGTAAAAACGGCTGATGCGCAGTATAACGCATCAGCCGTTTTTGTGTCATAACGAAACTTCCTCGCCGCTGTGCAGCGCTCTCAGCTTGTCGCCCATGACTTCTTTCATCATCTCAAATGCGGGTATGCCTGTGCAGTGCCCGCTGAAAAATATCGTGTCCAGCTTCACAAGTTCTTTTGCGGTCTGTATTATGACAGCTTTTTCCTCATCGGTGTGCTCGCCGTCATTCTTCATCATGTGAAACCCGCTGAGCACATAGTCAGGCACATTGCCGAATATCTCTTTGTACCTGTCGAGTATATTGAGTATGCCGTTGTGCGCACAGCCTGATAAGAGCCAGTGTTTGCCGCTCTGTGTAATGACAAGGCACTGCTCATGCACGAAATCATCAGGCACTTTCATGCCGTCCTTTTCGCAGGTGAGTTTTTTGTTGCCCTGAGGGTAGCATCGTCTGCCCGTTATGCCGCTGAACAGAAAAAGTTCATCGTCAAGCTGAACATCGCCCTCTATCAGACTGACATTCGGCAGACCGAGTATGTCTTTGTCGATGCCGATGTACCTTTCGCCGTTGAAATGCGGCTCAGGTGCCGACTTCTGCATGAATATCCGCGCGGTCTTGTTTATCTGCGAGAACGGCATTATGCCGCCTGAGTGGTCGTAATGACCATGACTGAGTATCACCGTGTCGATCGCAGTAAGGTCAATGCCCAAAATCTGTGCATTTTTGATGACAGCATCGGTCTGACCGCTGTCCAGCAGGAGCCTGTGCTTCTCTGTTTCGATATAGATGCAAAGCCCGTGTTCGGCAATGCAGTCTTCATTTGCGCGGCTGTTTTCAACAAGCGTAACTATCCTCATATCATTCACCGCACTTGTGACCGCAGGAATGACCTGCGCCGTGTTCGTGACTGTGGTGGTCGCAGGTGGGGGACTCATTCTGTACCAGCGCATTTGCGAGATAAGCTGCAACAGCGTCATCAGCACTTCCCGAATTTCCGCCGAAGAGGGCTATACCCGCCTCTTTCACAGCCATCTGCGCACCGCCGCCGATACCTCCGCAGATAAGGACATCAGCGCCCATCACCTTAAGAAAGCCCGCAAGAGCACCATGCCCCGCGCCGTTAGTGCCGAGCACCTGTTCGCTGATGACCTTGCCGCCCTCTACCTCATAGAACTTGAACTGTTCAGTTTTGCCAAAATGCTGGAATATCTGTCCGTTTTCGTAAGTTACTGCTATTTTCATATTATCTGTTCCTTTCATGACCGAGATATATTATATGACTATCCCTTTAGCACACCAACTAAAAATGCGGTAAACAAAAGGATAATTGATCGCAGGATATCTTTCCCCCGCCTGCGGCTGGGGGAAGATATCCGCCAACCACTTTAAGTTCTGCTAGATCGCTTTTTGGGTGGTGTATCAGCGGGATAACCATATATTATATTGTAGCACTATTTACATCAGGTGTCAACAAGTGATGGGGCGTGGAAGAATACACAAAAATACAGTCACGTTTTGTCAAAATCAATTTCCGTGGACGGGCATATTTATCATTTTAACAACTCTCAAATATTTCACAAACATCTTCCGAACAATGGTGCGTTATGATACGTACATACCAAAGCGGAGGAGGAATAGAAATGAACGTGATATTTTCGGCAGCGGCGATGCTTATAGGTGCGCTGATAACTGTAGCACTGAAAGACCGTCATGGCATGAGATGACAGATGCTTTGCGATTGACAAACCCGAAAAAATATGTTATTATAAACAGGTGAGCATGCCATACGGTAGCGGCAGCGGTCATACGCTGATGAGGAAAGTCCGAGCATCAACGAGCAGGATAGCTGATAACGTCAGCCGAGGGTGACCTCCGAGCTAGTGCAACAGAGATATACCGCCGCAGAGATGCGGTAAGGGTGGAAAGGCGGGGTAAGAGCCCACCGGAGCGGCAGAGATGCCGCTGCCATGTAAACCTTATCCGATGCAACACCAATGGCAGCCGAAAGGTCAATGCGCTCGTCAGACCCCAGGTTGTAGGTGGCTTGAGCTGTGGGGCGACCCACAGCCTAGATAGATTACCGTACAAGACAAAACTCGGCTTACAGACAGGCTCACGCTCGCCCCGTTCACGCGGGGCGATTTTTTGTGCTGTTCTATGCTTTGGAGCGATGGACGAACGGCGGGCTTTGTGTGCATCTTATTTGCTTTGCGAACTTGCGATTAACGGCTGGTGGTTTTCTTTTTATGGGGCGGCTGCCCGCCCACCCGCAGCGCCTTGTTTTGTGTGCTCTTGCTGCTTTGCCGACGATAATTATGAATTTTTATTCTATTGCTTGACAATCGGCTAAAAATGTGCTATATTTATTGTTGGCGGAGTTCATTGGGCGAATGAACTTTTGGCGACGAGGACAAATTATAGGAAAGAGGGCTGCTGCGTGGCGGCCCTCTTTTCTCTTAAAGAATGTATACGGAGGTAATAACAATGAATAAAAAGGAAATTGCCGAGATAAAAAAGTATTTTTCCGAAGACAGCGATCTTCTCACAATAAACCGCGTTGTCACTGCTTTTGTCGATGCGGAAAAAAATGTCAAATGCAAGACCAACAGGTTATATAATGTTATCCCGCAGGACGAGAGCGAACTTATCCTCGCGATGCTCAAAAAGACCCTCAGCGGCAGGATAGGCGCTAATCTTCTTGAATATGCTTTCCCGAAAGATGCCATACTGGAGGGCGGTCAGCAGCAATTCTTGTGGGCTGTGCTGAAAGACAAGTTCACCACCGATGAAACTGTTGACAGCCTTATAAATGCCATTGTTGAAAAGGTGGAATATGTGTCCACATACAGCATTTTTTCGGCACACTGCACCTACTCGGTACTTAAAAAGAACAAGATGGACGAGATAACCGATGATGCCGAAGCAGATACCAACTATAATTTTATCATAACAGCCATCTGCCCCGTAAACCTGCGCATCGACGGTCTTATATATAATGAGGAGCAGAACGCCATAGCCAAAAAGGAAGACTCTGACAGGATAGTTGAGATGCCCACCGATGGTTTCCTCTTCCCGCTGTTCAATGACCGCGCACCCGATGTCAATGGGGTCATGTATTATACAAAAAATGCCAAAAAGCCCAATACCAGCGTTATAGAAGAATTTCTCGGCTGTGAGTTCTCGATGACAGGACCCAGCGAAAAGGAAGTTTTCCACGCTATTCTGGGCAATGTTGTGGGCGAAGAGCTTGACCTCGACATGATGACTAAGGTCAATGAGAAGATACAGAATTTTGTTGACCAGACCGCCAACGATACCGAAGTTGCCACCATCGACAGCGCAAAGCTGAACAATATCCTCTGGGAATCGGGCGTGAGTCAGGAAAAACTTGGCGAACTGAACAAGGTCTTCGAGCATGCGACCGACAACAAGCCGCTGACAGCGGTAAATCTGGTGGAGAAGAAAACTGTCGTGACAGTGCCCAGCGTTACCGTAAATATAGGCAAGGGCGGCGCTGATAAGGTGAGGACACAGGTGATAGGCGGCAGAAAGTGCCTTGTCATCGCCCTTGATGACCCCGAAGTCACCATAAACGGCATGGAACTGAAAATGATAGGCAAACAGCCCGCTGTTCCCGCAAACACCGAAATGGTGCAGATAGCCCCCGATGAGGACGAAGGACCTGTACATACTTCGTTTGAGGACGGCACAGCGCCGTTCTGACGGAACAGATATCATAAAGAACAGTCCTGCGCGGCTGTTCTTTTTTGCTGTGTGCGAATGATGCAGGATAAACAACACTATATTATTATATAGAAAGGATAATTTTGCACTTAACATAGCTTTTCGCACAGGTTTATTTCGGAACGTACATTTAGGTTTGCACAGACTAAAATGTGAACGAACATGTAATTGCATTGGTTTTTGCAATGGATAAAACTGCGAAAACGTTTGCGCAAAGTCGTTGACCCTTGTATAAACTGCTCAATTCGCAAGCGAAAAAGGTAATATACGGTTAATACGACCAGTTTAATTGTTGAGATTTTGTGAAAGCTCACAAAAGTAAAAAAATATAAAAAAACCTATTGACAAATGCAAGGTTATGAGTTATAATATAGACACAGTAAGGGAAACGAAAACAACATGAAGCTTCAAACGATCGATCGATGCGAGGTTTTCACCCTTAAATGAACAACTTAAGTAAGTACCCGCGAACGGCGGTTACTAATAGAAATTTATTATGGAGGGATTTTCTATGAAAAATTCAAACAAGAAGGGCTTTACACTGGTTGAGCTCGTAGTAGTTATTGCGATCATCGGCGTGCTCGCAGCTATTCTCGTACCTAGCATGATGGGTTATGTTAAGAAGTCTAGACTGAAGACTGCTAACGGCAATGCTAAGACTGCTTACAATACCGCAGCTGGCGCACTGGCAGATCTGGAAACCAACGGTATCCAGCTTGAGACAATTGATATCACTCAGAACTGCACAACTCCTGCTGCAAGTGTTCCTGACCTTGATGGTGATACTGTTGATGGCGTTGCATATGTAACTGCTATTGTTCAGAACGCACTTGCTGCTAACGGCAATGACGGCGGCGAGGTATACATCAATGGTAATACCACTGCTACAGGTGTATGGGGCGCACAGTGGCACAGAAAGTCTGGCGATAAGATCGTTGGTCAGTATCCTGAGGCTCCTTCTACCGTAGAAAAGGCTGAGGCTATGAAATTCGGTGAGCTGAAGCTGAAGAACAAGGCTTAATCTTTAGTATATAGCTTTATCAAATGATAAGTTGGCGGCGGTTCGTATGAACCGCCGCTTTTTTGCGTAAATGTATTGACAAACAGGCGACTTTGTGTTATAATTAGGTTGGTAAAATATATCCGCAGTTTGGGGCGCGGGTAGGTTTTTATGTATGTCAATACGGAGGGAAAACAAATGAAAAACAAGAAGGGCTTTACACTCGTGGAGCTCGTCATTGTCATAGCTATTGTGGGCGTACTTGCTGCCATACTGGTGCCGATGATGATGGGCTATGTCAGAAAAGCGCGTCTGCGTCAGTGCAACGCCAACGCCAAAGTCGCCTATAATGTTGTGACTGGCGTTCAGGGTCAGAAGATGATCGACGGCGAAGATTATGCTATCAGTGATATCGTCATCGACTGTCGCGGCGATGAACCTGTGCCGAATGATGAACTGGGGCGAATGGTCTATAATTCAATCGCCGCCAATGCCAAAAATTCGGGCATAATGTACATCGGCACGCGCGGCAAGGACGACAACGGCGATGACCTGCTGTATGTTCAGTGGATAATGAAGCCGGGCGATACTATGGTAGGTCAGTATCCCAATGCTTCCAACAGCGTAGATAATGTTCCCACATGGAAAACTTATAAAGCAGACTGATATTTGCGAAGACCCCACAGCGGGTCTTCGCTTTTTTTGACAAAATTCTCAAAACCTATTGACTTTTGGGGCAAAAAGTTATATAATGTATAGGTGAATGTGCTTATTAAAGCGGCAGAACTATCTGCGGCTTTTCTGAAAGCGTAAAAATTTTGTTAGGAGGACTTTTAGTGCGGAAAATTACTAAACCTGTCTTTTTCATCGTGCTTATCCTTATCCTCGGTTTCGCTTACCTGACATACGCGGGTATACATACCTATTACGGCGATATCAGGCACAGCGCTATCAAGGGCGTTGATGAGATACGCTGGGGTATCGATATTCAGGGCGGCGTCAATGCCACTTTCGAGCCTGAACTTGAAAACGAGGATCAGAAGATAACCGAAAACGACATGGACGCGGCTAAGGCTGTTATCGAACAGCGACTCGTCAGCCTGAACATCACTGACAGTGAGGTTTATGCGGACTACACAAAACATCGTATCATGGTGTCATTCCCCTGGCAGTCGGGCGAAGAGGATTTCGACCCCGCAGAGGCTATCTCTGAACTGGGCGACACTGCACAGCTCATATTCGTCAAGGGTACGACAAAGCCCGAAAACCTTGAAGACGAAACTGTCGTGCTGACAGGTAATGATGTTAAAAAGGCTGAGGCAGGTCAGTATCAGGATCAGAACACGGGTGAGACCACATGGGTGGTCAGCCTTGAACTGAACGAGTCGGGCAAACAGGCTTTTGCTGACGCTACTACCGAACTTTCAGGCAGCGGTCAGATCTCCATCTGGATGGACGAAAATATGATCTCTGCGCCAAATGTTAACGAGCCTATCACTGACGGCAAGTGCCAGATCTCAGGTAACTTCACCTACGAGAGCGCTAAGTCGCTGGCTGATAAGATCAATGCAGGCGCACTGCCTTTCAACCTGAGATCCACCAGCACCAACATAATCTCGGCTACTCTCGGTGAGGGCGCTAAAACTGCCATGACCATCGCAGGCATAATTGCGTTCATCATGGTCGCTATCTACATGATCATCATTTACAGACTGCCCGGCTTCGTGGCTTCCATCGCTCTGCTGGGTCAGGCTGCGGGCACTCTCGCCTGCATAAGCGGCTTCTTCGGCAATATCGAGAGTTTCACTCTGACAATACCAGGTATCGCAGGTATCATTCTTGCGATAGGTATGGGCGTTGACGCTAACGTTATCGTTTCCGAGCGTATCAAGGAAGAACTCAACAACGGCAAGACCCTTAACGGCGCTATCGAACTTGGCTATAAGCGCGCATGGGCTGCTGTTTTCGACGGCAATATCACCGTTGTGTTCGTTGCTATCATACTGATGGGCGCATTCGGCCCTACCGACAGCGTTTTCGGCACTCTGCTGAAACCCCTGTTCATGGCATTCGGTGCATCTACCGCAGGTACTATCTACTCGCTGGGTTACACTCTGCTGGTCGGCATCGTGCTGAACTTCTTCTTCGGTATCTTCTGTTCAAGACTGATGCTTTCGTCACTTTCAAAGTTCAAAGCATTCAAGAAACGCAAGCTGTACGGAGGTGTTGAGAACAATGGCTAAGGAAAAGAAAATTCTCAACGTCGTGGGAAAACGCAAGGTGTTTTACAGCATCTCCTGCGGACTTATCGCGCTGTTCATCATACTGACTTTCGTGCTGGGTCTGAACGTTGACATAATGTTCAAGGGCGGTACTATACTGACTTACAGCTACACGGGCGACATCGATACCAACGGCGTACAGTCTGTAGTTACCGATGTTCTGGGGCAGAAATCGACTGTAACTAAGGGCGAGAACACTGCCACAAAACAGTCTACCGTTAAGATACAGCTGTCCTCCACAGGCGGCATCAACGAGGTAAAGCAGAACGAACTTCAGGTCGCACTTGAAGAAAAGTTCGCTGACAATGAACTCGCACTGTTTGAGTCCAGTGACGTTAAAGCCTCAAACGGTCTTGACTTCTTCCTGAAATGTATGGTAGCCGTTATATTTGCGGCTGTCGTTACCATAATCTACATCGGTTTCCGTTTCAGAAAGATAGGCGGTATCTCGGCAGGTATATTCTCTGTTGTGGCACTGCTGCACGACCTCTGCATGGTATACGGCTGCTTCGTTATTTGCAGATTTGACATCAATGCAAACTTCATGGCAGTTCTGCTGACCATACTGGGTTACTCCATCAACGCGACTATCATAATCTACGACCGTATCCGTGAGAACCAGAACCTCAAGGGCAGCAAACTCGAACTTGAAGAACTGGTGAACCTCTCGGTAACACAGACTCTCGGCAGATCGATCCACACTACCGTAACTACCGTTATGGCTATGGCTGTTGTCTGCGTCGTTTGCACCATCTACGGCGTAAGTTCGATAATCAGCTTCGCATTCCCTCTGATAATCGGTATGCTGGCAGGTGTGTATTCTTCTAACTGCATCGCACCGACACTCTGGGTAATGTGGAGAAGACACGCTGAAAAGAACCCCAAGAAGAGCAAGTCTGCTGCTTCAAAGAACAGCGGCAGAAGATAATTCTATCGTAAATAAAGCTGCTCTGCGCGTTAACATAACGTGTGGGCAGCTTTTATATCGTTAAGCTGAAAACCGCCGCAAGTCCCACGACCTGCGGCGGTGTTTTATGTGTTATCTTCAATGCTGTCAGCAAAACTCCGAAAAGCCCGACACATCGGGGCGTATGTAAAGGTGAATGCCTTTTGTGGTGCATCAAGTTTGTTGACTGTCACGCTGTTTTCGCTGATGACAAGCTGAACGTTGCCGATGCTGTATACCTCAGCATCCGCCTGCGGTTCGCTGACAGTATCTATCGTGACCAGCGGACGGCATCTGGCAAGCAGTGCATCAAAATAACGGCAGGTTTTCTCCAGTTTTTGAGGCGAGGTTATGTAGCTGTATTCCTCATCGTCAGCCATGTCGCGCACACCGAAACTGCCCACGCAGGCATTCTCAGGGTCAAGGAATATCGTGCAGGTGAATCTCTCGCCCGCGGGTCTGGTGGAATAGTATGGCTCGACAAGACCCGTCATGTATAGGGGCAGCCAGCTGATTATAGCCTGTATCATCTCACTTACGCTGCGGTCAACGTTGTGTATTATCTTGATGCGTGTGCCGTTCCGCAGACAGGCAGCCATAAGCCCCGACCACAGTGCCTTGAAATCTCCTGTCATCCAGTTTATGCCGTTGTCGGAGTACAGCCGCAGTTCGCTGCTGTGATTATTTATGACGCTGCTGAGAAATCTCACCACTGCCTGCTGAAGCCCCTTGTCGCCCGTATAGTAGTCCTCGTTCGGTATTTCGGGAATTACCGGCAGCGGTATAAGGCTCACATCGGTCGTGGGCATATTCTTCATCTGTTCGATAAAAACCCTGACTGCCTGCACATTTGCGGGCATGCCGCGTGCGTACAGCCACACGAAGATCGACTCAGCGACATTACCCGACCTCAGCGGTGTACCCATAATGTCGCTGAGATCGCGCAGCTTGTTGCGGGAAGCTATCTGTTCTGCCAGCACAGCCGAAAGCCGCATCATCAAGCCTGTGCTTTTGCGTGGTATGCGCAGACCGCTGCGCATTCGGCTGACATATGAAGCATCGATACCCAGCATTTTGCTAAGATTGCTGTTTGAAAGACGCGCCAGCTTCATCAAAGCTGCCAGCTTTTTTCCGAACTGCTTGGCACTATCTGTTTCGATGCTGTCTTCGGGCAGACTGTTTTCTTCAAAAAGCCAGTTCAGCAGCATTTCATTCAGCGGGTGTTCTTCCTCCTGCTGAATGCCGAGTATGCGGCATAGTTCATCTGTCTTGCCATTGTCGCGGCAATAACTGTATACGCCGTCAGCAAATTTCCTTACCGTAGTGCTGTTTTCGCTGTAATTGCGCGAACCGCTTTTCAGTCGGCAGAAATTTGCGGGCGAACAGCCTGCATATCCCGCGATAATGCTGTTTTCTACATCAAGGTTTTTGAGAAGATAGGTTATCTTTTCTGATAACATTGGCGCAAAGTCCTTTCTTTTATAGCGACCCGAATTTTTAGTCTGATCGCCATAGTTGATTTTATAGCAATCCAACTTTTTAAATTCACAAAATCCAGTCGCAAAAGCTGGGATTTATGGGTTTTGTGACTGGATTTTGTCTGAATTATAAGGCGGATTGCTATAAATGTCTGTATTGTTAATATTATATCACGATTTACAAGAAAATACAATATCCATACTGGCAATATCATATTTTCATTAAATTAGCGGAAAAATAGAGATGCAGGCACTTATCCGCTCTGCGACAGCTGATGGGCATGAACTATTTTGTTCATATCACCAAAACTTAGATATCCATTTTCTGGCATTAAAACACCTGTAAAGGTTGTTGTGCAATCTGCAAAAAGCGACAGACCTTTTTTTGTGTAAAAAAAAGCGTTGGGGCGCTTTACTTTTCGGAAAATGTATGTTACAATTAACTTAATTGCTTTTGTGCTTTACAGCTTTTATACTTTCATAGGCTAAAGCATATTTACAGAACGCGGGCTTTCACCGCAATAAATCTGAAAGGATAGTTAAAGAATGCCAATAACAGAATTTCTTGAAAGAAACGCAGCAAAATTCCCTGATAAGACGGCTCTTGTCGAACTCAACCCCGAAATACGCGAAAAGCGCATAACATGGAAAGAGTACGAACTTATCGAACCCACAGCAGATGTTCCCTACAGGCGCGAGATAAGCTGGTCTGTCTTCAACGAGAAGGCTAACCGCTTTGCTAATCTGCTTATATCACGCGGCGTCAAAAAGGACGATAAGGTCGGCATACTGCTGATGAACTGCCTTGAATGGCTGCCCATCTACTTCGGTATACTCAAAACAGGTGCGCTGGCTGTGCCGCTGAATTTTCGCTACACTGCTGATGAGATAAAGTATTGCGTTGAACTGGCTGAGGTCGATATACTCGTTTTCGGTCCCGAATTTATCGGCAGGGTAGAGGAGATAGTCGATGATATCAGCAAGAACAGACTGCTGTTCTACGTTGGTGAGGGATGTCCCACTTTCGCAGAGCATTATGACCGTCTGGCGGCTAACTGCTCCAGCGTAAGCCCCGATATCAAGCTGACTGATGAAGACAATGCAGCTATTTATTTCTCATCGGGCACTACAGGCTTCCCGAAGGCGATACTGCACAACCACGAGAGTCTTGTTCACGCGGCTAAGGTCGAGCAGAAACATCACGGTCAGACTGAGGACGATGTTTTCCTCTGCATACCACCCCTTTACCACACAGGCGCTAAGATGCACTGGTTCGGCAGCCTTATTTCAGGCGGCAAGGCGGTCATTCTTAAGGGCGTTAAGCCTAAGTTCGTGCTGGAGGCTGTTTCAAGCGAGCACTGCACCATCGTGTGGCTGCTGGTGCCGTGGGCGCAGGATATTCTCGATGCTGTTGACAGAGGCGATATCGACCTTTCGCAGTATCAGCTCGACCAGTGGAGACTCATGCACATCGGCGCACAGCCCGTTCCGCCCTCACTTATCGCAAGGTGGAAGAAGCTGTTCCCCAAGCACCAGTATGACACCAACTACGGTCTTAGCGAGAGCATCGGACCGGGCTGTGTACATCTGGGCGTTGAAAATATCCATAAGGTAGGTGCTATCGGTAAGGCAGGCTACGGCTGGGAGGTAAAGATAGTTGACGAACGCGGCGAAACTGTTAAGCGCGGCGAAGTCGGCGAACTTTGCGTAAAAGGTCCCGGTGTCATGACCTGCTATTACCGCGACCCTAAGGCGACCGCTGAAACACTTAAGGACGGCTGGCTGTTCACAGGCGATATGGCTCAGGAAGACGAGGACGGCTTCATTTTCCTCGTTGACCGCAAGAAGGATGTTATCATCAGCGGTGGCGAGAACCTCTATCCTGTGCAGATAGAAGACTTCCTGAGGGCGCACCCCGCCATCAAGGATGTTGCTGTCATCGGTCTGCCCGATAAGCGTCTGGGCGAGATAGCAGCAGCGATAATCTCCATCAAGGACGGCATGACCTGCACTGAGGAGGATATCAACGACTTCTGCCATAAACTGCCGCGCTATAAGCGTCCCCACAAGATAATCTTCGCAGATGTCCCCAGAAACCCCACAGGCAAGATAGAAAAGCCTGTTCTCAGAAAGATATACTGCGGCGAGTCTGTTGTGGCTAAGCAGAACAATTCATAAGAAAACGAAAAGCCTTTTCCGAACATCGGGAAAGGCTTTTTTGAACAATATAATTTCAAACAAAAACGCATACTATCGTTCGTGTCAATAATTATGAATTACTGAAATGCTGTAACAGAAAATGCCGAGATGTCAGCACCTCGGCATTTTGTTATTATTGTTTTTTCAGACATCTGCCCGCGAAACGTATGTCGCTTAATACCAGCCGCCCATTTTTCCGTCACTGCCTATCTGCTGATTTGACAGATTTATGTTGTAGCAGTTTTCGGGAGATTTCTTCTTGCTGTCAGTATATATCTTGTCCCATGTGCCTGACCCGATAAAGTGGGCATCTTTCTCCATGTTGACGATATACTGACCACCGATGAATGTTACCAGTATGCCCTTGCGGTAAAGCTGTATCATGCGAACTTCGCCTGTGTCGTTGTACACAACAACAAGCCCGAAGTTTGTTTTGCAGTCCTTAAGGTATTTGCTGCAATTCTTTGAAGATGTATTGTATCCCAGCGGGTTGACTCTGCTGCCTGTCTTCCATGTTTCCGAAAAAGTAGCATCAAGTGCGCCGGCTATTACTCTGTCAACTGCCTGTGAACCGGTAGAAGTGCCCGGCTTGGTCGTTTTGTAGATATTCCAGCTGTAGTTTGTGAATGCGCCGACTCTTTCAAATTTTCTGTTTTTTCCACCCTGTTCAAGGTAAAGCACCTTGTTGAAGGCAGCATTCGTATCTTGTTCACTGAGTATAAGGTAGTCTGTCAAAGCTGCTTCTATCGATGTCTTGATGACTTTGGTATCCGCAACAGCAGCAGCGACCCTTGCTTTTCTTACATACCCGATCAAGCTGGGTATAAGCAATGTGGCAAGAATCCCGACTATGGCAATAACAATAGCTAATTCAACTAATGTGAAACCTTTCTTATTATTTTTCATAAGATCATCCCTTTCAATCGTATCGCAATTACCACTAAAAAAATATATCTACCAATTTATTTGTTGCCTATATTATATCACAATTTTACAAAACAGTCAACTAAATTAATCTAAATTTGTATATGTACATAAAAACCAAGCATATAGTTTCGCTAGATTGACCAAATCACAAGTTGACTAATTTTACAAATTAAAAGCATTCAGCATGGTTTTAAATAAATAGGAAATAATTTTTGTTTCTAAATTTTAACTAATAATTTTCCCGATGTCAAGCCAAAAGTTCCATAACTGGATTTTGTGGTTAATAAAATATCAATATATAACCCTGACATCAAAAAAAGGACTGCCCGATCTCAGGCAGTCCCTTTTTGAACACTATTAATGAGCAGTCTTTTGATAAGACTGCATACTCGCGTCCATGTCAATAATTATGAATTATGAATTATGAATTACTGAAGCGCTCCTCTGTTGAATTCGCTGAGTTCCAAGCCCTCGTTTTTCTCAAGCGCCCAGCGTATGTTCCACTCGCTGGTGAACAACAGCAGATAGTTCCCGCGGAAATCCTGTACCAGCTTGGTATCACTGGAGAGTTTCAGCTTCTTCACATCGATGTCCTTGTTGTCTATCCACCTGATGTGGCTGTACGAAAGGCTCTCCTTGAACAATTCAACATTGTATTCGTTCTTCATGCGGTACTCGAAAACTTCCAGCTGAAGAACGCCCACAACGCCGATGATGACCTCTTCCATACCCGTTTCAGGCTCCTGGAATATCTGTATCGCACCTTCCTGCGCTATCTGGGTAGCACCCTTTACGAACTGCTTGCGCTTGAGAGTGTCTTTCTGGCGCACACGCATGAAGTGTTCGGGCGCAAAAGTCGGTATCGGCTCAAACTCAAACTTGCGCTTTGGCGAACAGATCGTGTCACCGATGGCGAATATACCGGGGTCGAACACGCCTATGATGTCGCCCGCATACGCTTCATCGATTATCTCACGCTCCTGCGCCATTATCTGCTGTGGCTGTGAAAGTCGCATTTTCTTGTTGCCCTGAACGTGCAGTACGTCCATTTCTTTGTCGAATTTGCCCGAGCATACGCGCAGGAAAGTTATCCTGTCGCGGTGTGCCTTGTTCATGTTAGCCTGTATCTTGAATACAAAAGCCGAGAAATCAGGGTCAAACGGGTCAATGACACCCTCACTGCTGACACGCGGCGTAGGCGAAGTGGTCATCTCCAGAAATCTTTCAAGGAAAGGCTCAACACCGAAGTTTGTCAGCGCCGAACCGAAGAATACAGGCGAAAGCTGACCTTTTCTGACCTTTTCGAGGTCAAATTCGTCACTTGCACCATCGAGAAGTTCAATGTCGTCAGAAAGCGTCTGATGCAGATGTTCGCCCAGCATGCTGTCAAGGGCAGGGTCGGAAAGTTCAACTTCCTCCATAGCTACCTTGTGTTTGCCGAACGCCATCTCGGAATCGCTGGAAAATGCGATGATGTGGCGCTTGTCGCGGTCATACACGCCCTTGAATTCCTTGCCGCAGCCGATGGGCCAGTTTACTGGGTATGTCTGTATACCCAGTTCGTTCTCTATCTGGTCGATTAGGTCGAAAGGGTTGCGCGCCTCTCTGTCCATCTTGTTGATGAAAGTGAATATCGGTATATGGCGCATGACGCAGACCTTGAACAGCTTTCTTGTCTGGTTCTCAACGCCCTTTGAAGCATCTATCACCATTACAGCCGAGTCAGCCGCCATAAGTGTGCGGTAGGTGTCCTCAGAGAAATCCTGATGTCCCGGAGTGTCAAGGATATTTATGCAGTAGCCGCCATACTGGAACTGCATGACCGATGATGTTACCGAGATACCTCTCTGTTTTTCTATCTCCATCCAGTCAGAAACTGCATGGCGGGAATTTTTCTTGCCCTTTACTGCGCCCGCCTGTGCGATAGCGCCGCCGTAGAGCAGGAATTTTTCAGTAAGTGTGGTCTTACCCGCATCGGGGTGGGAGATTATGGCGAAAGTTCGCCTGCGGTTTATTTCTTCTTTTAAGCCCATTGTTTTCCTCCGTTGTATATGTCAGACCTGCCTGTGCGGGCGGGTCAGATAATGTTATATTTAAACTATAGCAATCCAACTTTTTAAATTCACAAAATCCAGTCGCAAAAGCTGGGATTTATGGGTTTTGTGACTGGATTTTGTCTGAATTTTAAGGCGGATTGCTATAATGATACAAATATCACATCATGTCCGTCCTCCAATACTGCTATCGAATTTCGCATACTTCTTTATTATACCATGAAATCCCGCGATTTACAAGCGGCATATTCCCAAAATACAGCCGCTTTACATGACCGCGCCTTTAGTTAAGCTGACAGTTCGCGCCCTTTGCGTTAAGAAACACTTTCGGCGCTCACAGTCGGGTGAAGAGCCTGACGGTTACATAACGCTGTTATGTAACACGAACATAACGCCGTTATGTAAAATACGGAGATATTGTGCAGT
Source organism: Hominimerdicola alba 8 (assembly GCF_000178155.2). GTDB lineage: Bacteria > Bacillota > Clostridia > Oscillospirales > Ruminococcaceae > Hominimerdicola > Hominimerdicola alba_C. Next base: position 37,621 of record NZ_ADKM02000091.1, read on the forward strand.
CCTACAAAAAGTCCGTCAACCCCTTGACGAATGCAGAAAAATATAGTAAGATAACACTGTTACGTAACACCGTTATCCGAAAGGAGATACTATGGCAGAAAAGAATACAGACAATAACGAGAGCCGCAAAAGGCTGATAGAATGCGCGAAAAAGGAGTTCCTTGAAAAGGGTTTTGCGAAAGCCTCACTGAGGAAGATAGCCGCAGATGCAGGCGTGACCACAGGGGCGGTATACTTCTTTTTCAAGGACAAGGACGGACTGCTGGGCGGTGTGACCGAAGCCGCACTGACTAGCCTGATGGGGGTGCTGGAAAAGCATTTTGCTGAGGACACCGAAACCGATCTTAAAAGCTACCAACAGCAGGACGGCGACCACGATGAGTTCGCGGAAGAACTTGTCAACGTGATATACGACAATTTCGATGAAATGACCATACTGCTTGACAAGTCAGCAGGTTCAAGGTTTGAGGGCATTGTCGAAGAGGTGATAGACAGGCTTGACACCTCTTATATGGCGCTGGCTGAACAGTATGCCGCCGCAATGCCCGGCAAGCGTGTCAACCGCGATATGCTGCACTGGCTTACTCATGTGCAGGTGGACGCATTTATCCACATGATGAACCATTTCCCCGACAGGGAAGATGCTATGCGCTTCATCAAGCCCGTAATGGATTACCTGATAAAGGGCTGGATAACATATGCGCTTTTATAATTCACAATTCATAATGCATAATTCATAATTATTGACATGGTCGGAAGAATGGCGCACTTCCTATAGCAATCCAACTATTTAAATTCACAAAATCCAGTCGCAAAAGCTGGGATTTATGGGTTTTGTGACTGGATTTTGTCTGAATTTTAAGGCGGATTGCTATAGTGGGGGAGTGCCCGCGCTGAAAAGCGGGATAACATGTTTTGGTTTGATATAGGGTGAAGTTAGCTAAATCTAACTTTTTTTAAAAAAATGAACGGAGGTCACAGCATGTACTTAGAAGTAAGGGACGTAAAGAAAAGCTACGGCAAGGACACCAGCTACATACAGGTGTTAAAGGGTGTCAGCACAAGTGTCGAAAGGGGACAGATGTGCGTTATACAGGGTACCAGCGGTTCGGGCAAATCCACGCTGCTGAACTGCATCGGCGGGCTTGACACTATGGACAGCGGTTCGGTGATAGTTGACGGCAAGGAGATCTTCGGGCTTAAGCCTGCCGAACTTTCAGACTACAGGCGCGACTATCTGGGATTTATCTTCCAGTTTTACAACCTTGTGCCAAATCTGACTGTCAAGGAGAACATTCAGGTGTGCAGTTACCTGACAGATGACCCGCTTGATATGGAAGAACTGCTGGACACTCTGGGGCTTACCGAGCATCAGAACAAGTTTCCCGCACAGCTTTCGGGCGGTCAGCAGCAGAGGTGTGCCATAGCAAGGGCACTCATCAAGAACCCGAAACTTCTGCTTTGTGATGAACCCACAGGTGCGCTTGACTCGAAAACTTCCCGCGACATACTGATACTTCTGGAGAAGATAAACGCGAAATACGGCACTACCATGCTGATAGTCACCCACAACAACTCCATCAAGGACATGGTGCACAAGGTGATAATCGTCAAGGACGGTCTTATCCGCAAGGACTACGAGAATGAAACCAGAGTTCCCGCCGCCGAACTGGAGGACTTGTGATGAGAAGAGTACTGAGAAAGCGCCTGCCCCGCGACTTAAAGGCAGGCATCGGGCGGTATCTGGCGCTGGTGCTGGTCATCGCGATGGGCATATATCTGGTGATAGGCATAGTTGGTTCGGCGGAAACTGTGCTTCACGGCACTGAGGAAAAGCGCAGTAAGTTCAACACTGAGGACGGTTTTTTCACTGTATTTCTGCCGCTGACTGATGATGAACTGGCAGAAATATCAGCAGGCGGCACCGAGATACAGGCAGAGTTCTACACCGACCTCGCGGTGGACGAGAACACCCGCCTGCGCATGTTCAAAAACCGTCAGCGGATAGATAAGGTGATACTCGATGAGGGCAGGCTTGCCGAAAATGACAGCGAATGTGTCATAGAAAAGCGCTATGCGGCAGAAAATAACATCTCGCTCGGTGATAAGATACAGGCAGGCGGTGCAGAGTTCACTGTATGCGGCATCGGCTGTGTACCCGATTACGACCAGCCTAAGGCTAAATTTTCTGACACTGCGGTGCAGTCGAAGTATTTCGGACTTATCTTTGTGACCGATGAGTGCTACGATAACGTAAGGCGCACCACCAGCCAGAAAGCTGAGGAATATGTGTATGCCTACACTCTTGGTGATGGTGTCACCGATGATGACCTGAAAGGGCGCATAAAAGAACTTGATCTCGACTACACAAAGGTCGAGGACAAGTATTTCCGTGAAACGATCGACGATATTCTTGCCGACAGGAAAGACCTTGAAGACGGTGTTGATGAGTTGTATGACGGTACAGCTGAACTGTCTGACGGCATGAAGGACATGACCGCCCACAACGATGAACTGAACGATGCGGCGCAGGCTATGGTGGACAGTTTCTTTGCGCAGGCAAATTCCGAGCCGCACCTGATGCTGGCATCGGTAAAGCTGACAGAAGAAAACTACGAAAAAGAACTTGATGAACTTATTGAAGCCACAAAGTCGCAGGACTTGAAAGACCTCAAAGAGGGTCTGGCAGGCGTGATAGCATTCCGTGACGGACTGCGGGATTACACCGATGGCGCGCAGGAAGCCTCTGACGGTTCAGACGAACTGAAAGACGGCGTTTCTAAACTGCGTGACGGCATCGGTGAAATGCTTGACGAAGTCTTCGATATCGACATAGACAACCTTATCTCATATGTGGCGGAAGGCGACAACGAACGCATAGAGGCGGCGGCAGGCGATGTGGTCATGGACAGGAACGCAGGTCTGGTAGCAGGCATCATAGTGCTGATACTGTTCGGCTATGTCATCTCGGTATTCGTGGTACACCGTGTCGAGAGTGAGGCAAGCGTTATTGGTGCGCTGTATGCGCTGGGTGTCAAAAAGAAAGACTTGCTGGGTCACTACATCACCCTGCCGACGATAGTTGCATTTCTCGGCGGACTGGCAGGCACAGCGCTGGGCTTTTCGCCTGTCGGTATAGGCACACAGTTACAGGACAGCTACGGCTACTTCTCACTGCCGCAGTATGATATCTACTATGCGCCCTATCTGCTGGTGTATGGGCTTATCCTTCCGCCTGTCATAGCGGATGTAGTGAATGCGCTGGTCATCAACAAAAAGCTGTCACGCACAGCACTTTCGCTCATAAAGAACGAACAGGGCGCGTCAAGCTACAAGCAGTTCAACATACGCACAAAGAGTTTCCCGACCATGTTCCGCATAAGGCAGATGCTTCGCGAGGTGCGCTCTGCTGCGGCGGTCGTGCTGGGCATGCTGGTGTCGCTGATGGTCATAATGCTGGGTCTTGACTGCTATGTGATGTGTCAGGCAGTAAAGCACGACAACGTGGCTGATACCGACTATCAGTACATGTACCTCTACAAATACCCCGAAGAGAACGTTCCCGCAGGCGGCGAGGGTGCTTATGTGGAAACACTCAGCACCGACTGTATGGGCTACACCCTTGATGTGACGGTGATAGGACTCAACGAGAACAGCAAGTACTTCGATGCACGCCCCGAAAAGGGCAAGAACCGCGCAGTCATCAACAACTCGCTGGTGCAGAGGTACGGTTACAAGATCGGTGACAGGGTTACCTTCACCGACATGGCGAACGATACTGACTACAGTTTCACCGTTACCGATGTGGCTGAATATTCGCCCGGCTTCACTATCTTCATGGATATCGACAGCATGCGCGAACTTTTCGGTGAGGAAGATGACTACTTCAACGCGGTATATTCCGACAAAGCTCTCGACATCGAACAGGGCAGGCTTTACAGCGTGACAAGCAAGGCAGACATCGAAAAGAGTGCGGGCGTGTATGTTGAGCAGATGGCATCGCTGGTATGGACGCTTATCATCGCGGGAACAGTCATTTTCATAGTTGTAATGTACCTTATGATGGGCGTTATGATAGACCGCAGTTCATTCGGCATAGCGCTGATAAAGATATTCGGCTACCGTCCCCGCGAAGTGAGGAGCCTGTACCTCAACGGCAACCTTATGGTGGTGGCGGTGGGCGCACTGGTGTGCATACCGCTGTCAAAATTCCTGATGGACTGCATCTATCCGAGTTTTATCCCGAATGTGGCTTGCTCGATGGTGCTGGAATTTCCGCCGTACTTATACCTTATCATATATGTGATGGTGCTGGCGGTGTACTTTGTGAGCAGTGCTCTCCTCACAAGAAAACTGAGCAGGATAACCCCTGCGGAGGTGCTGAAAAACAGAGAGTAACGACCCTTGCCATGCGTAAGGTGACGAATGTAAAACATCAGAACATGATGCAAACAAAAGAAAGAGCAACAAAAAAGCCGAGCGGAAAACTCCGTTCGGCTTTATTATTGTTATCAGTTTTCGACAGGTGCAGTGAAGTAGTTGCCCCACGCATAACCCTGTTTGCCGTTGTATTCAACGAAGAACCAGTTGTTCTCATTGCGGTAGAACTTGACTTCTGCCCCCGCAGGTATCGTGTCAATGGTAGAAGAACTTGAAGTAGGCTCAGGGTGAAGCAGAACGGCGCCTGTACACTTGATCGTCTGTGTATTCTCGTCCTCTTCTTCTTCCTCTTCTTCGGTCTTGGTGGTCTTCTTCTTGCTTGCCTTTGTGGTGTCTGTACGTTCGGTCGCGGTCTTGGTCTCAGGCGGTATATACTCGGTAGAAGTGATAACACCTGTTTCTTTTTTGCCTGTTTCAGCGCCTGTGAACAGATTTTTCCAGAAAAGCATTATAACGATGACAACTATCAGGAAAGTCACCATAATGGCGATTATACCCTTGACTGCTGAACTCAGCGCAGCTTCTTTCTCGCGCTGACGCTTTGTTTTTCTCGGTGTCTGCCTGCCCGCGCCCTGACGCTGCTGCTGCGGGTAGGGTCTTGTGCGGTTCGGCTGACCCTGCTGCGGGCGCTGAGTGTGATTGTTTCTATACTGATTATTCTCGGGCATCTGCCTGTCTTCCTTTCATAAAAAATGCGTCTTGCATCGATTTCAAATATTTTCACCTTATTATTATACAATTTTACGCGCAAAATGTCAATTAAAATTCGGTTACAGTAACTCTTAAGGATTTCTTAAAGTAAACGACATTAAAAATTACGCATATACCGCAGATATGGCGATAATTGCAGCTGTGAGCGGGGTATGTATGATTTTTAATGTTGTTTGCTGTATATTCATTATATACTAATTTGCCCAAAAATTGCGCTGGATATGCGCCAAAACAGCAGTATTTTGTTTGACTTTCCGCCTGTTTGGTGATATCATTTAATCTATAGATCATTGGAGGTATTACCATGAAAAAATTTCTCGCTATTGTTTTTGCAGCGGCATCTGCTGTAGTTTTCCCGCTGACCGCCTCAGCCGCCACCCACTACGACCCTGCCGAAGCTGTCATATCTTACCAAAACGCCCCCGCTGATACCGCCTATCTGGATATTCTTGTAAAAATGTCCCCCGATGACGAGAACTATGTGGATTTCACTCAGCCTCCGCAGTCGGCAGACCTTGATATCACCCCCGAAAGTGAGATAGCAAAGTACAGTGACGGCGGCTATGTCAGCCTCAGCCTGCACCACAAGAAAGCCAATGCGCTTGAAATTGGCGGCGGGGAAGTGTTGACCATGCACTCGACCGCGCAGGTTTCCTGTGATTTTATCGACCTCAGTATAGCTTACGGCGATTTTAAAGCTGCTTATGTTGATAAGTCTGGCAACATACTCTCGGTCACCGAACCGTCTGTGACGAAGTACTCCACCAAGACCCCCTACGGCTTTTCAGCTGACGGCAGTGCGCTGATATTTCAGCGACACGGCGCACACCCCGCAGTGATAGCGGCGATCTTCGCAGCAGTTGCTCTTATTCTCATATCTCTGCCGATAGTCATAGCAGTGATCTACCGCCGCCGCACCAAAAAAGTCACCGCCAATGATCTTGAAAAAACGGCAAGGAAAAACCTGAAAAAATAAAAAACGCGGTACTTTCATGAACAGTACCGTGTTTTCGGGCAAAAAAAAATTAACGCCCACTTCTGATTCGGCGTGAAATGAGCATTAATTTTCTTATAGAATTATGAAAGGGATTTGATGATTGGCAAAACCTGCATCGGCGTTTGTAGACTCTGCCAATCACCAATAGGTAGGAAAAAGAAAGGTTTGGAGGGACTTTCTTGTCATTTCCTTTACTGTATCTATATGATAACACGCCTGTGTGAACCGAACATGAATTTTAGGGCAGATTTTTTGGATTTCCTCAAAAAAATTTCAAACGATTGAGATACCGTATTTTCGGGCAAAAAAATTAACGCCCACTTCTGATTCGGCGTGAAATGAGCATTAATTTTCTTATAGAATTATGAAAGGGATTTGATGATTGGCAAAACCTGCATCGGCGTTTGTAGACTCTGCCAATCACCAATAGGTAGGAAAAAGAAAGGTTTGGAGGGACTTTCTTGTCATTTCCTTTACTGTATCTATATGATAACACGCCTGTGTGAACCGAACATGAATTTTAGGGCAGATTTTTTGGATTTCCTCAAAAAAATTTCAAACGATTGAGATACCGTATTTTCGGGCAAAAAAATTAACGCCCACTTCTGATTCGGCGTGAAATGAGCATTAATTTTCTTATAGAATTATGAAAGGGATTTGATGATTGGCAAAACCTGCATCGGCGTTTGTAGACTTTGCCAATCACCAATAGGTAGGAAAAAGAAAGGTTTGGAGGGACTTTCTTGTCATTTCCTTTACTGTATCTATATGATAACACGCCTGTGTGAACCGAACATGAATTTTCGGGCAGATTTTTTGGATTTTCTCAAAAAAATTTCAAACGATTGAGATGCCGTATTTTCGGGCAAAAAAAATTAACGCTCACTTCTGATTCGGCGTGAAATGAGCATTAATTTTCTTATAGAATTATGAAAGGGATTTGATGATTGGCAAAACCTGCATCGGCGTTTGTAGACTTTGCCAATCACCAATAGGTAGGAAAAAGAAAGGTTTGGAGGGACTTTCTTGTCATTTCCTTTACTGTATCTATATGATAACACTCCTGTGTGAACCGAACATGAATTTTCGGGCAGATCTTTTGGATTTTCTCAAAAAAATTTCAAACGATTGAGATACCGTAATTTCGGGCAAAAAAAATTAACGCCCACTTCTGATTCGGCGTGAAATGAGCATTAATTTTCTTATAGAATTATGAAAGGGATTTGATTTGGAAAAACGGTAAAACCTAATGTCATTGAAGTGCGACTTGGGGGATCGCGCGAGGGAAAACTTCTAAATTCATAGAGTTGGGGTTTCAACGGACACTAGGCTTTACCGCTTCGCCAAACCCTTTTTTTAGTTCGGTTATATAATAACACCCCAATATGAACCGAACATGAACTGTCGGAAGTATTTCCAAATCGGAAAGTATTTTGTCATTATGTACAAAACATAGCGCAGGAATTTGTTTGTTTGGTCGATGAAATATCCGTTTTGTCATTATAAAATCAAGTTTTTTATGAACTTGTGCATGATATAATTTTAACAAGTGATCCTTTCTTGTGTGAATTACGATATGTGCAAACTTGTAAATGTTTTGTGAACAGTGTTGAAAGCGTTTGCAATGTATGGAAATTTGGAGTATAATCTAAAGTGGGAGAACTTTTATTGTACCTTTTGTGATTTATAGAATTTGAAAGGATCGTGACACTATGTTTCAGATACTTGTTGTTGAGGACGATGCCAGCCTGCGCAGACTTATGAGTGCTGCACTCAAACAGAACGGCTATCAGCCCTTTACCGCCAATGACGGCGTAGAGGCGCTGGATATGCTTGAAAAGACAAATATCGACCTGATAATATCAGATATAATGATGCCTAATATGGACGGCTATGAACTGACCAGACAGCTGAGAAACGCCGATTTCCAGATACCTATCATAATGGTGACGGCTAAGGAGAGTTTCGAGGACAAGAAAGAAGGCTTCGGTGCGGGTGCTGATGACTATATGGTCAAGCCCATCGACATAAATGAAATGATACTGAGAGTAGGCGCACTGCTCAAACGCTCGAAATTAGCCAGTGAACATACCATGACGGTGGGCAGCTGCGTGCTTGATTACGATGCGCAGACAGTTTCCATCGATGGCGGCGCGGGTGAAACTATACCGCAGATGGAATTCAAACTGTTGTTCAAACTGCTGTCATACCCCAACAAGATATTCACCCGCCGCCAGCTGTTGGACGAACTGTGGGGCATGGACAAGGACGTTGATGAGAGAACTGTCGATGTGCATATCAAGCGTCTGCGTGAACGCTACGGCAGTACTGATGATTTCTCGATAGTAACGGTGAGAGGGCTTGGCTATAAGGCGGTAAAGAAGTGAAAAGACAGGTAAAGAACACGGTAAACAAGGCGGTGCAGAACTTAAAGCACCCCCAGACCCAGAGAATGACCATGCAGTTCAAGCTGGCGATGATGTTCTTCATCGTCATGTTCATATCGGCAAGTATATCGGTCAGTGTGCTGCTGCTGATATTCAGCCCGATAATGCGCGAAAATTCAAAGACACAGCTGGTGTCCTTTGCAAATTCCGCAACTTCGCTTGAACGTGAGCATTTTAATTATGAAACGATAATCAGTCTGCTGAACACGCCGTCTTACGAGATAAGACAGCTGTCGCCCGAAAATTCGCTGGTCAAAGACCACGAAGAGGAACTGGAAAAGGAAGGCTATGTCATCAATACCGAAGGCATAGTGCCGCGTGCGGAGATGCTGACGATCATAGACGGTCAGTATGTGCTGATAAATTCTTTCAACAGTGAAAATGTCTACTGGGTGGTGAATTTTGTCACCATAGTGGGATTTATCTCCAGTATACTGCTGGGTACTATAATCACGACTTTTGTGGGCAGGACGATGCTCCAGCCGATACACGACCTGAGTATGGCGACATCTGAGGTCGCGAGGGGCAATTTCTCGGTAAGGGTGCGCGAGAACGGTGCGGACGAATATGGCATTCTTCAGCGCAACTTCAACAAGATGGCGCAGGAACTTTCGGGTATAGAAACACTGAGGGGCGATTTCATTTCCAACGTTTCCCACGAGTTCAAAACGCCGCTGGCATCTATACAGGGCTTTGCAAAACTTTTGCAGGATCCTCTGCTCTCGTCTGCTGACAGGGCTGAGTACACGCAGATAATAATTGATGAAACATCAAGGCTTTCAAAGCTGTCATCGAACATACTCAGCCTGACAAAACTTGAGAACCAGACCACTATCGGCAAGAAGAAGCGTTTCCGCATAGATGAACAGATACGCAAGATAATACTCATGCTTGAGCCTGAATGGTCGAAAAAAGATATCGATATGGATATCGACTTAGAGGACATAATCTATGTGGGCAACGAAGACCTTATGGGGCAGATATGGCAGAATATAATAAACAACGCCATAAAGTTCACGCCGCAGAACGGCATCATAAAGGTGAACCTGTTTCGCGGCGGCAACGGTATAGTCACTAAAATATGGGATAACGGTCCGCAGATACCTGCCGACAAGAAGGATAAGATATTCGAGAAATTTTATCAGGGTGACCGTTCGCGTGCCACTGAGGGAAACGGTCTTGGGCTGGCGCTGGTCAAGAGGATAGTAGACCTTGCAGACGGCAAGATAAGCGTAGACAATCCCTTTGAGGGCGGTGTGGTATTCACGGTCGAACTCCCTTACCAGACTGAGGAAATGATGTGAATATTCAAAGCAGTCACAACTGATAGTCTGTTATTTACATAAGGCATAAATATCCCCGCAGGAAGATGTTTCCTGCGGGGATATTGTTTGTGTCAGTCACCTGTCACATTAGTCAGCTTGTACAGCTTGCGGAACTCGGTAGGTGTGCAGCCCTTTATCTCGCGGAATACACGGTTGAAAGTGGTCAGGCTGGAGAAGCCCACCTGCATCGCCGCTTCGGTCACGGAAATGTTCTCGTCCAACAGCAGCATCTCTGCCGCCTTTATACGCCTGTGATTGAGGAAGCTGATGAAAGTGGTGCGGCTGTATTTCTTGAAGATGCGCGAGAAATGGTATTTGCTGTAGCCCGCCATCTTCGCCAGATCGTCAAGGGTGATGTTGTACATATAATTCTGCTCGATATATTTTATGATACTGCCAAATTTTTCCATGTACTTCTCATCATCGTACTTTACAGCGCTTATCTGGTTCTCTTTGATGCGCGCCAGCAGTGTCAGCAGTTTGATATAGATGTATACCTCTGACAGCACATCGAAGTTGCTGTACAGCGTGTATATCTCCTTTATGAGATTGCCCAGCGATACCCGAAGTTCTTCATCAAAGTCATCACCTATCATCACAGGCGATTTCAGCACCGAGTAAAGGTCATACAGCGCAGGGTTGGAACTTATACTGCGGTTGTCGAACAGCATTATCAGCCTTCTGCCGGGCTGGGCTTTCATGGCGTGCAGAGTGCCTGCGGGCACTATGAGTATATCCCTCTCCTTCAATTCATATGTCCTGCCATCGCATATCATCGTGTAGCTGTTGGTCAGCGGCATGACTATCTCGATGGCGTTGTGCCAGTGTATAGGATACTCTTCATTATCCACATTGTCGTATATCAGCACGCTTCGGTTCTCGATATAATCGACTGTTTCAAAATCACCGTCAAGATGAACTATCATAACTATATCCCCCGTTTTCTGCCGCGTAATATTTTCCACCTTTGCGGCATTTGATGAAATATAAAAATCGCAATTTTTGCTTTAGAAGAAAAATTGCTGTACCCTACAACATATTATAGCACAACCGCGCAGATTTTTCAATATATTAGACAGAGTTTTTCGTAATAAGACACAATTTTTTTATATAAATAAGCAATATTTGTACCCGATAACGCAAAAAATGTGTTGCAAAATTTGTAAAGATAGTGTATAATTGTTAACGTGGAATATGAAGCCGTCCGCTGTTGGCAGGGCGGCAGGGTAAAAAATAAAATGAAATTTTTTCGGAGGTGCTTTTATGAGCGTTAAAGTCACAGAAAAAGAGTATGAGGGTTACGGCAAGTGCGTGTTTATCGAGAATGATGCCTGCACACTGGCTGTTACCATAGAATTTGGTCCGAGAGTGATATATTTTGCACGCAAGGGCAGAAAGAACGTTATGCTGGAGGACAGAGATGGTCTGTTCACTGTTGATGTTGAGGGCTATGGCACATGGCGAAATCGCGGCGGTCACAGACTGTGGGTAGCGCCTGAACTTCTGCCCGAAACTTATTACCCCGACAATGCACCCGTTGCATACAAGGCTGAGGGCGACACTGTAACATTCACTCCGCCTGTGACACCTTTTGCAAAGCAGCTTGAAACCGTTATAAAGCTGGACGCTGACAAAGCTGTTGCAGAAGTCACCCAGCGCATCACAAACGTTGGCGACAAGGAGGCTGATTTCGCACTGTGGTCGATAACAGGTCTTACCGACGGCGGTACCGCTGTTATACCGATGTGTACCAGAAAAGCAGGATATCTGCCTAACAGAGTAATGAGCCTGTGGGATTATTCCGACATAAATGACCCCCGCTTCAAACTGACAAACGAGTATGCGCGCATCAGACAGGATAAGTTCCTGCCATCGCCTTTCAAGGCAGGCTTCAATGTTGAGGACGGCTTTGCGGCTTACGCTGTAAATGAACAGATATTCGTAAAGTGCTTCGGTGACTATCAGTTCGTTGAGTACCCCGATTATTCCTGCAACTTTGAGATGTACACCAACTACAAGTTCCTTGAATGTGAGATACTGGGCGAAAAGAGAAAATATCAGCCGGGTGAGAGCACAGAAGTCACCGAAACATGGCACCTGCTCGACAACGAGGGCGACAAGGAGCCTGAACTGGACAAGATAAGAACTGCGGTTGGCAAATGATATGTAATATCTGACATTGCCGAAATCTTTGTACGCTGATGACGGGCGGGGGATACCCCCTGCCTGTTAACTATACATTTATTATAAAATCGGATAAAAGATGATGATCCAGGAGGAGATCCATGAAAAAATATTTAGACGAGTCGCTTTCGGCTGAGGAGAGAGCAGAAGCCCTCACCGATGAGATGACCACTGAGGAACAGGCAAGCCAGCTGAGATATGATGCACCTGCCATCGAAAGGCTGGGCATACCTGCCTATAACTGGTGGAATGAGGGCATACACGGTCTGGCAAGGTCTGGTGTGGCTACTATGTTCCCGCAGGCTATAGGTCTTGCAGCTATGTTCGATGATGAACTGACAAAGCGCACTGCCGAAATAACTTCCGAAGAAGCAAGGGCGAAGTACAACGCCTACACTGTCGAGGGTGACCGCGACATATACAAGGGTCTGACCCTCTGGGCACCCAATATAAACATCTTCCGCGACCCGCGCTGGGGCAGGGGTCACGAAACTTTCGGTGAAGACCCATACCTCACCGCACAGAACGGCAAGGCTGTCGTAAGGGGCTTGCAGGGTGACGGCAAGGTGATGAAAGCGGCGGCATGTGCAAAGCACTTTGCAGTACACAGCGGTCCTGAGGCACTGCGCCATTCTTTTGATGCCAAAGCTGATGCTAAGGATATGGAAGAAACATATCTGCCCGCTTTCGAGGCACTGGTAAAAGAGGCTAAGGTGGAGAGCGTCATGGGCGCGTACAACCGCGTCAACGGTGAACCCGCCTGCGCCAGCGACTACCTGATGGAAAAGCTGAAAGAGTGGGAGTTTGACGGCTATTTCGTTTCTGACTGCTGGGCTATCAGGGATTTCCATGAGCATCATATGGTAACTGCGAACGCTGTTGAAAGTGCGGCTATGGCACTGAAAGCGGGCTGTGATGTCAACTGCGGCTGTACTTACCAGAATTTGCTGGCGGCGCTGGACAAGGGGCTTATCACTAAAGAACAGATACGCACCGCATGCGTACACCTGATGAGGACACGCATAAGGCTGGGTATGTTCGATAAGCATACTGATTTCGATGACATACCCTACAGCAAGGTGGCTTGCGCTGAACACAAGGCGGTATCGCTGGAGTGCGCTGAGAAGTCACTGGTACTGCTGAAGAACAACGGCATTCTGCCGCTGGACGATAAGAAGTACAAGACCATCGCGGTGATAGGTCCTAATGCTGACAGCAGGACCGCTCTGGAGGGCAACTACAACGGTCTTTCTGACAGATACACCACTTTCCTTAACGGCATTCAGGACAGATTTGAGGGCAGAGTGATATTCGCTGAGGGCTGTCACCTCTACAAGAAGAGCATTTCGGGTCTGGCACAGGCAGGTGACCGCTATGCGGAAGCTGTTGCCGCCGCAAAGAACGCCGATCTGGTCATCATGTGTGTTGGTCTTGATGCCACCATCGAGGGTGAAGAGGGCGATACAGGCAACGAGTTCTCATCGGGTGACAAGAACGGTCTGACACTGCCCCCTCCACAGAAAATACTGGTGGAGAAGATAATGTCAGTGGGCAAGCCGGTTGTCACGGTGGTATGCGCAGGTTCTGCCATAAACACCGAATCTCAGCCTGATGCGCTGATACATGCTTTCTATCCCGGTGCAGAGGGCAGCAAGGCGCTGGCAGAAGTGCTGTTCGGTGATGTTTCGCCATCGGGCAAACTGCCTGTGACTTTCTACGAGGACACCGACAAACTGCCTGAGTTCACCGATTATTCCATGAAGGGCAGAACTTATCGCTACACCACCGACAATATCCTGTTCCCATTCGGCTACGGTCTTACCTACGGCGGCGTTAAGGTGAACGCTGTAGAGTACAAGGACGGCAAGGCTGTTGTATCGGTAGAAAACAGCGGCAGAGCCACTGAAGATGTTATCGAGCTGTACCTCAAAGACTACTGCGAGCAGGCTGTGCCAAACGTAAGTCTGTGCGGCTTCAAGCGCGTAAAGCTGGGCGAGGGCGAGAAAGCCACCGTCGAGATAGCGATACCCGAAAAGGCATTCACCGCAGTTGACAACAACGGCGTTAGAAAGGTCTTTGGAAGCAAGTTCACTCTTCTTGCGGGCACACATCAGCCCGATGCGCTCAGCGAAAAGCTGACAGGCGCAAAGTGCGTAAGCACCGAGATAAACAAGTGATAAAACACAATGCCCCGAAGCGTTCATAACGTTTCGGGGCAAATTTTCTGTATTTATATTATTGTGGTTATCCCGCTGACACACCAAAATAAACGATGTTATATTGGGAACTGAATATAGTTGGCGTTTATCTTTCCCCCCGCCTGCGGCGGGGGAAAGATAACATCAACTCAGTATTTCCTTGTTATAAGGGTATTTTTTGGTGGTGTGCTAAAGGGATAGTCATATATATTATTTATCTGTCAGCGTTCAGCAAATCGTTTTTGATGTTCCACAACTTCTGCGAAAGGTCAACATAGTAGTTGTGCGGGTTCTCAAATCGTGTGACTTCGTCCCACAAACTTTCCACCTCTGTTTTGGCATAAGCGACTATATCCTTGTAGGCGGGCTTTTTGTAGACCAGCCTGCCGCCCTCGAATATCGGTACCAGTAGTTCGCGCGCCTCAAAGTCTGTAACTGTCTTTTTCTTCCATGTGTAGTTGGGGTCAAAGAGAGTCAGCGGCTTGCTTTCGTCAGGCTTTTCATCGTGTACGCACAGCAGGTCAGCGATGGCTTTGTGGTTCTCCCTGTCGTATATGCGGTAGACTTTCTTGAAGTGCGGGTTGGTTATCTTCACCACGTTCTCGCTTATCTTTATCTTCGGGGTGATGTTACCGCTCTCGTCCTCAACAGCCACCAGCTTGTAAACGCCGCCGAAAACAGGCTCGCTTCTGGCAGTTATGAGCCTTTCGCCCACGCCGAAGCCGTCAACCTCAGCCCCTTGAAATATCATATCGCGGATTATATACTCGTCCAGCGAATTTGATGCGATTATCTTGCAGTCGGGGTATCCCGCATCGTCCAGCATTTTTCTCGCCTTTTTGGAAAGGTATGTGATGTCGCCCGAATCAAGCCTTACCCCCAGCGGACGCTTGCCAAGCGGCTTGAGCACATCGTCAAAAGCCTTTATCGCGTTGGGTATACCGCTTTTCAGTACGTTGAAAGTGTCAACAAGCAGTACGGTACTGTCGGGATAGCATTTGCAGTATGCCGCGAAAGCGTCATACTCGCTGTCGAACATCTGCACCCATGAATGCGCCATCGTGCCCGTAGCAGGGAAGCCGTAAAGCTGGTCAGTGATGGTGCAGGCAGTGTTCAGCACGCCGCCGATACCTGCCGCCCTTGCGCCCAGTATAGCCGCATCAGCACCATGCGCCCTTCGCGAACCGAATTCGCTCACCGCCCGACCCTGTGCCGCCCGCGCGATGCGGTTAGCTTTTGTGGCGATAAGTGACTGGTGGTTGATGCACAGCAAAAGGTAAGTTTCTATCAGCTGTGCCTGTATAGCGGGTGCGCGTACCGTTATTATCGGTTCATTCGGGAAAACAACCGTACCCTCAGGCACAGCCCACACATCGCCCGTGAATTTGAAATCTTTCAGATACGCGAGAAATTCCTCGCTGAAAACGCCCTTGCCCCTGAGAAACTCGATATCAGCTTCAGAAAAGTGCAGGTCTTCAATGTAGTCGATAATCGGTTCAAGCCCGCATGCCACAGCAAAGCCGCCTTCATCGGGCACACGGCGGAAGAACAGGTCGAAATATGCTGTCTTCTTGTCCATTCCGCTGAGCAGGTAGCCGTTGCCCATAGTCAACTCATAAAAGTCACAGAGCATAGTGTAGTTAAGTTCAGTCATGTTGTTTACCTCTTTTCTGTAAAATTTAAGGGGAAACGCCCTCTACGCAAAGAGCGTGAGCATTTCCCCTTTTTGTTTGCCGTCGATCAGCCCATGTCTTCCGCAGTTGCCGTTATCTCCAGACCTATATAGCTGTCGATCTTGCCGCCGCGCACGAAGAACATGTCATAGTCGCCCTCACTTGATATATCCGATGCCACGCACATACCGCCGATATCTCCGTAATACTCCCTGTCGGGGGTATTGCCCAGCCTGTTCGAGCAGCCGTCCTGCTCACTCAGCTGATACAGCTTATCCTCGTCCAGCGTGGTCATATCCAGTTCGTCGTCATGGCGTATTATGTAGACGTTCCAGCCGTCCTCGACCTCAGTGTCTATATACATCTCAAATACTTCGTCCAGTTCAAATGTGTACAGCGGCGGCTCTTTGGTGAAGCCCTTTTCCGCCATCGTGTCGATGGTGTCCACATTTTTCCACCCCGACTGTGACTCAAGTATCAGCCCGTTTATGACAGAAGGTTCAGCCTCATCAAAGTCCTCCAGCACGCCCACCGTGTAGAATTCTTCTTCGCCGTCGGTGGTGATATCAGTGCTGCTTTCAGACTTGTCATTGGTCTTGGGCTTTTTCTTCTTGTCTTTATGCCCGCAGCCTGCCAGCACCGAAACGGTCAGCAGCGCTGCGATAACTATCGCAAATTCTTTTTTCATAGTTGACTCCTTATCAGATATAAGCAGTTTTATATTAAAAAACTAAGCTGAAAGAACTGCTATTAATTAATATAGTATGACCCGTCCCTGCCGAAATATATCACAGCGGGACTCAGCTTCTTTTTACCAGTATGCGAACACAGGCACATCATATGCCACATTGTTGTATATGTATTCAGCTGCATCATATGGCAGGTTTATACAGCCGTGACTGCCCCATGTTGCTGACTGATACTTAGTTCCGCCGAACACGCCGTTCTGCCATGAAGCATCGTGGAAACCTATACCAATGGTGCTTATGTAGTTCCAGAATTCAACGTATGAAGCGTATGACTGCCCGTCAGAACTGCCCACCAGCGTTTTGCCGCGCTCTTTCAGCCACAGCTTGTATACGCCTGCCGGTGTGTTCCTCGACTCGCTGGGGTAGCCCGAAACGAAGTCACTCTCCATCTTCATCTCGCCGTTTTCATAATACCATAGATGCTGTGCACTCAGGTCAACATCGAAGTAAGTGTCCCCGAAATCCTTTGTGGAAGTCAGCCAGTCGGGGTTGCAGGTGTAGCTGTAAGTCGAATCGGGGTTCACATACCATATTGGGTCTGTGCTGACCGACTCGCCCTCTTCTATGCAGTTGACGATGAAATTGGTCATGCCCTTCTGGTCGAGCCACCAGCCATAGCAGCCCTGACCCTGCGGTACAGTTATAACGCCCCTGCTGGTCGATTTGAACTCTCTGTCCTTGCCGAAAGTGTCGTACTTGTCTGCCAGCAGTTCAACATAATGCTCTATCGCATCGCGGTCTATCTCCAGCGTTTCAACGGGTGCATCTTCGTCAAATGATACCCATTCCATCACCTGTTCGCCGTCTATCAGTTCATTGCCGATGATAAAATCAAAGCTGATCTGCATATTGTGAAGATTGTTGAGTTTCTGACACTCCTCTGACAGTTCTTCTGCCTTTACCTTAGCGGTCTTGTAGCAGTCCAGTGAACCGATGGCGATGTCGAAATTCATCTTGTCAAGTTCGCTCTCCACATGGTCATATAGAAGCTGTATCTTGTTCTCATCGATGGTATCGCCGTCTGATTCGCCCACAACGCTGAAACTTCCGTTGTCGTTGCGGGTGATGTAAGCGTCCTTTGGTGCAGTGGCTCTCTGGTCTTTCAGAAGTTTGTGTGCCAGCAGTTCTTCCAGCTTTTTCTTGTCATAGTGGAAATCGTTGGTCAGGTCGAACTCTTCCTTGTCGAACTTTGCATCCAGCCATTTGCCGCGATCCTGCTCATCATACAGTTTGCCGACAGCTTCTTCGGTATTGTCAACATAACCGATATCAGCCAGTTTTATGCTCAGTGCCGAGCCGTCCTTTTTGGTTATTACGAAAGTTTCAGGCACAACAGCTTTCTTTTTAAGTTCAGCCACAGCCTGTTCCTTGTCCATGCCGCCCACATCAACGCCTGCAACGTAGGTGTTGTCGAGGAAAGCATCTTCATATGACTTTTTGCCGATGAAATAAATGCCCACTGATGCTATGGCACCCACCAGTACCACGCTTGTGCAGATAAGTGCCACCTGTGTGCCCGACATGCCTTTTTTCTTTTTCTTCTTTTTCTTTTTTGAAGCGGTGCTGCCCTTAGCCGCAGCAGAGGTCTTCTTGCCGCTGCCCGACTTTTTTGTGCCGCTGCTCTTCTTTTTGCCCGAAGAACTGCCGCTCTTTGATGAGCCGCTCTTTCTCTGACCGCTCCTTGAAGTGCCGCCCGAAGTGCTCCTCCTCGCAGTTCTGACCCCGCCTGCTGTGCTTGCGTAGGCGTAGTCATCAAATGCGTCCTCACCGAAATCGGTAACGCCCGAAGCCATCACAGGAACACTGTCCGTATCCTCTGCAAGCGACATGTTTCGCGCTATCATCTTAGCAAGGTCTTCTTTTCTGTTCTCCATTTAATAATAACGATCCTCCTGAAAATAATACCTAAATACACGTTATTTCTCCAAAGGTCAGTCTATGCAAATGACCCCATTTTCTATTATACAACATTCCCGCCTTTTTTTCAAGGACTTTTTGCATATTTTTTTCGACTGTTCCCGCCGCCGTTCAAACACCGACTGCGCACTGAAAGAATGGGAGTTTTATCGCATTTTCTGTCCATTCCTGCCGCAGAGGTCTTGCAACATGCAAACGCTGGTTATCCCTGTCTTGTTTATCAATGTTCTGTGAAGTACCACAATTGTACATGATAAATAAGTTTGAACAGTATTAGCCGCCATTCATTCTAAAGGGCAGTCAATTGACAAGCATTTGTTTTTAAGTTATAATTTATGGTGTGAGAGTATAATAAGGTCAGGATAAGGCAGTCAGGTGGCTGTCAGGAGGAAAGTAACAAGGAGTAAAAATATGTCAAATCTATTCAGTGTGCTGGTCGCTGTGGGCGGTCTTGCAATGTTCATGTTCGGTATGAACACACTCAGTTCGGGTCTTGAAAAGACAGCGGGCGGTCTTATGGAAAAGGTGCTTGCCAAAGTTTCGGGCAACATCTTCACAAGCGTGCTGTTCGGCGCTATCGTGACGGCGGCAGTGCAGTCCTCAACGGCTACTACGGTCATCGTCATCGGTCTGGTAAACGCAGGTCAGCTTAAGCTGCGCGGCGCTGTCGGTATAATCATGGGCGCAAATATAGGTACTACTATGACAGCGCAGATACTAAGGCTGGCGGGCATCGGTGAGTCGGAGAACTTCTTCGTCAACCTTATAAACCCCACCAATCTTTCAGCGATACTCGCCATCGCGGGCATACTGTTCATAATGTTCTCGAAGAAGAACAAGTACAAGACCATCGGTGAGATACTTATCGGCGTGTCGATACTTTTCACAGGCATCAACACCATGCGCGGCGCCATAACTCCCATGATAGAGGGCAGTGACAGAGTTAAGTCCATATTCGCAGTCCTCCAGAACCCCGCACTGGGCATTCTGGTGGGCATCATAATCACCATATGCACTCAGTCAAGTGCGGCGGCAGTCGGTCTTTTGCAGGTCATCGCAGGCGGAAGCGGTACGGACGGCGCGGTGCTTTTCGCATCGGCATTTCCTATCATCATGGGCACCAACATCGGTACCTGTGCCACACCTCTGATATCTTCACTGAAATCCTCTAAAAACGCAAAAAGAGCGGCACTGCTTCACTTCTACTTCAACCTTATCGGTACGATACTGTTCCTCATAGTTATCTACGCTGTTCAGCTGACTGTTGGCTGGAGTTTCTGGGATAAGCCTTTCACAATGGATCATATAGCTAATTTCCACACCATATTCAACGTGACTGTAACAGCCATCTTCATACCATTTGCAGGTCTGCTTGAAAAACTTGCCTGCATCACTGTACGTGATAAGCCCGGTGAGGAAGATGACGTTTTCTCAAAGGAAGACCTTCTGGACGAGCGCTTTCTTGTCACTCCCAACGTGGCTATCGCGCAGTGCAAAGAGGCTGTTGTGCAGATGGGTATCTATGCAAAGAAGAATTTTGAGGCAGTCTGCGGACTGTTCGATAAATATGACCTCAAAGAGGTCGAGAAAGTCAATGAGCGTGAGGAATTGCTGGACAGACTGGAGGACAGAGTCGGTCAGTATCTTATAAAACTCAATGACTGCGGTCTTAACGAGGACGAGGGACGCATGGTCACCACACTGTTCCACCTGATAAGCGAGTTTGAGCGTATAGGTGACTACTCGGTGAATATCAGCGAAACTGCGGGCGTTCTCTATGAAGAGGAAGCAAGATTTTCCGACCGCGCCAACAGTGAACTTGAAGTCGTGAACGGCGCTATCGCTGAGATAATCGACCTTGCGATAGAAGCCACAAAAACTATGGATATGACCGTCCTCACCGAGATAGAACCCCTCGAAGAGGTGGTAGACCGTCTGGTGGAAGAACTCAAAGCTGTGCATATCGACCGTTCAAAGAAGGGTCTGTGCGCTATCGATGTGGGCATTCATTTCCTCGATATCCTCACCAATGTCGAGAGGATATCCGACCACTGCTCGAATATCGCGGTGTACCTCATCTCTTCAAAACAGCAGTATGAAACTCTTAAAAAGCATGAATACCTCGATGACCTGCATAAGCATGGCACAGCGGTGTATGAGAATAAGCTGAAAGAGTATACCGAAAAGTACTCACTCAAAGCATTGGCATAAAAAATTCAGGCGGGCGATGTCAGCATCGTTCCGCCTTGTTTTGATGAAAAAGCGCAAACCGTCAAGGCGGCTGAAACCGAATATTTTAACCACAGAAAGGTGATATATATGAAAAAAATACTTGTTATCCACGGTCCTAACCTCAATCTTCTGGGCGAAAGAGAACCGGGTGTCTACGGTACGGATACCTTTGAGAGCATCAATGACGAGATAGTTTCCCACGCACTTAGCTACGGCATGCACTGTGAGGTCTTTCAGTCGAACCACGAGGGCGAGATCATCGATGAACTACACCTCGCGCGTAAAAAGTTTGACGGCGTTGTGCTGAATGCGGGCGCTTATACCCATTACAGCTACGCTATCAGAGATGCCATAGCCGCCATCAAGATACCCGTTGTGGAAGTCCACCTCAGCAATATCCACGCCCGCGATGCGTTCCGCGAGAAAAGCGTTATCGCACCTGTATGTGTGGGTCAGATAAGCGGCTTCGGCAAGTACAGCTACCTTATGGCAGTCGATGCCCTCAATTACAGATGGAAAGCGAGTGAGGAAAATGAACAGGCTTGAAAAATTACAGTCGCGCATAAAAGAAGCCGCTGACTGCGGCATCATCACAGATGAAGTCAACAGACGCTACTTCACAGGCATGAAGTCAAGCGCGGGTACTGTCCTTGTTTTCCCTGAGGAAAGCTATCTTATAATTGACTTCCGCTATATCGAAAAGGCGAGAAATACCGTCAGGGACTGCACTGTTCTGCTGGAAGAGAACGGCGCTGGAAAATATGCCCAGCTGAATGAGCTTATCGAGAAACACGGCGCAAAGACTATCGCCATAGACAGCCAGACCTGCACCGTCAGCGACCTTGCCGCCTACCGCAAACAGCTGAAAGCAGAGATACCCGCAGACGGAAAATTCGGGGTCATCATTCGTCAGCTGAGGATGGTCAAGACCTCTGACGAAACTGACAAGATGATAGCCGCTCAGCGCATAGCTGAGGCAGGACTGGAGCATATGCTGGATTTCATCAAGGTCGGCAGGACTGAAAAGGAGATACAGCTGGAACTTGACTACTACATGCTGTCACACGGCGCAGAAGCCCTCAGCTTCGATACCATCGCCCTCAGCGGTCCGAATACTTCTCTGCCGCATGGTGTGCCTTCCGAAAGAAAGGTGCAGAGCGGCGAGTTCGTGCTGATGGATTTCGGCGCAGTCGTTGACGGCTACCACAGCGATATGACCAGAACTGTCTGTGTCGGTGAACCTACCGAAAAAATGCGCAAAGTCTATGATATCGTACTTCGCGCACAGCAGGCGGGTCTTGATGCGGTGAAAGCAGGTATTTCGGGCAAAGACCTCGATGCCGCCGCAAGAGATCTTATCGCCGCAGAGGGCTACGGCGACGCTTTCGGACACTCGCTCGGTCACGGCGTCGGCATGGAGATACACGAACAGCCCTACGCTTCACCGTCATCAAAGTTCGTTCTGCCCGAAAATTCCATCATAACCGTTGAGCCGGGCATCTACCTTGAAGGTGAGTTCGGCGTGCGCATAGAGGACTTTGTCATCGTCAAAGCAGGCGGCTGTGAGAACATGACCCTTGCAGGAAAAGAACTTATCTGCATATAAAATGCCTGCCAAAAGGCATTATGACCGCTCCGAACAATGCTGTTCGGGGCGGTTTGCTATAAATTATACCTTAAAAAGGTTATCCCTTTAGCACACCGTCTGAAAATGCGGTAAACAAAAGGATAATTATAGCAATCCGCCTTAAAATTCAGACAAAATCCAGTCACAAAATCCATATATCCGAGCTTTTGCGACTGGATTTTGTGAATTTAAATAGTTGGATTGCTATAAGCGTTGTATATATTTCTCCCGCCGCAGGCGTGATAACCATAATAAAAATGCCCCTGAGCGTTCACCGCAACACTCAGGGGCATGATATTTATATCCGATCCTTATTTCAGCTTGAAATGAACAGGCATGCCGTTCTTCATGGCGATCTTTACTTCGCCCTGTATCAGCGGCAGGAAGTACTTCTCCGCTTCGGGCAGAATGTCGTTCTGCGCATCGTTTATCCAGCGGCGCGGGAAGAATTTTTCCTTGTTTGCCACCGCAGAAGCCTCAGCGCTTTCAATAGTGATAACGTAAGGTACATCGCTCAGGCGCTTGTAGACCATCATCTTGCCCGTTTCGCCCGCAAGCGCGCGCTTTACGCCCTCACTGCCGATAAGTTCAGCTTCGTCAATGTCGGTCTTCGAGCAGATGTGCGATGAACAGCGCTGCATAACGTTCAGTTCTATCGAACGCACCTTGCACCCGATGTGGTCTTTGACCAGCTGTTCAAGGCTCTTGCCGATGCCCGAAAGGTATTCGTGACCGAAATTGTCCACTGCCACAGGTCTTTTGCTGTCCTGCGGGAGTTTAACACCCTCCGACACAGCCACAATGACCGCCTTGTGCTTAGCCTGCATACTGCGAACATCTTCTAAAAACTTCTCAGCCGAGAAATTGCACTCGGGCAGGTAGATAAGGTGAGGCGCTATCTCGTCATTCGCCCTTAAAACACAGGTCGAAGCCGTCAGCCAGCCCGCATGTCTGCCCATTATCTCAACTATGGTGACTGATTCTATCGAATAAACCGAACTGTCGCGGATTATCTCCTGTACAGTAGCCGCCACGTACTTAGCCGCCGAACCGAAACCGGGTGTGTGGTCGGTAACAGGCAGGTCGTTGTCGATGGTCTTCGGTATGCCGATGACCTTTATATCAGAACCCACCGATTTGAGATAAGCTGACAGCTTGTCCACCGTGTCCATCGAATCGTTGCCGCCGATGTAGAAAAAAGCCTCGATGCGGTGCTTTGTGAGGTTCTCGTGTATCTTCTTGTAAACTTCATCGTCTGTTTCAACTGCGGGCAGCTTGTACCTGCACGAACCCAGAACCGTCGATGGGGTCTGCCTGAGAAGTTCCATGTCCTCGTTGGTGCGTATGACCAGCTTAAGGTCCATAAGTTCGTCCTTTATCATACCCTCGATACCGTTGATAGAGCCGAAAACAGCGTCTATCTCAGGGGTTTTCAGCGCTTCCTTGAATACCCCTACCAAAGAAGCGTTGATGGCGCAGGTCGGTCCGCCCGACTGAGCAACTGCAATGTTCATTTGATTATCCTCCGTTTGATAAAATATTTCATATTATATTCGCTTCGTCTGCGCACCTGCGTCAGATATATTTGTACTTCTCTTAAATTCTCACAAAGCCTATTATAGCACAACTGACTTTCAAATTAAAGAGGTATATTCAAATATTAATAATCTTTTCCCTTTTTCACAAAAAGTTGTATTGCCTTTAACCGCGAAAGTGTCAATCATGGGGAATTTACACGCAAGGTATCAGAAAGAATGATAATAAATTTTAAAAAGTTTTTTAAAAGACTTGAAATGTAAGGTGAAATGTGGTATGATTATCATATGTAAATGTGCAAATTCGATTTGGACAGGAAATTTTGAGAATATTATGGAGGTACTAATAATATGGTAACAGCCGGCGATTTCAGAAATGGTATGACGTTCGAGGAGGACGGCAATGTAATGCAGATAGTTGAGTTCCAGCACGTAAAACCTGGTAAGGGCGCTGCGTTCGTAAGGGCTAAGGTAAAGAACGTTATAACAGGTTCCATCAACGAAAAGACTTACAACCCCACCGCAAAGTTCCCTACCGCTTACGTGGAGAGAAAGGATATGGAGTATTCATACAGCGACGGTGATCTGTATTACTTCATGGATTCCGAAACTTATGAGCTTATCCCTGTAAACAAGAGCGAGCTTTCCGATAACTTCAAGTTCGTTAAGGAGAACATGGTCTGCAAGATACTGTCCTACAAGGGTCAGGTATTCGGCGTTGAGCCTCCTTTCTTCGTAGATCTGGAAGTTACCGAGACCGAGCCGGGCGAGAAGGGCAACACAGCTACCAACGCTACCAAGCCTGCAACTGTTGAAACAGGCGCTGAGATCAGAGTTCCTCTGTTCATCAACACAGGTGACAGGATCAGGATCGACACACGTACCTGCGAGTACATGGAGCGTGCATAAGATTTTAACTGACTTCTTTGAGTTAGGAGGTTGCTATTATGGAACTGAGCAATAAGGCGGCTTATATAAAGGGTCTTATGGAAGGCATGAAGATCGACGAGAGCACCGATCAGGGCAAGGTCTTAAAGGCTATGGCTGAACTGATGGAAGAGATGGCTAAGGCTATCGAGGATGTCACTGTTCTGGCTGACGAAACTGTTGATGTTGTTGACAGCCTCAGTGATGATCTGTCTGATCTGGAAGACGACTTCTATGAAGAGTACTACGATGATGAAGACGATGACGATGATGTTTTCGATGATGATACTCTGTATGAGTGTGTATGTCCTTCATGCGGTGAAACTATCGTTATGGACGACAAGATGGTCGAAAACGGTTCGATAGAGTGCCCAAACTGCGGCGAGAGCCTTGAGTTCGATTTCTCTGACGATGATACTGAGGAATAATTTTCCGCATCGCAGATAGATAATATGTTTCAGGGGTGGTGTGATTCCACACCGGAGGTGATCGCGGCAAGCTGACCGCGTAAGTCCTCGACCGCACAAAAGTGCGCTGATCGGGTGAGATTCCCGAACCGACGGTAAGAGTCCGGATGGAAGAAACGACATTTTTTCGCAAACAAAGCCCCCGAGTGCATGCTTGGGGGCTTTCTATCGTTTCTCCCGAATATTTATGTATTATTTGGAGGAATAAGTTATGTCAAATACTGTCACAGCAAAGAAAACACCTTTTTTTACCACTCGCAAGCTGGTGGTCATGGCAATGCTCAGTGCCATCGCGACTGTGGTGTACTACCTTGATTTCCCTGTGCCGCTGATGCCTGACTTCATCAAGATGGATCTTTCCAATGTCATCTCGCTGCTGGCAAGTTTTGCACTGGGTCCCGTTGAGGGCGTGGTCGTATGCCTGATAAAGAATGTGGTGCAGCTTATGATAAAGGGCGCAGGCACTACAATGGGTATAGGTAATATCTTCGATTTTGTGACCTCTGCGGCGTTCTGCCTGACAGCGGGTCTTATCTACAAAAACCACAGGACCAGAAAATATGCTGTTATCGCATGCGTTGTCGGTGCGCTGGTGTTCACAGTCATCAGCCTGCCGCTGAACTACTTCATCGTTTACCCGATATATTTCAAGGCTTTCGGCGGCGAAGCTGCTATACTGGGCATGTACCGTCAGCTCAATGCAAATGTTGAGAGCACTTTTCAGGCGCTTTGCATGTTCAACCTGCCTTTCACATTCGTAAAGGGTGTTCTCTGTGCTGTGGTGACGATGGTCATCTACAAACCGCTGTCACCTGTACTTAAGGGCAAAAACTGAATGATATCTGCTGACCGACTGTCCTGCATGGCAGTCGGTTTTTTTGTCGCCGCGCTATTTCTTTACCATATTTCTGCTGCCGCAAACAGGGCATACGACTATCTGCCGCCCGCTGCCCTCCGGTGTGGGCAGTTTAGCGCCGCAGCTGCACCTTGCAGAAGCCGTGTGTGCCCCTCTGACAGGGCGTACCGCACTGCGCGGGTCAAAGCTGTTTGCAGGTTTACTGTGTCGGAACAAAGAGTTCATACGCATCGTGAATCGCAGGTTCTCGTTCTCACGTTTGCCGATGTCTTTCGAGAATACCCTTGATATGTTGATTATCATGTAAAGCCCCGATAATGCTATCACTGAATGTGCATCAACGTGCGGTATTCTCCAGAGGACTATGTATCCCAGCAGCGCGATCAGCAGACAGAGGGCTGTATTCGCAAAGAAAAGCGTGTCAAAGCCGTATCGTCCCTGCATGAAGTTTGGTCGTTTCATATTTTTCCTCCCGCAATTTATTACGTGGTTATCCCGCTGACACACCACAAAAACGGCGGTTTTACAGAACTTAAGGTGGTTGGCGTATGGGCGCTCAATTATCCTTTTGTTTACAGCATTTTCAGCTGGTGTGCTAAAGGGATAGTCATAATTTATTATATAGCAATCCAACTTTTTAAATTCACAAAATCCAGTCGCAAAAGCTGGGATTTATGGGTTTTGTGACTGGATTTTGTCTGAATTTTAAGGCGGATTGCTATAGTAAACGGAATTTTTGTCGCTAACTTATAGGTGTATCCTTGCTGTGCAGCACCATTCAGTATTATAACATATGGGAGGATATATGGACAGCAGGTCATATGTAAATTTTTTGTTAAAAGGCTTACTCGTGCAGACTTAAACGTTTTCTGAAAACGAATACTTTCCATAATATGGAAAGCTTTAGCAGATGCGCACAAACAGCAGCAAAATTTATATTGCATAATGACGATTGCATAATTTTGCGGTTTATGTTACCATAATTCAAGTGAAGGGTATTTGCCGCATGACGCCTGAAAGGGTATAAGGCGTTACGCGGTGCATCGTCCCCGCTTTTATCGGGTAAATGTGGAAGCGGGTGCTGTTCTGATAAGGAGGATATCGATATGATAAGAATGAAAAGGTTAATGGCAGGCGTTTTTGCGCTGACTATGTGTGTGGGTATGGCTGCATGCGGCAGCAGTGAGGGTTCTGATACCGCTGCAAGTTCGGCAAATGCTATCAAGCTGAATGACGATCAGCAGGCTGTTGTTGATGAAGCTGCAAACAAACTCCCCGAACTTGAACTGGATAACAGCACCATCAAGTGGATGGCTCACTATGACATCAATCCGGGTGACGGCAACGTAACACCTCCGGGTCTTCAGATGTTCAAGGACACTTATGACGGCAAGATCGAGTTCGTACAGACCACATGGGAAAACCGCTATGCCGACCTTGCAAAGCTGGTAATGGCAAACGATTCGCCTGACTTCTTCCCTGCATCTGATATGGACGGTTTCCCGAAGGGTGCTATCAAGTCCATGTTTGAGCCTGTGGACGAATTTGTTGACCTGAACAGCGAACTCTGGTCTGATGTAAAGGCTACCAGTGAAGCATTTGTGTTCAACGGCGGTCACTATGTTATACCGATAAAGTCTGCACCTAACTTTGTGTGCGTATACAATACAAAGACCATTGAAGATCACGGTTATGACGATCCCGCTGAACTGTATTACAATGATGAATGGACATGGTCTAAGTTCACTGAGATGTGCCTTGATTTCGTTGATGCTGATAACGACCTCTATGCGCTGGACGGCTACTGGTACGGTCAGGCGCTCAACGATACCTGCGGCGTGCCGCTCATCGGCATGAAGGACGGTCTGCTGGTAAACAACATGGCTGATCCCGCAGTCGGCAAGGTGCAGGAACTTATGTATAACCTCCAGAAGAATGAAGTAGTATTCGACCGTTCTTCCAACAACTGGTCTACCAGAGGTGACGGCACTACAGGCGAGGGTCTTGGTTCTTACCAGACATTGTTCATACCTGTTGGTCTGTGGGGCATCGAAAATTCACCCGAAGCTGTAAAGCCTTTCGGAGATGTTGAGGCAGGCGAGATAATGTTCTGCCCGATGCCGAGAATGGACGATTCTGACAAGTACTACGTATCTGCAAGAGTTGAGGGTTACCACATCGTAAAGAATGCGCCTAACCCGATGGGCGTTGTGGCTTACATGAACTGCCTGAAAGTCTGCGATACTGAGGCTTCGGAGATCACTGAGCAGCAGCTGAGAGATGATTATAAGTGGAATGATGATATGATCCAGATGCGCGATGAGATCTACAAGCTGGTAAACACCAACCCTGTTTACGACTTTGAACACGGTGTTTCAAACGAAATGGAATCATTGATGCAGACTGTTAACCAGTACACCATGATAACAGGCGGCGGCGCAGGCACATGGACAGCCTGCGTTGAAGAGAACAAGACCGCTGTTGACTACCTTATCAAGGAAGCCAACGAAAGCATCGGTGCATCAACTGCCGAATAATAAAGATCATCTGCCGCCTGCGGTATTTCACGCAGGCGGCTTCTTTATAGCGTGAAAATGCCCCGAAGCGTACCGCTTCGGGGCATTTTGGTCAGTTAAAAACTATGGTGCTGTCATTCAGCTGTATCAGCAGTTTTCTGTTTATCGTTCCCGTCTGTGGGTATAACAAAATCCTGATCTATCACCAGCGCCTTTACGCCCTTTACGTGGGCGGCGATCTTTGAGGTGTCGGTGACATTCAGCTTGCCGTCACGGTTAACATCTGCCATGTCGCGCTGTTCGCTGTCAGCAGGTGCGCGTCTGCCTTTGGTGAAAGCCGATGACAGGGAAGTATCGGTAACGTTTATCTGACCATCGTGGTTGATATCGCCATACTGATAGACTTTTACATCTATGGAAGACATCTCACTGTCCGCCGTGATGCTTGAATGTACAGGTGCGCAGGACTTCTTCACTACCCAGACTTCATACTCGCCGTCGGGCAGGTCGGCATAGAATGTGCCGCTTATCACAGCCACTACATTGTATATCACGCCGTCACTGCTGACAAATGAAACTTCGGTGTTGTCTTCATTTGCACCCTCTATGCTGACCGCTGTGTTGCAGTTGAACTCTATCAGGTCAGTGCGGTCGCCGCCCTTGTAGTCTTCGGGCGCTACTATATTAAAGGTGTTCGTGGTCGTGCCGCTGTAGTTGCCGATGCCTGTGACGGTCACGGTAGATGTGCCTATCTCCAGATTGTTTTCATAGCTTACTCTGTAGTCAATGCCCTCAATGAGTTCTTCGCCCGATACCTGACTGTTCAGCGCAAGCCTTAGCATTATGGGCTTGCCTGTGTATTTCACTTCGCCCAGCTTTGTTTCAGCCCACGGGTAACCGATATCTGCGGGCAGTATCTCAAAACTGAGTTCCAGTGTGTCCACGTAGTCGCCCATTCCCTTTACGACCGCCATGCCTGTGCCCGCATTGCGGTTATTTTTGTAGGTGACAGTGTAGTCGCTGTTTTTTACGAGGGTGTAACTGCCTTCTTTGATGGTCAGCTTAGGTTCGATATCTCTGCCCGTGTAGTAGATGCCCTCGCTCTTGAATGTGATATCCAGTTTTGAAAGCGCCGCAGGGTCGCGCCTGACTATCTCAAAAGCGACTTTTTTCTCGCCGCTGAAATAGCCGATACCTTTGATGATGACATAGCCTGTGCCGATAGCCGTGTTGTCGGTATAGCTTATCGTGTAATCTGTATCAGCCGTCAGTCGCTTTTCGCCCGAAAAAACCTTTATCTTCGGTTCGACTGCCGAACCTGTGAAGATGTGTTTCTCCTCAGTGAAAGTCACCTCAGCCACCGCCACAGAAGTTGCGGGCATTATCTCGCGGTCGATCTCCTTGCCGCATATACTGCATTTGCGGTATCTCAGACCCTCATCAGTTTCGGTGGGCAGAGTTTCGATTATCCAGCCGCCGCGTTCGTGCTTGTGGGTAATGGTGATGGCGGCGCACTTTTCGGGGTAATAGTCCTGCGGTGAATGACCGAGATAGCAGTAGAGGGTACCCTCCTGCTTTGCCGTGATAAGTGCGGTCGCGCCCGACTCTATCCTGTCAGCGAGGTCTTTGTAGCTTCCGCCGTCAGCCGCGTAAAGCAGACGATATCCGCCGCTGCTGAGAGGGTGGTCGTACCCGTTTAAAAGCATTGTCTGACCTATCTCCAGTTCGTAGCTGTCCTTTTCAAAGCCTAAGGTGTAATCGCTGTCGTCCAGCAGGTCGAAATAGTTGACCTTGTAGCTGATGGGTGTTTCAACGCCGTCTTTGTAGATGCCTTTTATCTCCACATCGACCGCATCGTTCTCAGGCAGAGGTCCGGGGTTGAATATTATACATGTCCCGAAACCCATGTACTGGTCGTTGATATTGAAATACCCCACCATATCGCTGACGCTGTTCGACGAGTTTTTGTCAAAAGTCCATGTCTTGCCCGTCAGCTTAGATGTCACCTTTACCACGACTTTGTCCCTGTCGGGCTTGTCGTAGGTGTTGTTCAGCGTCACCGAGTAGGCGTAGCCGTTCTCGTTTTTGCCTATCAGTTCGTTGGGCATCTGTGCGGGCGGCCAGCAGAGGTAGTCCCCCGTGAACTTGTCCGCCCTCGTCCTGTCCCTGACATACATGGCAGTGCCGAAACCTGCGATGCCGAGCCCCGTCTTCTTCATTTCGGGGTTGAGTATCCACCGCCTGTGCCCCATCGAGGGAATGTTCATCGAGTCGGTGTCAGACATGTAGCCCTGTATAACAGATGTCTGTATATTCATGTAGCCCTTGCCGATATTGCATTCGCCAGATGCCTTGTAAGCCGCCGCATAAAGTTCATCGTCCATGCCTGCGGGCTGTTTTGGCTGATGGCTGAGCGGCTGGTCGCTGTTCATGTATATTATCAGGCTGGCATTCTGCGCCGCGATGTTGTAGCTGTCATCAAGTTCCACATCATAAGGCAGACCTGCCAGATATCTACAGAAATTGATGGAGTTAAGCCCCTCTTCCAGCGTGTCCTCCGCGACCTTTCCGCTCTTGACAGGGGAAACCGCAGAGTAGGCTTCTGCGTATTCGGGAGCAGTGTGTATATTGAAGAAAAGCCTGTCATACATGTCTTTTATTTCAGCCTGCGTGTGTCTTTCAATGTCATAAGCGCTCACCGAGAATATCGTAGCCGCCGCCGCTATCGAAGCCATAGCCGCTGTGACTATCCCTTTTAACAGTTTCACGGTCATCGTGATCCCTCCTCATGTTCACGGTCTTACCGAGTTGGATATACGTCTGTGTGTTATCTGAATTGTCAAAAGACATGCGGTGTGCATTTTAAGTGATCTGCTATGAAAGAAAGACATACTTCAAAAAGGGGAGCGATGCTGTTCTTCTCGTTAAAATGCACATTGATTTGGTTTAAGTATAGCACATTTTTGCTTTTATTTCAACAAAAATGCGGTGGCATTTAGAACGAATTTGCAAAACTTGCTTTGTGGATTTCCACCAAAATATAAATCGTTTAACGTGCGTAAATGGGCGGCGCAAGAGCATTTGTTTGTCAAGATGCTGTGATGTAAACGTTACCTTAAAAGCTAATTTGTGATAAGTGATAATTTTTGCCTGCGGTCATTGAAAAAACTGCGGAAATCTGCTATAATACAACCATTGGAAGATAGGGCGGAAATGTCCGCCGTTTATTTATTTCGGGGTGAGTTTCCCCGTTAAAGAAAGGCTGGGTACAATAATGAAAAAGATGCTTGCAATGACACTGGCACTGACCATGAGCGCACTTGTATTTGCATCATGCGGCGATACCGCTGATGAGAGCAAGGCTGATGCCACCACAACAACTACCACCACTGCTGCTGAAGAGAGCGTTGCTGAGGAAGAGTCCTCTGCTGCTGAGGAGAGCGCAGCTGAAGCAGAGTCTTCTGCTGCTGAGGCAGAGAGCGAGGCTGAGGCTGAGCCTGCTGAGAGCACTGCTGAGGGCGAAGGCGAGTCCGAAGGACCTGCTGAGTTCGATATAACTAAGGTAGAGGGCTATGATGAAGCAGCTACCGAAACAGTTATCGAACTGCCTGACCAGATATCCGATGCGTGGGCAAACGGTCTGGGTTCATATTCTTTTGACGAGGGCAGCGGTGATAACTTCATCGACGGCAGAACTTTCGACAGAGATAAGGATGTTCATATGGTCGTTGAGTTCGAGTATACCGAAACTTTCAACAAGATGATAGAGGACGCAGCTACCGACCAGCATAAGACACAGATAGTTATCGGACCCAGCCATGCAAACGGCTGGACCAAGTTTGGCGAAACTTTTGAGGGTCTGGTTACAGATTACCCCTCAGTAAATGACCCGAACCTGACTGAGTATGTCGTAGCGAACGGCGAAGATCTGGCTACTCCCGAAACTAAGGACACCAAGCCCAAGGGCGACCAGGTATGGCCTGATGTATTCGTTAAGGGCGATGGTTTCATCAAGATAGGCAATCACGATGTCAAGTCCATCGAGTTCACCATTCCCGCAGAGCAGATCAATGCACTTATCGATAACTCCACTCCCGATCCGGAAGATCCCGAAAAGTGGGGCGATGGCATTCTGTTCCAGATCGGCGGCAATATGTACATCACCAAGATCACTATAGATCAGGGCAATGTATTCCTCAAGTCGCAGATCGTTGAAAGCGGCATGGCATAATTATCAAGCATAAAATGCTGATATCCCCTGCATATGCGGGGGATATTTTTGTTTTGGTCTGAAACTTGTGCAGAGTGTACTATGATGGCATCTAACTATTGTGCAAATACACAAAAATAATTGCCGAGTTATGTTGCCGTTGTTCATAACGGGGAAAATGTGCGGCAAAAGCCTCATGACTATTTACAAAGCGGCGGGAGTGTGATATAATCCTTTTTACAGAGGGAAAGGAATTTACCTCTGTAAACTTTTTTTGACCGCCCTTGTAAGGCGCTGCGATACTGTACACGCTCATGCGGGTGCAGAGAGAGATAAATATTCCTATGGAGGCTTCAGATAAATGAAAAAAATGATCGTGTTGACAGCAGTTTGTATGGCGCTCATGCTTTGTGGCTGCGGCAGTAAAGGTTCGGCTGAAAAGAAAGAAGATGTCACTGCACTGACTACGGCTGATGAGATGATGACTTCCGATGGTCATACCACCGAGAATTTCTCGATACCGCCCCGTGAAACTTTTGCAGAGGTACCTGCTGAGGCTGAACAGTCTTTCGACAGCGTGATACAGATAATCGACAAGACATTCCCGAAAGCTAAAAAGAGCGTAAAGAGATATTACGGCTATCTTGGCGAACAGCAGGTCGATGGCACACTCAGCTATGTTTTCGCCATCTATGACAGCGTTGAGGGCGTTCATACTCCCGTTGTCACCGCAGCAGTGACCGCCGATAACAGCAGGGTCTATGCACTTGATGAAGACAGTGAACAGTTCTGGCTGATAGAAGAACTCACCCCCGTAAAGGAAAAGGCTGAGTTCAGCTGGACGGTAACAGCTTCCCCCGATGAAGTGACTACCACAGAAGAATAACAGTGAGCGGACGATGTGTCCGCTCTTTTATTTTGTTTGCTTAATTGATACCTCGTATATTTCCATGCTTTAGGCATTTCCGACTATTGAAATGAATGACATGTTATGTTATAATATATTATGTATGATTTTTTTACAAAGAGGTGTTTGCACGCATGAATAGAGAAGATCTGCTTGACTTCAATTTCGACTGGCGTGATGAAGAAACTTTCAAGCAAGCGCTGAAAGATTCCAATCTGTCTGAAAAAGAAAAACTCAGGCTGCGTGATGAGCGTATGCGCAGGCTCGAACTTGAAGAACTGAGAGCCGAGAACAGCGATTATGATGATTATGATTACGACGACGATGATGAAGAGTTAGAAGAACCTCAGCCCGAAGAGAATGAAGTAACTGATGGTAAAGAAAAAAATGATAAAAAAGACAGGAAGAGCAAAAAGGGTAAAGACCCCGATGGGCTGATAGTCGCTATAAAGGGCGATTACCCCATGCGCAAGACTTTTGTGGCGCTGCTTATGTGCATCTTCACAGCGATATTGCCTTATGTTTCCTACATGCACTCGCAGCCCGGCAGTGAACTGACCGAGAAGTATTTCACCTTTGAAAACGGCTATATCACCGACTGGTTCCTGTTCCAGAAAGAGTTTTTCGTGGTCATAGCTGCGGTCATACTCTGCGGTATCTTTCTGGTGGAAGAATTCTTCGTTGAAAAACACTGGAAAGATATCCCGCTGCGCAAAAAGAATATGCGGCTGCCGCTTGTGCTGACAGGACTGTACGCATTGCTGCTCATCATATCGGGTATAGCTTCCGAACATAAGGAACTTGTCATGATGGGCGTTGTCAAGCAGTACGAGGGTCTGCTGGGCGTGCTGGGCTACCTTATAATATTCCTTGCGGCGATAAATTATTTCTGCGATACAAAGTCGCTGAAACGTTTCAGTTGGGCGATGATAATCACGACCCTTGCCGCAAGCATCTTTGCGGTGATGGAATATATGGGCTATCCGCTGCAATCGACCGAGTTTATGGCTCATCTGATAGCCCCCGCTGATAAGTACGAGGTCGCAAGATCTCTTCACAGTACTTCCAGCAACGTGCATATCACCTTCTTTAACTCCAACTATTTCGGCTCTTTCTGCGGACTTATGTTCCCGCTGACCGCCGCACTGGGTCTTGGCAGTAAGAATATCGCCATGAAAATACTGGGTCTTACCGCTGCCGCAGGTATCGCAGTGGGCGCAGTGCTTTCAAACTCTTCGGGCGGACTCTATTCAGTGGCAGGCAGCGGCGCGATACTATTTATAATATACCTTATATACTGGTGCCGCGGAACTATCAGGCGCGTGCCCGCGCTTATAGCTTTTGTCTGCGCAGCAGCTGTCTGCGCAGCAGGCATGTTCTATATGGTAAATTACAATGACGGATTCCGTAAACGCTTCACAGAGGTCGTAAACAACGGTTCTTCCTCGAAGACCACTGTTGAAGAAAAACGCGCTAAACTCGCCGCTGACCACTTCGTACTGAAAGAGATATGTCAGGACGGCAGCAAGCTGGTACTCGATGACTACAGCGGCAACACCGTCACTGTTGAGGGCTACCTCGCTGACTCAGGCATCAACGCAGTTCGCTTCTACGATACTGAGGGCGAACCTCTCGATACTTATGTCGATGACGACAAGTGCTACTGCTTCACCGATGACAGATATCTCAACTGCAACTTCAAGTTCTCGGTTTCGGATAAGCTGTATATCGATCTCGGCTATGAAAAGAAACTGGTCTTCCAGTACGAGGACGAAAAGTTCAAGCCCTACGTTCACAGCCTCTACACGATGGAAGAGATAAACACCTACAAGGGTCCCGAATTCTTCAAAAAAGACCTCAGCGCCTTTACAGGTCGTTTCTTCATCTGGGGCAGCACCATCTCGATGCTTGATGACTGCATACTCATCGGCAAGGGCAGCGGCAACTATGTCACTTATTTCCCGCAGTATGACTATGTCAGCCTGCTGGAAGTCTACGATACCCCCGCGATGGTGGTCAATAAGCCGCATAACTGGTATCTCGGCGTTGCGGTAGACTCAGGCGTGATCTCGCTGATAGTCCTGCTGACACTGCTGGGCGCTTTCCTGGTAAAGGGCTTTAAAGCAGTCATACTCCACCCTGTTCAGGATCGTTTCACTCACCTGAGATTGGGCATCTTCGTTTCGGTGATCGCTTTCATGGTGGTCGGCATAGTAAACGACAGCTATGTGTGCGTCAGCCCCGTGTTCTGGTTCATATTCGGCGTGGGCTGGTATTCGGTAAGCGGAAATAAAGTCATCGAAACAGACTGACTTCACTAAAAAGTATAAATTGCCCCTGAGCGCTCTTTTAAACGCTCAGGGGCATGATTTTTGTATCGGTATATTTATAATATGACTATCCCTTTAGCACACCAACTAAAAATGCGGTAAACAAAAGGATAATTGAGCGCCCCATATCTTTCCCCCGCCTGCGGCGGGGGAAAGATATACGCCAACCACATTAAGTTCTGTAAAACCGCTGTTTTTGTGGTGTATCAGCGGGATAACCATATATTATAATGACTGCACAAAAAAGCGGAAGCACCCTAATGCTCCCGCCAAATTTTTTCTAAAAAATAAAACTCCCGTCCATGTCAATAATTATGAATTATGAATTATGAATTATGAATTATGAATTCAGATCTCCCCTTCTGCGTGGCGGGTGACATGACAGCCTACATTGACCGATACAGGCAGACCCGCGATGTGAGTCGGTGCCTGCTCGATGTTTACTGCAAGACATGTCTGCGTGCCGCCAAAGCCCTGAGGTCCTATTCCCAAACGGTTTATCTTCTCCAGTATCTCAGCTTCAAGGTCGGCGTACAGCTTCTTGGGGTTACGCTGACTTACAGGTCTGCACAGTGCCTTTTTCGCAAGATATGCACACTTCTCAAAATCACCGCCGATGCCTACGCCTATCACGATGGGCGGACATGGGTTCGAGCCTGCCTGCGCACATACGCCCACTACCCAGTCGATTATCTCCTCGCGGGTAACAGACGGTGTCATCATTTTCAGCTGTGACATGTTCTCACTGCCGAAGCCCTTAGGCGATACCATGATGTGTACCTTGTCGCCGTCAACTATCTTAAGGTGTACCACAGGCGGAGTGTTGTCACCCGTATTGACACGCTCAAGAGGGTCGCCCACTATCGAACAGCGCAGCCGCCCGTCTATATAGCCGCGCGAAACGCCGTTTTTCAGCGCTTCGTTCAGCGAACCGCCGACAAAATGTACGTCCTGACCCACTTCCATGAAGATAACAGCCATGCCGGTGTCCTGACATATCGGTATAGTTTCGGTGCGGGCAACGTTTATGTTCTCGATTATGTCATCGAAAACATTCTTTCCCACCACCGATTCTTCACGCTCTCTGCCTGCCTTGATACAACTCTCCATATCTTCGGGCAGATAAAGGTTCGCCTTTATACAAAGCTCTCTCACAAGCTCTTCTACTTCTTTGACATTTACCTCACGCATTTTTGGTTACTCCTAATTTATAGATTATAAAAACAGCCCGACCGCCAAAACTATCACCCATACTGCCGCAATGCCTGCCGCGATGGATCTGCTGACACGCCATGTGCTTTGGTAGGCTTCTGCCTGTATATCGCTTATCTTCTCTACAGCGATAACAGGGCTTTGCGGACGCTTGCTGTCATACATCAGCTCCATCTTCCCGCCGACTTTCGGTGAGTATGGTGAAAAATCGTTCTCTGTCACCGGAGGTGTGGGCGGAAGTTCAGCCGTGTACTCTCTTCCGTCAGCGGTGTAGCTGACATGCAGCCGATACATCGCCGCACTCTTCGTCTGTGTGGGCTTGCGTATTACCTGCACCATGATGACTTCGCCCGCAGTGCGCCTGCCGTTCTCTCTCAGCCGCCTGTGCTTTCTGTAGGAGAATATCGGTGCGATGCACAAAACTTCGGCTATCACGGTCATCAGCGCGGCGCATACCCATGCCGTGACTGCAAAAACAGTTTCCATCACATGTTCAGCAGAGTTTTTATCTCGCTTATCACAGGTATTATGTTGTCAACAGTCTTGACCATCTCGAACAGCCTCAGCCTTTCTTCCTCATCGATGATGCCGTCCCTTGCGATATCTACAAGGTCTTTCGATATCTTGTCAAGGTCAGATGCAGAGTTTGCAAACTCTATAACGATGCGGTCGAGATTTTTCTCTATCTTGACAGGTGAGGTGTCGCGCAGAAGAAAATCAGTGGTCACACTGAAAAAGTTACTTATCGCCACTATCTTCTCAGCATCGGGCAAAGA
This sequence comes from Hominimerdicola alba 8, assembly GCF_000178155.2. Lineage (GTDB taxonomy): Bacteria > Bacillota > Clostridia > Oscillospirales > Ruminococcaceae > Hominimerdicola > Hominimerdicola alba_C. The sequence goes on from NZ_ADKM02000091.1 coordinate 75,857, forward strand.
CTGCCCCAGTTCCCACTTGGAAACTGTCTGCCTGCTGACATCCAGCGCATCTGCAAGATTTTCCTGCGAACAGCCGCTTCTGTTCCTCAAAAAAAGCAGCTTATCTCCGATATTCATACTTCAAACTTCCTTTCTCAATGCCCTCATGCAGTCTGTGGGCAGGCTACTATAAAAGACCTTCCATGACATTATAACACAAATACCTTTTCTTTGCAAGATGTTAGCGGCAATTTACTTCATAAAAAATTGAGGTCATCATGACGGTAATGAGAAAATTGTGACCCACGTACATATCTGTTGCTGAACGAGTCTTGAAAAATATGAATATTCTATAACTTTTTTAACGCAGGTGAAAAAACTCTTGTAATGTTAAGAAAGATGTGATATAATACATAATAGATATAAATGATTAAAGATAAATCTGTTAACAATATACAATTTTTGCATCTAAAATAGTGCTATGGGGGGTCTTTATGAAAAATGACCATAAACAGCGCACGCTGATAGGCGTTGTGATCAATGAACCCGATCTGGATTTCTACAGCAAGACCATGTACTATATCCAGAAAGAGATCTTCGCGCATGATTCCGATGCGGCAATATTCAATACTCTGCTGACACAGGAAGATCAGTTTTGTATAGAGAACTCTGTTTTTTCGCTGATAAACCCCAAGCTGATAGACGGTTTGCTGGTGTTCGGCGGTACTATCAGGTCTGAGGAGGTATCTGCCGAAGTACGCCGTTTTATCGATCACAGCGGCATTCCCGCTATCTATGTGGAAACCGATCCTGTTACTCCTGCCTGTGTCATGTTTGATAATGACGAATGTACCGACAAGGTGGTGCGCCATCTTACCGAGTGGCATAATGTCCGCGATGTCTGTTATGTCAGCGGACCTGAAAAGAGCCTTTTTCATCAGCGGCTTCTTACCAGCTTCCGCAAGTCGTTTGCCGAACAGGGCATAGACCTTACCGAAGACAGGGTATTCTACGGTAATGACTGGGTCTGTGATTTCGGTATTATCGCAAATGATATCATCAGACGCGGTCTGCCAGAAGCTATTGTCTGCTGCAGTGATTTTACCGCAGCGGGAATGCTGGGCGCTCTCAGTGAAAGGGGAGTCGATGTGCCCGAAGATGTCATAGTGACAGGCTACAGCCGCAATGAGCCTTTTGCATCTGATTATGTGAACATAACGGGCATCGAGCGCCGCCCCGAAACAATGGCGGTCGAAGCTGTCCGCAGGCTTATGTCCGCAGTTACGGGGGAAGAGTATGTCCCCGCTGAGAAAAAGCCTTGCTGCGTGCTGCGCAAGGGTGTCACCTGCGGCTGTGAGCGTATCGACTATGCCGCTCTTGCAAGGTCGGCTATGGACAATATGGTGTCAACAAGGCGTGACGGTTTCGACTCCTATTACAATGTAATGTCTGAAAACCTCATCAGTGCCGTCAATATGGACGAATTTCTATGGCGGCTGGACTGGTATACAAAATATCTCGGTGATTTCGAGGGCTTCTGGCTCTGCCTGAATGACGGCATAATGCACGTTCCGGGCGATAAGCTGGAGGGGTATTCCGAAACGATGTACATACCCTACAGCCATCAGAACGGCGCGGGCGCTGTTCCCGGCGGTGCAGGCTTCAATCGGCAGGAACTCCTGCCTGCTATTTTTGAATCGCGTGACAAGCCGATGGCTTTCATCTTTAACTGCCTGCATTTCAGACATGTCAATTACGGTTATACTGTGCTCAGCTATGGCGATACAGGTGCGTTCTTCGATAGGCACTATGTAATGTGGCTGAGGTATACCGCTATTGCCATAGATAAACAGCGCCGCCATATGCTTTATAATGATACGGTATCGGAAGATCAGGTCAGAGATCCGCTGACAGGTCTGCTCAACGTGCGCGGCTATAAGAATATAATGAAACAGCGCTGCGGCAAGTTCAACTTTCCTGATAAGCTGATGCGCATAATCTCGGTGGATGTCGAGAACCTGCGCGGCATAAACTCGGCTTACGGCTACGGTGAGGGCGACAGAGTTCTTCAAAGGCTGGGCATGGTGCTAAATAACAGCGCAGGCGATGACGACATCTGCGTAAGGGTCAGCGGTGATGAATTTTTCATCTGCGGTCTTATAGATGCGGCTGTTCCTGTCGATGATGTGCCTGGCAACCTCGAAAGGAACCTCGATGCTTTCAATACAAGTTCAAACTTTGATTACGGTGTGCATTTCTACACTTCCAGAGTGACTGCCCCCGTGACCACTCCCGATATCCTCGACACTCTGCCATATGAAGCCAACTACCAGCGCACGCTGGTCAAGGATAACCACAATAAGAAGCGCAGGGTCATCTCCAATGAAGATGGCTTGCAGATATCTGACAATTTCGACCCCGAAGAGCGCAAGCTGGTGTCGAAGATGCTCAATGACAATCTGCTCACCTACCACTTCCAGCCGATAGTCAGTGCCAAAACAGGCGATATCGTGGCGTATGAAGCGCTGATGCGTTCGGGCGGAGATATCAAGCTGTCACCGATATCGATACTCAACCACGCCGCCGCTATGGGCAGACTTGATGATGTAGAGCGGCATACCATGCACAATCTCTTCAAATTCTGCCATGATAATAAAGAACAGCTGGGCGACAGACAGCTGTTTATAAACAGTATACCGTCATGCACCCTTTCCGATAAGGAGTTTGAAGAGTTATGCGATAATTACAGCGATATACTGGACAGAATAGTCATCGAGTTCACTGAACAGACCGAAGCGAGCCGTCAGCAGCTTGATAAGGTGATCGAACGCCGCGACCGCAGAGGTTTCGGCATAGCCATCGATGATTACGGCACAGGCTACTCGAATATCAGCAGTCTGCTGACTTTCATGCCCAACTGCGTCAAGATAGACCGAAGCCTTATCATGAATATCCACGAGGACAAGCGTAAACAGCACTTTGCGCAGAATATAATAGACTACGGTCACGACAATAATTTCAGGGTACTGGCTGAGGGCGTTGAGAAGTCGGAAGAACTGCGTGCGCTCATCGGCATGGGCATAGACCTGATACAGGGCTACCTTACCGCCAGACCTGCCCCGAAACCTGTCACCATGATAAGACCCGATATACGTGACAAGATAAGGGAATGCAACCGTATCAGCGAATCTGTCAGGGTCAAGAAGACTTTCTTCACCTCAGAAGCACAGGAGATATCGCTGATGTCGCTGGATTTCGATAATTATACCGAAGTTTTCGTGACCTCTGATGAGTGTACGCTCAAAGGCACCGAAGGATACGACTCAGCACTTACCATTCGCATCAAGGACGGTCTTGACTGCACACTGCGTCTGGTCAATGCACACCTCTCCTGCGAGAACAATGATGCCTGCATAATCATCGGCAGAGGAAGCAGGCTTACCCTTGAGATAGTGGGTGACTGTGCTCTCGGCGGACCTGTCAGCGTGACTGCGGGCGCATGGCTGGATATCGTCGGTGACGGCGACCTGACCATGACATCAGCCACCAACCAGAGTTACGGTATCGGCGCAGACCCGTTAAGTTCCTACGGCGGTATCGGAGTCCATCTGTGCGGCAAACTGGATATGAAGCTGGACGGCGAGTGCTGTATCGGAATCGGCGGCGGCTATTCCAATGAGATGAGCCGCATAGATATCGACTGCAACGAACTTAATATCGAACTGGCAGGCAAACACCTTGTCTGCGTGGGCAGTTCCGAGTCTGAAACTGCCATAACGGTCAGAAATACCAAGATGAAGCTGAGCAACCGCTGTGTTTCGGGCATAGCTATCGGAAGCAGCACAGGCAAGATAACAGCAGTCATTGAGAACAGTGAACTTATCTACGATGCTTCGGGTGATACCATAGCGGGCATCTGCTCAACAGCCTCCGAAAACAGCCTCGCAGTGCTCAAACACTGCAATATAAGCATGCTGATGCGCGCCAAGAATATAGTCGGGATAGGCTCTGAACAGGGCGCTATGTCTGTGCTGGCAGAAAACTGCGATCTCAATGTGGTCTGTGAAGGCGCAAAAGCTATCGGCATCGGCTGTTTCAGCACCGAAAGCACCATAGCGCTGAAAGAATGCAGAGGCAAGGTGAGCGTCAGCTCCAGTCAGGGCGCAGCCGTCACCGCAGCAGACGGCAGGCTCATCATTGAGGGCGACAAACTCGAATGCCTGTATAACGCGTGATGATATCAAAAGCAGCGGACATGCTCCGCTGCTTTTTGTGCGTGTGCCGGTCAAGAAAAAGCCTGCGAAAACGGTTTTATAAGGAAACGTTTAAGTTGTCCGCCGGGAACATTTTTGAGCGAAGCCGGAGATTTTCGCGAAAACGCCCTCAGCCGATGAAAATGATATCCGCAGATATCCCGATGGACAGACTTGACATCAGAACAGGCTGAAAAATGGTGGTGAAATTGTACATAAATACTCAAAATACTATATGTAGTATGACTAAAGTTGCTCTAAGCCGCATAAATTGTTGTTAATCAAACCGGTAATTTGCACAAAGAAATACCAATTGTACCAAATTCTGCCCGAAAACGTTTTATGAAAACGATAACTGAAATTTTCGGTACAAAAAAACAGACACGCAAGGAATAATCGATAAAAGTCATTCACATTTTATGTAAAGTTTGTACACTGTTTTTTGCGTGTGTTGCTGTTTTTACAGAAATTGGAATGACGAAAGTTACACATAGGTTACAAGGTTAACATGTAACTTGACAAACTGCACAAAACAAGGAATGGCAGTTTGTTTAATGCTACATAATTTATTACATCAGGCATAAAAATCTTAAAAAACACTTGAAATTTGAAAGAAAATATAGTATATTTCTAATTGACGGAAACGTTTAAGACAATTACGAGGGTGAAAACACGAAAACGTTTTTACCAACAGAAAGGCGGAAACATCGGATGGTTTCATTAAAAGATATTTCCGTTCGCTGCGGCGTTTCGGTCGCTACGGTCAGCAAAGCGCTGAACGGACATAAGGACGTCAGCGAAGCGACGAGGGAAAGACTGCTGAAAGCTGCCAAAGAGATGGGATATTTCCCGAACTCACAGGCACGCGCTCTAAAAACGAACAAAACGCTGAATTTAGGCGTAATGTTCTCCGATGAAGCGGGCAGCGGTCTGACTCACGAATTCTTTGCAAAAGTGCTCAACAGCTTCAAGATAGAGGCTGAGGCGGCAGGATATGATATCACGTTCATCAACAAGAACGTCGGTCGTCAGAAAATGTCAACTTACGAGCACTGCAAGTATAGGAATGTTGACGGCGTGGTCATAGCCTGTACCGATTTCTCTACTCAGGATGTCTATGAAGTCATAAACGGTGATATACCTGTTGTGACGATAGACCACATATTTGACTGTCGCACCGCGATAATGTCAAATAACGAGAAGGGTATCGAAGAACTGGTGAACTATGTGGCTGATATGGGTCACAGGCGCATCGCTTACATACAGGGCAACCGATCGGCTGTTGCGGACAGAAGACTTGCGGGCTTCTGCAAGGCTTGTATGAATCGCGGGATAGAAGTTTCACCCGAGCTGCTGCTTGCCGGGGACTATCACAATCCCGAGAAGACCTATGAGCTTACGAAGGAGCTTATTGCGATGAACGACAGACCTACCTGTATTTTTATGCCGGACGATTATTCGTCAATGGGCGGTCTTGGCGCGATAAAGGATTCGGGACTGTCGGTACCGAACGATATCTCAGTGGTAGGGTATGACGGGATAGCTTACTCACAGCTGTTGTCGCCGAAGCTCACAACGTATTTGCAGGATACGGCAGAGATAGGCACCGAAGCGGCGAAAAAGCTGATATCGCTGATCGAAAATCCACAGACGACCTTTACTGAGGTCGTAACAGTAGACGGACGGCTGATAGAAGGCGCGTCAGTCAAAAAGATCATATAGGCATTGACCGCGGCAAAACCGCTGCGGTGAAATAATATGATAATGCAAAATAAGGAGGAAATTTATCATGGCAAATCTGAAGAAGTTACTCGCAGGCGCAATGGCGCTGTGCATGGCAGGCGCAATGTTCGCATCTTGCGGTCCTGAGGAAAGCAAGAACGACAGCAAGTCGGGTAACACAAACGCTGGCACTAACGACAACAAGGGTGGCGAAGAAGGCGGCAACGAAGGCGGCAACGAAGGCGGCGACGCAGCAGGCGACCTGAAGGAGGAAAAGCTCCCTAATATCCCTCAGAATGTTGAAGGTAGCGATGCTTCCAAGAAGGTACTGAAGATCTATACATGGAACGATGAGTTCAAGAGCAGACTGAGAGCATTCTACCCTGAGTACGATGCAGAAAAGTCCGGCTATTCCATAGGCGCTGACGGTGCTGACGTTGTAGGCGAGCACGAGTACCTGAAGGACGGCACTGAGATCGTTTGGGTAACAACTCCTTCTGCTGATAACGCTTATCAGAACAAGCTGGACGAGGATCTGGCTAAGCAGGCTGATTCCGATGACAAGATCGATATGTTCCTGATCGAGGCTGACTACGCTCTGAAGTATGTAAATGGTCCTTATGTTAAGCCTGTTACCGATCTGGGTCTGACCGATGCAGATCTGGCTGACCAGTATCAGTACACCAAGGATATAGTAACCGACTCCAACGGTGTTCTTGAGGGCGTTTCCTGGCAGGCAACTCCCGGTCTGTTCGCTTACAGAAGAGACATCGCTAAGGAAGTTCTGGGTACCGATGATCCTACCGAAGTTCAGGCTCAGCTGTCTGACTGGGATAAGTTCAACGAGGTAGCTAAGAAGATGAAGGACGCTGGTTACTTCATGCTCTCCGGTTACGATGATGCTTACAGAACCTTCTCCAACAACGTTTCTCACGCTTGGGTAAACAGCAACTATGAGATCGTAGTTGACGATAACCTGATGAAGTGGGTTGACCAGACTAAGGATTACACCGACAATGGTTACAACAACGGTACATCTCTGTGGGATGATCAGTGGAATGCTGACCAGTCTTCTGCAGGTAAGGTATTCGGTTTCTTCTATTCTACATGGGGCATCAACTTCACTCTGGCTGGCAATGCAGGTGATGAACTCCAGGGTCAGTACGCAGTTTGCGAAGGTCCTCAGGCTTACTACTGGGGCGGTACTTGGATCTGCGCAGCAGACGGCACCGACAACCCTGATACCGTTGCTGATATCATGAAGGCTCTGACCTGCAACAAGGATATCATGCTGGATATCACCAAGAAGACTCAGGACTACACCAACAACAAGTCCGCTATGGAAGAACTGGCTAAGGACTTCTCTTCTGAATTCCTCGGCGGTCAGAACCACATAGCTCTGTTCACAGCAGCAGCTCCTAACATCGACGCTTCTAAGGCTGGTCCTTACGATCAGGGTCTGAACGAGTCCTTCCAGGCTGCGTTCAAGGATTACTTCCTGGGCTCTGTAGACAAGGAGACAGCACTGCAGAACTTCTACAAGGCTGCACAGGAGAAGTATCCTGATCTGAAGGTTGCTAAGTAATTTACCAACTTGACAATATAATAGTTTAAAGCGTAAGTCGGGGACGGGAATTGACCCGTTCCCGATTTATTTTTTGGTAAGTTATAAATAATGCAATACTGATATAGAGGGTGCTTGAATGAAACATAAGTCAATCAGCTACGCTAAATGGGGCTATATCTTTATTATTCCATTTTTTGTAGCATTTATACTGTTTAACCTTATCCCGCTCGTTTCGACTTTCTATAACTCGCTCTTCGAGAATTATAAGGGCAGAGGCGGTCTGGTACAGGTCGGTCCTAACTTCATAGGTCTTGATAATTTCAGAACGATGTTTGCTCCCGAGACCGAGCTGGGTAAATATTTTGGAAACACATTTGTTCTTTGGATACTGGGCTTTATCCCCCAGATATTCTTCTCGCTGCTCTTCGCTTCATGGTTCACTGACCTGAGAATGAAGCTCAAGACTGGCGCTTACAAGGTAATATTCTATCTGCCAAACGTTATCATGGCTGCTGCGATGGGTATGTTGTTCTATACAATGTTCGCTCAGAACGGTCCTATCAACAGCATTTATATGTCTATAACAGGCAAGGATTCTCCTTACATGTTCTTTGACAACGTGTGGTCACAGAGAAGCGTTATCGCTATCATCAACTTCCTGATGTGGTATGGTAATACCACTATCATGCTCATGGCTGCTATCAACGGTGTTGACCCCTCGCTGTATGAGTCTGCTCAGATCGACGGTGCAACTCCTTCGCAGACATTCTGGAAGATCACTCTTCCCCTTATCAGACCTATACTTCTGTATGTTCTTATCACTTCACTGATCGGTGGTCTGCAGATGTACGATGTACCTCAGATCATTACCAAGAACGGTGAGCAGGTACAGAGAACTTCGATGACCGTTGTTATGTATCTGCAGAAGCATCTGTACAGCAAGAACTACGGTATGGCAGGTGCGCTGTCGGTAATACTTTTCGTTGTTGCCGCTGTACTAAGCCTGATAGTATTCTATGTTACAACTGAAAGAGAACCTAAGAAGAAAGTGAAGAAAGGGGGTATAAAGTAATGGCAGCACCGGTAGATGCAGTTGGCGAGATGAGTAACTCCAAACAGCTGCTTATCAGACGTGTAATCAGCTACACTGTCCTTACTATATTCGCAATTTTGTCGTTGTTCCCCTTCTTTATCCTTCTTATTAATATGACCCGTGATACTAACTCTATCCAGAAGGGTTTCTCCCTCGTTCCGGGTTCGTACCTTATTAAGAACTTTAAGACGGTACTCGGCAAACACGACTGGAAGATGCTCAGCAGCTTGAAAAACAGCCTTATCATTTCCGGTCTGACAGCTCTGCTGTCTACATATTTCTCGGCTCTGACCGCATATTCCATCCACGTTTACGACTACAAGCTGAAGAAGTTCCTGTTCACCTTCATTCTGATGATAATGATGGTTCCTACTCAGGTATCTGCGCTCGGTTTCGTAAGACAGATGTCAGACTGGGGTCTGACCAACAGCTTCATCCCACTGATCATTCCTTCCATCGCAGCACCTGCTACATTCTTCTTTATGAAGCAATACATGGACAGCGCACTGCCTCTGGAGATCGTTGAAGCGGCTCGTATAGACGGTTCGGGTGAGTTCAGAACATTCAATGAGCTGGTAACTCCTATCCTGAAGCCCGCTATCGCTGTTCAGGCTATATTCACATTCGTGTCCAGCTGGAACAACTTCTTCATTCCCGCACTGATCCTTGATGACAAGAACAAGAGAACTCTGCCTATCGTTATCGGTATCATCAGAAGTGCCGACTACGCATCGTTCGATATGGGCGCGGTTTACATGGCTATCGGTATCTCTATCATACCTGTTGCTATCGTTTACCTGATACTCTCCAAGTTCATTATCCGTGGTATCGCATTGGGTGCAGTTAAGGGTTAATGCACTAAATAAGCCTATAAGTTGCTTATCATATTAATTTCGGAAGATCGCTGCATTCATTTTAATGGGTGCGGCGATTTTTCGCGCTGAGAAATAAAAAGCAGATGACCGACCGCCTGATGCAGTCAAAGTCATCTGCTTTTTTTACGTATATCCTGCTGAAATAGGGTCATTCCCATTTTTTCCAGATGTCAGGGCAATAACCGACAGTCGCCTGCCTGCCGTTGCGGACAATAGGTGCTGCGATAAGGCTGGGCTCTTCCAACAGCTTTTCGCGCTTTTCTTCTGCCGACCCCAGATATTTCAGCAGATCAGCAGTCTGCCCCTTAGCCTTAGGATCGATGAGTTTCTCAATTTCGCCAACAGCTTTCAGCACCGAGTCGAACTCGCCGCCGCTCATACCCTTGCTGACCAGATCGACCGACTGGAATTTTATTCCGCGCTCCTTGAACCAGCGTTCTGCCTTTTTAGTGTCAAAACTCTTTGCTTTCCCGAAAATCTGTATGTTCATCTCTTCACCTCAGTGTAATAATATACCGCCAGCTGAGTCCTGTCCCGCAGCCCCAGCTTGTCCAGCAGATTGCTTATGTAGTTGCGCACAGTGCCCTCTCCCAGAAACAACTCTGCCGCTATCTCCTTATTGCTCAGCCCCGAAGCCACCGCCTCCATGATGTCCCGCTCCTTGTCGCTTATGCCGTGTGCCGCAAAGTCAAATTCCTCCCTGCGGGTCATAAGTTCGGGCAGTCGGCTGACTATCTTCTCGCCAAATACGCTCTGACCGTTCGCCACAGCCTCCAGCGCTGCCGCTATGCCCTCGAAATCCTGTTTGAGCATATAACCCTTAGCCCCCATACTCAGCGCCTTGACGATGTACTCGTCGTCGTTGAAGGTGGTCAGGTAAAGTATCTTTGCATCGGGGTGTGCCGCAAGTATTTTCTCGCCCGCTTCCAGACCCGTCATGCCTTCCATGCGTATGTCCATCAGCATAACATCGGGCTTCAGCTGTTCATACAGCCCGATGGCTTCTTCGCCGCCGCCTGCCATCGCCTCAACGGTTATGCGTCCCGTACTTTCAAGTATGGTCTTCAGCGAAAGCGCCACCAGTTTGTCATCGTCTGTTACAATTATCCTCATATTAACCTCACTGCCTTATGCAGAATTTATTGCTGAATATCAACGTCTGCGGACAGATATTTTTTTGTACTGTCAAGCAGTCTGAAAAGCCGCCTGTACCTGTTGCAGGCGAGAAAGATCACTCTGCCGCTGAAAAACTCAGCCCTCACGATATTGAAATATCCTTCGCGGTGTTCAGGCGGTGTATCATCATCTGTGGGGAGCATTTCGGGCTTTGGGATGCTTTCGGGATCTTTGCCCATGCTTTCAGCGAAACGTCTGTTGGCTTCGTACAGCGTCATCGCCAGATAGTTATGCGTCTCTTTCACTCCCATGTCATCAAGAGGAGACGGGTCGCACGCCTGATCGGTCAAACGGACGGACATCAGCTTGTCAAGCGGCAGATCTGTCACGATAATGCCTTTGTCGTATTCCAACAGCCGCTTGTCGGTCAGCGCAAATTTTCGGGTCAGACCGCCTGATGCCATCATCGGAAGCGAAAGCACTGCCCAAAAGCCTGCCAGTCCGCCCCACAGCTGCAGCAGCATCACAGGTTCTCTGAGACCGTGTGACCCTATGATAACTGCTGAAAAAAACACAGCGGGTATCATAAGTATCCATACAGGCACGCCCCAATGACTGAAAAACACAGCCGGTCTGCCGTACCAAAGCAGTTTTTCGTTACTGTCCAACTGCTTTTTCCAGAATGGTTTGTCAAAAAACATTTGCTGTTCCTCCGTATTTCTATTACGATTATACCACACCCCCGCGAATAAAGCAAGACTGATATCGCAAAATAAAAAGGGCAAAAAAATAGCAGGTCAACGGTGACCTGCGGAAAATAAAACAAAAAAACTATGTGTAGAACAAAAGAAAGGAGACAACAAAACGGATGTTAATTCAATCAACTATTCGATTTCCTTAACACCATCTATATTATAAACTGTTTCCCGCGAAAAGTCAAGGGGTGTTTCGGAATTTTCTGAAAAAATAGCAAATTTCAGCAATGTGCACAATTTTCATTTTTTTATGTTTGCAATACCACTAACAAAACCTTAAATAGGGTAAAAAGCATTTAAATTCATTATTTTTGTTAACATTTCCATGTGAAGAAACTGTTTCATATTTTATCATGATAGCATGCAAACGAATTAGAACGCAAAAGTTCACTTGCCAAAAATTGCTTTTTTGTGAATGAATAATTGCGCAGTGATGACCCATAATAAGACCAGAAACGGTGTAAAAGCCGAAAAGAAAGGACTGATACGAATGCTGGATAGGATAGCCCTCGCGCTGCTGATAATCGGCGGCATCAACTGGGGATTGCTGGGCATCTTCGAGTTTGACCTGGTAGCTTTCATCTTTGGCGGACAGGCTGCGTTCCTGTCGAGGATAGTTTATACACTGGTGGCGATATCCGCCGTCTGGTGCATCTCGCTCTTCTTTAAGGACAGAGAACTGCTCCCCGACCCCGCGTAGTTCATCGCTGAGCGCCCTGCATTCCATCGAGCGCAGGGCAGGGAAGTCCCCAACACCCATCGCGCACCCGTCACGGGCTTGCAGCGCGTAGGGAAAATGCCGCGCTGTAAGCCGACATGGGGACTTTTCTGCCCTGCGCTTGTTCTGTTTCGGCTATGTGACCCAAGCGCCGCAGCGATAACATGTGTATTCTGACCGCCCCACGCTCACTCACAACTCCATAAAACGCTTTCTGCCAAAAAAAGCGAACAGAATATTTCTAATTAAAACACAATTCCATCACAATTATGCTTTATAATGTAGTCTGTAACAATGTATATTATGTGATGAAAGGAATTGTTTTCTATGATAAAGAAATTTGCTGCGCTGCTGCTGGCGCTTTCCCTCTGCGCAGGTTCACTGGCGAGCTGTGCAGGTAAAGATGACGGCAAGGACAGCAAGGCTGAAAGCGTAACTGCCGAACAGGATACTACTGCCGCTGAGGACGATGCCGGTCCTGCCGGTCCTGTACAGGAAGAAGTACTGCCTGTCGCATCTCTCACCGTTGACGGCAAGGAGATAGATACTGCCAACTACACTATGATGACCGTTGACGGCATCGATATCAGCTTTGATGAGTTCAGGTTCTATTATTTCTATAATCTTGACAGCTATAAGCAGAACTATGGTGTGACCGAAGATGCTCTGCGCGATAATCAGGTGGCTTATAATTCTTTCCTCTCGGAAGTCGTAAGGGCTATCAAGCAGGAACTCGTTACCGATAAACTCGCCGCAGAACACGGCATCGTGCTGGACGATGAAGATCAGCAGGTCGTTGATAACAATATGCAGAATGCAAAGGCAAATTATGACTCTGAAGAAGAATTTCAGAAGGACATGCAGCGCGCACATCTGACAGAAGAGATCTATAAGAAAATGTTCGTCCGCGCCCAGACATATAATAAGGTGATGAGCACACTTTTTGCCAATGACGGCGAATTTGCAACTTCTCACGATGATTTCCTGAAAATGATACAGGATCCCGAACAGTATGCCCATGAGGTACATATAATGATACCTTTCTATTCGCAGGCAGAACTTGATGACAGCACTGCTGAGGGCTATGATGAACTGACTCTTTCCCAGAAGATAGGCGCCAAGAGCGCGGCTTATTCCGCACTTGACGATGAAGCTAAGGAAACTGCTAAGGCAAAGGCTAAAGAAGTTGCTGAGGAAGCCCTCGAACGTGCAAAGAACGGCGAAGATTTCAATAAGCTGGTTGAAGAATACGGCTGGGATATCGGTCTTGAGGACCCGACTAAGGGATACTATATGAAGAAGGATAACACGGGCGGCTACCCCGAAGATCTGCTCGATGCGGCATTCTCACTCAAACCGGGCGAAGTTGCCGATACACTTGTGGAGAATGATACTTTCGGCTATTTCATAGTAAAGCGCATCGAACCGGATATGGACTACGTAAACGAGAATATCGACTCGATGATAGCTTCCAACGATCAGCCTGCTATACAGGAAAAGTTCACTGAGATAATGGATGCGATGGAAGTTACCTACTGTGATGTATGGAACAAGCTGACAATCGACAGCATAACCTGATGAGATCATCAAGCCCTGCTCATATGAGCGGGGCTTTTTTACATCACGGACACAGATATGCAAGCAAAAAAACACCGGGTCATTGGCGAATTTCTTCAATAGTTTTCAAAAATCATAAAATACAGATGACATATCATACAAACCCAAAAAATATCGAATTTTTTTTCAAAAACCTATTGACAAACGGACGGTTATGGTGTATAATAGATACTGTTGTGAGGGACGAAACGAAAACGAAACGAACTTCACAAAGTAAATATGGGGGTTTAGCTCAGCTGGGAGAGCATCTGCCTTACAAGCAGAGGGTCACAGGTTCGAGCCCTGTAGTCCCCATCAGTCAGAGAGTGCGCAGAATTTTTCTGCGCACCACTTTTCTGACACGGCCCGGTAGTTCAGTTGGTTAGAACGCCGCCCTGTCACGGCGGAGGTCGTGAGTTCGAGTCTCATCCGGGTCGCTTAAATATGCTTCTGTAGCTCAGTCGGTAGAGCAGGGGACTGAAAATCCCCGTGTCGGTGGTTCAATTCCACTCGGAAGCACCATTGCGGATTTAGCTCATCTGGTAGAGCGCCACCTTGCCAAGGTGGAGGTAGCGAGTTCGAGCCTCGTAATCCGCTCTCTTTATCCCGATGCAGAGTGTCGGGATAAATTTGATAATGCGGGTTTATTTCAACGCTAGAATACCTTTCTTCCTGAGAGGAGAAACTTGTTTAACTCAAGTGACCCGCTCCACCGGACGCCGATAGTCATCGGCGTTTTTCATATGCGGATTTAGCTCATCCGGTAGAGCGCCACCTTCCCAAGGTGGATGTGGCGAGTTCGAGTCTCGTAATCCGCTTCTATAGCACGCGGATTTAGCTCATCTGGTAGAGCGCCACCTTGCCAAGGTGGAGGTAGCGAGTTCGAGCCTCGTAATCCGCTCTTTGGGTCTTTCTTTTGAAAGACTTGAAAATAATATATGGGGGTTTAGCTCAGCTGGGAGAGCATCTGCCTTACAAGCAGAGGGTCACAGGTTCGAGCCCTGTAGTCCCCATCAGTCAGAGAGTGCGCAGAGTTTTTTCTGCGCACCACTTTTCTGACACGGCCCGGTAGTTCAGTTGGTTAGAACGCCGCCCTGTCACGGCGGAGGTCGTGAGTTCGAGTCTCATCCGGGTCGCTTAAATATGCTTCTGTAGCTCAGTCGGTAGAGCAGGGGACTGAAAATCCCCGTGTCGGTGGTTCAATTCCACTCGGAAGCACCATTGCGGATTTAGCTCATCTGGTAGAGCGCCACCTTGCCAAGGTGGAGGTAGCGAGTTCGAGCCTCGTAATCCGCTCTACAAAGACTCCCGATGTATCGGGAGTCTTTTTTTGACATTTTGCACCTTGAAAAACTGAGTGAATTGTGCTATAATAACAATTAGAGGTGATAAAATGGCAAATATTCTTGACTATCTTGACTGGCGCGGCGATATTCCGTTCTCAGTGTCGTCCTTTAACGAGGTCGATGCTCTCATACTTGCTGAGTTAAGCTATCTTCCCGCTGAGGAAATACTGCCCGCCGATATCAGCAAAACCGTCACGATAAGCGAACTCTGTGAACGATTCGTGCCCGATATAATCCCGATAGAAGACCGCATAGTCAGCTTTGATGACGATGTGAAGCTGCTGCATAAGCTGGCAGAATCCCATCGCTTTGACGGCATGCGTCTGATGGGCTATGTCAACCGCATTGACCCCGATGAAGACCTGCAATTCGCGGCTATGACCTGCATATTCGATAACTTCACCTACGTGGCTTTTCGCGGTACCGACAGCACACTTGCAGGCTGGAAAGAGGACATGAACATCAGCTTCATGAAAGAAACTGCCTCCCAGAGCATGGCTGTGCGCTATGTCGATGAAAACTTTGCCGATACAGATACCGTCCTTGTCTTTGGCGGACATTCCAAAGGCGGAAACCTCAGCGCCTACGCCGCCGCTTTCTGCAAGGAAGAGATACGTCAGCGTGTGCGGGCAATATTTGCCTTCGACAGTCCCGGCTTCAACGAAGAAGTCGCTGCCTCGCACGAATACCTTGCCATCACCGAAAAAATGATAAGCATTATCCCCCAGTCATCACTGGTGGGTCAGCTTCTCTCAGGCAGTTCGGAACCACGTATCGTCAAGAGCAGTGCAGGCGGCATCATGCAGCACTTTGCCTATTCGTGGCAGGTGCGCCGCAGCTGTTTCGATTACGCAGAGGAACTCTCCAAGCTGGGCGTTTTCGTCAACAAGACTATGACTGGCTGGATATCTTCACTTGATGAGCACGACAGACAAAGTTTCGTCGATGCGGTATTCACAGTCCTTGAATCTGCACAGAGCGAAACTTTCAATGAGCTCGGCAGCAATAAGCGCAAGTCCTTTGCATCGATAATCAAGGCATTGACAAAACTTTCGCCCGAACAGCAGTCTGCCGCCAAAAAAGCGCTCTCTCAGTTGGCTACCTATGGCAAAAAAGCTCTTCTTTCGGGTTTTGGTGACGACAAAGAACCTCTCAGGCTGACATCTTCGTCCAAGTAAAGATATTGGTGAGAATTCACTTATATCAACAAGAAAATTTGTGCTTTACGCTGAAAATGTTAATAAAGCGTTGATTTCAAAGTTATAATGGGTTATAATTAAATCATAAAATTTATTTCAATTTATCAGGGGGGATATTTTCATGGAACCGATAAAGGCTTTTATACAGAAATGGCGTGACAAACTGGCATATATGGAGTTCGGCGATCTTTTCCCGCAGGACCGCAAATGCGATACCCGCGATATCAGGAGCGTGCTGTTCTTCATAGGCATCTATCTGGGTGCATTGATAATCTGTGCGCTGCTTTTCGTTGTGCTGGGCGCTATACCTTATGTGGGCTGGCTGTTCAGGGTGATAGCTGTGCCTGTAGCTGTCTATGCGCTGGCAGGCATGCTGCATATATTGCTACAGTATATGAAGTATAACAGCTAGTATACTGTGCCAAACAGGTCTTGATGACACTTCTGCTGTCGTGCAGGGGTGTCTTTTATTATATTTGCAGATTTTTCCGCGCAAGAAAAGACACCTCCGCTTTCAGCCGCAGAGGTGTCCGTATATCCTATTTTTCCGCTTCACTGAAATACTCGATGACGGCTTTTACGCCGGCGATGCTCGCTTTGTATTCCTCGAAGACTTCTTCGTGCTTCGCTCTTACATACCCCTCGTCGCCGTCGCGGGAGGCAAATTCCAGCAGTTTTGCATGTTCGCTCAGCAGTTGCAGACCCACCGTCAGCGCCGCGCTCTTGACGCTGTGTATCAGCACCCTGTAGCCGTCAAAGTCACTTTTGCCGAAAGCCTCAGCCAGCTTTTCCGACTTGTCAGCGTCCACATAGCCCGCCAGCGTGTCAAGATAGAATTCCCGCGAACCCATACAGTATTCCATGCCCAGTACAGGGTTCAGCCCGCTGACCATTTCGCACATCTTTTGCAGTTCACCCACCGTGAAGCTGTCAGGCTGTTCTTCCTCAGCCGCCTTTTTCTCTTCCTCAGTCACCATAGTCACCTTCTCCGCAGGCAGATATTTTTTCAGCGCTTTTTCAAGAAGCTGACTTTCGATGGGTTTTGTCAGATAATCGTCAAACCCCGCCCTAAGATAGCTTTCCTTAGCGCCCACCACAGCGTTCGCTGTCAGTGCGATTATCGTAGTTTCAGCATCTCTCATGCCCTGTTCGTCTATCATGTTCAGTGTTTCGATGCCGTCCATACCCGGCATCATGTGGTCGAGCAGTATCACATCATACCGCTTCTCCCTTATCATCGAAAGTGCCATATATCCCGAATTTGCCGTTTCGGGAACTATGCCGTACATCTTCATCAGGCTCACAGCCACTTTGATGTTCATTTCGTTGTCGTCCACCACAAGCACCTTAGCTTCAGGCGCAAAGATGTGCTTCGCGTTCTCACTGTGGTGTGTCACACTTCTGCTGCTGTATTTGCCCATAGGCGAACTGTCAGCAATACTCTGTTTCAGCCTGAACCAGAATGTGCTGCCCACACCGTAGATGCTTTCCACATGCAGCTCACTGCCCATCATCTCCAGCAGTTTTGTCACTATGGACATTCCCAGCCCTGTACCCTCTATGCTTCTGTTTCGCTTCTCGTCCAGCCGCCTGAAAGTTTCAAACAGCGCCCCGATGTCCTCTTCCTTTATGCCGATGCCTGTGTCAGCTACCTCAACATAAAGCACCATATCCTTTTCGGTGAGGTCTTCCGCCTTTACTGTCAGCGTCACAGAACCTTTTTCAGTATACTTGACCGCATTTGTCAGCAGATTTGATATCACCTGCTTTATCCTCATGTCATCACCGATCAGTTTTGCCGGCAGTGCAGGGTCAGCATTGACTTTCAGCGTCAGGTCTTTCGCCGCAGCCCTTGCCGATACCGCCGTGACCAGATCGTTTATCATCGATGCTGTGCCGTAAGCCGCAGGTATTATCTCCATCTTGCCGTCTTCTATCTTCGAGAAGTCGAGTATGCTGTTTATCAGCGAAAGCAGTGTCCTGCCCGCGCTCTGTATGTTGACAGCGTATTCCTTTATATCATCGTCTGTGCATTCGCGCAGTATCATCTCATTCATACCCAGCACCGCATTTATGGGCGTGCGTATCTCATGGGACATCTGCGCCAGAAAACTGCTCTTCGCTTCGTCTGCCGCAATAGCCGAGTCAGCCGACTGCTTCAGCTGTCGTTTAGCTTCGTCCTGCATGGCTATCAGGTTGTTTGTAAGCATGTATACCGCAATGATGCAGACCAGCAGTATCACCAGACATACCACGCCGTACATCAGGATACCGCTGTATACGCTTCCCACATTCTTTGAGAGGTATACAGTAAAGCCCGTGTCATCTGTGCTGTCTGCCATGATAGCCCGCACCTTGCCGTCATAATCGATTATGAATGATATGTCGTCTGCATCGGGCTTTACCGATATGTAAGGCAGTTCAGCAACATTCGTTGGCTTGTCGTCTGTCATGCGGTAAGCGGTGTTCGGGTGACTTATTATCGCGCCTTCGGCATCGCACATAAAAGCGTATCCGTCTTCGGCGTATTTTTCACCGAGAATGTTCACCAGCTTATCCATGTAGAAATCTATACCGAAACTTCCCAGATATGCGCCTGTCTTTGCGTCTATGACCTTTTCTGCGAGCGTCACGCAGTAAAGTCCCGTCTGTTCATCGAAATACGGCGCTGATATGCACCATCCTTCCTCCGAAGCCTCCAGCTGTTTGAACCAGTCCCTGTCCTCAACATGCCAGTCTTCACTCGGTTCCCAGCCGTTGTTCATTATCACGGTATGCTCCCATTCGGGATTGGTTATGTAGCTTGCCGAGATATCGGGGTACTGCACCGTTATGTCGTCCAGATAATCAACCATGCCGTCATAATCTTTCAGCATGTTCGGGTCGGTGGATATCACACTGCAAAACATGTCGAGTATGCTCTTCTGCGTGCTCACCCACTGCTTCATCTGACCTGTACAGCTTTTCAGTTCTTCTTTCATCTGCCCCCTGCCCCAGCGGTAGGTAGCGATGGTGTTTATGTACATGCTCATGACGAACACCAGCGTCAGCGCAATGCTTATCAGCCGCTTGAAGTGCCTGTCTACCGTCAGTTCTTTAGAACTTAGCCTGAGCCGCTTTTTCTTCTTTTCGGTGCTGACTATGCTGTTGTAGGAAGTTATCTCCGCAATCATCTCACTGAGTTTGCTGCCCGCACTGCGTATGCTCTCAAATTCAGCTTCATAATCGGTGGAACTCCTGATGTTGTCAGGGCTGGAACCCGCGATGATGCGCTGGAGCGGTTCCTGCAAGCCCGCAGTTATCCTGCTCAGGAACTTTTCCTTGCCGTCCAGTGCGTCCTCAGCTTTTTTTGCTGCCCTTGCTGTCGTGAGATACATGTATATCAGCACTGTAAAAACTATCAGCGAGATGCCCAGCATCGCCGTCAGCGGGAGAAAAGCATTCTTATAGAATGACAGGTCGTTCTCGCTCACTATCAGGAACCACCCGAAAGCCGACCTTACCGCGAACATGTTGTCGCCCCGCCGTCTTACATTGACAGTGTCGCTGCCTGCTTTTGCCAGCGAGAAAACTTCCGCATAATCGGGCAGCCCTGTGATGATATCCTTGCCCACCAGCTCAGGGTCGGTGCAGCCCGCGATAATGCCCTGTTCGGTCACTATGACAGCTTCGCGCTCACCATTTGCATACATCTGCTGTATGTGTTCTTTTATACGTTCCATGTTGTAGTCCAGCGCCACTACAGTGTCGCCGTCCCCAAGCATCACCGAAACAGTGTAGCATATCCTGCCCGTAGCTGCATCAATATACGGGTCGGTCACATAAGGACTTCCCATGCTGCGCCGCGCACCCATGTACCAGCTGCGCTTGCATGCTACGTAGTCATCGGGCGCATCGAAATCGGGTATTATCGCCCAGCCTGTGCCTGCTGCATAAGCGTTGTAGCATACACCATCGCTGTCCTCTTCCAGTTCTTTTTTGCGAATTGTGATGAACTTTTCAAGTTCGTCCTTGTTATCTGACAACGGTTGTGCGCCCAGCGCCAGACTCATGACATTCGCACGCGCATCGTTTATGGTATCTTCCAGCTGTCCGCTGACTTCTTTAAGTTTTGTCCTGCCCGCATCGTTAGCCTGCTCGGTGGTTATCCTGAAGACCAGTGCGGTTTCCATTATCATAGCCGTGACCAGCAGCACAGCCGCCAGAGCAACGGTAACTATCATTTTAGTATTTTTCTTCAAAACCTCACCACCCGCTATAAATTTTTACACCTTGTTAATTATATCACATCTGAGCCGAAATGTAAAGCTGTTTATGTTAAAAGCAACATATTTTTCGCTCCAAAAACCGCCATTCCAACTATAGCGATCCAACTTTTTAAATTCACAAGATCCGGTCGCAAAAGCTGGGATCTATGGGTTTTGTAACTGGATTTTGTCTGAATTTTAAGGCGGATCGCTATAAGCAGCGATAACCTGTCGCACACCGTATCGCACTATGTCCCCCCGCCATTGTCTGCGCAACAGCAGACTGCAAAATGTGAATTATGGATTAAAATAGCGTTTACTTTCCCGCAAAGCCCTTTACTTTTGGAAAAAAAAGTGATATAATAATCCACGAAGTTTTACGGCAGCTGCCGATAGTCAGGAGTAATCACAATGCTGATAGATTTTCATTCGCACTTTTTGCCCGCGATAGATGACGGTTCGCGAAATGTCAAAGAGTCGGTGGGTATTCTGGATATAATGTCACAGAGCGGTATCGACAAGATAATCGCCACACCACATTTCTACTGTACCGAACAGACATCTGACAGGTTCATTGAGCGCCGTGACAACGCTTTTGAAGAACTTAAGCCCCATCTCAAAGAGGGTCACCCGCAGATAGGCTTCGGTGCTGAGGTGCTTTATGACCACTCGCTGGTAAATTATGACAAGCTGCCCGACCTTTGCATAAAGGGTACAAAATGGCTGCTGCTGGAGATGCCCTATACCGATCTTGATGACAAGATAATCGATGGTGTTGAAGCTATAACCAATCGCGGTGACCTTAAGGTGCTTGTGGCACATATCGAAAGGTATCTGAATTTCACCTCGATGAAGCGCCTTGATCGGCTGATGCACCTCGAACTCATCGGTCAGATAAATGCAAAGTCGCTGATGTCATTCACCTCCCGCCGCCGCTGTATGAAACTTATCGAGAAAGGCTATGTGCAGGTGCTTGGGTCTGACTACCACCGTATCGGCAGGGGCGATATCACCATCGACCACGGATTTGATGTCATCACCAAAAACAAGAAATTCGATGATTTTGCCGAGTACGCCGAATCAAACGGCAGAAAGATACTCGATGATGAACCGCTTGACAGCATACTATAAAGATATTCTATAATAACAGCAATGCTTTATGCACTGCTGTTATTTTTTTGTCATTATTTTCAACAGAATGATGTGCATAGCTGAAAAAAATTCAAAAAGCCTATTGACATACTAGGAAATAAGTGCTATAATACATATAAATCCTATTTAGCTAATAGGATTAGTAAAAATCAAATCAAAGACGAAAAATGAAAAGGAATGATCTTAATGTCACAACTTCTGGAAATAAAAGACCTCACTGCGGGCGTTGAGGAAAAAGAACTTCTCCACAGCGTAAGCCTGACAGTGGGCGCAGGTGAAACGCATGTCCTCATGGGACCCAACGGCGCAGGCAAATCCACACTCGGCAGCGTGATAATGGGCAGCCCCGAATATGCTGTAAGCGGCGGCAGACTGTTTTTTGACGGTGAGGATATCACCGATGACTCAGCAGATAAGCGTGCAAAGCGCGGCATCTTCCTGTCATTCCAGAACCCTGTCGAGATAGCGGGTGTCACCCTTTCGGAATTTCTGCGCAACGCCCTCGAACAGGTCACAGGCAAGCACCTGAAACTCTGGGATTTCAAGAAAAAACTCCGCTCCTGCATGGAAATACTCGGTATGGATGCTTCCTACGCCGACCGCGACCTGAATGTGGGCTTTTCGGGCGGTGAAAAGAAAAAGGCAGAGATACTCCAGCTTCTGGTCTTAGAACCGAAGCTGGCTATCCTCGATGAAACAGATTCGGGTCTTGATGTCGATGCCGTAAAGACCGTTTCGGCAGGCATAGATGAATATAAGAAGCGCACAGGCGGTTCACTCATCGTCATCACCCATAATACCAAGATACTTGAAGCCCTCAGAGTCGATAAGACCCATATCCTCGCCGCAGGTCAGATAGTGGCAGAGGGCGGTGCAGAACTGGTCGATGAAGTAATAACAAACGGTTTCGAGAAATACATCAAAGGCGGTAAGTAAAAGCATGAAAGAAGAAAAAACACAAGTCGCTGATATAGACCGCTCACTCTATGACTTCCGCTATGAAGAAGACGAGCGTGATTATCTCGGCAGCGGCATAACAGCCGATATAATAAAAGAGATATCTGACGAAAAAGGCGATGCCGACTGGATGCGCGAATTCCGCCTTAAGTCAATGGAAATATACAACAAGACCCCGATGGTTGAATGGGGACCTTCCATCGAGGGGCTTGATATCGACAACATCGTCACCTATATAAGAACAAAGTCGCGCATGAACACCGACTGGAACGATGTCCCCGATGATATCAAGAATACATTTGAAAAGCTGGGTATCCCTCAGGCAGAGCGCGAGAGCCTTGCAGGTGTCGGCGCACAGTACGACTCTGAACTTGTCTACCACAATGTCAGAAAAGAAGTGGCTGAATCGGGCGTAGTCTATACCGACCTTGAATCGGCAATGCACGATGAACGCTATGCCGAAATGATACGCACCCATTTCATGAAGCTGGTACCTCCCACCGACCATAAGTTCGCCGCACTTCACGGCGCAGTCTGGTCGGGCGGCAGTTTTGTCTATGTTCCAAAGGGCGTAAGACTTGAGATACCCCTGCAATCCTATTTCAGGCTGAATGCCAAAGGTGCAGGTCAGTTTGAGCATACCTTAATAATCCTCGAAGAAGACAGCTACCTGCACTTCATAGAGGGCTGTTCTGCCCCGAAATACTACGAAGCAGGTCTGCACGCAGGCTGTGTCGAACTGTATGTGGGCAAGAATGCCACACTGCGCTATTCCACCATCGAAAACTGGTCGAAGAACATGTATAACCTCAATACCAAGCGCGCACTTGTTGACGAGGGCGGCAAGATAGAGTGGGTGTCAGGTTCTTTTGGTTCGCATGTCAGCTACCTCTACCCAATGAGCATACTTAACGGCAGAGGTGCGCGTGCAGAGTTCACAGGCATAACCTTCGCGGGCGAGGGACAGAACCTCGATACAGGCGCAAAGATAGTCCACAATGCTCCCGATACATCATCGTATATGAACACCAAATCCATCTCCAAGAGCGGCGGCATAAGCACTTTCAGGAGTGCTGTGACCGTAAACGAAAAAGCCGCAGGCAGTAAGTCGGCAGTAAGCTGTGAGTCGCTCATGCTCGACCGCATCTCCCGTTCGGATACTATCCCCGTAATGGATATCCGCACAGATAAGGCAGATGTGGGGCACGAAGCCAAGATAGGGCGCATCAGCGATGAAACTGTTTTCTACCTTATGTCACGCGGACTCAGCGAGGAAGAAGCCAAAGCTATGATAGTGCGCGGCTTTGCAGATAACGTTTCTAAAGAGCTGCCCCTTGAATACGCAGTGGAGATGAACAATCTCATCGGTCTTGAAATGAAAGGCAGCATCGGCTAGGGAGGTAATGACATGGAAAAAATAATACTAAATAAACTCCCTGTGCCGACTTTCGGCTGGCTGAAAGTCAACTCGGCTGAACGCGATGCGGCAGCTTTCGGCACCGGTGAAGAAAGGGAAGTGCTGCTGGCAGACGGCTCCCGCGCCGAATTATCGGGCGGCAGGTCGGTATTTGAAGTAACTGCCGCAGAAAATGAAAAGACTTCCGCAGTAATATATATCAGCGGCAGTGAGGGCAAGGACCTCACCACCAATGTAAAAGCCGCCGCAGGCGCTGAAGTGAAGCTGGTGCAGGTCTACGAGAACAGCGGTCCTGCCATCGGCTCGGTCAATGCAGATATCGCTGAAAATGCCGCCTTTGAACTGGTACAACTCTATATCGGCGGCAAAGATACCGTCAGCGGGATATACGCCGACCTCGCTGGCAGAAACTCCTGCTTCAAGGCGGATATCGGATATCTGCTGGACGGCGATGAAAAGCTGGATATAAACCTTGTTGCTTCCCACGCAGGCAAAAAAAGTCAGTCTGAGATATCCGTAAAAGGCGTGATGCGCGGCAGTTCTGAAAAGACTTTTCGCGGCACTATAGATTTTCTCAACGGTTCATCGGGCGCAAAGGGCGCTGAAAATGAGGAAGTCCTCCTCCTTGATGAAACCGTCCGCAACAAGACAGTCCCGCTGATACTCTGCGCCGAAGAAGATGTCGAAGGTTCACACGGCGCGTCCATCGGCAGGATAGACGAAGCACAGATATTCTACATGCAGTCACGCGGCATACCTGTCGATAAGATATACGAACTGACCGCCCGCTCGCGCATCGCGCAGGTGGTGTCAAAGATATCCGATAAGGATACCGCAGACCGCGTGAATGCCATTCTCACAGGGGGTGAGGAAGATGGCTAACACTTTCACAAAGGCTGATTTCCCCGTGTTTGATGCCTATAAGGAACTCACCTATCTCGATAATTCTGCCACCCAGCAGAAACCCCGCGCCGTCCTCGAAAGGGTCGAAAAATACTATCGCGAGGAAAATGCCAACCCTCTGCGCGGATTGTATGAACTCAGCGTAAAAGCTACCGATGCCTACGAGAATGCCCGTGAAGCAGTCAGAAAGTTCATAAACGCAAGAAGCATCAAAGAGATAGTTTTTACCCGCAATGCCAGCGAGAGCCTTAATCTGGTCGCCTACAGCTACGGCAGGGCGAATATCAGCGCGGGTGACGAGGTGCTTGTAGCCATATCCGAACACCACAGCGATCTGCTTCCCTGGCAGATACTCTGCAAAGAAAAGGGCGCAGAACTTAAGTTCCTCGAATGTGATGAAAGCGGCAGTTACACCGCAGATGCCCTTAAAGCCGCCCTCACGCCCAAAACAAAACTCTTCTGCATCGCACAGATATCAAACGTGTTCGGCAGACTCAACCCAATAAAAGAGTTTGCCGCCATCTGCCATAAAAACGGCACGCTTATAGTCTGTGACGGTGCCCAGAGCGTACCCCATATCGCCACAGATGTGCAGTCGCTCGGCGTTGATTTCCTGACATTCTCAGGACATAAGATGCTGGCACCGATGGGCATCGGCGTACTCTACGGCAGGGAAGCTATCCTTGACAGAATGCCGCCCTTTCTCTACGGCGGCGAGATGATAGATACAGTCACCCGATGCGGCGCAACTTTTGCCGAACTGCCCCATAAATTCGAGGCAGGCACCGTCAATGCGGGCGGCGCGGCAGGTCTGCATGCGGCGATAGACTATATAAACGAACTGGGCTTCGCTGAACTTGAACGCCGTGAAGACGAACTGACATCCCTCGCATTTAACGAGATGAAGAAGATACCCCACGTAAACATCATCGGTGCAGATGACCCCCGCGACCATCACGGCATACTTACTTTCACAGTTGACGGTGTTCACCCCCATGATATCGCAGCCATATTCGATGCCGAAAATATCGCCATAAGAGCAGGTCATCACTGCGCACAGCCGCTCCATCAGTTCTTGCGCGTGCCTTCAACAGCAAGGATGAGCCTTGCTTTCTATAATGACGAAGAAGATATCCGCCGCTTTATCAGCGTGCTGAAAACACTCAGGAGGAAAATGGGATATGACAGATAATTTTTACGGCGAGGTGCTGACCGACCATAATCTGCACCCCCTGCATAAGCACGAACTTCCCACCGCCACATGTTGTCATGAGGGTGTCAATTCCACCTGCGGCGATGATATCGTGCTCAACCTTGAAATAAAAGACGGCATCATCGTCAACGGTTCATATACAGGAAGCGGATGCGCCATATCGCAGGCATCCGCCGATATAATGCTCGAACTCGTCATCGGCAGAACGCCCGATGAAGCACAGCACTATAAGGAACTGTTCTTTAAGATGATAGGCGGCGATATTACCGAAGAGGAACTTGAAGAGCTTGAAGAAGCAGGTGCTTTGCAGAACGTTGCAAAAATGCCCGCGCGCGTAAAGTGCGCGATGCTGGGCTGGCGCACACTGGAAACGCTCCTCAGCGGAGAAGGGGGTGGGTAAATGAAGATATCGACAAAGGTCGAGTTCGGCATAGTGGCGCTGGCAGATATCGCCATCTATTCGGTAAACGGCGAAACTGTATCCTCCTCAGACATCTCAAGCAGACAGAACATCTCGCAGAAATACCTCGAACAGATACTTGTGGCACTGCGTCAGGCAGGTTTTATACGCGGTCAGAAAGGCTCGCGCGGGGGCTATACGCTCGCCCGTCCCGCCTCTGAGATATCATTTTCCGAGATACTTAACGGATTGGACAATAATATCCTCGCGGATACCTACGTTTCGGAAGACGATACAGACGGCGGACTGCGCGACAAAGTCAACAGCTGTATCTGGGATAAACTCAACGGCTATATGCGTGAGTTCACAGCTAAAATGACACTTGCCGATTTCATAGAACTCCATAAGAGCGAAAGTGAAGAAAATGATGGTAGTTTCATGTACTACATCTGAAATAAGCGGTCTTTTCTACAGCGAGAAGACCGCCGTTTTTTTACCGAAAAAACAGCAAAGCAGATATCTCCGTCTTTTCTGTCATAACGGTATCAGAGGCTTGCTCGCGCCCCTGAAATGCACTATAGCGATCCGCCTTAAAATTCAGACAAAATCCGGTCACAAAACCCATAAATTCCAGCTTTAGCGACCGGATTTTGTGAATTTAAAAAGTTGGATTGCTATAAACTAAACACTAACACCAATTTTGACAAAAACTTCACAACATTCAGCGCTTACAGCCACAAAAAGCACAGTGTATGCGAGCGCTGAATGTCGAAATAAATATGTCGTTTACTGTAACATCGTTATGACTGTGACGGCTTCTGCATTTCTCGAATGATCTTACGTGAGAACTTCCCGCACAGCCTTGACAATCATGGGCTTTTCGTGTAAAATATATATGTTGTAACCATAGCGATCCGCCTAAAAATTCGGATAATACCTAGTCACAAAACCCATAGATCAAAGCATTTGCGACCGTATCCTGTGAATTTAAATAGTTGTATCGCTATAAATCTAAATCGGAGGTAAGCATATGGATAATAATAATCGTCCCCTTTCCAGAAAAAAGAACTATCAGGCGGGCGGTACAGGCGCTTATAGACGCGGCAGCGGTCTTGGCACAGGACCCGTTGGTCAGGGCGCGGGCAGCAGCGGCGGTGGCGGCGGCGTAAACCGCGCAGCTATCGGCGGAGGCGGTTCGCTGCTGATCGTGATCGCGGTGGTGCTTTTCAACCTGCTGGGTAAGGGCGGCTCAGGCGGCGGGACTAATGTCGGTTCACCGAGCAACTACGGCACAGCCCCCGCAGGCTATGAAGCTGTAGATACTACAGGTTATACCGCTTCGGGCGGCACAGCCGCCGATACCACAGTCGCAAGCGGCTCGCGCGATAAGTATACCGCTATCAAGGGCGGCGGCAAGGATACTGTCACCATGATGGTCTATATGTGCGGCACCGACCTCGAAAGCAAGTACGGCATGGCTTCTTCGGATCTCTCTGAGATGGCTGCCGCAAAGTACGGTGATAACGTTAATATAATCGTCTATACAGGCGGCTGCAAGGGCTGGAAGACCAAAGGCATCAGCAGCAGCGTCAATCAGGTGTATCAGGTGAAAAGCGGCGGACTTAAAGCCCTTATCAGTGATGACGGCTCGAAAGCCATGACCGACCCTGACACACTCTCGGCTTTCATCAAGTACTGCAATAAGAATTTCCCCGCAGACCGCAACGAACTTATCCTCTGGGATCATGGCGGTGGATCGGTCAGCGGCTACGGCTATGACGAGAAGAACAGTTCCAAGGGTTCGATGGGTCTTGCGGGCATCAACAAAGCCCTGAAAGACGGCGGCGTGAAGTTCGATTTCGTAGGCTTTGATGCCTGCCTGATGGCTACTGCCGAAACTGCTCTCATGCTCAACGAGCATGCAGATTACCTCATCGCGTCTGAGGAAACTGAACCCGGTATCGGCTGGTACTATACCAACTGGCTCAATAAACTGGGTGAGAATACCTCAATGCCGACTGTTGAGATAGGCAAGAATATCGTTGATGACTTCGTGACAGCCTGCGGCAAGAAATGCCCGTCCTCTGCCACCACCCTTTCTGTCATCGACCTCGCAGAGTTTTCAAATACCGTTCCGTCCAAGCTGTCAGGCTTTGCAAATTCCGTCAGCAATAAGATAACTGCCGATGACTATAAGTCGGTGTCGACCGCAAGAAATAATACCCGCGAGTTTGCAAAAAGTTCCAAGATAGATCAGGTCGATCTGGTAGACCTTGCCGAAAAAGTCGGCACTTCCGAAGGCAAAGCACTCAGCGAAGCCCTGAAAGGCGCAGTGAAATATAACCGCACATCTTCCAGCATGACCAATGCTTACGGCGTTTCCATCTACTTCCCCTATAAGCGTACTTCATATGTCGATACCGCGTGCAGCACCTACAGTGCCATCGGTATGACAGATGACTACAGCAGATGTATCCGCCAGTTCGCCAAGCTGGAAACCAGCGGTCAGATAGCCGCGGGCGGCTCAGGTTCGCCGCTCGATGCGCTCTTTGGCGGAAGCAGCGGCGGTTCGGGCGGCAGTTCAGATGTCATCGGTGAACTTCTGGGCGCATTCTTAGGCTCAGGCAGAGGTATAAACGGTCTTGACCGCGCAAATATCGACTTCATGTCAGAGAACACTATCTCAGATGATGATACCGCAGAATACCTTTCGCTGAACTACTTTGACGCTAACAATCTCGTCTGGGAAGAGGATAAGGGCAAGTATACTCTCGACCTCCCGGAGGATCAGTGGTCACTGGTGCAGTCCATCGACCTTAACATATTCTATGATGACGGCGAGGGCTATATGAACATGGGTCTTGACAATATGTTCAGCTTTGAAGACGGCAAGCTGGTGGCTGATACCGACAGGACATGGGTGTCAATCAACGGCACTCCCGTATGCTACTATCACACCGATACCGTTGGCGACAGCGATGATTATACCATCAGCGGCTATGTGCCCGCACTGCTCAACGGCAGCCGCGTCGATCTCATACTGAATTTCACCGATGAAAACCCAGACGGTGAAGTGGTCGGCGCTACAGAAGCCTACGTTAACGGCGAAACTGATACCATCGCAAAAGGCGAGATAGAGATCAATGAAGGCGATACTCTCGACTTCTTATGTGATTTCTATGACTATGACGGAAATTATCAGGACAGCTATATGATGGGCAAACAGGTCACTGTAAACGGCGACCTTAAGATATCCGACACCGATCTCGGTGACGGCGAAGCAAGGATAATGTATAAGATAACAGATATCTATAATAAGGAATACTGGACTCCTTTCATTTCCGTAAGATAACATATCCCATAATGGCAGATGCCGCGTGCATCTGCCGTTTTTTTGTTATTTTTTTATCATGCCCCTTTCAAAGCCGACCGAAAACGTTTGTACATTTTGTGCAGTTATTTTATGGCAGAACTTTTTTCTGAACTGCCTGAAATGTCATCGCGCCATGACCGTATTTTGAATATCTGTCCAACTTCAATAATAACTTGACTTTTGGATAATATGGTTCATATTTCAACGAATGCTAATCGATTATGGGTCAAAATCAACAGTTATGAAAAGTGTTTACCGTGAGATTTGACAAAAATTGCATGACCGATGGTCATTGTTGGCGAAAACTCTTGACTTGAATATTATTTAATGATATACTCTAAAAAACTTGAACGGATATTCCGTAAACGCCATGTTTAGGGCTAAAACGCAATAATTGATAAATCACGATAAACGTTTTCGAGGTTAAAAAATTTATATATATTAAATAGCGGCAAAACGCTTGTATACTATATATGTAATATAAATATTAAGACCTTCAACGTAAATTGAAAAGTTAACCCGTCTCAAATTGTCATACAAGATAATGTCCGAATTTCACATGTACAAAACAGCACATGCCTGTTCGGATATCATAAAAAGTCCATGACCGAATTTGATATATTTCCACCTTTTTTCCTATTATCCTCATATCGACGCTGCTGCGGCATGTTCCGCAGCAGAGGTCATATGGTCGGGAAAAGGCTCAAGGAGGATCCAAAAATGAATGAGATAAGACTTTCGCCCACAGAAAGCCTTGCAGATGCGCTGAAAAACGTTCAGCCCCATACAAGACTTCTGCTCGCTCCCCGCGAGTACCGCGAAAAGATCGAGATCTGCACGCCCGACATCGAGATAGTCGGCTGCGGCGCAGACAAAACAAGGATAGTGTACGGCGACTATGCCAAAAAACTTGACGAAAATGGCGTTGAGTATAACACTTTCCGTACATATACTGCGGCAGTACTTGCCGATGGTGTCACTTTCAGAGAATTGACTGTAGAGAACGACTCCCGCTCGCCCGAAATTAAAGGGCAGGAGGTCGCGCTTACAGTAGTGGCAGACCGCTTTACTGCTGAAAACTGCACTTTCCTGTCAACGCAGGATACAGTCTTCTGCGGTCCGCTCCCCGATGACCTTATAGCCCGCTACAAGGGCTTTCTTAAAGACCCTCTGCGCGCTTCGGGCAGCTTTACCCAGCGCTTTGCAGACTGCATCATCGCGGGCAATGTGGATTTCATATTCGGCTGCGGCGATGCTCTGTTTGAAAACTGCGAGATACGCTCGGTCACAGATGTTCGCGGCGGAGGCTTCACAGCCGCACCCGCTCATGCCCTTTCTCAGCAGATAGGTTTCGTATTTGACCGATGCCGCTTCACACGCGAAAACGGCGTGGCAGACGGTGCGATATTTCTCGCAAGACCCTGGCGTGACTACGGCAAGTGCAGTTTTATCAGCTGTACTTATGACAGCCACATCTCGCCTGAGGGCTTTGATAAATGGAACGACACAGACCGTGACAAGACTGCACGCTTTGCCGAATACGGCAATATCCCCGCCGGCAGAGTGTCGTGGGCGAAAACGCTCACCGAAGATGAGCGTGACGAACTGATGAGGCATTTCCATACAGAAAAGTAATCGTTAACACAGCCCATAAAGCTGTAATAGAAATCGGAGGAAAAGAATGAACATTATCGTGTACGTTGGAAGAAACATGAAGACTTTCACCTGCAAACAGCATTGCCACGATGAGTGGGAACTGGTATACTGTACAGGCGGCGGCGGAAGATTTGAGTTTCAGGACAGAACACTGAAATACAGCGCGGGTGACCTTGTGATAATCCCGCCACATGTCCTTCACGCCAACAACAGTGACGAGGGCTTCACGAATATCCACATAAATATAACCGATGCGACTTTTAATTTCAAGGAGCCTCTGCTTATCTCCGATGACAGCGAAGAGCATATACGCAACGCTTTCACCGATGCTTTCTATTTCTTCAACAGCGAGATAAACAGCCGCCAGCTGATAATTGCGGCTTTCGGCAACCTTATCGTAAACTATGTCATAGCTTTCCGCAATACTAAGCCTCTGCGTGATGTGGTGGATGAAATAAAATCCAATATCATGCAGAACTTCACCGACTGCGACTATGAACTTGACACATACCTCAAAACTATCCCGTTCAGCTACGACTACCTGCGTAAGCTGTTCAAGAGCGAGATGGGCATGACACCCCACAGCTACCTGACAAATCTGCGTATACAGATGGCTGAGAAACTGCTCTGTTCTTCCGAAACGGTCGAGCAGAATATATCTGAGATAGCCTATATCTGCGGCTATTCCGATTCTCTGTACTTCTCCCGCGTTTTCAAGAAGAACTTCGGCTGTTCGCCCAAGAATTATGCCGCAAAGCGTATGAAAGCGGGTGAAGTCTGAACGAGCCGCATCCGCCTTACGCAGAAAGCGTCCAAATTAATCAGATGCACAGCGTTCCCCTGACAATGTGCGGTCTATCCCTGATGCTGTTTACGGCTTTCGGCGAAAAGGAGATGTAACGAATGGCTTTTAACGTTATCAACGAGGCAAGAAGATGCCTCAACTGTAAAAATCCAATTTGCAAAAAGGGATGTCCCATAAGTACCGATATCCCAAATGTTATCCAGACTTTCCTTTCGGGTGATATCGACTCTGCGGGCGCGACTCTCTTTGAGAACAACCCCCTCAGCGTGATATGCTCACTGATATGCAACCACGAAAATCAGTGCGAAGGTCACTGCGTACTCGGTAGAAAGGGTGCGCCTGTACATTTCAGCAACATCGAGAACTATATCAGCGACAACTATTTCGAGAAACTCGATCAGGGTGTCATCGAAGAACTGGAACTGGATAAAGTCAAGAAAAAAGGGAAGCGTGTCGGCGTTATCGGCGGCGGTCCCGCAGGCATAACCATCGCGATACTTCTTGCAAGAAAGGGCTACGATATCACAATTTTCGAGTCCCGCGAGAAGATAGGCGGTGTCCTCCGCTACGGTATACCCGCGTTCCGTCTGCCAAAAGACCATATCGAGCGCTATAAAAGGCTTCTCATCGCACTGGGCATCAAGATACGCCCCAATACCTCCATCGGCACCACGATAACCGTTGACGATATGTTCCGTGACGGCTACCGCGCGATATTCATCGGCACAGGTGTCTGGAAGCCGAATACACTGCACATCAAGGGCGAAAGTCTGGGTAATGTCCATTTCGCCATCAACTACCTGACAAATCCCGATGTCTATACTCTCGGTGACAGCCTGAACATCATCGGCGCAGGCAACTCCGCTATGGATGTTGCAAGAACTGCCCTCCGTCACGGCTGTAAGCGGGTGACCGTTTTCTCCCGTTCCGAGCATATAGCCGCAAGCATCACTGAAGTCGAGTTCGCAAAGATAGACGGTGTCGAGTTCGTCACAGGTGTCGAACCGACAGAGATAACAGACGAAGGTACTATCTTCGTTGATACGGTAAAGGGCGAAGACGGTGTACGCCGCCGCGTTGAGGGTACCGAAAAACTCTATCCCGCAGCATCTACGATAATCGCAGTATCTCAGGGACCGCGCAACCGCATAGTTTCAACGACCACAGGTATCGATGTAACCGACAGGGGACTGCTGGTAACGAATACCTTCGGCAAGACTACCCGCGACGGCATATTCGCAGCAGGCGATGTGGTGCTGGGCGCAAGGACGGTCGTCGAAGCTGTAAACTACTCCAAGCAGGTCGCACAGACTATGGACGAATACCTGAATTCGCTTGAAGACTGAGTAGTTTAATATTATCATATCTTTATGAACGATTTCTGATGCCTGCCCGCCGCAAATGAATGAGTGCGGGCATGGTCACTGTGCTGTACGTTATTTTACAGCACTTTTTGTACAAAAATGAACAATTCGCACAGCATCGATGTAAACGTTATCACAGCAGATTGTGCGGGACAAAACAGACATTAAACGTTGTTAAGTGCTGTTTTTGAATGGTTTTGTGAATCATATATGTGAACGCGGAATTACGCGGTTTTGGTCATTAAAACAGCTGTCCGAGTCGAAAAATTGCGGCGAATTTGTCAAACATGACAAAACAGCACCGCAAAATAAGTGCAATATGTCGAATTGTTTTATTACTCTTTTTTGGTTAGATGATTTAATTGTCCGATTAATCCATAAACAGTCTTGTATTGGTCTTGTAAATTAAGGCTAACATAGGTTAAAATATATAAAGAAAACACACCGATTTGAAAATTTTTATATTAATTTAGCCCAAAAGCTGTAAATTTCGGCAATGGAAAAGGATCGGCATGTTAGGGGAACGAAAATAATGAATTTATCTTTAAAGCAATACAGGGCGATAGACTTGGGGCTGATGCTGTTCATTGTAGCAGCGGCGGAAGCCCTTATCGCACACGCGGCGAGGTTCTGGTTTCCTGAGGAGATCTACGTGCTGTCACCGACGCTCGCGATGGTCTGTATCGTCATGATGCGCTGGGGCAGATACGCGGTGCTTCACGCCGTCGGCGGAAGTCTTGCGATGTGCATAGCCCTCGGCGCTGAACCGAAACAGTACGCAGTCTACTGCATCGGTACTTGCCTTTCACTGACAGCTATGCTGTTCTTCCGCAAACTGAAAAAGTCAGAGGTGAGAAACAGCCCCAAGCTGACACTGCTGTTCGCATTGACGGCCTACATCACCGCCCAGCTGGGCAGATGGCTGGTAGGTCTGCTGATGGGCGGCTCACCAAAAGATATCGTGCAGCTATTCGCCACCGATTCGCTGACTCTGCTGTTCACATTAGTGGCAGTACATCTTGCCCGCAAGATCGACGGACTGTTTGAAGACCAGATAGACTATCTGGTACGTACACAGGCTGAACGTCAGAAAAGCGGCATGCCCGATCAGGGCGACACCGAATACGGCGAAAGCACAGGATCATTTTAAAACGAAAAGAACATGGGAGGTTTTACAAAATGACGATCAATGCTGCTGACTATCTCATCTTTGACGAGGAAAGCGGTACTTACATCGAAGACCCCGAACAGGCGGTCCGCGACGATGTAGAAAAACACCACTGGCTCAATGTGGCGCGAACGGTTGCTAAGGACTGGCGCCTTTACCTGATGCTGGTACCGATGATACTGGTGTTCCTGCTCTGGAGATATTTCCCTATGTACGAACTGCTGGGCAGCTTCAAGCTGACTGAGGACGCTAAACCCGTTGCAGACCAGTACTATTCAGGTTTCTCCTATTTCAGGACTCTGCTGACAGGCACAGGCAACACCGAACTTTCATCACAGTTCTGGAGAGCTTTCAGAAACACTTTCCTGCTGAGCTTCTACGGTCTGGTATTCGGCTTCCCGATGCCGATCATCATCGCGCTGTTCTTCAACGAGATCCGCTCGAACATCGCAAGAAGCGTTTATCAGGTACTTACATACCTGCCTAAGTTCATGTCCACAGTCGTTATGACTTCTCTGGTAATGATGCTTGTAAAGCAGGGTTCAGACTCCACAGGCATGCAGCCCGGCGTTATCGCTCACATGCTTTCTTCGATGGGTCTTATATCCACCGAAACTGCATACGCAGGCATGCTCAATAATCCCAGCTTTTTCAGGGCGATATACCAGATAAGCGGCATCTGGGAGAGCGCAGGCTACGACAGCATCGTGTTCTTCGCCGCTATAATCGCCATCTCACCGACAAGCTATGAAGCCGCTCAGATCGACGGCGCAAACAAAATGGCTCAGATGAGATACGTTGTCCTGCCCAGCATTCTTTCGACCATCGTTATCATGCTGATAACAAGGATCGGTTCACTGCTGAACATCGGCTACGAAAAAGTACTGCTGCTCTACAACCCCAACACTTATGTTACCGCAGACGTTGT
Organism: Hominimerdicola alba 8; assembly: GCF_000178155.2. GTDB lineage: Bacteria > Bacillota > Clostridia > Oscillospirales > Ruminococcaceae > Hominimerdicola > Hominimerdicola alba_C. The sequence continues at coordinate 111,659 of NZ_ADKM02000091.1, forward strand.
TTCGACTTTCGCACAGCGCAACGGTATCGCAGGTTCGCTTAAGGGTATGGCTTCTGCGGCAGAAATGATGAACAATGTTATAGGAATGCTGCTGGTTATCGGTGCAAACACCATCTCCCGCAAGGCTTCCGATGTATCACTGTATTAAAGAGGTAGCCCCATGAAAAGAAAACTAGAAATATCCGAACTCATTTTCAAACTGCTGAGCTACCTGCTTCTGACCATGTTCGCGGTCGGATGTCTTTACCCCTTCGTTTATACCGTGTCCTCTGCTATCAGCGGATACGTTGAGGTCAGGGACTCAACTATAGTCCTGTTTCCTAAGAACGTACAGTTCGATGCGTTCAAGGACGTATTTAACGACAACGTGTTCTGGAACTCCTACACCAATACCCTGTTCCTTACATTCTACGGCACTATCTGGGAGATGATACTGTCCATCTTCGGCGCGTATGCACTTTCCAAGAAGCGCCTGCTGTTCCGCAAAGGCTTCAACTTCTTCCTGGTATTTACCATGTGGTTCAGTGCAGGTCTGGTACCCCAGTACCTCAACTACTTAGCTACCAAGCGTGCTTTTCAGGGCATCGGCATAATGGATGACAAGTGGCTGGTAGTTATAGCAATGGGTATGCAGGCAATGAATATCATACTGCTGAGAAACGCTTTTGAAGGCGTTCCTTCCGAGATCGAAGAAGCTGCCATCGTTGACGGCGCTACCGAACTTCAGGTACTCAGCAAGGTGTACCTGCCAATGAGCAAATCCATACTGGCAACTGTAGCACTGTTCTTTGCGATATCCCGTTGGAACGGTTACTTCTGGGCAAGACAGATGATCTCCAAGGCCGACGACCAGCCTTTGCAGGTGTATATGCGACTCAGACTGGAGGAGTACTCCGATCCTGAGAGTACCACCAACTGGCAGCTAAGCCATTCGTATGCTCCCGATTCGGTCATATATGCACTTATCGTATGTTCCATAATACCGATACTGGTCATCTATCCGTTCATTCAGAAGTATTTTGCTAAGGGCGTAAACGTCGGCGGCGTAAAGGAATAACATTCGTACAGTCAAATGCTGTAAGCATTTGATATATAAAAACTAGGCTATTCAGCCTAAATGAAGGAATCCTAAAAGGAGGATCAGTTATGAAAAGAACAAGACTCACAGCCGCAGTCCTGTCAATTATAATGGCAGCAACTGCAATGGCAAGCTGCGGAGGCAGCACAAGCAATGACAACAGTGCAGCAAACAGCAACGGCACTACAGCAAGCGGCAGCGCTGCTAAACCCGGTGAACAGCCTACCGAAACAAAAGATACTTCCGAGCTGCTCCCTGTAGCACCCGGCACTGTACTGAGAATGGCTTGCGGCTACAACAGCGACAAGACAGGTATGAGCTTCACCGCTGACCTTGCAGGCGAGGGCATCACCCTTGCAGACGGCAAGACCTATAACTCAGGCGACCTCAAGCCTACATGGCAGGCAGTTGAAGAACTGTTTGGCATAAAGATCGAAGACAAGTATCAGGGCAACAGCGCCGCTGATGAATACCAGTACTGGGACGCTCAGATGGATCAGGTAGATATGCTCAGCGGTACCGCTACACTGCTCTCCGAGAACGGTCAGCAGGGCAAGCTGGTAAATCTGGCTCAGTACCTCGATAAGATGCCTAACTTTAAGGCTTATCTTGATGCTAACCCCATCGTAAGACTGTCCATCACAGGCGCAGCAGCAGGTCCTAATGCAGGCGCTATCTACTTCTCGCCTTACTTCGACGGTGTTGACGATATCGAGCGTATGCCCCTTATGAGAACCGACTGGGTAGAGAAGCTGCTCAACGGCGAGGGCGAGTTCACCGCTGATAAGAGCGGCAAGACTGCTGACCCTGTTTATACTCCTTATATGCCTACTTCCGGCACTGTTGATGTTGATGTTGTAAATGCAGACGGCACAGCAGTTGAAACTCTTACCAAGAACTATGATGCTTACGGCAACATCGTTGATAAGATGAACGCTAAGGGCTCTATGAGCGGCGTTGAGGCTGTTAATATGCTCCGTGAGTATATCGACAAGACCTATGACGGCTACTATGGCACAAATCGTGCTGACCTCTTCATCGGTCAGAATGCTGCATGGGACGCTGATGAACTGACTGCTCTGCTGAGATGCGTAGTTTCCAACGCTCCTACTCTCAACGGCACCGACAGCGTACAGGGTCTGTTCTCCAGAGAAGATGCTAACAACCAGAGAAGAGTTGACCTCTATCGTTTCGCAGGTACCCTCTTCGGTATACGCGGCATGGAGTCAAGACTTGACTACCTCTATGTTGGTACCGATGGTGAACTCCATGACTCCAGAAACGAAGTTGAAACTTATGAAGCACTCTCCAAGATGCACGACCTCGCAACTGAGGGTCTGATCTCTAAGGGCTTCATCAATTCCGAAGATGTAAACAGTGAGAAGTACCTGTCTGACGACAACGGCTTCATGCACTATGACTACAACCAGACCCAGACTGCTTACAACGCTACCGCACTGGATAACGCTGCCGGCGAGAAGTACATGGCAGTTATGGTACCTGTTGCTAAGTGGAACGACGGCGAAGAGAAGTACATGAGATTTACCGAGTCCTGGAGATCTGTAAAGGTCGATGGTTGGGGAATCTCCGTTGCAGGTGTAGGCGATAACACCGATAAGCTGAACGCTTGCCTCAGACTTATCGACTACGCTTACAGCCCTGATGGACAGATATTGATGTCCTACGGTCCTGATGCTTTCGTTAAGCACGATGACAGCGGCAATGTCGTTACATTTACCTTCAACGGTAAGGAGTGGCCTGTTGTTTCCGACGAGTCCTACAACGATCTGTGGGAACTGCAGAACGGTAACTACACCAACTACGCTCGTTACTACATCGGTTCTACCCTGAGCTTCGTAAAGAGCCAGGCATTCGAGTTCCAGTGCACACACGAAGTCGGCAAGGAGGGTGCAGGTCACATCTCCAACGCTATCGCACTGGGCACCATCAAGCACCCTGAGCTTGCAATAGCTGACAACTCATGGTACACCTCTGTTCCTACCGTTCTTCCTCAGGAAGTTGCTGAGACTAACGCTATCAACGAACTGACCGCACTGAGCGCTTCCGGATCGTTCGGTCAGGGCAAGGAGCAGTCCAACCTCTACGTTGACATCATCGCTAAGGGCTTCACAGGTGAAACAGGTTCCGATGCAGCAGCTACCGCTAAGAAGGTATCCGATACCGTTGCTGACGGCGGCTGGGGCGGCACGACCTACCTGACCAGAAGAAACGAAGCATGGCACAGACTGCTTGACTTCTACAAAACCATCAACGGCTGATATCAAGTCATGCAGCCGTGTTTAACAAGATCATTCACGGCACTCAATATTATGTGAAATGAGGGAACGTATCGGGCGATAACCGCCCGATACGAAGTTTCCCTTGAACATAAAGGAAGGTACTTATGTACAAAAAACAAATGCTTTTTCAGAAAATCGCGTGTATGCTGGCACTTATCGCAGCAGCACTTGTATTCGTTTATTCGCTGGGTATGTCTACAGACCTGTACGACGCCTTAGCAAGAACGATCTTATACCCCGATTACAATCTTGAGCAGACATCAGTCGCAGGTTCAAGAGTGTATTACGATATGTTCTCCTTCAACCGGACCTTCACAAGGGTCAGCATAGGACTTATCCTCGTTACACTCGTTCTGTTCATTACGAACACAAATGTTAGAAGAAAATATTATATCGGTAACTACGTTTCCGCAGGACTGTTCTCAGTTGCTGCACTGGGCGTGACTATCTGGTCTGTTCCTCAGATAATGGACTATAAGTCAAAGTTCCAGAACAATGTTGACTTTGAGGCACTCAAAGCATTCTCTAAGGACTGGGGCACTCTCTACATAGGACCCAACGATACTTTCTGGTTCGATATCAGCTTTGCTGTATTTGGTTTCCTTATCTTTACAGTCGTACTGCTGGTGTTGAATGTTATTTTGAAAATCCTCGTGATGAAGGCTGAGCAGAATGCCATTGGCAAGGGAAGGGGTGTGTGACATGCCGGTAAGAAATGATGCAGAGATCAGAAAAGACCGCCTGCGCTTTACTAAAAACAAGCTGTCCGCAAACCTGATAATCTTTGCGATAGTTGCAAATGCGCTCTACTTCGTCAGTATATATAGTTCGGACGTCGGAAGCTATTATTACAAGCTGTTTATCGGCGGTTCGATAGTTTACAATCTGGTATTTATGCTCGCAGCCTTCCTTTCATCGGAAGGCATCAAAAATTATAAGCTCGGCTATGCCTGTTCTTCAGTGGTACTGGGTATCCTCCAGATCTGTAGGATCCTATACATACCAATGAAAGCACATAAGGCAGCCAACCCCGTTGCCGATGCAAAGAACGCAACAGTAATGGGATCCGGTCAGTTCAGATATGTTTCATTCTGCCTTATAGTTTCTGCGGTACTGCTTATCGCCGCAGGCATCATAGGATTTATGAAGACCACTACACTGAACAGCTACCTGGCAGAGCTTGAAAGAAAAGGACAAGAGGGAACAGACGATGAGTGATCTTAAATTACAGCATCTCGAGAAAATTTATGACAATAAGGTGCAGGCAGTTTATGACTTCGACCTCGATGTCAAAGACGGCGAGCTGATAGTCCTCGTAGGACCGTCAGGCTGCGGCAAATCCACCACACTGCGCATGGTCGCAGGTCTGGAGGATATTTCCAAAGGCAAACTCATCATCGATGGCAAGGACGTCACCCGCATGCCCCCTAAAGACCGCGATATCGCAATGGTCTTCCAGAACTATGCGCTATACAGCCACATGACCATATACGAGAACATGGCGTTCTCACTTATGCTCCGCAAAGAGAATAAGAACGAGATACACCAGAAAGTCCTCGCAGCTGCCGAGATACTCGATCTCACCAGCCAGCTGAACAAGAAACCGAGCCAGCTTTCGGGCGGTCAGCGCCAGAGAGTTGCAATGGGTCGTGCGATAGTACGCCGTCCAAAGGTGTTCCTGTTTGACGAACCCCTTTCAAACCTCGATGCAAAGCTGAGAAGCGCCACCAGAAGAGAGATACTTCTCCTCCATAAGCGCCTCAATGCTACCATGCTCTACGTTACCCACGACCAGACTGAGGCTCTTACCCTCGCAGACAGGATAGTCTGTATGTCTATGGGTCATGTACAGCAGATAGGTACTCCGCTTGAACTCTACGATACTCCCGCAAATCTCTTCGTGGCGAGTTTCATAGGTCTGCCTCCGATGAATCTCTTTGATGTTGAGATATCCGATGGTCAGGCTATCAACAGCGATTTCGCAGTTGACCTCACCGCCGAAGAAAAGGAGCGTCTCGCACCTTATGAGGGCAAGGTAGTAACAATGGGCGTGCGCCCCGAAAATGTCGTAGAACGCGGCAATATCACAGTAAATGTATTCTCCAACGAGAATCTTGGTCTTAATACACTGGTAAACGGTACTACAGGCAAGCATAAGATAACCTGTAAGTTCAGGGGCTGGTGTAACTATAAGGCAGGCGACGAAGTCAAAGTTTCTTTCGACAGAAAGCACTTCTTCGATAAAGAAACCACCAAAGCCATAAGATAAGGGAGGTTCTTCAGATGGCAAATCAGAAAACCGCAGGCAGACAGAACCGCGGTATAAAAGAGGCGCTGCGCAAATCGATGGTATCGCTCAAGCGCTCACCTCAGAATATCCCGCTGGCAGCACTTGCCGCAGCATTCTTTATCTACTCGCTGAACCTTTCTTCCATCGCCAAAACCACCTCGAGGATAAACGGCGCGAACATGGGTCAGTGCGAGTTTGCTGCAATGCTGTTCTCAATACTGGCGTTCGTTGTGTTTTTGAGAACTTTCCCGCGCCGCAAGCCTGCAAACAAGGTAATGCTGGGACTGCTGTTCTTCATGCTGGCACTTCTGGTCGGCGTGGATATCATTTATATCTCCCGCATAACCGATGCGCTCACTCGTGAGGTCAACCCGATCCAGGTCAGTGCAGATTCACAGTTCATAAACACCGCTAAAAGTGTAGTTTCCGCTCACGTAATATGTGTCGGCATAACAGCCGCACTCCTTGTGCTGCTTCCTTTCTATTCAAAGGCTATCCGTAAGATAAATACCTCCATCGAAGTCGAGGGTAACGGCAGCATGGGTGCGATAGATATCTCAGGCGAGGACTAAGCTATCAGAGAGGTCTGTATATGGCAAAGAAAAGCAGTAAAAAGATGCCCGCAGAGAGATCTGCGGCAGATTACTATAAACTCAAAACAAGCGCGGTAGACAGGCTGGTCAGTACCAAAAAAGCCCCTGAGGTCACCGATGAAGAAATTAGAAAATATACGTCACGCGGGAAATTTCGGATCCCCGCGTGGCTGAAGATCGTATTTGTGAAATTCTGGTTCGCAGGTGCGATATGCTATTTCTTCCTCTGGGGTCTGGGGCTTTATATACAGGGGCTTGATCTTATGGCTGCTTTGTCCATAGGTCTTGGCGTTGCCAACGACCTTATGGTCAATAAACTTCTGCGCAATTTTGAGCCGACAGAACGTGCCTACGATAAATGGCAGATGGTCACCGTGAGAAAATACTGGTCGATCTTCATAAATGTCATCTATTCTGGTGTGGTGCTTTTCCTCGTCTTTCAGATCTACTATGCCGTCAACAGTCTGGCAGGCGTAAACGCTTCTGCCGACCCTACACAGGCACAGGCGATGTTCGGTGTTGAACCGATGCTCTTCGGTATCCTTTACATGGCAGTCGATCTGCTGCTTGTAAAGATCAAAAACACATTTGTAAACATTCTCCGCGATGCAGGCGCATTCAGCCCGCGTACCGCCGAGAAGAAGTGAGATAAGGCGCTGCTCCGACTATCTGAGCCGTGACAGCACCGCAAAGGAAAGTGTCTGAAATGATAAAAGCATTATTCATAGGCTCTGTCAGCGCATGCTTTGAACTTGACAATGACAGCGCCTACTATAACGATTACGAATATACAGTAAAGCTGAACGGCAGGGAAGTCCTCAGCGGCAACACCAATGTCTTTTCCCTCTTCGATCTCGAACCTCATACCGATTATACGGTGGAGGTCACAGGTCATGACCCGCTCAGCTTTAAAACTGCAAAAGAAACTTCCGCAGTCAGCGTAAAAGACTTCGGCGCAGTGGGTGACGGTGTTGCAGATGATACTCTCAGTATCCAGACAGCTGTCAACTGCCTGCCCGCAGGCGGAAGACTCCGCTTCCCCGAAGGCACCTACCTGACAGGTCCCATAAACCTCAAGAGCCATATTACCATCGAGTTCACCGAAAAGGCAACTCTCTTAGGTACGACCGATATGGCGAGATACCCGAAGATACCGGGTGTCATAACTGACCTCGTCACAGGTGAAGAAGTCCACTTCGGCACATGGGAGGGCAATGCTGTCCCAATGCACCAGGCACTTCTCTTTGCTGAGTATGCCGAGGATATCAAGATAGTCGGCAGAGGTACCGTTGACGGCAACGCACAGAACAGTCAGTGGTGGGTAGATGTGAAAAATCAGGAAGTTCCCCGCCCACGACTTATATTCTTCAATCGCTGCAAACTGGTGACGGTACACGGCATCACGGCACAGAACGCCGCTTCGTGGCAGCTGCACCCCTACTTCTCCACCGAACTTCAGTTCCTTGACCTTTCGGTCAACGCACCTAAAGACAGCCCTAATACCGATGCACTCGACCCTGAGGCTTGTGATACGGTAAATATTGTCGGCTGCCGTTTCAGCGTTGGTGATGACTGCATAGCAATCAAGTCAGGCAAGATAGAGATAGGCAGAAAGTTCAAGCAGCCAGCTAACCGCCACACTATCCGCAACTGCATCATGCAGTTCGGTCACGGCGCCATAACTCTCGGCAGCGAGATGGCAGGCGGTGTCAAAAATCTGTCAGTCAGCCGTTGTATCTTTAAGGAAACTGACAGAGGTCTTCGTATAAAGACCCGTCGCGGCAGAGGTAAAGACGCTGTCATAGACGGCATCGAGTTCAAGAATATCAAAATGGACGGCGTGCTGACACCCATAGTTATGAATATGTGGTATAACTGCTGTGACCCCGACAGATATTCCGAGTATAACACCACCCGCGAGAAACTGCCCGTTGATGACAGAACTCCTTATCTCGGCAAGTTCACTTTCCGTGATATGGAATGCCTTAACTGCCACGTTGCGGCATGCTACTGCGATGGTCTTCCTGAAATGCCTATCGATGAGATAACAGTCGATAACATAAAGTTCACATATGCAGAGAACGCTAAATCAGGCGTTCCCGCCATGAAGAACAATGCCGAAGAAATGTGCCGCGCAGGTCTTTACTTCGACAATGTAAGAAAACTCACCGTGAGAAATGTCACAGTTGAAGGCTGTGTCGGTGATGAAGTCACAGCACACAACGTAGCCCTGTTCACTGAGGAGTAATTATGTACGAAAATATTGACGCATATATCGACAGCCTGCTGAAAGGCTCCACTCCCGATAAGCCCCTGTGGAATATCGAGAGCATCAGACAGGGCAAACCCGCCCACTGGAATTACATAGACGGCTGTATGATGACTGCTCTGCTGAATTTCGCAGAGATCACAGGAGATAAGAAGTATTCCGACTTCGTCTGTGATTTCATCGACTACTACGTTGGTGATGACGGTTCTATACTCGGTTATTCAAAGGATAAATACAATCTTGATGATATAAACGAGGGCAGAGTGCTGTTCGACCTGTACGATATGACAGGCAAAGAGAAGTATCTCAAAGCTATCGAACGCCTGCATGCCCAGATAGCCGAACAGCCTCGCACAAACACAGGCAACTTCTGGCATAAGCAGATATATCCGAACCAGATATGGCTGGACGGCATCTATATGGCGCAGGTCTTTTATGTGCGCTATCAGCTGAAAAACGGCGGCGATATCAGCGATACTCTGTCGCAGATAAAGAATGTCCGCAAATATATGTTCAGTGAGGAAAAAGGGCTGTGCTATCACGGCATGGACTGCTCAAAGTCAGCTTTCTGGGCTGATAAGCAGACAGGTCTTTCAAAGAACTTCTGGCTTCGTGCCATCGGCTGGTTCACCGTTGCGCTGGCTGATATAATAGCCTATACCGACGGTTCAGACCGTGAAGAGTTCATCTCGGTGTTCCGCGATGTGATAAAAGGCATATCACAGTATGCCGACCCCGAAACAGGCATGTATTATCAGGTGGTAGACTGTGGCGGCAGAGAGGGCAACTACCTCGAAACCAGCGGCAGCAGCATGATAGCCTACGCAATGCTCAAAGGTGCAAGACTGGGCGTTATCGATGAAAGTTATGCCGCACTTGGCAGAAAGACCTTTGACGGCATCTGTAAAAAGTACCTCACCGTTAGCGAAAACGGCGAACTTCATCTCGGCGGCATCTGCCTTGTGGCAGGTCTTGGACCCGAAGATAACAAGCGCCGTGACGGAAGCTATGAGTACTATATCTCAGAACCCGTAGTCGAGAACGACGCAAAAGGCGTTGCTCCTTTCCTCCTCTGCTACACAGAAGTTCTGAGAACACAGAAAAACTAAGCGTTTGACCTTTCCTGTCTTGTGTTGTTTCCTCCGCATTTGCGGGGGAAACGATGCAAATATAAAGGGAAATACAAATATAAAGTGGTAATTATGAAGAATATTAAGATCGCATATATCGGCGGCGGCTCAAAAGCATGGGCGCGCGTTTTCATGAAAGACTTAGCCCTTGCCGAAGACCTCAGCGGTGAGATAGCACTCTATGATATAGACCTGCCCGCCGCAGAACTCAACCGCCGTATCGGTGAGCGCATAAACGCCCACCCCAACACCATTTCAAAATGGGATTACAAAGTTTATCCCGAAATAGGCACCGCTCTTGACGGCGCAGATTTCGTCATCTGCTCTATCCTTCCCGGTACTTTCGATGAGATGGAGGGCGATGTCCACCTGCCCGAAGAGTACGGCATCTACCAGTCGGTAGGCGATACCGTAGGACCCGGCGGCGTGCTTAGGGCTATGCGCACAGTCCCCATATACGAGGGCTTTGCACGCGAGATAAAAGCCCACTGCCCCGATGCGTGGGTCATAAATCTCACCAATCCCATGACGGCATGCACGAAAACACTCTACGATGTTTTTCCTGAGATAAAAGCATTCGGCTGCTGTCACGAAGTCTTCCACGCACAGGAATTTTTAAGCTGTGCAGTCCATGAACTGATGGGCGTTCCCCGCCCACACCGCAGTGAGATCATCATCGATGCCTGCGGCGTGAACCATTTCACATGGATAACCGAAGCAAATTACAAGGGTACCGATCTTTTGAAGATACTGCCCGAATTTATCGATAAATTCTACGAGCAGGGCTACTGTGAGCATGTCGGCTCGCAGCCGCAGGAATTCCGCGATAATCCTTTCCGCTACGGCAATAAGGTCAAGATGGATCTGTTCAGACGCTTCGGCGTGCTGGCTGCGGCAGGCGACAGACACCTTGTAGAATTTCTGAACAACAGCTGGTACATAAAGGATAAAGCCGATGCCGAAAGCTGGCTCTTCCACCTGACTACCGTTGCATACCGCAAGCAGGACAGGCTTGATAAGATAGCACAGTCACAGCGCATTGCTGACGGCGAAGAGCAGATAGATGTTTCACACAGCGATGAAGAAGTTGTTGAACTGATGAAAGCACTGCTGGGTCTGATACCTCCGAAGGTTTCCAACGCCAACGTTGTGAATGTCGGTCAGATGCCTCAGCTGCCTCTCGGCTCGGTGGTCGAAACAAACTGCGTGTTCGCCCACAACAGCTTAAAGCCCGTGACATCAAAGCCGCTGCCTAACGATGTTAACGCACTTGTTCTCAGAAATGCCATAAATATCGAGAACACCTACTACGGTATAAAAGAGCGCGACCTCAACAGGATATTCGAGGCTTTCATAAACCAGCCCCTCTGCAGCAGCCTGACAGTGGCTCAGGGCAAAGAACTGTTCAATAAGATGCTGGCTGCCACCGAAGCCTATTTAAAGGACTTCTACCCCTCTACGAGGCTCTGACAGTGACAGACGCATTCTTGTTCGCAGCTGAGGCGGTACTGCCCATAGTGCTCCTGATAGTGCTGGGCTATGTGCTCAAGCGGCGCGGTATGTTAACAAAGCCCTTTTTAGATGTGGGCAATAAGCTGACTTTCCGCGTGCTGTTGCCCGTCATGCTGTTCTGTAATGTCTATAAGATCGACCGCCTGTCAGATGTCAATGTGGCATTCGTGCTGTACGGCATCGGGGCGGTGATCATCCTTTTTCTTGCGGCGATAGCAGTGTGCTGTGCTTTCACAAAAGACAACGCAAAGCGCGGTTCGCTGATACAGTCGGTATTCCGTTCAAATTATGCGATAATCGGCATACCGCTCGCAGCATCGCTTTTCGGAGATAAGGGCGCAGCCGCCGCAGGTGTGATGTCAGCTTTCTGTGTACCGACTTTCAATATCCTGGGCGTTATAACGCTGGTGATATTCAACGGAAATGAAGAAAAGCAGAAAGCCGATATAAAAAAGATATTTCTGGGAGTTGTAAAAAATCCCCTTATAATCGGCACAGTTACAGGTCTTGCAGTGCTTGGCATACGCGAGATATTTGTAAAAACAGGCATATCTTTCCGCCTGAGCGATGTGACGGTGCTGTTTAAAACACTGGAAAATATAAAGTCGATCTGCACACCTCTCGCGCTGATAGTGCTGGGCGGCAAGTTTGAATTCTCTGCCGTTTCAAGACTGCGCCGCGAGATAATTTTCGGCACACTGGTCAGAACAGTGGCAGTTCCCGTCATTGGTCTTGGCACAGCTTTATTGCTGAAAAATACAATGTCACTTTCGGGTGAACATTTCGCTACATATATGGGTGTTTTCGCGACTCCCGTAGCAGTGGCATCAGCAATAATGGCAAAGGAAATGGGCGCAGATGACGAGTTGGCAGGTCAGCTGGTAGTCTGGACGAGCCTTGTCAGTACCGTGACGATATTCATTTATGTCACCGTACTGAGAATTATCGGAATATTTTAGATGTCCGTTTCGTCCATAAAATCAGACGGTTTGGTTATCGCTTTTATGGGCTGTCAGCGGTACAATATAAATAAGCTAATTGTTTTACTTAATTACACGGAGGTAATAAAAATGATACTTGATATGTTCAGCTTAAAGGGCAAAGTTGCTATCGTAACAGGCAGCGACACAGGTCTTGGTCAGGGCATCTCTAAGGCTTTTGTTGAGGCAGGTGCTAAGGTGCTCGGCGTTTCCAGAGTTGAAAGCACAGCTACACAGGAAATGCTCGGTGAAGATAACTTCCAGTTCATCGTTGCAGACCTTTCCACTCTTGATCCGATAGATAATATCATAAATACAGCTGTTGAAAAATTCGGCAGACTTGATATACTGGTAAACAACGCAGGCGTTATCAAGCGTGAAGACAGCATCGACTTCTCAGTTGATAACTGGGATCTGGTAATGAACGTAAACTGCCGTACACTGTTCTTCCTGTCGCAGGCTGCTGCAAAGCAGTTCATCAAGCAGAAGAGCGGCGGCAAGATCATCTCCACCGCAAGCATGCTCTCCTATCAGGGCGGCATAAGAGTTCCCAGCTACACCGCAAGTAAGTCGGCAGTAAAGGGCATAACAATGACTATGGCTAACGAGTGGGCTAAGTACGGCATCAACGTAAATGCCATCGCACCCGGCTACATGGCTACCAACAACACTAAGGCACTCCGCGCTGATGCTGAAAGAAGCGAAGCTATCCTCGAAAGGATACCCGCAGGCAGATGGGGCACACCTGATGACCTGATGGGCGCAGCAGTATTCCTTGCATCATCTGCAAGTGATTATGTTAACGGCTTCACCCTCGCAGTAGACGGCGGCTGGCTGGCAAGATAAGCTATCAGGAGGACGACTAAAATGGATAATACTAAGTTTTTGGAACAGCTTGAATGCACAGGCATCGTGCCCGTAATAAAGCTGGAGAATACAGACGATGCAGTTAACCTCGCAAAGGCACTTTACGACGGCGGCATACACTGCGCTGAGGTAACTTTCCGCGCTGAGGGTGCAGATAAAGTCATCTCTCAGATGGTAAAGGCTTATCCCGATATGCTGGTAGGCGCAGGCACAGTACTCACCACCGAGCAGTGCGACAGAGCCATCGAAGCAGGCGCAAAGTTCTGCGTTGCACCCGGTCTTAACCCGAAGGTAGTTCAGCACTGCCTCGATAAGGGCGTTCCTTTCGCACCGGGCGTTGCAAACGGTTCGCAGATAGAGCAGGCTATGGAACTGGGTCTGGACTTCGTTAAGTTCTTCCCCGCTGAGCAGGCAGGCGGTCTGCCTTACATCAAGGCTGTTTCCGCTCCCTATTCTTCCATGAAGTTTATGCCCACAGGCGGCGTAAATGAGAATAATCTGAACACTTATCTGGCGTTCAAGAAGATAGTATGCTGCGGCGGCAGCTGGATAGTTCCCGATAAGCTGGTAAAGGCCGGCAAGTGGGAAGAGATAACCGCTCTCTGCCGCTCGGCAGTAAACAAGATGCTGGGCTTTGAACTGGCACACATCGGCATCAACTGCGACAGCGAGTCTGAGGCACTTGATGTTACCTCCAAGTTTGACAAGCTGTTCGGCTGGGAGCAGAAGAACGGCAACAGCAGTGTGTTCGCAGGCGGCGCAGTTGAGTGCATGAAGGCACCTTTCAAGGGCGCTAAGGGTCACATCGCTGTAAGAACTAACAGTGTCCGCAGAGCAGTTTATCAGCTGGCACATCAGGGCATCGAAGCTGATATGTCTACCGCCAAGTACGATGCTGACGGCAGAATGACAGTCGTTTATCTCAAGGAAGATTTCGGCGGCTTCGCAGTACACCTTGTAGAGAAAAAGTAATTCAAAGGAGATAGGATAGATATGGCAAAGATAGTTACAATGGGCGAGATAATGCTCAGATTGTCTACCCCAAATAACGAGAAGTTCATACAGGCAAATCAGTTTGATATAAACTACGGCGGCGGAGAAGCTAACGTTGCAGTATCACTGGCAAACTACGGCCACGATGCTGAGTTCATCACCGCTGTTCCCGATAACCCCATCGGCGCAAGCGCTGTTGCAGCACTGAGAAAGTACGGCGTTGAAACCAAGCACATCGCAAGATGCGGCAAAAGACTGGGCATCTATTTCCTTGAAACAGGTGCTTCCATGAGAGCGTCAAACGTTGTATATGACAGAGCAGATTCTTCGATCGCAACTGCACCTGCTTCTGAGTTTGACTTCGATGACATATTCAAGGATGCTGACTGGTTCCATTTCACAGGCATCACCCCCGCAGTTTCCGACCTTGCCGCACAGGTGACAGAAGAAGCTCTTAAGGCTGCCAAGAAGCATGGCGTTACCGTTTCGGTAGACCTTAACTTCCGCAAGAAGCTGTGGACTTCCGAGAAGGCACAGAAGGTCATGACCAACCTCATGCAGTATGTCGATGTCTGCATCGGCAATGAGGAAGATGCTGAAAAGGTACTTGGCTTTAAGCCGGGCAACACCGATGTTACTAAGGGCGAACTGGAACTGAACGGCTATGTTGATATCTTCAACCAGATGATAGACAAGTTCGGCTTCAAGTATGTTATCTCTTCACTGAGAGAGAGCCACTCTGCTTCCAACAACGACTGGTCAGCCTGCATCATGGACGGTGCTACCAGAGAGTTCTATCACTCCAGAAAGTATAACATTAACCCCATCGTTGACCGTGTGGGCGGCGGCGACTCCTTCGCAGGCGGTCTTATCTGCGGTCTGAACGACGGCAAGGACTTCAAGCAGGCACTGGAATTTGCAGTTGCAGCTTCTGCACTTAAGCACACTATCCCCGGTGACTTCAACCTTGTTACCCGCGCTGAAGTTGAAAACCTGGCAGGCGGCGACGCTTCGGGCAGAGTTCAGAGATGATGAAATTATTTATCCGCGCTCATGACTTAGGTGTCAAGGGTGAGGAAAATATAGTATCAAGACTGAATGAGTTCGGTCTTGAAGGAGTACAGCTTGTGACCTACAAGTGCCTCGAAGATGTTGCATACGAACAGGGCTCGCTCACAAAGGCAAGGGCTGAAAAGTTCAGGCAGACCTTTGAAGCGGCAGGCAAGAAAGTTCCGCTGATAGGCGCTTACTTCAACCCCGTTCACCCCGATGAAAAGAAGATCGAAAGGGGCATCGCGGTCTTTAAAGATCACCTTGCACTTGCTAAAGATCTCGGCTGTGACATCGTTGGTTCCGAAACAGGTTCCTATAACGGTGAGCCGTGGATATACCACCCGCTCAACCGCACCGAAGAAGCCGTTAACAGAGTGGTGAAGACTTTTTCAGAACTTTGTGAATGCGCTGAGGAAAACGGCGTCAAAGTCGGCATGGAAGGCGCTTTCGGACATGTCTGCTTCGATGTGAAGACGCTTCACAGGGCAGTAAAGACCATAGGCTGTGACAATATAAGATATATATTTGACCTGTATAATTATCTTGACGGTTCAAATGTTGATAAAATGTACGATATCCTTGCTGAGGGTCTACAGACCTTTGGCGACAGGATATGCGTGTTCCACATCAAGGACTGCGTAGTGAACACTGACGGTTCGCTCAAGCAGGTAGGTGTGGGTCAGGGGATATTCGACTACTCGCGCATACTTGCCGAGATAAAGAAAGTCTGCCCCGATGCAAACCTTGTCTTTGAGGGCACAACGGGCGATGATATAGCACCCGCTGTAAAGCATCTTAAAGAGCGCATGTAAATTACAAGGAGGTCTATCATGACACTGGATATAAGATACAGCAATCACCCCGATGATTCCAAGCACTATGATACCGCAGAACTTCGTAAGAACTACCTTATCGAAAAGGTGTTCGTGGCTGACGAGATAGCGCTTACATATTCCCATCAGGACAGAATGATAGCAGGCGGCGCAATGCCCGTTAAGGAAGAGCTGAAGCTGGGCAGCACCAAAGAGCTGGGCACAGAATACTTCCTTGAAAGACGCGAGATGGGCATTATAAATGTCGGCGGCAAGGGTGTTATCACTCTTGACGGTACTGAGTATGAACTTGATTATAAGGACGGCATGTATATCGGCATGGGCACTAAGGAGATATCTTTCCGCTCTGCTGACGGCAGCAAGCCTGCAAAGTTCTACATAAACTCCAGCCCCGCCCACAAGACCTACCCTACCGTTTTCATCACTAAGGAAAAGGCAAATCACAGACCTCTCGGCAGTGAGGAGAACATGAACAAGCGTGTGGTAAACCAGTATATCCACCCGAACGTATGTGAGTCCTGTGCTTTACAGATGGGTATGACCGAACTTGACAAGACAAGTTCATGGAACACAATGCCATCGCACACCCACGAGAGAAGAATGGAAGTTTACTTCTACTTCGAGCTGGAAGATGATAATATCGTATTCCACTTCATGGGTCAGCCTCAGGAAACAAGACATATCATTATGCACAACGAGCAGGCTGTTATCAGCCCAAGCTGGTCCATACACAGCGGTACTGCTACCTCGAATTACACATTCATCTGGGGCATGTGCGGCGAGAACCAGACCTATGATGACATGGACACCATAGGCAATCTGGACTTAAGATAGCTTTTTCATAACTTTTCCCAAAGTACCCTATATACAGCTGAACGAGCAGATGCTCGGCAGGCGGGGCGGCAAAATGTCCCGGTCACATCTCCCGCAAGGGAAGGGTCGCTGTTTCGCGGCTGAGTGTCTGCTCTTGTGAGGCTGTATATACTGAACTCTGCTGATATAAGTTCAGCAGGGCTCGGTATATATCACCTCCTTATTTTGAATTTTGTATTGTCCCCCGCAGTTATCCGTCAAGTGCAAAAAAGGGTCGGATATCAGGCGGGGGGAGCAATACAGCACTTCCCCTTTCGGGCGCGCATCGTTTTTCGGCGGGCGGCGGAAAAGGGAAGTATACTGAAAGCGCGGCTGTAAAAATGCGGCGTTAGGTATGAACCGCTTTAGAAGTCCGTAAAATTTGACCCCCGTGATGAAACGGGAGAAAGAGAAAAGTGTGGGTTGACATATGGCTTATTTAACTTTAAAAGGTATCAACAAGATATATCCCAACGGCTATCATGCCGTACACGATTTTAACTTACAGATAGAAAAGGGCGAATTTATAGTATTTGTCGGCTCTTCGGGCTGCGGCAAATCTACCACCCTGAGAATGATAGCGGGACTTGAAAACATCAGTAAGGGCGATTTTCTGATAGATGGTCAGCGCGCCAACGAGAAAGGTCCCCGTGAACGCGGTGTTGCAATGGTTTTCCAGAGCTATGCGCTCTACCCGCACATGACTGTATATGATAATCTGGCATTCGGTCTGACACTGCAAGGCGTTGACGATGATGTGATAGAGCAGAGAGTAAATTCGACTGCCGCTATACTTGGTCTTACAGACTATCTCGACAGACTGCCGAGAGAACTTTCGGGCGGTCAGCGTCAGAGAGTGGCTGTTGGTCGTGCGATAATCAGAAAGGTAGATATCTTCCTGATGGACGAACCGCTGTCGAACCTCGATGCAAAGCAGAGAGTTACCATGCGTTCCGAGATAACTCAGATACACCGCGAAACAGGTGCTACTACCATCTACGTAACTCATGACCAGACAGAGGCTATGACGATGGCTGACAGGATAGTCGTTATGAAAGACGGCTATGTTCAGCAGGTCGGTACACCATATGACCTCTATTTTAACCCGACAAACATGTTCGTGGCAGGCTTCATAGGTGAGCCGCCCATGAACTTCATAGAGAGCCGCATAGAGAACGGCATACTGAACATCAGCAACAATCCCATCGACCTTAGCTATGTCGCTGACAGCGAAGTACTTGAAAAGTATGAAGGCAAGGAAGTTGTGTTCGGTTTCAGACCTGAGGCTGTGCGCCTGATAAACAGCAATTATGAAGTAGGCAACGCTTATAAGATGAACTGCGTTGTTGAACTGGTAGAACTGCTGGGCGATAACACCAACGTGTATGTTGATATCTACGGTGTCAACAGCATACTCAAGGTAGATCCGCACGAGTCGCCTGAGATAAACACAGCGCTGGAATTCTCTATCCCATACGGCAGTGTGTACCTTTTCGATAAGGAAACCGAAAAGCGCATAAAGCTGAAAAACACTAAATAATGCTATCCCCATTCCTTTCTCTCGGATATGTTTTTCCCCGCTCAGTGCGGGGAAAGACATATTTCCTTAAAAAGAGAGGAATGATCTGTATAAAAGGGCGGCTGGAAAAACAGAGTTATTTGTCAGACCGCTGAGTTTGGAGATTGAACGTTAGTCTGCATTTGACGCTTTGCATATTATGCGGTCTGCTTGCAGACAATTCTATGACAGGTGAATTGATATGAAAGAACTTAACAGAGCAAATTTTGAAAACAAGAAAAGACCCATCAAGGTCATGCAGTTCGGTGAAGGCAACTTCCTGAGAGCATTTGTTGACTGGATATTGCAGGATCTTAACAACAAGGGCGTTATCAACGCGAATGTTGTGGTAGTTCAGCCTACACCTATGGGCAGAAACAAGGAACTGGCATCGCAGGACGGTCTGTATACGGTATGTCTGGAGGGCATCGACAAGGGCGAGAAAGTACAGTCAAGGCAGATGATAGATGTTCTGGGCGACTTTGTATGCCCTTATGATGACTATGCGAAGTTCCTTGAATATGCAAAGAGCGAGGATCTGGAGATAGTGGTATCAAACACCACAGAGGCAGGTATCGCACTGGATACTACCGATACTGACTTTACAGTATGTCCCAAGAGTTATCCGGGCAAACTGCTGGCTTTCCTCAAGGCAAGATACGATCACTTCAACGGTGCTGAGGACAAGGGTCTTGCTATCGTTCCCTGCGAACTTATCGACTATAACGGCAGAGAACTCAAAAGGATACTTGTGGAACTGGCTGAAATAAACGGCTATGACAAGGAGTTCATCGGCTGGCTGACAAGCGCTAACCACTTTACCAGCACGCTGGTGGACAGGATAGTTCCGGGATACCCGAAGGACAAGGCAGAGGAGATCTGCAATGAAGTAGGTTACAATGACATAAATCTGGTAAAGGGCGAAGTTTTCCACCTGTGGGTACTGGAGAAAGAACCTTTCGTTCAGGCAAAACTGCCTGCTGACAAGTCGGGTCTGAATGTCATCTTCGCTGATGATATAACACCCTACAAGCAGAGAAAGGTAAAGATACTTAATGGTTCGCACACCGCTATGGTGCCTGTTGCATACCTCAGCGGTATCGACACTGTACGTGAAGCTGTTACCGACAGTGATGTCGGCAAGTTCGTTATGGGTCTTGTCAATGACGAGGTAAAGCCCACCATCGACCTGCCCGCTGACGAAATGGACGCTTTCGCAAATAGCGTTATCGAAAGATTTATGAACCCGTTCATCAGACATGAACTTATGTCTATCGCGCTCAATTCTACCACAAAGTTCAGGACAAGACTTCTGCCTACATACAACGATTACCGCAAAAAGTTCGGCAAGTCGCCCGAACATATACTGTTCTCGTTCGCATCGCTGTGCGTATTCTTCAAGGGCAAGAGGGGCGATGAAGATATCGCACTGAAGGACGATGAAGAGTACCTGAAGTTCTGGGCTGAACTGTGGAAAGATGATGACTGCATCGAGATAGCAAAGAAGGCTCTCTCAGCAGAGAACATCTGGCAGCAGAACCTTGATGAGGACGGCAACGCTGAAAAGGTAGCGGGCTACATCAAGGATATACTCGAACTTGGTGAGCGCGCAGCACTGAAAAAATTCTTAGGGGAATAATATGAAAAATACTATCGTTATATCGCCTGCCGACTCGGTCGGTGTGGCGCTGACACCTCTTAAAAAAGGCGAGAGCGCTGAGGGCGTTATACTTAAAGAAGACATTGAAAAAGGTCACAAATTTGCACTGAGGGCTATCGCAAAAGGTGAGAAAGTCATCAAGTACGGCGAAGTCATCGGCAGGGCAAAGAGCGATATCGGTGCGGGCGAACATGTCCACACCCACAATATGGCTACAAACCTCGAAGGTACACTGGAATACAGCTACCATAAGAAAGCTGCTGCGGAACTTGATGCTGTCAAGCCGCGCAGTGTTGAGGTCTACGAGCGTAAGAACGGCGAAGTCGGCATACGCAACGAACTCTGGGTCATACCGACTGTTGGCTGTGTAAACTCGCAGGCTAAAGCCATCGTAAAAGAATTTGAACGCAGACACCCCAACGCAGAGGGCATTGACGGCTGTTTCACCTTTACCCACCCTTATGGCTGTTCGCAGATAGGTGATGACCATGAGCGCACAAGACTTATCTTACAGCGCATGGTAAAACACCCCAACTGCGGCGGCGTGCTGGTATTCGGTCTGGGCTGTGAAAATAACCGCATGGATATTTTCAAAGAAACTCTGGGCGAATACGATGAGGAGCGCACTGAATTTCTGGTTGCGCAGGAAGTTGGCGATGAGATAGCTGAGGGCGTGGCTAAGCTGGAAATACTCTACGAAAAGGCTAAGAACGATAAGCGCGTCACAAAAGATATCTCCTGCCTTAAGATAGGTCTGAAATGCGGCGGTTCCGATGGTCTTTCAGGCATAACCGCCAACCCGCTGGTAGGCAGATTTTCCGACTATATGGCGGCTGTGGGCGGCACTACCGTTCTTACAGAAGTGCCTGAGATGTTCGGCGCTGAACAGCTTTTGATGGACAGGGCTAAGGACGAAGAAACTTTCGATAAGATAGTTCACCTGATAAACGGCTTCAAAGAGTATTATCAGAAGCATGACCAGCCTGTGTATGAGAACCCATCGCCTGGTAATAAGGCAGGCGGTATCACTACGCTGGAGGATAAGTCGCTGGGCTGTACACAGAAGTCGGGCAGGAGCGAGGTATGCGATGTGCTGTTTGACGGCGATGCACTTACCTCACACGGTCTTAATCTGCTGAATGGTCCGGGAAACGATATGGTGGCTGTGACCAACCTTGCAAGCGCAGGCTGTCATATGGTGCTGTTCACCACAGGACGCGGCACACCTTTCGGTGGATTTGTACCCACCATAAAGATATCCACAAATTCGGATATAGCATCGAGAAAGCCCAACTGGATAGACTTCAATGCAGGCAGTATAGTTGAGGGCGAAACTTTTGAGAGCAGACTTGAAGCGCTGATAGACCTTATCGCAGAAACAGCCAGCGGCAAGCAGACTGTGAACGAGCGTTATGATTCGAGGGATATAGCGATATTCAAGACAGGAGTAACGCTTTGATAATTCATAATTCATAATTATTGGCAGGCATTTGAGTATGCCGTTTTTGCGAAACTTTGCCGCCGGCAAAGCGGAGTAAGCACAACAAGCTGTGCGCGAGTTAAAGCGCGCGGTCAAGCCTCGCGCCAGCAGGCTTGCGGGAGTTTGAGGGCAGAGCCCTCAATCACCGAAGCACAAATCCAAAATGCAAAACAAACAATAAGAGTACGGCAAAATGACCACCTGCAAGAAGGATAAGAACAGTATATTTTCCGACCAAAACACGCGGGCAATTCGCTAAGAAAAGCGCGTACTCAAATCCCGCGAAAAGCACTCCCCATGTGCGGGTGACGAATTGACCGCGTGTTCCAGCCGAACAGCGTAGCGCTTTCGGCGGTCGTGGCGCAGTCCATCTGATAAGAACGGTGAGCGGGTGCGGTAGTGTGGGCGTGGAATGCTTGTGTGGAGCGCGGGTGCGTTCCGTATGATGTGAAAATGCAAGGCTATGCGGGCAGTTTTATGTTTGACAGTCCTGCATCAGTGATGTATAATATACTTGATGCCGTTGTCAAGTTTTCAACAGTATTCAAGTCTTAATGTTTAAAACTATATAAAGGAGTAGACCATGAAAGAGTTTATGGATAAGGACTTTGTCCTTAAAAATGACACCGCTAAGGTGCTTTATCATCAGTATGCTGAGGATATGCCGATATTCGACTTCCACTGCCACCTGAGCATTGAAGAGATCTATAACGATAAGCAGTTCAGTTCGATAACCGAGTGCTGGCTGGGCGGCGACCACTACAAGTGGAGATTGATGCGCGAAATGGGCATCGATGAAAGCTACATAACAGGCGATAAGAGCGACTTCGAGAAGTTCATGAAGTATGCGGAAGTTATGCCTTATGCCATCGGCAACCCCATCTATCACTGGACTCACCTCGAACTGAGAAGATATTTCGGTATCAATGATATCCTTTCGCCTAAGACTGCTGAGGACATCTTCAATAAGTGCAACGAAAAGCTCAAGACACTGACTGCAAGAAAACTCATCGCTGACAGCAACGTAAAGAAGCTGTTCACCACCGATGACCCCATAGATGACCTGCATTTCCACAAGCAGCTGAAGGCTGACGGCGACTTCGATGTTGAAGTTTATCCCGCTTTCAGACCGGACAAGGCTATCAATATCGAACTGCCTACCTACGTTCCTTACATCGCTAAGCTGGCTGAGGTATCGGGCGTTGAGATAAACGGCATCGACAGCCTGTGCGAAGCACTGACCAAGAGGATAGAGTACTTCGACAGTGTTGGCTGCGTTTGCTCCGACCATGCGCTCGATGTTGTTATGTTCAAGCCCGCAGAGCGCGATATAGTTGACTATATCGTAAAGAAGGCACTGAACGGCAACGAGCTGACCTCTGATGAGATAGAGCAGTACAAGGGCTATGTTCTGGTACATCTGGGCAAGCAGTATGCAAGACTGCACTGGGTACAGCAGTACCACATCGGCGCACTGAGAAACAACTCCAGAAGATACATGGGTCTGCTTGGTCCCGATACAGGCTTTGATGCCATCGAAGACCAGACTTTCGCAAAGAAGCTGGCTATGCTGCTGGATACTCTTGACAGCACCGATGAACTGCCAAAGACCATTCTCTACTGTCTGAACCCACGCGATAACGAAGTACTGGCTACTATCATGAACTGCTTCCAGCAGGGCGGCATAGTAGGAAAGATGCAGTTCGGTTCTGCATGGTGGTTCAATGACCAGAAGGACGGCATGGAGAAGCAGCTTACCGCACTTTCTCAGCTGGGTCTGGTATCCAAGTTCGTAGGTATGCTGACAGACAGCAGAAGTTTCCTGTCTTATACAAGACACGAGTATTTCAGAAGGATCCTCTGCAACATGTTCGGTGAACTGATAGAAGAGGGCGAATACCCCAACGAAGTTGAACTTGTCGGCAATATCGTAAAGGATATCTGCTACAACAACGCTATCAGGTATTTCTCCAAATAAACCTTATTTTCTACCAAAGGGAGGTTGCGTCATGGGCGCAGCCTTTCTTTATAGCAGGAGGACTTAACGATGAAAGATAAAAATCCGCTTTTGCAGAGCGACAGTGAGAACCGCTTTATCACAATAGGCGAGATAATGCTCAGGCTGACACCGCCGAACTACGAGAAGATACGCACTGCCACCAGCTTTGAAGCAAGCTACGGCGGCGCTGAGGCGAATATCGCGCTGGCGCTGGCAAATCTGGGAGTTGACAGCAGTTTTTTCAGCGTAGTACCCAATAACAGTGTGGGCAAGAGTGCTGTGCGCATGCTGCGCTCGAATGATGTGCATTGCAGCCCCATGATACTAAGTACCCCCGAAGAAACGCCGACCCACCGCATGGGAAGCTACTATCTGGAGATAGGCTACGGCATTCGTCCCAGCAAGGTCACCTATGACCGTAAGCACAGCGCTTTTTCTGAATACGACTACAGCAGTGTTGACCTTGACAGCCTGCTGGACGGCTACACATGGCTGCACCTCAGCGGTATAACGCCCGCACTTTCGCCAAGCTGCATGGAACTTCTGCGGAGGAGTCTGCGTGTCGCTAAAGAAAAAGGCATTACCGTCAGCTTTGACGGCAATTTCAGGAGCACGCTGTGGAGCTGGGAAGAAGCGCGCGATTTCTGCACTGAATGCCTGCCTTATGTAGATGTATTGCTGGGTATCGAACCCTATCACCTCTGGAAAGACGAGAGCGACCACAGCAAGGGCGATGTGAAAGACGGCGTACCGCTCCAGCCAAGCTACGAAGAGCAGGACGAGATATTTCGGGAGTTTGTAAAGCGCTACCCGAACATAAAGTGCATAGCGCGTCATGTAAGGTATGTACACAGCGGCAGTGAGAACAGCATGAAAGCCTATCTCTGGTATGAAGACCACACCTTTGAGAGCAAGCTGTTCACATTCAAGATACTTGACCGTGTCGGAGGCGGCGATGCCTTTGCAAGCGGTCTGATATATGCCATGATGCACAACTACAAGCCGATGGATATGGTGAATTTTGCAGTGGCGAGCAGTGTCATAAAGCACACTATACACGGCGATGCCAACATCACTGACGATGTGGAAACTATCCGCAATATCATGGATATGAATTACGACATCAAGAGATAACTGCGCATGCGCGGTAAATACTTCTTTTTTGGGGACACTTCTGCCTGCGGCGGGAGTGTCCTTTTTTTGGGTGAAGATATACGCCGAACACTTTATGCTGCTGTTAGTCGGCAAGGTGAACATAAAAAGAACGGGTACCCCAACGGCGGGATACCCGTTTTTGTCATATTTAGATATGTGGTTATCCCGCTGACACACCACAAAAACAGCGGCTATACAGAACTTAAGGTTCTTGTCGTATATTTAGTTGGTGTGCTAAAGGGATAGTCATATTTAAATGTGTCACAAAGCCATTTCAAAGCAGGGGACAAGTCTGCCGCTTGCACCTCTGGCAGAGGGTCTGTCTGCATCGGGACGCCATGCGTAGCGCACTTTGTCGGCGGAAGTGCAGTTCAGCAGAATACCGCTTCCGCTTTCGGCGGCGGTGACTTTCTGCCAGCCCTCTGAGGTGTGTGCTTCAAAATAATCTGTGGAATGGTCGGTCAGACGGACTTCTTCGGTGAAATCCAGCTGTATGCCGTTTTTCGTCTGTTTTATGCTGACAGGGCTGAGTGGGCGCGGATCGCCTTTACCGTAGATAAGGCGCAGTACCGCATCGCAGAGCGCCTCACCCACCGATGCCTTGTCAATGGGGTGTAAGTCATTATTCTCGCCCATGCCCAGCGTGACAGCCATCGATGTGTTGGGGATAGCACAGCATTCCAGCTGTTTCTGGCGTATCATCACCCAGCCTTCGCCGCCCGGCTGCCAGTTGGGAAGCTGTACCGATACCACAGGTATCTCACTGCCGCACCGCATACGGTAGTATTCTACAAATCGCCTGTATAACTTGTCATAGAGTTGCGCCTGCCATGCGTTCGTTTCGCCCTGATATACCAGCATGCCCTTGAAAGCAAGGCGGTAGGCGGGGGCTGTCATATAGGCATACTCGCCCAGTTCAAGTCCCGGCAGAAACTCCACAGGCTTGCGTTTTTCAGTCTTTACAGCAACAGTGTAGTTCCACTGTCCGTCTATGTCTATGAAGTTGTCGCCCAGCTTTACACAGAAACGCTTGCCCTCAGTGAATCCGCCGTTTGAAGCGTTTATGTCCAGTGCGACAGCAACGCGGTTCTCGCCAATTTTCAGCAGACCCTTTGGTATGGGGTAATAGCGCGGCGGGTAGAGGTAGCCTGTACTTCCGACTTTTTTGCCGTTGATGTAAGCAGTATCGCCGTCAACAAGCGTGCCTAGTATCAGCATAGGTCCTGTGAGGTCAGCATCATCGGGTACTTCAAAGGTTCGCCAGAACCATATCCTGCCGCAGAACCCGTCAAGGTCGGGCAGGTCGTTGACCCGCATGGGCACAGTGCAGGATAGTGCATCGGCAGGATATTCGCCCCTTATTATGCTTGTGCCTATGTGGTCATTCTTCTTAATGATATCGTCCCACTCGCGTTCGTTTTCTGCGCCCTCTTTTTCGGTGTTTTCCATGAAGTTTTCAGCCGTCACGCGGTCGGTCACAGCATCGAGTTCGGGGAACTCTCGTATGACTTCTGCGGGCAGTCTGCCCTCAATGGGCGAACCGCCCGCAGAGGTGTTCACAAGCCCGATGGGTACACCTATCTGCTTAAACAGCTTCTTCGCGAAATAGTAGCCTGCGGCACTCATTTCAAGGTCTTTGTCATCACAGGCGCGTACCCATTTTCCGCCCTCGAACCTGTTCGCCTCCTTGCCCGCTTCAAAGCATAGCTTTATCGGCACGCGGTATTCGCGTATAAGTTCTTCTTCGGGAACAGGCACTTCGCCCACAAAAGGCGAGTAAGTGCGGCTGAGGGGAAGTTCCATATTCGACTGACCCGTGATGTGGAAGACATCACCGAAATATACATCGCTTATTACCAGCATAAGACTGCCGCATCGGATATTAATAGTGTATGGCAGGCAGTCAGCCTCACCTGCGGGGACGGCTATGCGCCACCTGCCGTCAGCGGCTATGCGCGAACGACCGCATATCCTGTCATCGCGTTCAAGCGTCAGTGTGACAGTGCCCTCACCGTCACCTGTGATGAAGTTTTCGGCATCTCGCTGTAGTATCATGCCGTCAGAAAAAATGTCATCTGCCTTGAATTTTATCATATTCCTTTGCTCCTTATCGGTGATCAGTTGTATATCTTTCGCCCCTGCTTATCGTCAATGCCCGAAAGACGGTGGAAGAACGTGTTGATGATGTCCCGCCATTCCTTCGCACAGTTCAGCTGTTCTTCAAAGCGTTCGCTGACATTTTTGAAAGTGCGTTCGTCCACTCTGCCTTTGAGCGAAGCCCACAGCGCCGCAAAATGTTCAGCCTGCTCATAACCCTCGAAATGTGCGTCATATATGTGCTGTATCACAGTCTTGCCGCCGCGCAGTTTGTGTGTATAGGGTACGCGGTGGAAGAACAGCAGCAGGTCATCGGGGCATCGGTCTATATCGCCGTAAACTTCTGCCCATTCAGGTGCGTACTGCGCCGAATATCCTGTGCCTGCGGGCGACCTGTCAACGCCGATACCATTGCGGTCAGCGCGGTTGTAGGTGCCCCAGCGGTCAAATTCATAGCCCCACGGGTCGGGACCGTAGTGATGGTTGGGCTTGCACATCCAGCCCAGCCCCAGCGGAACAGTGTAGTCCTCGTAGGCTTTGTGAGAACCTTTCAGTATCTCGCTGACTGCTGATATGACCTGTTCATCATCACCGAAAGTCAGCTGTGCCCACTCCTCAGCCAGTTCGTCAAGGTCAGTGTCTTCGTTGAACAGCAGTCTGCCGTAGCCGTAGAGGTTTGCGGCGGCAAGTTCACTGCCCGTCCAGCAGAAGTCGTCACCAGTATTTGCCACTGCCGCCACACCGCAGACAGTCCTGCTGACACGATCATCCTGCATGTCGTGCTTTGTGTGGAATCCCAGTATATCCTTTATCATGGGTACCAGCCAGCATACGTGCTTCTGCTGACCTGTATATTCCTGTGCCAGCTGGAACTCCGCCATCAGTTTCGTGTGCTTCATGGCACCGAACAGCGGGTGTACAGGTTCGCGCACCTGAAAGTCCATTGGACCGTTCTTGACTTGAAGTATAACGTTGTCGTCAAATCTGCCGTCCAGCGGCATGAAGTTGTCATATCCCGAACGAGCGCGGTCGGTCTTGAGGTCGCGCCAGTCCTGCGCACAGTTGTAGACGAAACAGCGCCAGATGACCAGTCCGCCGAATGGTGCGACTGCCCTTGCCAGCATATTTGCACCGTCAGCATGATCTCTGCCGTAGGCAAACGGTCCCGGCTGACCTTCCGAGTCTGCTTTGACGAGGAAACCGCCTAAATTCGGTATTCGGCTGAACAGCGAAGCACAGCATTCCTTCCACCAGTTTATGACTCTTTCATCAAGAGGGTCGGCGCTGTCAAGCCCGCCGACTGATATCGGAGCGGCAAAATCAGGGCAGATGAACAGCTTTATCCCGTATCTGCCGAAAAGTTCGCCCAGTTCTTCAAGACTGTCAGCGTAGTCTTTGGTAAGCAGGCGCTTTGCACTGCCGCGCACGTTCACATTGTTGATAACTACCCCGTTGATGCCTACAGAAGCCATCAGGCGGGCATACATGACAGTCCTCTCGTTCACCAATAGTTCGCCGTCTTTAAAGAAAAATGACTTGCCCGAATATCCGCGCTCTATCGAACCGTCAGCGTTGTCCCAGTGGTCAAGCATCCGCAATGGCTGAGATGGCTTTGCCTGCGCATTGAAACCGATAAATCCCCCCGCAAGGGCGGTGCGCTTAAGAAACTCGAAAACGCCGTAAAGCAGACCCGCTTCACTGCCGCCGCATATCTCTGTTATGTTCAGCGAAGCGGCTATCGTGTATTCCTCACGGTCGAGTTCGGGGTGTATGCCCAGCACGATAAGGTAGGAGTCATCATCGAACACCTCGCTCTTCCACAGCACAATGGCTTCGGGAAGCATGGCTTTCATGGCAGTCTGCAATTCTTCAAATGCCGCCGACTCTTTCAGCGAATGTTCACAGCTTATAAGTATCCTTTTGCGCGTATCATCGAGTTTTTTGTAGTTCAGCCAGAGTTTTGAAAATACCATATATATCCTTCTTTCATTTACCGTATGCAAAAATGTGCAAATTGTAAAATAACGCTTAACAATATTATATTCCTAAAAGTGGCAGTAAAGCAATACATTTATTGCGAACTTTAGCCCATTATTTGATAAGGAAAATAAAAATGTGAACATTTTGAAAAAATCACAAAAAGCTCTTGACATTTCGCTCTGAAGATGATATAATATTAAAGCTGTCTGACGAGAGATGACATCATCGAGACGTAACTCAGTTTGGTAGAGTGCTTGCTTTGGGAGCAAGATGCCGCAGGTTCGAATCCTGTCGTCTCGACTTTGTTTTCAGCAGGTTCGCAAAGTTGTTCTTCACGGCTTCGGGAGAAGTTCGTTGGTGAAGAAAAAACAAATGTGAATAATTTGAAAACATTAAAAAAAGCGCTTGACAAGCGAAAGAAAATGTGGTATAATGATTAAGTCGTCAGGGAGATGACGAAAACAAAAAACACATCGGAATTACCGCTAAAGTCAATTAGCTGGTGTAGCACAGTTGGTAGTGCAGCTGATTTGTAATCAGCAGGTCGGGGGTTCGAGTCCGTCCACCAGCTCCAGCAAATTCATTCGGGAAGTATTCCGGGTGAATAATGGGAGAATTCCCGAGCGGCCAAAGGGGGCAGACTGTAAATCTGTTGCTACTAGCTTCGATGGTTCGAATCCATCTTCTCCCACCATTTAGCTCCATAGCTTAGGCTGTGGAGCTATTATTTTGCTTAAATTACGGAGGTATCCTTTTGGATAGGGCTTTGAGATTTTTAAAACGTGAGCCGATGCTGACTGTGTCCGCATTGGCGGCTGTGGCGGCAATGTTCATAACTCCGCCAAGCGGCACACTCCTGAAAGCCATAGACTGGCGGACTCTCGGCACACTGCTGATGATGCTTTGCGTGCTGGAAGGCTTCAAGCAGGAGAATGTTCTCGACCCGCTGGTGAAACTGTCGCTCAGAGCTAAGACTATGACAGGACTTTCGCTTTTTTACATATTTGGCGTGTTTTTTTCCTCAATGTTCGTCACTAACGATGTGTCACTGATGATATTTGTACCGCTTACGATATTCACATTTCGCGGCGGCGGTAAGGAAAAATACATTCTGCCCGTTATCACGCTTGAAAATATCGCGGCGATAAGAGGTTCATTGCTGACACCCTTCGGCAGTCCGCAGAATTTGTTCCTGTACAGCAGGTTCGGCATAAGCGCAGGACGCTTCATGCTGCACATGCTGCCGCTTTGCGCAGGTTCAGCTTTGCTGCTGACGGTCTTCGTGCTGGTGCTTTACCGAAAAGGTCTGCACGAGGAGATAGAGTTCGACCACTCTCGGCTGGGCGAAAAAGCTGGCAGCAAACGTGTGTTTTATCTGGTGCTGTTCGGTATAGTGATATTCACCATAGTCAGCAGAACAGCCTACTGGTGGGCGGCTGTGGCAATAGTCGTTTGCGCGATACTTGCGGCTGACAGAAAGCTGTTCCTTAAAGTTGACTATGTGCTGATATTCACGTTCCTGTTCTTCTTCGTGTTTTCGTCTTCTATCGCGGCGAATGCCGGCATAGCACGTTTTCTTGATGCGGCTGTCGGCGGAAGTGAGTATTGGTGGGCTATAGGGCTTAGTCAGCTGATATCGAACGTTCCCGCTTCGATAGTGCTTTATCCGTTTGCCGACAGCCACGCGGGACTTATCTACGGTGCGGACACTGCTGGGCTGTGCTCGCTTATCGGTTCGCTGGCATCGGTGATTAATTACCGCATCTACGTGCGCGAATATCCCGATAAGGGCAGAGATTTCATCAAGGTGTTCACACTTATCAGCTGGGCGTTCTTCCTGCTGGTGGTAATACCCGGTTTTCTTCTCTCTGGGTGGGAAATGTGATATATTATATAAAGGTATAGGCAGACCTGTTCGGCGGGTCTGCTTTTTTGTTTCCAAAACGGAAATAATTCCGTAAAATTGCATGAATTTATTGCATTTGTTTTTATGCAAGTACACGATTTAACATTTAAGAAATTAATAGTACGTTCACAAAAAAACGGCTGAGTGCGAATAAATTCATATTTATAACCAGAAATGTTATTTGAGATTTGACTGCAAAATGTCGCTGAAACGCCTTGTTTTCGCGGCCGTATTAGGCTTTGACTGTTGGTTATGACAATGGTAATATTTGCTACTGGTATAAAATTCTAAAAGAAATGTGGTTTAGTTAAATGCTTGACATAGATAAACTGAAATGCTATAATTATTAATAAATAATTGAATGATAGCCTTTAGAAGTAAGGAGAATAATATGGAAACAAATCACGAACCGCCGAAGAGCAAGAGCTTAGCGATGCTCGGCATTTTGCGGACGGTGTTTATATATCTGCTGGCGGCAGGCATAATAATTGCCGCATTGCTGTTTGCGGCATCAAAAAGCCCGAACAAGTCTATTTTCGGATACCGTTATTACACGATACTCACGCCGTCGATGGAACCCACCCATCATGTGGGAGATATGGTATTCGTAAAGATAGAAAATGCCGATGAAATATCTGTCGGCGATGTCATAACTTTCAACCCGTCATCGGGCAGTGAAGCCTACCTTACCCACCGAGTCACCGAAAAGATGACCGACTATGAGGGTACAGGCGTGACCTGCTTCAAGACAAAGGGTGATGCGAATGACAGTGAAGACTCGTTCCTGATAGACGAGTCAAGGGTCATCGGCGCAGTGAAGCTGGGCATACCGAAACTTGGCTATGTGGTCAGGTTCGTACAGCTTAGGTGGTATTTTGTAGTACCGCTGGCAGTTCTGGTGCTGATATTCTTTAAACTTATGGGTATTTACCTTGCACCTGCCGAAAATGAAACGGCTGATGACAAGGCGCAGACCAAATAAATTATTATGAAAGGATGAAAAAATATGACAAACACAAAAAAGAAGTCCGCTAAGGAAAAACGCATACTCGTTGCTTCTATCATCGTCGCAGCAACGATCGTTGCAGGTTCTACTTTCGCGTGGTTCACATCTAAGGACGAAGTTACCAACCGTCTGTCGGCAAGTGCAAAGTATGATGTAAGCATTGCCGAAGATTTCCAGCCCCCCGAGGAATGGGTACCGGGTCAGACCATCAACAAGGACGTTTCCGCTGTCAACACAGGCAACGTTGATGCGTTCGTAAGAATGTGGCTCGGCGGTCAGATGAGATTGCTGAATGAGGATACACCCTCTGTTGATGCAACTTCAAATGTTTCATTTACAGCTGTTAATGATCAGAAACTTATTGATCTTGGATTGACTTACGGCACAGGAAACAATGTTTATTATCGCGAACTGAGTCAGAAACAGATCGATAATCCTAAGGACGAAGCACATAAGACTGATGCTAATGAGAACACAAATCAGCCTGCAACATTCAGTGAAGTTCAGTCTGTACAGGCTGGCGGTGTGCTGGTCTATGCACCTGAAAAAGCAGGTTATACATGGGAGCTTGAACAGGCTACAGAATTGCCGATCTATACTGGTGGCACCGCTACAATGACAAATGTAGCAAAGGGTACAAAAGTTGGTACGGGTAATTCTACAGCTGAAAATAAGATAACAGCTACTGACACAAATTACTTTGGTGCTATCGATGCTTCTACATTTAAGCCTGAAACAACAGGTCTGTATATTTTCAGAAGAAATGTAGCAGAAACTGCTGATGGCACTGAAAATAAGTATGAGTACAGCGGTTATTACTATGATGCTACTCTTAACAAGTATTTTGCACTGCACAATGAAATCGGTGCTAACGGTCATTCTGACTATGTTCTGCCTGCGGGTACTATAAATGATAACAGCACAGCTACGCCCAGTAAAGATCAGGTTCTTCCTGTGACTATTAATGAAGGTAAAAAGGTATATCTGTACACCGCATCTGAAAAGGTCATAAATACAGGTTCGACAGATAATGATCTTAAATGGACTTATGATGCAACAAATAAAAAGTTTGTAGTAACTTACGGTACCGGTGATAAGGCTGTTTCGATCGATGTAAATCTTGATAATATAGGTGATGGTGCTGAGGCATGGACTGCTATAAGCGGTACGGCAGCAGACCATACTACTACGTTCTACTACAACAACGATGTTGAAGCAGGCGACTCCACAACAAAGCTGGTTGACAGCGTAAAGTTGTCGGAGAATACCAAGAATGGTGCTTACCTTGCATTTGATTTTGACCTTGATGTATTCCTTGACTCTGTTCAGGTTACTATGGACGAGGCAGGCAACGAGAATTTTGAACCTGTCAAGGATGGCTGGACTGTAGCAACAGGTGATACTGCAACGGCTGCAAAGGCTGAAGCGACAGTTGGCGCTCCTGAAATCAATACTATTACTTGGACAGCTGCCAACTGATCTAACCCCAAAAAATCTCCAAACACACTATTATTTTCCCGAAAGGAGGCTGTCCATGAAAATCAAACAATTTTTCACTTCGATCATGGGCAGTCTGCTTATCGGGATAAACGCAATGGGCATAACAGCCCTTGCGGAAACTTCTTTGCCCGATGGCGCGGTAAAGGGGCTTCCGGAAAGGCTGGCGGCACTCGATGACGAGGGCAATGCAGTAAATTCCGCTACGGGTGAGTACTTCTTCCATGTGGAGGATATGCAGTTCGGTGAGGTCTACAGCAAAAATATACAGCTGATGAACCTGCGCGAAGATCATTCGTATCACATTTATTTCTATGTCGAACCGCTTTTCAAGGCTGGCGAGATAGACCTCGAAAAGGGCTGTGAATGCAGTTTTTTTCTTGACGGTGAAGAGATATATCGCGGTGATGTCAACGGCAAAGGCAATTTTGACCTTAGCGAACAGCATTTCGACTGCGGCAATTATGAACCGGGTGAGTCGCATGTGCTTAGGTGCGAGATAGTCTGGAACGATATAGATGTCATTCAGAACGTTGATAACGGACACAGGCTTGTCGATAAGGACGGCGAACATGTGCTGGTGGGTCCCGGTGATTCGGGTTATGCTGAGGGCGAGATAGAGTTCAAGTGGATATTCTATGCGATGGTCGATGTACCCGACTCGCAGACAGATATCGATGACCGCAGGAGTTCTGTCCCCGACAAGCAGGAAAGCGCGGCGATACCGACCTCAAAGGCTGATGGATTTTTCCCGCCGTACACGGGCGCTGTGCTTAAAAACGGTACCGTGTGGCTGGCTGCGATGGGTGTCATCACAGTGATGATAGCTGTGCTGCTGGTGCTGATAAAGAAGCAGAAAAAGGATAAGGATAAGTGAAAAAACTCGTTTTGTGGGCGATGGTCGTCATACTCGCCTGCGCGGGGATATATTGTGCGAAACGCTACTATGATGAAGCGTATCTGCCGCGAAAACAGCTGAAAGATGCCGACAAAGAACAGCGTGAACTGTTTGATAGGGTAAGACCCGATGTTTCCGTGACTGAGGCGCAGGCTGTCAGTAAAGAAAATGAAAGTCAGCCCGAATATGACCCGCTGGCAGACCTTAAAGCCGAAAATGACGAGTCTGTTGGCTGGCTGACCATTGATGGTACAGGCATCGATTACCCGATAGTTCAGGCATCTGATAACAGTTTCTATTTGCAGAACGGCTTTGACAAGCAGTATAACTGCGGTCTGGGCTGCCCGTTTCTGGACTATAGGTGCGAGGGCTTCGGAGAAAGTGTTTCGATAGTCTACGCCCACCATATTCAGGGCGAACAGGCGATGTTCGCAGATATTGCAAAATATAAGGAAAGTTCTTATATGGCGGCTCACCCGCGCGGTGAACTGCTGACGGCTGATGGCATGTGTGAAGTGGATTTCTTTGCATACCTCAACATACCCAGCGATGACTATGCCTATCAGGTGGGGCTGACAAAAAAGTCTGACCGTGACGGGTATATAGATCACATTTTTTCAAGCGCGTCATACACTTCGGGCTTTACGGCTGATGAGTTGAAACGCGGTGACACACGGCTGCTGCTGCTCTCGACCTGCACCTATGAATTCTGGGAGGCAAGGGGAGTGCTGGTGGGGGTTATCAAACAGAAATAAGCGGTTTTTCTTGTTTTACACCGCCTAAACGGAAATTTACGGCAGCGTATACTGCCTGATGTATATATTCTTGCTATGAAATAATAACGCATCTGATTTCCGCAAAACTGGGATTCGGGTGCGCGTTATGTTATATGGAGATATTTTTCTGAAAGGAGATGATCGGATAATGAGAACAAAGACAGCTTTCGGACGAGTGATGGCTTTTATGCTGGCACTGGTCATGGTGCTTGATCTGTTCGGTGAACGCACTGCGTATGAGATACTGGGCGGATTGAAAACATATGCGGCGGCTTCCGATTATTCGGTCGGATTTCACTGGGATACAACAGGTCTTGGCGAGAACAACGGTACAGACCGTGAATACTCCCTTGACAAGAACAGCACCGAACTGACACTGACAGAGAAAACAGATGAAAACCCTGTGCTAAAAACCACTTTCTTCTTCAATCTGGCAAAGAAGATAGAACCGGGCAACATGGAATTCACCATAACAGGTCTTGATGAACTTATCAGAAACGGCAAGCTGACCATGAACCTCAACGACCCTAACCTCGTAGGCACATGGGATTATGTCAAGGACGAGGCGACTGATACCTATACTTTCATCAACAAGGTGGAGATAAGTTCAAATAACGAAACTACTTTCACATGGCAGTTCAATTCGCGCGATGCTGTGGACGGCGCGGATATCGAACTTAAGACCTCCGTAAAGGTCACTGAGGTCGAAACAAAGAAGACATATGACGAAGAAAAGGGCGAATGGGTGACCGAGAAGATACCGAAACTCCCCGCTATCACACTTGAGTCGAACCCCATAAACTTAAAGTACCATTCGGTGCATGATGAGAACAATGTCAAGATAGTCTGCAAGGATATAAACGATACCGATTTCAATAACCTGAACAGCAAATATGACTGGCGAAGCTACCGTTCGGTGCTGGGTCTTGACGGCATGACCGAGTATACGAAGAAAAACGGTACAGCGACCGATGCCTCAAATCAGGAATTAGATGCCCATATCATCGAACAGAACTATGATGAACAGGTAGCTAGCCGAAAGTCGAGGGGCATAAAGACATCGGATCATTTCATCGAGGTCAAATTAGACGGATTGCAGAAAGAAGATCTGATGGTCGTAAACTCGGCAGGCAATGTAGTGCCGCTGGTGATGAACGGCGATATGCTGGGCTT
Organism: Hominimerdicola alba 8; assembly: GCF_000178155.2. GTDB lineage: Bacteria > Bacillota > Clostridia > Oscillospirales > Ruminococcaceae > Hominimerdicola > Hominimerdicola alba_C. Next base: position 147,594 of record NZ_ADKM02000091.1, read on the forward strand.
CTACGATTTTCGCGGAAGAGGTGACCAGAAGGCGGGTCAGAGTTACACTTCTGAGTACCGCATCGGTGTTCTGAATGATGTCATCGACTCAACAGGCAGCCAGAAGATAACGCTGACATCTCACTACCTTGTGCAGTATGACGATGAACAGACAGTTGTCGATATCACCGATACCGCCGCCCATTACCTTTCAACGGAAGACAAACAGCCTGTTGGCAACGGCGGTTATATGGTCAAGTATAATGAGTATGAGATAAATCTGGCGAAAGAATATGACAAGCATTGGTATGAATCCCATGCAAGACATTACAACGGCGCTAATCAGTTGTTGTATGATAACATATTCAGCGGCAAGGTCGTCACCTATAGTCTTACAGGCCGCACACCGCGTCTGGAAGAAAAGAACTCAGCAGGTGATGTGATATCCGTTCCCGAATATGACCTTGTCTACTTTGACGGCGCACCCGATATCAAAAACCTTAAGGATATCGAAAGCAGACAGCTGGAGTACAGCGAGTATGACTTCACGCGCATATCCGTGAAAAAACTGGTAAAGGGCGATTCTGTCACTCTTGACCCCAATACCACTACAGGTTTTGATTTTGATATTTTTGTCAGGTCGAATGACCCTCAGTCTGAACTTTACGGCAAATGGACAAAGGTCGATGTTTCGGGCAATGCCATAACAGGTGCGGCGCACACGGGCAATACTGTCACCGAAACGCCTGTGTATCTGCCTGCGGGCGTTGATGAGATACAGCTTATAGTGCGCGACCTGAACATTCGTGCCGATGTTGGCGCAAATGTCGATATCGCCTACAACGTCAGGGAAGAGGACTACGACCGCATCATCATCGATACCGAGAATTTCTATAACAGCGCTGGCAGGGCGACAGAAAATTCAAACTTCGGCACTAAGCTGGTGAACTATTTTGAACGCAGACAGTTTGTCGGTGATTATGATGTCACCAAGACTTATGCCGAGAATGACAGTTCTTCTGCTTACGAAAACGGCAAGATAGTCAGGAATACCCACAACACTGTGCATTCAAATACGTGGCTGAGAGATTCTGTTACCACCATAGATGCCAAAGCAGGCATGAAAGATTTTGAGTACCACGAAATGACAGGTCATGGCGCGAGCAATTATTACTCCGCCGAGATAACTGCGGGCGGCACTGTACAGTCTGATACGCAGAAAGCGCTTCAGCGATTTGCGGTATATTCGCGCGTGCCCGATAACCTGACCATTGACGAAAACTGGCTGGAAAAGTTCAGACAGTCGCTTAAATTCAGCGGAACTCTGCTGGGCGGTTCGACTGCTGTTGATGAGAACTTTGTGCTGGAAAACGATGCGGTAACCGTGTACTATGATGAAGAGCGGAAGTGTGTCGTGGCAGAATTTGATTTCAGGGGCATGGCACTCGATTCAAGTGCGCTGACCTCTGTTGAATTTGGGTATGATGCGAATATAACCCAGATGCAGTTCAGTGCACTGGATACATCGACCGAATGGTTCCGTACAAATGCTTTCATCACTGTGCTCGATGATAATGTGCGGCTCTCCGCATCGAAAGACCACAACAAGACCCTTCTGCCCGCACGCGACAGCCTGAACCCCACAAAAGGCACTGCCTATGAGCGTGAAGTGTCGATGGACTCGGCACAGGTGTCGATACATGCGCTCGGCTCGCAGAAGAGCAACTATGTGAACAAGTACGTGTCAAGCTATTACAACGGTTGGGTCTATGACAACTCAGCTGAGGTAGATGGCAGTAACGCCGAACACCTCGATGAAAACACAAAGCGCATGACATCGGAGTATACCTATAAGCTGTTGTTCAACAGATATTCCACCGATGCGCGCGAGAAAGTTTCAGACCCGATATTGCTTGATATCGTTGACGGTCTGCAAGACTCCGCATGGCATGGCTATGTCAGAAATGTGCATTTTGAAGCGGGCGACAACTATGAATACACCCCGGAGGTCTACTATCTGCTGAGAGAGTCAGCAGGTGTTTCGGAAAGTACAGACGGCACATACAACCATGCCTATGGTAAAGTCGATGATTCGATATCACATCTGAGTCAGTACGGCGCGACACCCGCATCTACAGATGTTGGCAGTAACTATGCCGCAGACCTCGCCGTATACAGCGGACTTAAAGATGATATAAGTACTAGCTGGGAAAAAGCGCAGTATACTGACGGAAAATATGTCATAAACCGCCAGAATGTCTATGCCGTAGCCGTTATTTTTAAGGGCGCACACATTGTTGGTGATGACAAGGAAATGCAGTTGAGGGCTTACATCGATATGAGCGCACCCTCATTGACCAATGACGGTGCTGATGCCAACAATAACCGCGCAGCTTATAACGATACCCACGTTTTTGCAGAGGGTGAGAACAGCGTCAACGGTGTTGATTTCCCAATGTACTCTGTCAGCAATACAACAATGGTGATCATGCGCCATAACGTAGAACTGATGAAAGTAAGCGCAAAGGACGGAAGCAAGCGTCTGACAGGCGCTAGGTTCAACGTTTATAAGGGTTCGCCTGCGGCGGGTACTGAAGTTGATTCTGATGACAATTTAGTTTGGTACTATGAAAAGGGCGGAAATGAGCAGTTCCCGATGGAAAACAAAGCCGTAAATCTGGCAGGCGTTTTGCAGATGAACCTTTCGCCGGGCATCTATTATTACAAGGAAACCAAAGCACCTGCCGGTTATGTGCTTGACCCGACCCTGTTCAGGTTCCGCGCCATATCAGATGAAAATTCGGTGTTCTATTACACCACCGATCTGAAAACTGCGGAAGAGATCGATCGTGAACACCTGATAGTCAACAAGATGGAGTATGATGCTTATCAAAACTCTGTCTACAGCGGCAGAGATCCGGTCGATGCAAACAAAGTCTTCCACATCTACAGTGATGACGGAATTATGTTAACAGAACTTGCATATGATGCAGTTCAACAGGAATACATCTATGACCCTGACAGTGAGTCGGCTTCTGCTGTTCTTAAGTGTCAGTGTGTCGATCACGGTGTCAGATGCCTGAAAGTGTCATCGCTGCCTGCGGGTTCATATTTTATTGGCAGCAGCGCTGATGACCCCGATGGCTATTGGTTCAGTGTTGCAGATAACAGCACCATCACTTTCATGATACTTAAAAAGATGCCTATGGCAGGCGTGAAGTATCAGCTGAGGCTTATGGAGGGTTCAGAACCCGCCGCAAATGACGAACAGCTTTATGAGATAACAACAGGCAGTGATGGTCTGGTGCACCTGACAGGGCTTGACAGCAGCAAAAAGTATTATCTGGTGAACACTGCTGCCCCGATAGGCTACAAACTTGTTAAATATCAGCCTGTCACACCCGATGCAAACGGCGAGATAGATCTGTATTCGGCAGAACAGCTTGAAAAGACCGAACGCCTTGTGGTCGAAGATGACCCCATCGAAACCGCGATGGCTAAATTCCGTAAGATCGATGCGAACAGATACAGCGAAGAGGGCAAACCTGAGGTCCCCCTCAACGATGCTGTCTACCACATGTATTATATCGAGGATGACGGCTCTGAGTCACTGTTGTATTTTGCATACAGCGAAGCTAAAAAAAGCTACACGCTCAAAGGCACAAGCGGTTCAAGCAGTCATACGGCTGACCTGACCAGCGTCAGCTACACCGAAAAGAATGCTCTTAGCGAAGATTTCACCGCCGATGGCATGATAGTTGTCAGCGGGCTGACCTACGGCACATATATCCTTGAAGAAGTATCTGCACCATTGGGCTATCAGCTGAACAGGCAAAGGCAGTATTTCAACGTTATGCCCTCTTATATAGACGAGTTCGGAAATGTCAATTTCTCTGATGAGGGCGAACTGAAAGGTACGCTTTTGCTGAAAGATGAAGAGGTGCTGAGCAGGATAAGGCTGACAAAGTCAGATGCACAGGATAAGAAAAACGTGCTGAAAAATGCGGCATACAATGTCTACAGACTGTCTGAGAATACCGATGATACCCTGTCGGCTGAGGACTACCTTACAGCGGCAGAGAATGCGGCGGTCAATTCGCTGGGCATCACAAACTCCGCAAACTTCATGAAGTACTGGGGCGAGCCGATAAAGCAGGTGACCACCAATGCAAGCGGTGAAGCGCTTATCGAAAACCTGCCATTCGGCACATATCTGCTGTATGAGTTCCTGCCGCCTGTGGGCTATCTTTGGAACAATGATATGGGCAAGTGGGAAACGTGGTCTTTCATCGACGGTGAAAACACTGCTGATGACCTGCACAGTCAGGTGGTCGTTATCGATCAGCAGACCATCACCCACAACAGCACGCTCACCGATACAGCAGTTGCCGATGAAAACGGCACACAGCCCAATGAAGACGGCTGGATAGAAACTTATCGCAAAGTGCCTGAGTACCATGAATTTTTCGCATCGCACTCCGATGAACGCAAAAACGGCAAGGCAAGACTCATCAAGACCAACGAAGACAGACTGGGCTTGTCAGACGGTGTGTTCGCGCTTTATCAGGTTAACCTGACCGATGCTGAAAAAGCGAAAGTGCTGGGCAAAACTCCCGAAGAGTTCGCGGCTATGTCTGACAGTGATATCAGAAAAGAACTGGCTAAGACCGACCCTGAGATAACCGATATAAACATCAGCGACCATTTTGACTTATCTAAGGGCAGACCAAAGACTGTGGTCGGTAATACCGATGTGACCATAGACAAGGCGATAAAGCAGGATATGCAGACCAACGGCGACCCTGCCAAGCGCGGTGCTACCATTACCGCTGACGGTCTTGAATGGGGCATCTATTACTTCTATGAGGTCAAAGCACCTGCGGGCTATCAGGAAGACAGAACGCCTTATGTGTTCGCAGTGAACTCCCGTTCGGTGGACACACTTATCGAGGTCGAGGTCACCGATGCCAAGACCTACGGCAAGGTATGGCTTTATAAACAGGCTAAGGAAAGCGTTGACGGTAATCACACCAAGCTGTTCGGCGCACAGTTCAATTTGTATACAGGCGATAATGAAAAGGTCATGTCAGTGCCGATGCTCAGGCTGTCCGATAAGCCGAACGCTTCGGTAACTACCAAAGAACTGTTGGTTGACAGCTTTACTGTCAATGACAAGGATAAGCTGACCTTTAATCTCAAAGACGGCGGCAGTGTGACCGTAACATACAAACTTGACAACAGCGGCGATATATTACATGTTGCTGCAAGTGACGATTTTGCAGACATCTACGGCTTTACGCCGACGGTCAGCGACCTGCGCCTTACTTACTACGCAGTTTCGGCAGACGGCAGCAGCTATTATGACGATAACAAGAAAAAGTATGTCTTGTTTGACGGTTCGGCTGACAGCCAAAAGATAAAAAGCTGTATCACTGACACTTACGTGACGGCAGACCAGGGCGGTCAGCTTTGTGTCAGAGGTCTTGACTGGAAGTCATACTACTTCCGCGAAACTGTCCCGCCTGAGGGCTACGGTCTTGCAGATGATGTGGTGTTCACAGTGAATGCCTATAACTGCGATAACCAGTTCCTCAAATGCGAAGACCCAAGTGCTATGGCGGCAATAATCGTTGACAAGGAGATACCGAGCGCTGAGTACTTCAAGGCTTACGGCGAACCGACTTTCATGTTCAAGGTCTATGGGCTGAGTACAGAGGCAAAAGGCAGTGCTGTGAGAACGGTGAACGGCGATGACTACTACAAAACAGGCAAGGAGTACACCCTTGCGATACACCTTTCGGCGGCTAATGCGGCGGCTGACGGCACTGTGAGTGGTTCGGCTATGGTAAGTGTGCCTGAGGGTCAGTATCTTATCGAAGAACTGCCTGTGTCGAGGTACGAGTGCTATGGTCTGGAAATGGTCGGTGACCCCGCTGACACAACAGCAAAGTACAAGTCTGTCGGCATGGACGATAAGACTTCTTACACGGTATGCAGGTCTGATAAACATAAGTACGAAGTTGACGGCGGCGCGTCATGGCAGGCTTTCTGTGACCTGACAGAAAGCGACTTAGACGATATTCCTGTATTCCGTGTAAAATACAAGAACAGGATAAATCGTTACGACAATTTCAGTCAGGTGTCATACGCCGACAACCGCATACCCGAAAGCGAGTATCTGACAGCTTTCAAACCCATCTACAAACCCCTTGTGCCTGTATATGGCGGCGCTGAAAGTACCTACACCTATGAGATAGACCTTAAGTCTGCGCTGGGAAGTGCTGACAAGGACTTTGAAGCGGTGCTGAGTTACAACACAGGCACTACAAGACCGCTGACTTCACTGAACAATGTTTCGTTCAAGTCAACCGTTGATAATGTGGATAATATCACCGATGTGTCATTTGATTCCGCATCGGGCATACTGAAAATAACTGCCCAAAACCCCGCAAGTTTCGCAGGTCAGACTATTCTGCTGGACGTAGGCTACGGCAACGACGGCGAATACAACGAGGGCGATACGGGAATGGTCAAGAGCACGCTTAACCTTACGTTCAGCGAGATTCAGGCTGACACAGTAAAAAAGCTGGTGCTGAAAAACGATGTGTCTAACAGGTCGTATTTCCCGCAGGCGGAAGGTGCAGGCAAGGACAGCACAGTGGCAGTCATCTACACAAAGCCTGTGGGCAGCAACACCTACACAAAGTCTATGCAGGACGCTTCACAGACTGACACGCTGACCGTTCTTGACGGCTATGCGCTGTCATACTGGTATCTGCTTGGTGATGACGGCAGACCTCTGACAGACATAAACGGCGATGTGATACAGTTCAGGCGGAATGAAGATGCGTCAAAGGACGAGATAGTGCAGTACATTTTCAGCGGAACATGGCCTGCATATCTTGCCGCCAACGACAAACACGGCGACCTCCTGCCCGAAAAATATACCCGCCCGCAGCCGGTCGATAACATTTCGGCATTCACATTCCAGGCAGTTGTCGGAAAAATCACGGAAAAGCCGTTGACTGCTAGGGTGATATTGACTACTAAAGATGCGCTTAATGACAGCGGTATATTAGGCATAAATAATGCAGGATATGTATCCGGTAAGATCACTGGTGTGACTCCATCAAATATGACCGCATTTAAGGAGGGTAACGAAGCTGGTTGGAATAGCTGTGATGATAACCATAGATTGACATATGACTCTTATGCAGGAAATTATCCTTCCGGTTCTCCTTATCCTGATTATGTTCGATTCTATGCTATTGGTACAGAAGTCTACTGGTATACTGTAGATAGAGAAACTCTTCTTCCTACAAATGGAACAGTATATTTGGTGCAGAACGAAAATAATTATAAAAATACGCCCAACCTGTTTATGAATTATAAAATGCTTTCAGATGTAAGCGGCATGTTTGATTGGGATTTTTCCGGCATGAATATGTGTGGATATATGTTCCAAAATACAGCTATCACCGAGTTTACATTATACAGACCTATTAAGAAAACCGGGTTGATGTATTTGAGCAGAATGTTCCGTGATTGTAAAAAACTGGTTTCTGTTTCAATGACAGTGGATACGTCTGAAGCTGGAAACGGTACTGTATGGGGACCGGAAGATACATATATTTCCGCGCAAACAAAGCAGATGTTCTTTGGATGTGAAAATTTAACTACACTAGATCTTTCAGGTGATTTCTCAAATCTGTTTAATGCGCAAGAAATGTTCAGAGGATGTAAGGGGCTTACAGCTTCTGAGTTTAAGCGAGCATTCTCAACATGGATCTGGAATACCAATGATAATATCAATATGCAAAAATATGGCAAAAACAATGGTGACTATATTTTCGAGAATTATAACAATGTGGAAGATCTTCAAGGTATTGACCTTGTTGATGCAAATGGAAATCACTTTCAGCGTAAATACAACACAATTATTAATGCTTCATAATCCATAAACACTGATGCCCGCAGGCAAGATCTGCGGGCATCTTTTTATGCAAAAAAGCCGCCGAAAAAACTCGGCGGCTGAAATATTTTGTTTATCCCGCAAAATCATGCCACGCACTTTTCCAGCCGTTCTGTTCATCGGCTGTGTAGTCGGTGCCGTCTTCGGCTTTTACAGTCTGTACGCTTTCGGCGTAAACATAAACATCGTGGGCGGCGGGGTCGGTGCCGCTGTAGTCCATGTGTACCCATGAAAGCAGTTCTTTCGTGGACTCGCCCGCCTCGACAGGCTTTGTGTAGTAATAATAGCCTGCGGTCACTGACGGTTCGGTGGGGCTTTCCTCACGAACATACACCCAGCCTTCGGGCAGATCGTTTATGTAGTACTTCGTGTCTTCTGTGTCTTCTCCGACTTCTGCCTTCCTGAATGTGGCAAGAAAGTCATCATAACCGTCATCGCTGACATTCGGCGCTTCTTCGCGCATATCAGCCGAGAATGAAGCCTTCGACTGTATATCAGAGTCGGACATCTCCAGCCGTACCCGCACATAACAGGGAACACTGCCCGTGTTGTCTATCTGTACCAGCTTGCGGTAGAAAAAGTCGTTCGTCTGGTCGGGCGGCGTGAAAACTTCTGAAACGTTTATCTTGTCTTCGCCCACGCCCACAAGGTTAGGCTTTTTGTCTTTGGCACCGAAATATGCCAGTACAGCCCCGATCGCCGCCAGCATAAGAACACCGACCGAAACAGCGGCGGCAGTTTTCTTTTTCTTTGTCATCTGACAGCTCCTTTCTATGGGGTCGCCTCTTTATTGCTGACGACTGCGTATATCTTTTTAAGGTCATCGGCGCTGTAAGGGCGATCTGCTGTGCCGTCACCCGAAAGTCCGCTTATCTCCAGCGCGTCAGCCTGAATGGTATAAGCATTTATCTGCACCTGACCCACAGTCCCTTCCGCAATATCAGCATCAACTACACTGCGCATCTGCAAGCGGTCAAAGATGGGTATGGTGACCTTGTCAGGGGCGACCCATTCGCTGTAGCCCAGCAGATATATGTCATAACTGCCGTCCATCATGCCCTGAACTTTGGTTATATCTTCGGTGCGCGGCGATATATCTGTCAGTTCAAGATATTCCCACCCCGCCGCCGAATTTGTGGCTTTGTTGTAAGAGAATTCCCACTTGCACTTATCTGTCGGTTCAAGGATATAGCCTTTTTCTGTGCCGTCCTCAACGCCTGCCAGCAGATTGAATATCGCCTGCGTTTGCAGAAATTCCTCAGCCTTTGGCGGTTCTGACAGCGTGACCCCGTCAGGGACGATGCGCTGACCGTCCGCATCAAGGAATGCGGCTTCCATACGCGGCAGATAAACTTCTGCAAAGAAAAGTTCTTTTACACTGCCCGTATTTTTCACGCTGGGCTGTTTGGTTATTATCTGACCCGCAGAAAGTTTTTGGTCTTCATCGAAATCCTCTTCTATCTTAAGCGCGACCTTGCCGACAGTGAACTTGTTGACGGCATTGTCTGTGCTTGTCAGGAAAGCGAGCGTCGCACCGACCAGTGCCAGCGCACTAAGGCTCGCGATCAGTGCTATTTTTTTCAGCTTTGAACGTTCCACTTTTTATCTCCTTTCCTGTTTTTTCATCTTTTTTAGTCGGTATGAAGCTGGTGACCATCAACAGTACTATTACAACTGCCGCCAGCACCCTGCCTGTCCTGCGGTGTAAAAAAACAGCGGCAGTACCTATCTTCGGTATAACGAATACCGTCTTGCCGATGTAATTTTCAGCAGTCACGGGCGAGGTGTCCTCAGTGTTGTTGGCATCGCCTTTTGTGGTGTATCTGCCGTCGTTTATGGCTGTTACCCTGTGGGTGACCAGCGCACTCTCGCCCATTCTGAAAGATATCACATCACCGACCGCAATGCTTTCCAGCGTGGCGTTCTCGTTAACGAAGCATACGCTGTGTACAGGTATCGCAGGTACCATCGAACCTGTTGTGACCACATAAGGCTTTATCTTTGCCAGAAAAAGCGCCGTTACCGCTATCGCACATATTATGATGAGCGTTGTCACAAAAGAAGCAGCCTTCTGAACCGCCGACCATATTGTACGCAAGATCACGGTCACAGTTCTTTGCTCAGGTAATGCCATACTTTATCTGCCTTTGTTTCTGTTTCGTCAGAGGATTTGAGATACTCTGTCTGAATGCCGAAGACTTTTATATCTATGAACTGCGAACTGCCCGAAAGCGCATCGTCCTCGCGGGCGTTGCAGAATATCACCTTGTCAAACAGGGGAGTATCAGTGGTCTTGCCGGGATACAGCACCGCCATGTCATCGACAGCGGGGTCATCATTATCTGTCCATGCGTAAAGGTATGTTATTCCCGTGACTTTGCCGCTGTCATCGGTATTTTTGCGGGTATAGTCTGCCATCGGGTGCCAGCCCTTGTTGAACAGCTGTTCACTGCCGAGTGCATCGGCTGAATATTCATCATCGCTGTTTATAAAGCGAAAAAGCGGTACAGAACAGGTATTAAGTTTTATGCCCTTGTCATCGCCGCTGTTTTTTTCAAGTGTTACCTCCTGTACAGGCACAGTCACCTGCATGAAGACATAAGCGGGTGTCTTGTCGGTATTGACGATATACGGGTCTTTATCGACCTTCTGTTCGGGGACTATAGTCGGGTCATTCCGCCAGTGCGGTTCGGTGACACGTATCTGCAAAGTCGCTGACCCGAAAGTATTTGTTACATTGTCAACGCTTGTAAAATACGCAAGCGTCCCCGCAATGACTGTGAGCGCAGTCATTGACAGCGCCAGCATGCGGCGTTTGTTTCTTCCCATTTTTTCACCTTCGTTCTGTTTCACAAGCCTGCATATAAAGCGTGTGTGCTATTATGCGCTATTTTGCTTTTGTGTTAAAAATATGGTCGTGCAATATTTATATACTGTTATTATAACATGAACAAGCTGAAAATGCAAGGGCTTTTGCATATAAATATATATGGTAAATTACGGAAGCAGCGCGGCATATCTTCTGCCGATATACTATATATAAACAACATGTCGGCAGACGTATCGATATCATGCAGTTTTCTTCACCCACCGCCTGCACTGTGTAAAAAAAGAATATGACTATCCCTTTAGCACACCAACTAAAAAAGCGGTGAACAAAAGGATAATTGAGCACCATACGCCAAGAACCTTAAGTTCTGTATAGCCGCTGTTTTTGTGGTGTGTCAGCGGGATAACCACAAAAAAGAATAAACAGATTCGAGCGCACTACAGCAGGCTTTCATCTGTTTATTCTCAGTTATCATATTATCAGATCATCTATTGGCAGACATTCGGGCTTTTTTAGCCTGCTTTGCTTCATACATATGTTCGTCAGCGACCTTTATAAGTTCTTCGACATCGCAGGCGGCACCTATCTCGTGTATATAAGCGCCAAAGCTGGCATCAAGCAGATATGGCTTTTCACCTTTCGAGTTGAATTCGGATATCTTTTCAAGAAATTCTCTTCGGAACGATTCTGCTTTCGATTCATCACAGCACGGCACAAAAATGTAGAACTCGTCACCGCCTGTCCTGCCCGCTATCTTACCTCCGATGGAACAGCTGTTTATGATCTCAGCGATCTTCCTTATGGCAAAATCGCCCTCTGCATGTCCGTAGTGGTCGTTGACTTTCTTAAGACCATCCATATCTATGACCATTGCACACGCAAGTTCATCGCGGTGCATTCTGCGTGCGGCTTCGGCAGAACGTGTTTCAAACCCCCGACGGTTGTAAAGCCCCGTAAGACCATCACGTACACTGGTATCTTCAAGACTGCTTATCAGTTCGCGGATATTGTTCTGCCTCAGCAGTGACTCCAGTGCCACCGCCAGCGTAGCTATCCATACATTGAAGAATTCGTTGAAAATACCCGAACCCGTCATGGCGATGCTGCAATACCCGAATACCCTGTCGCCGCAGTGCATGCTGGTGACATACATCATCTTCGGGTCGTTGTCAGACTCTTCAGGAAGAAATTCCTCAGTGGAGAATACCTTGCGCTCACAGCCCTCAAAATCATGCCATTTGTCTACCATCATTGCAGGGTAGACCTTGCTTGTAGGCAGGGTCATCGCTTTTTCCAGTGAGGTCTTTCCGCTTTTCTCATCTACGTATGTCATAAGGCAGAAAGTCCTGTATCCGCCGAAATTCACCGCATGTTCGGCAAAAGCACTCTCAAGGTCTTCTATCGATTCCACAAGGTTCATCTTAAGGGTAGCGCCGATAACATCGCCCAGATAATAATTGACAGTCCTGTTCTGCTCAGTGCTCAGATTAACGCGCCTTACTTCTTTTTTATAGTCGATGCTCTTGCATCCGCAGGTGTTGGCAAGTATAAGGCTCGCCTTTACCTTGACGAGTTTTGGACATTTCTCACCCTTTACCATCTTGTCTATCATGCGCACAGCTTCATCAGCCACTACCTCGCGCTTGCGGTCAACAGTAGTCAGTCTTGGTATGAACGACTGACCCTCTTCAGTGCCGTCAAATCCTGTCAGTATCACATCTTCCGGCACTCGTATGCCGCGTTCTTTCAGGGCTTTGTAAAGACCCATCAACATGTAATCGTTCGCACAAACTATCGCTTCGGGACGCTCCCTGCCCTCCCCGAAGAAGAAATCTGCCGCTTCAACACTTTTGTTGAACCAGAAATTGCCCTCAAATATGCCCGCACCCTCTTCGGGAAGCCCCAGCTTCTTCATAACGACCTTGAAAGCTGCCAGCCTTGCAGCAGCATCGGGGTGTTCAAAAGGTCCCGAAAGAAAGCCTATCTCACGGCAGCCGTGAACATCGTATAGGTGCTGTACCATCTGTTCGACACCCGATGCGTCATCAAAAACTATATTGTAAAAATCCTCCATATAGCTGCTGCCGCTGATGACAGGGCAGTGCGCCTTTTCTTTTATCTGTGCGACCAGCTTTTCTACCATTCCGTCGATAGTAAAACTCTCTTCATCAAAAATAATGCCTGCAAATTCGCCGTAAGGGATAACATCTATGAATTTGTATTCGTAGTTACCGTAATCGCGGTGCTTGCCGCCAATGATACCCATGAAATTTATGAACACCACGTTATATCCCAGTGAAGTAGCTGTGGAATTTATAGTTTCGCAGAAAGTCCTGCGATAACCTGTAGTGACCTGATTGGTGAAAACAGCAATGGATTTTCGGTTGTTAATCATATGTATCATCTCCGAACAAAAGAATTGCAGCAAAAACATTCTTACATCATTTAATAATATTATACCACGACACCAATTCAAAGTCAATACAAATTATTGCGAAATGAAGCACTGTACGTTCAAAAATTGCCAAAAAAAGTTCACATTAAGTAAAAATTAACACCAATTCAGACAACATTCGCAATAAACGGTGCGTTTGGCGCAATTATTGATAAGAAAATATCTTAAAAAGATAATATAATGTTATCAGGATAAGGAATGGGGCAGCACGAAATTATCGGGAATGTTCATTTAAAGTTTGAATTGGCGCTTTATGGCAAAATTTACACATTGTTTATTGGCTCTTCGGCAAAATTGACGAAATTTCATCTTCAAAAATGTGATAAAAGCGAATTGACTTTAGGTGAACAAACTGTTAAAATAATATTTGCATAGTAGTGTTGCAGGCGTCGGCACGAAAAAGACATGACGCTTTTGATCAAGGAGGGTATTTTATTATGAAAATGACAAAGAGATTTCTTGCAGGTCTGTTTGCTCTGACCATGTGCGTAGGCATGGCAGCATGCGGTAGCGATTCGGGTAATGACGGCGAAGCAAGTTCTGTTAAAGCTAAAGAGATCGCGCAGGAAGATAAGGATAAGCTGAACGAAGTGGCACAGAACAAACTGGATACCACTGAGCTTGAGAATAAGACCATCAGGTTCCTTTCCCACTGGGATATCAACCCCAGCGAGGGCGGCGTTGTAGGTGCAGATCTTCAGATGTTCTGGGATACCTATGACGGTAAGATAGAGTATGTACAGACCACATGGGAAAACCGTTATCAGGATCTTGCGAAGATGGTAATGGCGAATGACTCGCCCGACTTCTTCTCCGCAATGGATATGGACGGCTTCCCTAAGGGCGCAATAAAGGCTATGTTTGAGCCTATCGATGACTATGTTGACCTTGACAGCGAGCTGTGGGCACCTGCAAAGGCAACCTGCGATGCGTTCGTGTTCAACGGCGGTCACTATGTTGCAGGTATACAGTCCTATCCTCAGTATGTATGTGTTTATAACACAAAGACCATCGAGGAGAACGGTCTGGACGATCCTGCTGAACTTTATTACAATGACGAGTGGACTTGGTCTAAGTTCACTGAGATGTGTACCGAATTCACCAATCAGGAAGAGGAGAAGGTAGGTCTTGACGGCTGGTGGTATGCAGCAGCGCTGAACGATACCTGCGGTGTTCCTCTGATCGGTCTTAAGGACGGTAAACTTGTCAATAATATGGAAGATCCTAAGGTAGCAAAGGTTCAGGAACTGATGTACAATCTGGGCAAGAACGATGTATTCTTCGACAGAGCATCCAATAACTGGTCTATCAGAGGCGATGGCACAACAGGTCTTGGCGTTGGTACTTATCAGACCTTGTTCTATCCTGTTGGTCTGTGGGGCATTGAGGGTACTCCCGAGAGCGTAAGCGCATTCGGTGATGTTGAAGCAGGCGAGATCATGTTCGTACCAATGCCCAGAATGGACGACAGCGATACTTACTGGGTAACTTCCAGAGTTGATGGCTATCTGCTCTGCAAGAATGCTCCTAACCCCAAGGGCTTCGCAGCATATATGAACTGCCGTATGGCTACACTGAGCGAAGCTGATGAGATCGGCAGAAAGCAGCACATCGAAGACTATAAGTGGAACGACGACATGATGAAGATGAGAGATGAAGTTATTGCACTTTGTAACGATCACCCTCTGTATGACTTCCAGGAAGGTGTATCTGAAGAACTCAAGACCACTATGGAGACCGTTCGTCAGGCTACTGTACTTACAGGCGGCGGCGCTACCACATGGACTCAGTGTGTTGAAGAGAACAAGGCTTCTGTTGACTACCTGCTGAAGGAAGCTAACGAGAATATACAGTCTGAGCCTACTGCTGAGTGATTAATTACGCTTTCCAGATATTACGCATTGATCGTGTGCAAGCAATTGATGCGAAAAATATCCTTCATTTTTACCCTACGAGAAGACCGAGGTTCTGCCTCGGTCTTTTCGGTTGTAAGGAGGTCAATAATATGTGCGAGATAAACAAACTTCACACAGGCGAACTCTATCTGCCTAACGACAGCGCTATCCTCGAAGAACAGGTAAGGTTCCTTGACAGACTCTATGACTATAATCACACCCGCCCCACTGAGTCAGCAAAGCGCGAAGCTATGCTGAAAGAGATGTTTGCCGAAATAGGCGAGGGCTGTTATATCGAGCCGCCTTTCCACGCAAATTTCGGCGGAAAACACTGCCATTTCGGTAAGATGGTCTATGCCAATTTCAACCTTACACTGGTGGACGACACGCATATCTACGTGGGCGATTACACAATGTTCGGACCGAACGTGGTGGTGGCATCAGCAGGACACCCGCTTAATGCGGCGCTCAGGACTGACGGCTACCAGTATAATATGCCTGTTCACATCGGAAAATGCTGCTGGATAGGCGCGGGTGTCATTATCGTACCCGGCGTGACCATCGGTGATAACGTGGTCATCGGCGCAGGCAGCGTGGTCACTAAGGATATCCCGTCAAATGTTCTTGCGTTTGGCGACCCCTGCAAAGTCCATCGTAATATAGGTGACCATGACCGCGAGTTTTACTTCAAAGACAGAAGGATACCCGATGAACTCCGCGAGAGATATCATCTGAAATAAAAATTATGACTATCCCTTTAGCACACCAACTAAAAATGCGGTAAACAAAAGGATAATTGAGCACCATACGCCAAGAACCTTAAGTTCTGTATAGCCGCTGTTTTTGTGGTGTGTCAGCGGGATAACCACAATAAAAATAGCCCGAAAGCGTGAAACATACCGCTTTCGGGCTTTTGTGTTTATAGATAATGTATTCGGCTCTCGTCAAACCTGTCCTGCTGCGGACGGCTTTCTGCGGGGTATCCCACAGGTATCACCGCGAATACCCGCATTCCTTTGGGATTTCCAAGAACTTTCTCGGCGGCAGTCATTCTGTCCTCCAGCGGTGCGGCGCACAGCCACACTCCGCCAAGTCCCTGCGCGGTTATCTCCAGCAGAATGTTCTCGGTAGCGCATGATAAGTCTATCTCTGCAAATTCGCCCCAGCGCAGTCCCTCTGTCCTGTAACAGGGGACTATCACAGCAGGTGCCCCCGCCGCACAGCCTGCATATGGGCTTATCTTTGAAAGCGCTTCTATCTTAGCCTTGTCGGTCACCACGAAAAATTCCCACGGCTGCTGATTGCCCGCTGAGGGCGCAGCCATCGCCGCTTTGAGTATCTTTGTGAGCTTTTCCTGCTCAACAGGTCTGTCCTCAAATTTTCTTATGCTGACCCTTGTGAATATCTCGTCCATGCTATATCTCCAGTCTTAGCGCCTTTACATTCATCTCGACAAACTGCGGCTTTACCGTCTTTTTCATGACTTCCTCCACCGCATCTATGTCAAAAGGCAGAACGCCCGTCTTTACAGCCTGACCCAGCATCACCATGTTTAGTGCGCGGGGCGACCCGACTTCCTTGCACGCCGCTTCGCCGTCAATAGTTTTCAGGTCGTCTACTTTCTTCGCCAGATATTCAAGCATCTCGCTGCCGTTGTAGCTGCTGCCTTTCAGCGCCGCAGTTACAGGCATTATCGGGTGTGTGTTGACTATCACCTTGCCGCCCTCTTTCAGATAAGGCAGCATGCGCACTGCTTCGGCAGGCTCGAAAGCTATCAGCAGGTCAGCAGTCTTTTCTGGGAACATCGGGCAGTAAAGCCCGTCACCCAGCCTCAAAAAACTGAAAACGCTGCCGCCTTTCTGTGCCATACCGATAGTTTCCGCGCTCATTACAGGAATATCCTGCGCCATAGCCGATGCCGCTATCAGCTTTGAGGTCAGCACTATGCCCTGTCCGCCAACGCCGCAAATAAGTATGTTATTCTGCATTTTCGCCGCCTCCTATCGCATTTACGGGACATACCTGCGAACACAGCCCGCAGCCCGTACACAGGCTTGCTTCGATAGCCGCCTTGCCGTCCTTTATCACCAGACCGGGACAGCCCAGAGAATTTATGCACTTCTTGCAGTTGATGCACTTGACGCTGTCGATGACTGCGGGTGCTTTGCCCTTTATCAGCACCGCACATGGCGACTTGAATATGATAGCCTTAACGCCCTTTTCTGCCGATACACGCTTTACGCAGTCAACAGCCGCATCAAGTTTCAGGGGATCGACCGTTTCAACAGTCTTCACGCCGATGCCCCTCAGCACAGCTTCTATGCTTACCTTGTCTACCACCTGACCCATCATCGTCCTGCCTGTACCGGGGTGCGGCTGATGACCTGTCATAGCGGTGGTCGAGTTGTCCAGCACCACAAGGGTCATGTCAGCCTGATTGTACACCGCGTTGATAACGCCTGTTATAGCCGATGCAAAGAAAGTCGAGTCGCCCACAAAAGCGAAGCAGTTAGTATCGGGTTCTATCCTGCCGATGCCCTGTGTGATGTTCACGCCTGCACCCATGCAAAGGCAGGTGTCCACCATGTCGAGGGGCATGGCGTTGCCCAGTGTGTAACAGCCGATGTCGCCGCAGAAAACGCTCTTTTTGCCTTTCATCGCCTGCTTTACCGCGAAGAACGATGCCCTGTGCGGACAGCCCGCGCACAGCACAGGCGGTCTTACAGGCAGTGGGGGAACATCTTCTGCTTTTTCCTCAGCAGTCAGTTCAACGCCCATGAACTGCGAAACAGCCCTCTTCACCGAAGCACAGGTGTTCTCGCCCGCAGGCGGTATGTGACCTGTCAGCTTGCCGATTATCTTTGTCTTAAGCCCGTATTTTCCGCATACGAATATCAGCCCGCGCTCAATTACAGGGTCGAGTTCCTCTATGCACAGCACTTCCTCAAGACCGCCGTTCGCCGTCAGGAATTCAACTGCCGCTTCCTCAGGGAACGGGAAAGGCGTGCCGACCTTGAATATCTCAGGCGAAACGCCCAGCGCCTTTACAGCTTCCATCGTGTAAGTGTAGCTTATGCCGTGTGTCGCGATGCCCCGTCTGCCGCCGTTTGCGGTAACAGGGTTCAGCCCGCTTTCGCTGAACACTTTTGAAAGACAGACATTCCTCTTCTCTATCGCGCCGTGTGCCGCAAAAGAAAGTCTTGGGAATATCACCCACTTCGAGGGGTCACGTACAAATCCCTCAGGCGCATTCTTTTTACATTCGTCCTCGTCCTTTACCTCTATGGAAGCATAGCCGTGACAGACACGGGTAGTCGGTCTGAACAATACAGGTGTGTGGTATTCCTCCGAATACTCGAACGCCTTCTGTATCATGTCATACGCTTCCTGCACCGACGACGGGTCAAAGCAGGGGAGTTTTGAGAACTCCGCGAACTTTCTGGTGTCCTGTTCTGTCTGCGACGATATCGGACCGGGGTCATCAGCCACCATAATGACCATGCCGCCCTTTACTCCGATATAAGCAAGGCTCATCAGCGGGTCAGAAGCCACGTTAAGCCCCACCTGCTTCATAGTCACCATAGTGCGCGCGCCGCTGTAAGCCGCGCCTGCGCCCAGTTCAAGCGCCGCCTTTTCGTTTACCGACCACTCAACATACAGACTGCCGTCATTACACTTAGCAGTCGTTTCCAGCACCTCCGTAGAGGGTGTACCGGGATACCCCGAGATAACATTCAGCCCCGCCGCTATCGCACCTCTTGCGATTGCCGCGTTGCCCATCAAAAATTCCTTGTGCATTTTAACACGCTCCTATTCAAAATGGGGGCTGACCACGTTCGACACAGTCAACGTTGCCCCCAATCCCCAAACATCAGCTTTGCTGATGTTGCGCTCAACCTCGGCGTGAGGGTTATCGCTTCACTCTCAAAATGCCCCTACAGGTCGTTTTGTTCGTTCCCGCGATAACGCGCCGAGGGTCGCTGTTTGCCATGACCGAAGGCTTTGCCGCGCCCTCAATATTCTGTTTAAAACTATTTATAATTGGGACAATTCCCACGTTAAACCGCGATTTTTTCGTTAATGTCAATAATTATGAATTATGAATTATGAATTATTAAACCCTCTTGAACACTGTTGCCGACAGAGGTGCGCACCTTACATATCCCGACTGTTCCTCTTCGTCGATGAAGCCGAATTCGTCCAGTCGGCGGTAAAATATGCCCCACGGCAGATTGAAATACCTCTCTTCGAGGTAAGGGTTCAGCGCTATCACGAAACATTCCTTGTCATCTTCCAGCTTCCATATCACGAAATTGTAGTCGCCCGTGTCCAAAAACTGTAAATGCTGCCCGACCTCGCCCTTGTCTGCCATTCTGAAAAGCGGACTTGAACGCCGTACCTTTATCAGCGCCTTGTAGTAGTTGAAAACACAGCGGTACTTGTTCTTTTTGTCCCATTTTATGGCGTTAGTGAAATCAGGCGCGTTGTAGCTGTCTTGACTGTATATGTTCACCTCGTTGGGACTTTCTCCCTCGTTCAGCTTTCGCGGCTTGCTCCTCAGAAAATCCTGCCCCAACTGTATGAACGGCATGCCCTGTGACAGTATTATTATCGCCGCCGCCAGCCTGTCCATCTTTATCAGGTCAGCGGGACTGTAATGGTTGCTGCCCGATATTTTCAGCTTGTCCCACAGCGTATGGTTGTCATGCGCCTCCACATAGTTGACAGCCTGTGTCGGTTCAAATGCCCAGCACGCTTCCGAAGCATCGTGAAGCTGGTGGTGCGGCACCGAACCCGCAATGCCGCGCCTCAGTATCGAAGCCGTGTTTCTGTTGCCGCTGATAAATCCCAAGTCATACGGATTGAAAGTTCCGCCCTTTACCGAGTCGCGTATGTTGTCGTTGAAAAGTCCCACTCTGCCGAAATCGTAGCTGTTCCACTTGTACGCCAGCTTGTCTGCGGGCATGGGCGACTCGCCGCCCGTCCAACCCTCACCGTACATCAACAGCTGAGGGTCTATCTTGTTCAGTTCGTCCCTGATGATGTTGACAGTTTCTATGTCGTGCAGTGCCATCAGGTCAAACCTGAAACCGTCCACCTTGTATTCGGTCGCCCAGAATTTCAGCGAATCTATCATGAATTTGCGGTACATCATGTGGTCTGAAGCAGTTTCGTTCCCGCACCCCGAACCGTTCGAGAAACTGCCGTCCCTGCGTGTGCGGTGGTAGTACTTCGGAAAAGCCTTTTCAAAGGCACTCTCCTCAGTGTAATATGTATGGTTGTATACTACATCCATTATAACGCCGATGCCGTTCTTGTGCAGTGTCATCACCAGTTCCTTGAACTCGCGTATGCGGCATTTCGGGTCAGCAGGGTCGGTGGAATACGAACCCTCTAAACAGTTGTAGTTTTTGGGGTCGTAGCCCCAGTTGTACTGCTTTTTCTCAGGGTGTGCCTCATCAACGGTAGCATAGTCAGCCACAGGCAGAAGATGCACATGTGTTATGCCCAGTTCCTTAAGATGGTCAAGACAAGTTTCCGACTTGCCGCATCGCGTCCTGCTGTGTGTAAATCCCAGAAATTTCCCGCGATGTTCAGGACAGACCCCCGAACTTTCATCAATTGAGAAATCCCTCACATGGCATTCGTAGACTATCGCCTGACAAGCATTCTCACACTTCGGCTTTTCCACCTTGTCCCAGCCCTTAGGGTCAGTGTCGGAAAAGTCTACCACAGCGCCCCTGTTTCCGTTGACACCGCAGGCTTTGGCGTATATGTCTATGGTTTCTAACCTGTTGTGGGCGTTCTCAAACTCATATGAAAAAGTGTAGAAAAGCCCGTCACAGCTGCGGAAAAGTTCAACATACCACACTCCCTTGTCCAGCTTTTCCATAGGCACCGTTTCGATGCGGTTGTCACCCTCCCCATCAAGGTAAAGATTGAGATATACCCCCGTTGCCAGCGGCGACCATGTCTTGAAGACAGTCCTGTCTTTGTTTTCACCTATGATATTAGCGCCTAAGTCATCGCCGTCATAGTAATACTTTTTGTCGATATCTGCTGCATCGTATCTCAGCAATTGGTTCACCAACTTTATAAAAAATTTATTATATGATTATCCTTTTGGCACACCGTCTGAAAATGCGGTAAACAAAAGGATAATTCAGCGTTGTATATTTTAAGTTCTGTAAAACTGCTGTTTTTGTGGTGTGTCATTCGTTATACACCTGAAAAAGGCGGTATAACAAGGCAAAACCTGTGTGCTGTTATCTCCCCGCTCAAGCACCCCCAAAAAGAACATCAGCCTATAGTTACCGCGCGCCTGTAACTGTCATACCTTAGACACCGCCAGCTGTTCGCCCTGACGCACCTTTGTTTCGCAGTTTTCTTTTGTGTTCTGTATAAGGTCAGCATCGACTTCTGCCTTGCCCTTTTCAAGCAAAAGCACTATGGTCGAGCCGCCAAACTCGAACATGCCCTTTTCTTCGCCCTGCCGTACCCTGTGATTTCCCCACGGGTGGTGATTGGTTATCTTGCCGACCATCAGCGCCCCCACTTCCATCTGTATCACATCACCGAAGAACTCAGTCCTCAGCATGCAGTATGTGCGGGAATTTTCCTTGTACACCTCCACATGGCGGTTCGCCACAGGGTTCACAGTGTTCAGGAAACCCTTTATCTCGCGGTCATGACTCTTAAGACCGCTTATGGGGTAGATGTATCTGTGGTAGTCGTCAACACTCAGCCTGATGACCAGCGCATACCCGCCCGCATACTTTTCAGCCAGCTTCTTGTCCCTCAGCAGACTGTCAACGCTGTAGACTGAGTTCTTGATAACGAAAGTCCTGGATGGTGTTATCTCGTAGGCACTCACCTTGCCGTCAGACGGTGAAACTATCTTGTGTTCGTCTTTCTCAAAGTACCTTCTGCCGGGTTTTATGCGGCGGGTGAAAAATTCATTGAATGTTGAGTACTGCTTGTCCTCATAATCAAACATGTCGATGCCGTTGCTTTCAGCGAACTGCTCGACAAATCCGCCGCTCAGCCTGCTGTTGAGAACACCTCTGCTCAGCTTGGAGAATATGGGCAGAGAAGCTATCTCCAGCACGCTCCTGCCAATAAAGCTGTCATAAGCATCATTCAGCAGTCTGTCCTGCTTTGTGGTCACTTTGTATGTGTGACCCTGTCTGTCTTTGTATTTCATGTTTATCACTCCGTTCGCATTGTTGTTTACAGCAATTGTCAGATAACAGTTTCAGAGCCGTATACTCTGCACACTGCGTTTAAGCAAACGTCCAAACCGCTCACAGTACGCTGCTGCTCCGCTCCTGTCAGTAATTATGAATATAGTTATCCCTTTGGCACACCAACACAAAGCGCTATATAACAAGGAAAAATCGTGTTGATGTTATCCTGTCCATGTCAATAATTATAAATTGTGGTTATCCCGCTGACACACCAAAATAAACGATGTTTGTTATATCGGGAACTGAATATAGTTGGCGGTTATCTTTCCCCAGCCTGCGTCGGGGGAAAGATAACCAATAATAATACGCAGTTCTTCCGTCCATGTCAATAATTATGAATTATGAATTATGAATTATGAATTATGAATTAAATAATGTGGTTCATTTTAAGGTAACTGAAAAAGATTATCAGCCCCAGCGTGAACATTATCAGCAGACCCTTGTTGCTGGGCTTGTTGACCTTTATCTTAGCCACGAACAGCGCAGATATCAGTATCAGGAAACCCTGAAAAACATAAGGGAAAATGTGCGGCGGTATGTTGTGCCTGCCGATGTACAGAAGCGGCAGTACTATGCAGACGCTCGTAACAGGCAGACCCTCGTATTCCTTGCGGTTCTCGGCAGTTTCCCGCTGACGCTCTTCTTCCATCACGTTGAAGTATCCCAGCCTTATGACCGCCGCCAGCACTATCATCAGCGAGGGTATCAGCCTCATCGGGTAGATCGTGTGGTAGTGATATCCCAGCACTGCGGGGAAAACTCCGAAGCAGACCAGATCGCACAGCGAGTCTATCTGTATTCCGAAGACCTTTTCATGGTCGGTGCGGTTCTTCATGCTTCTTGCTATCTTTCCGTCAAACAAGTCGCAGATGCCCGATGCCACAAGGCAGAAAAATGCGATGGCATCATGCCCCTCAAATACCTGTGTTATGCCGAAGACCGATGAAAGCAGTCCCACGTATGTCAGTATTACCGAATAATTGTAAAATCCTATCATGTCTTATCACTTGATCCTATCTTAAATAAATAACTTTACTCTTAATTGGGATCGTCTATCTCCCATTGCCGCCCGCTTTTGTGCTGACGGCTCATTCCGTTCTCTCAGATTATTTTCAGCAGGAAAGTCCCTGCCCGATATCGCCGCATCACCTGCGCGGCAGAGTTCTGTATCATCGATGTTCTTTCGGTATATTCAGCCGCTTGTCCGAACGCATCACCTTTATGTGCGCTATCAGCGTGACGATCCCGCCCGCTATCAGTACAGCATAGAATGTCAGCCCTCTGCTGAGAAGCAGTGCAGGCTTGACCAGCGCCGCTCCGAAAATGTTCTCAAACACCAGCAGGAAGCTGGCTTCCGTTACACCTGCCGCACCCGGCAGCGGCAGCATCTCCACCGCTATGGCTATCATTACCTGCATGGTCACTATGTCAATGAAGCTGACCCCCGACAGCCCGTAGGACTTGTACACTACCCATGTCACCGCAAACAGGCAAATCCTCTGCACAAGTGTCATGGCGAAGACTTTTGCCACCACCACAGCGTTCTCTCTTACATAAGAAGAACCTATAACATATGTATCGCAGATTCGGTTTATCTTGTCTATCCACTTGCCGTGATTTTTTTCTTTGACTATCTTCCAGTCTGTCAGCTTGTTGAGTATCGTTATGCCCGCACGCCTTGCCCAGTCGGGTTTGGTTATTATGAATGTCAGCCCCGCGATGAATGCACAGTTCAGCACAAAACCTATAACCAGCAGCCATGCAAGTCTGCCGCCGTAGTTGTATACTGCGCCGAAATTGAATATCAGCAGCAGAAGCCCCAGTATCACCAGCACCGATTTGTATGCTATGGTCACCAGCAGCATTACCAGTGTCGAGAATCCTATCTTCACACCGTCTTTTTTCATATAGTACATCTGTGCAGGCTGTCCGCCCGAAGATGACGGCGTTATGTAACTGAAAAAGAACCCGATGAACGAGTATTTAAGACAGCTTGCAAAGGGTACTTTCTGTTTGCAGACTCTCAGCGTGTAATGTATTATGCAGCTTTCGCCCGCCACAAAGCAGAATGTCAGCACCAGTCCCACAGCTATCCAGCCCATGTTGGCAGTCTTAAGGTCTTTGATTATCTCGGAAAGTTCCTGTCCCGAAAACAGCAGACGGAAAGTCAGCCACATTATAATGCCTATAAATCCCACATCAAGGATATATTTGAAGTATTTCTTTATGATCCGTTTTATTGTATCTCACCTGTCTTTTAATGTGGACACAGCAGCGTAAGAGATCCTTGTGTCCGCATCGTCTTTCTGTTCTTTATATCTGTTTTTTGTAAGCCGAAGTCTTAGCTGTAACACGCATCACGCATCGCAGGCGCTTCATCTTACCCCAAGAAGATTGCCGCCGTTGATGGCTGACAGATAGAGTATATCTATCACCAGCTGTATGATGACAGATCTCAGTACCACCTGTGTGTCCGACCAGCCCTTGTTCTTGCGGCAGTGGTCGTGCAGAGGTGTGCGTATATCCTTCATGAAGTTCTTCATCTTAAGGAAGCGTATAAAGCTGATCTTCAGCAGGCTAAGACCGCCGTCAAGTATGATGACTATGCAGGCGGGTATGAAACCGAATGGGTTGCCCGTCACAAGGAACAGCACTGCCAGCATAACGCCCAGCGCACGCGAACCCGCATCGCCCATCAGCATCGTAGACGGCGAACAGTTGAACCAGAGGTAAGCCGCCAGTGTCGCAAGCATAATAACAGGTACAAGATGTTCAAAGTTCTTGCAGACTGTCTGCGAAAGCACACCGCTTGTGATGACAAAGCCCAGCATCACCGTCATTACCAGCGAAGCACACAGCCCGTCCACACCATCGGTGCAGTTGGTCACGTTTATGGCAGTCCACACAAGCATCGCCGCCAGCGCGATGTAGATCACAGCAGGCAGATGAAAGCTGAGATGCAGAAGCGGCATCTTTACAGGCACCATGCTGTGTTCAGCAGGCACAGTTGTCGAGTACCACCACTGGTCTATGGCAGCGCCCAGCGATATCGCAAGGTCCAGCAGACCTTTCTTAAGTCGGCCCCACGGTACTTTTGAAGCGTCGTCTAAATAGCCTGTCAGCATTGCGGCGTAGATAAGCGCCAGATAGATGACATATTCAAGCGTCAGCGGGATGAACAGTGCGGCTGTCAGCGTGAACGTGGTCATGAATATCAGCCCGCACCCTCTTGCCTTGCCCTGTGAAAGTTCGCCGTTCACCGCGAACTCTCGTCCCTGGTCTTTAGGGAGTATATTGCGGAAAAATTTCAGCGCAAGAAAACTCGACCAAAAGGCAAAAGCTATCATCAAGACAATGAACAGCGAATATTTTGATATATCGCCCTCGTCAAAAAAATCAAATGTGTTACCGAAAAGCAGTTTGAAAATCATTTTCATCTTCCTTTTAAATAAAAATACTCATACATCATATATTATACTACATCTCTTGAAAAAATGCAAATTTTACAGCGTGGCATTTTGCACAAAATTTAGGCATTTGCGTGATGCGGTCGGTCTTACAGAAAATAACTGTGTATATACAGTCAGCGGTCGTGATATACACAGTTCGGGTGTGATATATACAGTCCAAAGGTCATAAACAGCGCAGAAATATGCCATTTTATGTGATAATGCACAAAAGCAAAAGCGGATTGTGCTGCATTCATTGTATATCTATACGATTATCAGCGAACTATATTGACAAAACTGTGTAAACTGTGTATACTGTATACATACAGTTAAGGCTGCAATAACAGTCATAACAGAAATAACAGTAAACAACATTAAAGAGACAGTTGTGGGGCGTGTCCCCGTAAGAAAGGAGTACATCATGAAAGCAAAGAGAATTATTATGGTATTGAGGATACTGGCGGCGTTGCTGTTCATAACAGGCATAACTAAGGTCTTTGGCGCAGGCGCTGTTTCAACTGTCTGCTTATGCAGCGGTATAGGTCTGGTGGTATTATCTAATTGGATATACCGCTTCAATAGTTGATAAGTCAGACAAAAGAGATAACATTCCCCGAAAAACGGGGCAGTAAAGGAGATGACAGAAATGAAAGACAAAAGAGTATATGCGCTGAGAGGTATCGGAGCTGTCATGCTGCTGCTGGGCATAGCAGCGGCAGTCAGGGGGAACTATTCTTCTTGTGCTTGCTTCTGCAGTTCTGCAAGCGTGATAAATGCCTCAAATATTATCAGCAGGAAGAATAAGGAAAACAACAAAGAATGACCCGTCAGCCGGTATCGGGGCTTTGCCCGTTAATGAAAGGTGATGACAGATATGAATGAGAGAAATATCAGAAAAGGTGTGACGATAGCGGCGGTGCTGGCAGTAACAGGGCTTCTGGGTCAGAAGTTTATCGAAATGTCAGAACATTTCAGCGGAGTCATGGGCGTGGTGATGTCAGCACTGATAGTATGGGTGCTTTTCGGCGTTTTCCGCAGACGCTTCATGAGATGACGGTGCTTCGGCTGATCGATGCGAGCATTGACAAAACGGACTGC
The DNA here is from genome assembly GCF_000178155.2 of Hominimerdicola alba 8. Taxonomy (GTDB): domain Bacteria; phylum Bacillota; class Clostridia; order Oscillospirales; family Ruminococcaceae; genus Hominimerdicola; species Hominimerdicola alba_C. The sequence goes on from NZ_ADKM02000091.1 coordinate 174,519, forward strand.
ATCTGTGCGTCGGCAATGGCATGAAACCTGTCGTTTGGGGATTTTGGGGCTTTTCAATGACCTCGTTTTCCATTCGCGACAAAAAATGTACCATTCGCGCAAAAAATCCACACGTTTTAATAAAATCGTACTATAATATGAATGAAGAAAGGGAAAGATATATATATCCCTTTCGGCATGAACAAAAGAAAGGATAAACAGCAAAAGGAGGCAGACAAAATGAAAGAGAGAAACATCAATAAGATTTGGTCGGCGGCACTGCTTATGATCGGTATATGCGCGATCTTTCAGGGCGTATTCGGAATGACTGATACAGAATATAAAGACATTTTTATCAGGGTCTTCGGCGTGTCTGAACTGCTTGCACTGCCTGTGCTTGCATTCACAACTGTGCTGAGGATAAAGAACAGACAGCGCTGACAAACGAGAGAACAAAAGAAAGAAGAACGCGGGGCGGATAGTATATATTACAGTGCGTTTCGGCAAGCTGGCAGTGTGTACGGCATTGTGCCGTCATATCTGCCGCAGTCGGGACAGCAGAGTTCCCCCCGACAGCAAAAGGAGATAAAAATGAAAGCTGATAAAAGACAGCTTGTGATAGTTTCATTAAAGGGCATCGCGGCGGCATTGCTGATTGCAGGTTGCTTTTTCGCGTTTAACGGCAGACTCCCTGCGGCGGACGACATCAATGGCATGGTCGCACTGACGGCGGTCTGCATGGCGGGCAGTTTTGGCGGTATCATGACCGATACGGCAGAAAATGATCTTCATCCGACAGAAAATGCAGGCAATAGCCCCATATAGTAAAAGATGAAAGCTTTGTGAGGTCTTTTCTTGTAAGGCGCACAAAAGACAGTTTAATGACAGCATTTTACTGCCCGTCAGCGGCGGGCAGATGACTAACAGGAGAATTATGATGGAAAACGAAAAGGTGCTGGAAGTCAAAGGACTTTCCAAGCAATACAAAAAGGGCGTGTACGCTTCCGAGAAAGTCACGTTCGATGTACACAGGGGCGAGATATTCGCTCTTATAGGACCAAACGGTGCAGGCAAGACCACCACTATACGCATGATATCGACCCTTTTACAGGCAACTGAGGGCGATGCTGTGGTAAGCGGTCACAGTATACTGACCGAACCCGAAAAGGTCAGAAAGAGTATCACCTACCTGCCCGATGAAGCAGGCGCTTATAAGAACATGAAAGGTATCGACTACCTTAAATTCATGGCTGAACTCTATGCCGATAACAAGTCGCAGGCTGAGGAATATGTCAAAACAGGCAGAGAGATATGCGAACTAGGTGACAGGCTCAACGATAAGATAGCCAGCTATTCGCGAGGCATGCAGAGAAAACTTCTGCTGGCAAGGGCGATAATGTCAAAGCCCGACCTCGCCATTCTCGATGAACCGACCAGCGGTCTTGATATAATAAATGCGCTTGAGATAAGGCGTATGATAAAACAGCTGGCGGCAGAGGGCATGAGTTTCCTGCTCTCTTCCCACAACATGCTGGAGATAGAATATGTTTCCGACAGAGTAGGCATAATCGCAAAAGGACATCTGCTGGAAACAGGCACTCCCGCCGAACTGATAGAAAAGTACAAGGCAGACAACCTCGAAGATGTATTTGAACTTGTCGTTATGAAGAAAGATATCAAGTAGGGGGAGAGCAGCATGAAATTTCGTACATTATTTTTGAAAGAACTGCGCGAGATGCTCAGTTCCCAGACTATCCTTATGATGATAGTGTCGGTCGTCATACTTTCCTTTGCGGGTCAGGCTATGAGCAATGCCGTCGAGGACAATGCCGAAACAATGATGGATATAAACATCTGTGACCTTGATGATACCGAGTTCACACACAATATGATAAAGTGCCTTACAGCCAATATAAACGCTCTTGACGGCGAAGTCAATACGGTGGATATAACTTCCGATAACTACGCCGAAGAACTGAAAAAAGCTAATGTGAAGAGCGTGGTCATAATCCCGGAGGGCTTTACCGAAAGTGTTGAGAAGAGCGAAGCGGCAACGGTCAAATTCGTTCAGCGGCTCAATTCGCTGGCAACTTTGTCGAATATGAATGCAGGTTCACAGGTGGCTGTTGACTATCTGTCAAGTGCGGTAAAGGAAGTCGTTTACAGCACAAAAGTGGCAAACGGCAAGCTGACAAGCAGTGAGGTGTCATTCCTCAACGAACCATTAAAGCTGGAAGAATCAACAGTAGTTGCTGATAAGAGCGAGGACATCTCAGCGAGCATAGTTATGTCGCTCTGCTCTGCACAGGGCATGATAGTGCCGATAATGATGTTTGTACTGGTCATGATGTCTTCTAATATGATACTCAATGCAGTCAGCACCGAGAAGATAGACAAAACACTGGAAACTCTGCTCTCTGCCCCCATATCAAGGCTCTCGGTCATCGCCGCGAAGATGCTCTCGGCTGCGGTGGTCGCAGCGATGCAGGCGGCTGTCTATATGATAGGCGCAAAGAATATGATGAACGGCGTGCTTGACAATGTCAGCGGTGAGAGCGGCTACAGCGAAGCGCTGAATAATCTGGGACTTACGATGGACGCTTCACAGTATGTGCTGGTCGGCTTGCAGATGTTCCTGTCAATACTCATAGCACTTTCGGTATCGCTGATACTCGGCGTGCTGGCAAGGGACGCAAAAAGCGCACAGACGCTCACACTGCCCATCATGATGTGTACTATGATACCTTATATGCTGTCGATGTTCGTTGATATAAAAACAATGTCGCCTGCGGTAAGGTATATCGTCTACGCGATACCTTTTACTCACTCCTTCATGGCATCTGAGAACGCTATGTTCGGCAATACGGGCGTATATGTCGGCGGACTCATCTATCAGGTGATATTCTTAGCAGTCTGCATGTTCCTCGCACTGAGGATATTCATGAGTGACAGGATATTCACCATGTCTATCGGCGGAAGAAGAGCAAAAACAGGCGGCGAAGCATCTCAGTAACAGCTACAGATAAAGACAGAAAAGCTATAGTGTAAAAAAGCGCATGTCATCGGCGGGCGACAGCACAGCGATATGAAAAGAAACTCAAATCAAACGGAAGATGAAACAAACAACAGACTATAAGACAGAACAAGAACGTTAGTCGGCAGGGGATATCCCCTATTCAGAACAGGTGATGACAAAATGAACGAGTATAAAATAATCAAGGCGACCCGCGACAAGGGTTTCAGAACGGCAGCACAGGTCATGAAATATATGTCCGCAAGGGGCTGGACGGCAGTGAATGTCCGCCCGCAGGACGACAGTGTGCTGATAACATTTAAAAAAGATATATAATAGAAAGAACGGGACAACAAATGAAAACAAGAAGTATCATCAGAATGGTCACGGCGGCACTTGCGGCAGGCGCGGCAGTGCTCGGTATGCTGTCAACGGTGTGCGCGACAGGCGTTTCGGAAGAGCAAATACCCGAAGAAAAACCTGTCTATGCCGTGTGCAGAGGACTCCTGCCTACCCATGTCACAATAAGATGACACCCATAAATGTGATAAATATGTCACTGTGATGTATTTATCACATTTATTTTACCCTGATTTTGTGTAAGCCTACAAAAGTGATAAAAACATCACTTTTTCTGTTGACTTCTGCCTGTAGAAGTGATATAATTATCACATCAGGTGAGAAATATATCACCTGATGCGGAAAGACAATAAAACTATAGACAGAGCAAACGGAGGCAGAAAAAATGAAACAGGACAAGACGATCAAGGAACTTTATGAAAAGTATAAGAAGCCCGATATGACCCGCGCTGAGCGTCAGGAACTTATGGAAACCATATACAGAGAGCGCTACAAGCAGGATCCCCGCAAACCCATCACTCAGAAAGGGCAGGCTTTGCTGAATCTGGTATTCGGTGCTGTTATGACGGTGGAAAGCGTACTGGAGCTTACTTGTGCGCGTCTGCTGGGCAGTAATGGTCTGGGCATTCTGTCAATGGTATCTATGGCGGTGATACTGCTTATGATCTTTTTTGAACATAAGCGTAAAAAAGAACCTGCTGACGAGATGACAAAGACATTCATGCTGAAAGCGGCATCTTTAGCCGCAGTTTGTGAACTGACAGTCATGTTTGTTATGATGCTGGCAGTAATTATCGTGAACAACGCACGAGGTATCAATAATATAGTCGTGAACTGCGACCAGCTGTTCGATACAGCAAGCCTTCTGCTGGGCGTTTATATGACAGTCAGATACGGCGCATATCTCTGGCTTGACAGGGCTCCCGCCTGTGAGGAGGAATGAGCGATGAACAATAAAGCAGTTTCTCCCGAAGCGTTGACAGCGAGGTCTGACCATGCCTGAGTTAAAAACAAGATTAAAGGAATACCGCGCCGCTCAAAACATGAAACAGGGTGACCTTGCCGAATTGGTGGGTGTCAGGCGCGAAACTATCATACGACTGGAAAAAGGACAGTATAACCCGTCACTCAAACTGGCTATGGATATAGCAAAAGTTTTCGGGGCAACTGTTGAAGAAATATTCTCTTTTGAAGAAGATCAATAAGAAAGGAATAAACAATTATGGAGAACGATTTTTCACAGGGATATATCCAAACAGACGGACAGTACGCACCGCCGCCCGCACCGAGAGCATCGGGCGCAAAGACTGCGGCAGTGGTCATCGGTACGATAGTCGGCTATCTGGTCATCAGCGGCCTTTCGGGTGCTCTTATAACCGGATTGCTGAAATTCAAGCCGAGCAACGATTATCAGATACAGTTTTTAGGCTCGATACCCGTTTTCCTGTTCCTGTTCGTCATGCTTTATTTTGCACTCGGCAAGAAAAAGGCTGTCACAATGAAAGGCAACGGCTTTCTCAAAGGTCTGATCGCAGGCGGCTATCTGTTAGTTGCAGGTATAATAAACTTCCTGTCGGGCATGTTCACCCATGTCAATGATAAAGGTGTGTCCGAATACGGTATGCCTGAGGGTATGCACTTCGGCAGTTTGCAGGTGTGGTGCATCGCGGCGCTGATACTCAGCGCGGGCATCTGTGAAGAACTGATGTTCAGGGGCATAATACTTAATGCCTTGCGCGACTTCTTCGGCAGGGACACATTTAAAGGCACAGCTCTTGCGATATTCATTTCAGGCGCAATGTTCGGCTGTCTGCATTTTATCAACCTGCTGGCAGGTGTGTCTTTGCTCAATGTTATCATACAGGTCGTGTCGGTCATAGGCATGGGGTTCTTTTTCGGCGCAGTCTATTGCAGATGCGGCAATTTAAAGGTGACTATGTTCATACACGCTCTGGTAGATATTTGTATACTTATCCCTCAGAGTATGCAGACACACTCGGCAGATCTGGGGAAGTCGCTCAATGACAGCATAAACCCTATGGCACTTGTCAGCATCATCACCTACACAGCTATCACACTTTTCCTGCTGAGGAAAGAAGTCAGAGGTCAGCTTTTCACATATACCGTTGAATGATCTCACATCAGAATACAGATATCAGGCGCTCACAGAAGTTCTGTGGGCGCTTTTTTGCGGCAGACAGTCCATGCGATATGTTAAAGACCGTCATCGCCTCATACAGAAAATATTCACTTGATAACAGATATTGGTAAATCTGACTCGTAAGTTAGTTTTAACTAACGTTAACTCTGATCCAAACCGCCAAACTGCGGACTTTAAAACAGACTCGAAAAAGTTAGCTCAAATTAAAAATTTTTGTAAAAAGACTTGATTTGAGAAGTAAAATGTAGTATTATATTATAGAAGGCGGCAAGTTCGCCTAAAAACCGAAAGGAGTATTTATCAATGATCTATTCGCACGAAGTTGAAACAATGTGCCCTATCGCACAGGGCGTTGCTCACGGCGCTGCTCCTATCCCTGAGGAGGCTAAGTGGGTCAAGGCAAAGGAGATAAAGGATATTTCCGGCTTTACACACGGCATCGGCTGGTGTGCACCTCAGCAGGGTACCTGCAAGCTGACACTGAATGTCAAGGAGGGCGTTATACAGGAGGCTCTGGTAGAAACTATCGGCTGCTCAGGTATGACCCATTCTGCTGCTATGGCATCTGAGATACTGCCCGGCAGAACTATCCTCGAGGCTCTGAATACCGACCTCGTTTGTGACGCTATCAACACCGCTATGAGAGAGCTGTTCCTGCAGATCGTTTACGGTCGTTCGCAGTCCGCATTCTCTGAGGACGGTCTGGTAGTAGGCGCAGGTCTGGAAGATCTGGGCAAGGGTCTGCGTTCACAGGTAGGTACTATGTACGGTACACTGGCTAAGGGTCCCCGCTATCTGGAGATGACCGACGGCTATGTTACAGGTCTGGCACTGAATGAGGACAATGAGATCATCGGCTATAAGTTCGTTAACTTCGGCAAGATGATGGACTTCATCAAGGCTGGCGATGACGCTAACACAGCTTTCGAGAAGGCACAGGGTCAGTACGGCAGAGTTGCTGATGCCGTTAAGATCGTTGACCCCAGAAAGGAATAAGGAGGATCAGTAAAATGGCATTATTTGAGTCTTATGAGAGAAGAGAAAAGCAGATCCTTGCCGTTATAAAGGAATACGGCATCAATTCCATCGAGGAGTGCGCTGATGTCTGCAAGGCAAAGGGTCTGGATATATACAAGCTGGTCGAGGGCATTCAGCCTATCTGCTTCGAGAACGCTAAGTGGGCTTACACTGTAGGCTGCGCTATCGCTATCAAGAAGGGCTGCACCAGGGCTGCTGACGCTGCTGCTGCTATCGGTGAAGGTCTTCAGGCTTTCTGCATCCCCGGTTCTGTTGCAGATCAGAGAAAAGTTGGTCTGGGTCACGGCAATCTGGGCAAGATGCTGCTGGAAGAGGATACCGAGTGCTTCGCTTTCCTGGCAGGTCACGAGTCCTTCGCTGCTGCTGAGGGCGCTATCGGTATAGCTGAAAAGGCTAACAAGGTAAGAAAGAAACCTCTGAGAGTTATCCTGAACGGTCTGGGCAAGGACGCTGCACAGATCATCGCACGTATCAACGGCTTCACCTACGTTGAAACTGAGATGGATTACCACACAGGCGAGGTCAAGGAAGTATTCCGCAAGGCATACTCCGACGGTCTGAGAGCAAAGGTAAACTGCTACGGTGCAAACGATGTTACCGAAGGCGTTGCTATCATGTGGAAGGAGAACGTTGACGTTTCCATCACAGGTAACTCCACTAACCCCACTCGTTTCCAGCACCCTGTTGCAGGTACATACAAGAAGGAAAGAACTGACGCAGGCAAGAAGTACTTCTCTGTTGCTTCGGGCGGCGGCACAGGCAGAACTCTGCACCCCGATAACATGGCAGCAGGTCCCGCTTCCTACGGTATGACCGATACAATGGGTCGTATGCACTCTGATGCACAGTTTGCAGGTTCGTCCTCAGTTCCCGCTCACGTTGAGATGATGGGTCTGATAGGCATGGGCAACAACCCCATGGTTGGTGCTACTGTTGCTTGCGCAGTTGCTGTTGAAGAGGCTATGAAGGGCTAAAATACGTTGTTTTCTGAATTTCAGAAATTTAACAAAATTTGCCAAACAGCTCGAAAACACGATTTGTCACCCATTTGTCACCCTAAATTCTAAGTGGATGACAAGGCGGATGACAAAATCGGATGACAAGAATCATAAACCGCCGTTCAGGTTCGTCCTGAGCGGCGGCTTTTTTTCATTCGTTGAAGTAAAGTGTTTTTCCGTCAATGAGTGTGAATCCCTCAGCACCCTCGAACGCAAATCCTCCCGTGCAGACAAATCCCACGCCCGACACGGTGATGCCCTTGATGCTGTCAAGCTGTTCCTTTTCCTGACGGCATTCTTCAAGGGTCATGGGGCGGTCGAAGTATTTGCATTCGTAGAAATCATACTGCTTCCCACGCCGTATCACGCAGTCAAACTCGCCGTTTGTTTTCGTAGCAAGATCATCGTACCAATAGCTCCCGAAATCGTCAATATCGGGGTAGTTGCCGAGCATAGCGGCTCTGTGGAAGTATTGCAGAGCGATGCCCTCAAGTCGTCTGCTGACGAATTGCTCCAGAACAGCGTCAATATTTCGGTTGTAGAACTGTTCCTCACCGATACGGGCGATCGTTCCCGCCTTGCCGAAAATAAACGTGAAATAGAACCGCATCAGATTATCCACGATCTCATAGAACTGTTTTTTCTTGTCATTCCGGCGGTTGATCGGCTCGGTCTTCTGAATGGTCTCCATGTCGAGCAGAATTTTCAACTGCTTGTCGAGCAGACCTGTCTCGCTACTTATAATTTTGTCCCGTATCTCGCTGTAACGCTTCTTGCCGTTGCCGAGAATTTCCAATATCCTCGCATCGAATGTCTTCTGTATCTCTTTGAGCATAACATTCTCGATATGTGAACGCACCAGACCCGTTTCGGGCAGCAGCAGACGCTCGATGTTCTCACGGAGTGTCAAACCCGTGTCAAGATTCTCCAGAACATAGGGACTTCCGCCGAACACGGCATAGAAAGCGACTTTGTCCCGAACGGAAAACTCGGGATAGAATTTCGCTGCGTCAAGGTAATCGAAATCACGGATATGCTGTATCAGCGAGAACCGTCCGAACAGCGGATTGCCCTCCTCCAGCAGTTCCTTCATCACTGTGATATACGAACCGCAAAGCACCAGCTTGACATTTTCTGGCAGCCTGTCGATGACCGCCTGCATATAGGAATCCACTTCGTTTTTCTTTTTGGTCTGTTTCAGATAGGGGTATTCGTCAATGATGAGCAGTATCTTTTTGTCCAGTGTTTTCATGTAGTCCATCATCTCAAAGAGAGAGCCGAATCGGATATTCGGCAGTCCGAGCCCCTCCGAAACGCTCTGATAGATCAGCTCCATATTGCCCTCAAAGGTGCTTGTCACGCACATATGGTTGATGACGACACCCTCAAAGCTCTTTGCAGCTTCGCTCAGCAAAGTGGATTTTCCGACTCTGCGTTTGCCGTAGACCAGCACCGCCGTTTTGCGTTTCCATGAAGAAAGTTCGGCGTTTAACTGCTTGAGTTCTTTTTCTCTGCCGATAAACATAGCATCACTTCTTTTCTGAAAATATTTTCTCTGAATAATTTTTCAGTATAATGATATTATACCACAGTACTTTGTGCTTGTCAAGTTTCTGAATGGAAATTCAGTGAAAAGTTATTCAGAAAGCTATGCTGCTGATTTGATGACCTGGTATTGATAGTATGCCTCAGATGCATAATTCAATCCTTATTATCCTCATATTCCGTCAGAAATATAACATCATCTGGCTTAGGCGCACTGAAACGGACATATTCCTTGCCTCCGTCAATCGCACATTTCTTACAGCTGCACATTACATAATCATGTGTATACTTCGACTCTATTATATCTCCGCACAGCTTGCATTGAAGTCTGTTCCGCTTTATTTTCCTATGTTCCATATTATCATTCCTTTTTTATCCAATCATCAAACAAAGACCTGACAAGTACCGCATTATTAGGATCGGCACAGAAGCGGATAAACTGCTCCGCAACAAATTCAGGAGTCAAGCCCATAGGTGTGAGTATTTCTTTGAGCTGTTTCAAGAGATCATCGTCGATTTCAATACATATCTCAGCCATTTTCATCACTCATCTATCTCCCACGGTCTGCGGCAATCCTGATAATGCCAGCAATCTTCCGAGCATTTTTCCTCGATATACTTACGCATTTCAGCTCCTGTACCCGGTGCAATGGTATCCAGCAGCTTTTCAAAGCATTCACTGCACAGGAAATAATCAGCGACCTTTGCATCTATAGCTCTGATCTCTTGATGATGTTCGTTCTCAAAGGAATGTGGAATGTCGTAAAGACTGTATATCGTATCGCCCTCAGACAGCTTTTTCAGACAGTATCCGCACCGCATCTGATGCATTTGTATCATTGCTTCGTTTTCGTTCCCATCACACCAGTGAACACCTTTGCGGCAGGCATACAGCAGATCTCTTGCTGTATTGACACTTATCTCTCCTGAATCGAGCTTTTCAAGAATAACTTTTACTACGGAACTCAAACCTCTGCCAATATCGTGACAACTCATCTTTCATTACCTCCATTGTTATCATATGCGAGCTTATCGGTATATTCATTATAGCACAGTTCCATATCGAAATAAAGGCATTTTGCGACATGATTTTGCTTCTCCCAAAATCATGTGTGAAACCTCAAAGCGCCTGAAATGGCGCATCTTACAAAAATCGCATATTTTTTCACAAAGATTGCTTGCCTATAAGACAACCTTTGACTATGGGTTTATTGTAATTTGGTCAGTATGCCTTTATACTTGTCTTGATCTCACTCTCAATCAGTGTCCTGTTCTGTCTGATCGTCACTTTCATGGAATGAAGCATCTCATAAAGAACACGCTTCTCATACGGAGAGCAGTCGTTCATCATCTCCGATATCTCCTTTTCGTATGTTCCTGTGTCAGTGTTCTGATTGCCTTCCAAAAGGGAGTCGACTGTCGTGTCAAGCTCCCTTGCTATCCTGATTATCACCTCCAGACTGGGTGTTTTTCTTCCGCACTCGATGTAGCTGAGATAAGAGTCGCTGATATCGCATTTTTCCGCAAGCAGCATCTGCGGCATCTTTCTCGCTGTACGCACTTCTTTTATTCGTTTACCGATAAGTTTCGCATTTATTATCATTAATCGCAGCCTCCTGAATGCGATTTTTGCAAAATGTCCTTATCTATTATAAACTATCGGTTAAAACTTCGTCAATCGTTTATTCCATTTACAACAAATAATTTATATAATAGTTTAAGTGATAATCAATCGGTTAAGGAGAAGCTGCCGTGAGTGATACAAAAGAAAGGCTCATTCCTATCGGAGAGCGTATAAAACAGGCTCGCAAGGAGCTTGATATAAGTCAGACGGAACTTGCCGAGAGAGCCGATATCTCCGTTCCGTATCTGAGTAAGATCGAAATGGGAAAATCTGACTTCGGTGTCAGCGTACTGATACGCATATCCGAAGCACTACAGATCTCAACGGACAAACTGCTGAGACCGGATATACCTGAAACTACCATTATCGCTGCCGATGATCTTTCAAAGGTGCTTGACGGCTGTACTCCCGTGGAAAAAGCATCTATCATAGAGACCGCCAAGAATATGCGAAAAGCTTTTACAGAAGCTAAAAAGAATAAAATCTGAAAATATTTTATGAATCTTAAACCGGAAGTCAAGTCTTGACCTCCGGTTTATTCTATTTATACAGTATTTATGCTATGATAGACTTATCCTAAAACAGCAAAGAGGTATGGGGCATGATCGGCAGCGAAGAAAGATATACTACACCTGAAGAACGAAAAGCAAAAATAAGGGAGCGTTACAAGGGCATTGACCCGAATGAGCTTGATGTTATCCCTGCAATAAAGCCTGCGGATTTTTACAGTGATAAGAGCAATAAGCGTGTTGCCGTCTATGCAAGAGTATCGACCGATGATCCGAATCAGACCTCATCGTATGAGCTTCAGAAGAATCATTACACCGATGTTGTGTCACGGCATGAAGGCTGGGAGCTTAGTCAGATATACGCTGACGAGGGTATCAGCGGTACATCGCTACAGCACAGAGACTCATTTGTAAGAATGATACAGGACTGCAAGACAGGAAAAATCGACCTTATCATCACAAAGAGTGTATCCCGTTTTGCAAGAAACGTCCTTGACTGCATCGGCTATGTCAGGGAGCTTGCAAAATTACAGCCGCCGATAGGTGTTTTCTTTGAGACAGAGAACATATATACACTCAATCCCAACAGCGAAATGAGCCTGTCATTTATCTCTACGCTAGCTCAGGAAGAAAGCCATAACAAAAGCGAGATCATGAATTCCTCTATTGAGATGCGTTTCCGACGGGGAATCTTCCTGACACCGCCGCTGCTTGGGTACGATCAGGACGAGAACGGTGACCTTGTTATCAATCAGGAAGAAGCAAAGACGGTCAGGCTGATTTTTTTCATGTACCTATACGGGTATACTTGTGTTCAGATTGCTGAAACACTTACACGATTAGGGCGAAGAACGAAAAAAGGAAATACAAAATGGTCTCCTAGGGCGGTCCTGCAACAGCTTGAAAATGAACGTCACTGCGGTGATGTTCTTGCAAGAAAGACCTGGACACCGAGCTATCTGGACCATAAAGCCAAGAAAAACAAGCAAGACCGCAATCAGTATCTTATGAGAGATCACCATGAAGCTATCATATCAAGAGATGATTTTATAGCCGTTCAGCGCCTGATAAGCAATGCCAAGTACGGTTGCAGCAGGATACTGCCACAGCTCAGTGTTATACATGAGGGAGCATTAAAGGGATTTGTCATTATCAATCCGAAATGGGCAGCTTTTACAGCAGACGATTACAGGAATGCCAGTGCAAGCGTTTATGAGGACGGTCATGTTTTCTTGGATGAGCAGCAAATCAATGTCAATGCAGGAGATTTTGACCTCAGAGGTTTTCAGGTCGCAAGAGCAGAATTGTTCAATACACGGGAGAAAACCAGTATCTCATTCTCAACTTCTAATATCAAGTTCTCAGCCGGATGCCTGAAAAAGCTCCCTAAAGTGATATATGTTGAAATGCTGATACACCCCGAATTAAAACTGCTTGCAGTGCGTCCTGCGGCAAAGAACAACAAGAATGCGATCAAGTGGTGTGTCCTGAAAGAGACCGATCATCAGCCAAAATCCATAGGCGGTAAAGCGTTTTTGCCGAGAATATTTGAATTGCTCGATTGGGATACAAACTGTAAATACAGCGTCAGAGGTGAGCGCTTATCTAATGAATCTGGAACAGAGGCAGTTATTCTTTTCAAAATGACCGATACCGAAGTATTCTATCGGGATAAACCACCCGAAGGCGATGATGTTGTATCCCCCGTCAGTTCCAAGACTATTCGTGCATTTCCTTTGCACTGGACAGCGAGTTTCGGAGATGAATACTACCGTCAGGCACAGATCAAGGAATTGTTGAACTTTACAAATAATAAGACGTGGAATACCTCCTCTGAGGGCATACCATATATAACAGAGGAGCTTGATGTTACTTCGCCGTCCGTTCTTGAAGCGGAGATCGGCAGTATGATCGAAAATATTGAGAAAGCAGATGATAACCATGAATGAACCTGAATACAGAAACGCTGTCCAGCCCTCTATGATATTGGCAAATGCTGAGATGTCTGAAACCGAAGACATTGAGGTAGATGACAGTTTTTTTGATGATGAAATAGATGTTGTAAGAGCTGAATACGCATCTGACAGCAATGAGCCGACCATATCATTCAATAACTGTCAGCTATATGTCAATATGGTCTGCATTAAAAAGTTCCCTGAGACCGACTATGTGCAGTTCCTTATCAACAAAACAAAGAAACAGCTCGCACTGCTCCCGTGCCGGGGAGACGAACGGGACGCATTTCTTTGGCGGACTATAAATAGTAAAAGCGGAAAGAGACAGCCGAAATACATAACCGCTCAGATATTCAGCGCTATGTTGTTTGATTACATGGGCTGGGATATTCACTGCCGATACAGGCTCATAGGAAAAATCAAGATCTCAAGGGGAATAAAGCTCCTCGTGTTTGAATTAGGCTCATATAGAGTCTTTACAAAGGGATCAGCCGCAGGCAGTGATACCGAGCGCTCACAAGGCTATTTTCCTGATGATTGGAAAGGTCGGTTTGGTCTGCCATACAAAGAGCATGACCGAATCATGGAGATCACTACCTTCAAAAATTATGCTACCATAAGCATAACAGATAATAACAATACAGCACCCGAAGATACAACAGGAGAAAAGGTGACCGATTATGAAAACGAAATTACCAATCCTGAAAACTGATCCTGATTTTCAAAGTCTGATACCGCCGTTAAGCCGACAAGCGTATGAGGAACTTGAGTTGAACATCGTTTGTAACGGCTGCCGTGAGCCGATCAAGGTATGGGGAGATTATATCATAGACGGGCATAAGCGCTATAAAATATGCCACGAGTATGAAATTGAATTTAATACAGAAGAAATACTACTGAAATCAAGAGAGGACGCAATATCTTGGATATGTGCCGATCTCCTGCATAATCATGAGCTGCCTGAAAACTATCAGCATTATCTTATCGGAAGAAAGTACTTAGCTGAAAGAACTGTTGGTATCATGAATATCACAGGAACAAATCAATACACCCTTGACTCTTCAGGACGGAAACCACATTCAGGTGTAACTGCCACTAAAATCGGAATTGAGTTTCATATCTCGCATTCTACAGTAAGCAAATACTTGCAATACGCTAAAGCCATAGATCGTCTGAAAGCAGAGTTCCCCGATTTTGGCAGAAAAATATTATATGAAGAAATAAAAGTATCACAGGATAACATTATCCTACTTGCCAAAAAGCAGGAAGACGAAATAAAGCGGATAATTGCAAACTCAGCTGAGAATGGAAAAGTCACAACATCAGACATTGAGGGCAGAGCAGATCATATAGAAAAAGCGGTAATCCCTGTTGCAGCTAAAGCTACGGTAAAGGATATGCCCGCATTTGACCCTGATGCGTATGTATCAAGTCTGACGCTGACAATCCCGTCATGGATCAGTAGTATCAAACGCACCGCCGCCAATTCCGATATAAAAACGCTGTCAGCAAAGGCAAGGTGTGATCTTGTAAAAGTGCTGAATGACCTCATTTCAATCTCGACAACAATAAAGAACATATTGGAGGAAAATTAAATGGAAGATTACTCGAAATATGTACCGAATGTTATATTTGAACAGATACCGATCAAAAACCTTGTTTCCAGTCAGGATTATCAGCGTAATCTCTCTATGAAGCACGTCAAAAAAGCTGTTGAGAATTTTGACTTGTATCAAATCAATCCTGTAAAAGTCAGCCGCCGAAACGGCATCAATTACGTTTTTAATGGTCAGCATACCATAGAGATCGTTGCAACAGTATCCGGTTCCCGTGATACACCTGTCTGGTGTATGGTCTATGACGATCTGTATTATGAGCATGAAGCCGACATCTTCGCCAATCAGATGAAGTATACCAAAGCTCTCAGCCCTTATGAGATATTTGTCGCCAATATTGAAGCAGGAAACGATAAACAGCTTATCATCAGAGACCTGGTGGAGTCATTCGGCTTACATATTTCATCGACAAAGCAGGTCGGTGCTATCTGTGCAATATCGACCATTGAAAATATCTATGATAAATATGGACTGCAAAATCTCACAAGGGTGCTTAGTCTGACGATCGGTACATGGGAGGGCGATGTAAACTCTTTCTCGGCAAATATGCTCAGTGCTATGGCAAGGCTGATTTTTACCTATGATACGGAGCTTGTAGACGATGTTTTCAAGGAGAAGCTCGGAGAGCGATCTATAAGAGAGATCACTCGCAGCGCCCATGAAAGAAGCATCGGCTCTCTTGGATTTGCTGAGGCGATCCTGTTCTTTTACAACAGAAAAATGAAGTATCCTCTTGATATTGTGAAACTTCATAAAACCAAAGGTCGTAAGCCTGTTATGTATTCCGAGGAAGATGAAGCGGAAAATATGGAAGATTACATCAACGGAACGGATCATTCATCACAAGATGATGAAACAGATGAGCAGCAGAGCTTTTTGCTCCTGCACTAACCGATAATGCCCTGAATTATTAAATGAAACTGTGGTTTTGCACTGGGGAAAGTATCATGATTGCTGCGCATTTCACAAGAATAGTTACAGATTCTCCGCAGCGCTGGACTCCTGGTTTGCTGTGGTATATAATGTATCTACAATAAAACTTATGGAGGTAACAGCTATGTTGAAAACACCCGAATTGGCAATGCCGAGAACAAACGAAGTCACTACTGTATACAAAGGTAAGCGCGAGTTCTGGACGGACTATGAAGAAGCAAAGGCATATTTCCTGGAACTTATGATGTCCGCCGACGGCGAGGAGCATGAACGAGCTGAGTGCGTTTATATTCAGCTCCTGCACGGGCTGGACGATTGCAGTGACGAGGACTGAAAGGAGTAGTAGACTATGTTAAACAAGATCATGATGACAGGATGCATCACCACCGATTTATCCGTTGTAACTGTGGAGGATTGCAGCTACTGCAAATTCAGTATTGCTGTTGACCAGCCGAAACGAAATGGCATTGATACCGTTGAGACAGACACGTTTACCTGCCTTGCATTCGATGACAATGCTAAATCAATAAGTTTTCTCTACTCAAAAGGTGGACAGATAACCTTTGTAGGCTCACTCAGAAACGCTCCCGACAAGACAGCAGTTATTATTGTGGAAGAACTGCACTTCCAGAACAGGTTTGCAGTCAAGGTAGACGTTGATTCAGGTCAGCTTTTCTGATAAGCAATCGATCTATTTATATATGTGTGAAATAACAAGGCTCTCAGAGTGATTCTGGGAGCCTTATTACATTTATGAAGCTTTCTACAAGATCGTAGGGAGCTTTTTTCACCTATTCAGCGCACAAGTAGCGCAGTATCGGCGCGCAGTCGTCCTATAATACAGAAAAGCCGATTT